>JAJEHX010000052.1 GCA_022823465.1 Candidatus Latescibacterota bacterium
CTTCAGGGGGGACACGTAGACGATCTGTGTCCCTTCGTCCAGCGAGCCGTACTGGCCCTGGCGGACCAGGTCGTCGATGGATGCCAGGAAGGCCGCCAGGGTCTTGCCCGATCCCGTGGGCGCGGCGATCAGGGTGTTTCGGCGCTCCTTGATGACCGGCCAGGCCCGCTTCTGGATGTCGGACGGTTCGTCGAACTGTCCGTCGAACCAGGTGGCCACGGCGGGATGGAAGAGGTCGTTGGTCGTGGTCATGACTCGTGCGTCGCAGGTTGATGACGAAGAGGAAAGTTCCTATAGACTATAATACAATGATCTTGCATTTAACTTCTTGATTTGATCATCCGCCAAAGCCTCGCCCGAACTTTGCCTTACCTGCCGTATGGATCACGCCTCGAACAACACCGGGCAATACGCGGGATCGTCCAGATGACTCACGTAGTAGTCGTCCCGGCCTTCCACCGGCCTGGATTTCTCGGTCCGCAGGTGGAAGGCGAAGCTCCGGCGCGGCCCCATCGAGGTGTTGGGTCCGCTGGCGTGGTAAGTATGCCGGTCGTGGAAACTGACGGCGCCGGGCGACAGGACCGCGGAAACTTCTTCCCAGGTCTCCCCATCCGGTACGGGGATGTCCTGCCGCTGCGCATCGTGATCGTGTCCGAAGAAGTCCCCGCTGTCCAACAGGCCCCACCGGTGGGAGCCTCGCAGGAACCGCATAGGACCTGAATCTTCGGTCACGTCGCTCACGGCGACCCAGGCTGTGAAGAGTTCGCCGTCCAGGTATCTCCAGTACTGCTTGTCCTGGTGCCAGCCGACGTTGCCCGTCACCTCGCCGCCCGCCGGTTTGTAGAGCATCTGCGAGGCCCACAACTGGACGCGCCTTGCGCCCAGCAGAGCTGCCGCCCACCTTCCGATCTCCGGATGGGTCGCCAATTCGTAGATCGTCCGGTCCGACAGATGGGCCTGGTCGATCTTGCGGATGCGCTTCGGGTCGTCGCCGGGATGCCACGACCGGCGCGGCGGCTCGTCGGTCTCGTATGATCCCGCCATGACCCGGTCCATGGCGGCCGTCACCCGTTCGATAAGGTCCCCGGGAATGATGGGCGGTGAAAAATAAAAGCCGTCGCGCCGGTATCGAGCTTGCGCGTCGTGGGAAATCGCGATCGACATGCTACGCCTTCGGTATGGGAATCGTCATCCGGACCTCATTTATCCTGTGCTTGGCTGGCCGGTCCGGCGCCTGTCGGTAATCCGGAATGGAATCGTCATCCTATACTCATTCTCTCTGCAAACTTCACCCGTCAGATCCTCAATCGTCCGACAGACTTCACCCATCCGATCCTCATCTTCAGGTCTTCATTCGTCGGGCAGCGCACTCTTGTACGTGACGCCTCCGCGCGCCTCGGCGAACTCCGCACCCGAACCTCACTCATCAGGCAGCGCGCTCTTGTACGTGACACCACCACTCGCCTCGGCGAATTCCGCGCCCGCCTTTTCGAGCAGATCAGGGTTCCTCAGCAGATCCAGGCCCGTCATGGCCATGGCCTTTGCGGCGAAGAGCATGCCCTTGCTGCCGATGCTCGAACCGGAGGACGCCACCATCTGCCAGCTGTGGGCGGGCGTGCCCAGGGGCCAGCAGCAGGTCGTGATCTGACCCGTGGGCGTGATCCAGCTCACGTCGCCCACGTCGGTCGAACCCTCCACCGGAAGACCCGCGTCGGCGTGGGGCAGAACCTGGGTCCACAGGGGGTTCTCGATGCTTTCGCTTATGGTGTCTTTCTGCGTGGACTTCTGCATCCGGTCGAAAGCGCCCTGGACCGCTTTATCGGGGAATGTGGCCTGGAGCTGCCGGGCGAACCGCCGCTCTTCCGCGGTGAAGGCGAGGTCGTCCACCGCCTGCATGTTCTTGAGCATCAGGTCCGAAATGGTGTTGTTCGGCAGGACGTCGTAGCAGCCCGCGATGAACTCGATGTCATGGGTCGTGCCGGTCATGAGCGCGGCGCCTTTGGCGATGTCGAGCACCCGTTCGTACATGGCGTCCACCTGCTCCCGCTCCGGCGCCCGGATGTAGTACCAGATCTGGGCGAAGGCCGGGACCACGTTCGGCGCTTCCCCGCCGCTGGTCACCACGCTGTGGATCCGGGCTTCCGAGATCACATGCTCCCGCAGATAGTTCATGCCCACGTCCATCAGCATGACGCCGTCCAGGGCGCTGCGGCCCAGGTGGGGCGCGGCCGCCGCGTGGGAGGCCACCCCGTGGAAATTGACCTTGAAGGAATTCAGGGCGAGGGAGGAGCCGTTCCACACCAGGTTCGTGCTGCCGGGATGCCAGGTGATGGCAGCGTCGAGATCGTCGAACGCGCCGTCCCGCGCCATCAGGACCTTGCCCACTACCTGTTCCTCGGCCGGGCAGCCGTAGTACCGGATCGTGCCGCCGACGCCGTCCCGCTCCATCGCCCGCTTGAGGGCCATGACCGACCCCATGCACGCCGTGCCGTACAGGTTGTGGCCGCAGCCGTGGCCCGGTCCGCCCGGGTCGATGGCCTCCCGCTCCGCAGAAACCGTCTGAGACAGGCCCGGCAGCGCGTCGTATTCGCCCAGGAACCCGATGATGGGGTCTCCCGAGCCCCAGGTGGCGACGAAGGCCGTGGACATCCCGCCCGCGCCCCATTCGATGGAGAAGCCATCCGCCTCCAGTTCCCGCGCGAGCAGTTCCGACGCATACGTCTCCTGCAGGGCGATCTGCGGATGATCCCAGATGTCTTTGGCAACCGTGGACAGGCGGCCGTCCTGGCTGTTTACGAAATCGACGATCAGTTTTTCAGCGCTCATGGGCCTGCGTCTCCGTTCGGGGTGCGGATCGTTATTGCGATGGGCCGGTAAACCATATCAACAGGCCGGCAAATCATGTCTAAGATGGGCCGACTATAGGCCGGCAAATAACATCAACAGGTCGGCAAATCATGTTTAAGAGGAACAAAAGAGATGAAGTAATAGTATAAACCCCAACCGGCGGGCTGGCAAGCGATCCATACCTGATCGGACGCATCTTCCGATAAGTATAGCCCGGCACGTCGATTCATCTCGTTACACGTCGGTTCGGAAGTCTCTTCCCGCATGATGCGCAGACACTTCGATTCACCCCGGCCCCGATGCAGATCTTGACTGAATCGCTCCGGCGCATCGATTTACCTGAATCGCGATGCAGATCTTGACTGGATCGCTCCGGCAGCGTTCCTTTGACTCAGGGGAACAGGCACGGATTCGAAGTCTTCAACAGGCGCGGATTCGAAGTCTTAGTGGGCGCGAAAGTAGGCCCGGACTCGAAGTCTTCAACAAGCACGAAAACAGGCGCGACCAGGCCATGCGCACGTTCGACCGGAAATTCGGCGATCGTCTCATCGAGGAATTGCCCGCGACGCCGGCGGTTTACCTGTTCAAGGACGGACAGGGAACGGTCCTTTACGTGGGCAAGGCGGGGAACATCCGGCGGCGCCTGCAACAGTACCGGAACGCCACCCGGCGCAAAGTGCACCGGAAGATGCGCGCGCTGGTTCGCGAGTCCAGCACGCTGGAAGTCATTCACCAGGATTCGGAGCGCGAGGCGCTGCTGCTCGAGAACGCGTTGATCCGCAAGCTGCGTCCGCCGCACAACGAGGACGGCACCTACGATTTCCTGTACCCGGCGATCGGAATCGGCGGTACCGCGAAGCAGGTCCTGCTCTGCTTCACCACCCACGTGGACGCGTGGTCGGATCTGGATCTGCGCTGGTACGGCGTGTTCAAGTCGCGCAGGCAGGCGCTGGCCGCTTTCGATGCCCTCGTCTACCTGCTCGGCCTGATCGGGCACATCGAAAGGACCGTCCATCTTCCTCCGCACGAACGCATACGCGGTTCCCGTCTTACCGGGTTCCGCCGGCTGACGCCCGAGATCGTGGCCTCCCTGGACGCCTTCCTATCCGGCGCCGGCCACGACGCGCTCATACCCCTGACCCGGCAGTTGCTGGAGAAGCCGCTCGCCCGCCGGGACGCGGGAGAGGTCCAGCGGAACATCAGGACGCTGGCGCACTTCCATGACAGGGACCTCGCTCCACTGCGCGCGGCCATGCGTTCCGGTGACCGAAAGGGGACGTACGTCCCGCAGGACGAGCGGGACACGCTGTTCCTGTCCACGGACGAACGTTATGATGAAAGTAAGGGAACATAGAAAATCACTTGATATTTATAATAATTAATGTATTATACCAAAATATAAGGTGTAATTTTAAAAGTAAGGAAATATAAAGAAAGGATTACCATGATCGAATCCAGCATCACCAGTAAGGGCCAGACTACGCTGCCCAAGGTGATACGGGAAACGCTCGGTATAGAGACCGGTGACAGGATCCGCTACGTGATCTACGATGACGAGGTGCGCATTCTGCCCGTACGCCCTATTGGACGGCTGTTTGGCGTACTCGAATATGACGGCCCCACCGTCACCGCAGAGGACATGGACCAGGCTGCCGCAGATGGAGCCTGCGAGGAATGATCGCCCTGGATACCAATGTCCTTGTCCGGTTTCTCGTTCGCGACGACGAAGAACAGGCCTCGGCGGCAAACAAACTGCTTACGTCGCTAACCGCCGAAGCACCGGGATTTGTCTGCCGCGAAGTCGTCGTCGAACTCGTCTGGGTCTTGGAGCGCGCCTACGGCTTTCCCCGCGACCAGATCGCCGACGTGCTCGAGCATCTGGTCTCGACGGAAGTGCTGGTGATCGAAACGGCCGACGATGTCGCGCGGGCCGCTTTCAGGTACAGGACCGCCGGCGCAGGGTTTTCAGACCTGATGATCCTGGCCGCGGCCGAACGGGCACAAGCCCTTCCAATGTATACTTTTGATCAAAAGGCCGCACGGCAGGAGGGTGTAACGCTGCTCCAGGGCTGACCGCCACGCGCCTTGTCGATACCCATACCCATAGACCATAGACCAACGAAGTCCACTTCGCCCCACAACCAGGACTCAAATCGCGCCAATACCCGCTTGAGTTGCATCGAAAAGAGAGAAAGAGATCACACCATGTTCAAAAGCGTAATGTCTGATGTGTGGGCCTTTGACGCCGAATGGGTCCCCGACCCCGAGGCGGGACGCCTGCTTTACGACCTGCCGGCCGAGATGCCCGACCGGGAAGTCGTCCTCGAGATGTGGCGTATGAACGGCGCCACGGCAGAAAAACCGAGACCCTTCCTCAAGTACGCCATGTCCCGCCTGGTCTCCATCGCCATGGTGACCAGGAGCCGGGATCCCCAGGGGAAGGTGTCGCTCGACTTGAGGGTGCAGCCCCGGGACCCCGAAAACCCCGAGGATTGCAGGGAATCGGTGATCCTTTCCCGCTTCCTGGAAAGCGTGGGCCGGCGCGTGCCCCAGCTCGTCGGGTTCAATTCCACGGGATCGGACCTGCCGATCATCATTCAGCGGGGCATCATAAAAGGCATTACCGCGGCCGGGTTCTGCAAGCGGCCGGACAAGCCGTGGGAAGGATACGATTACTTTTCGCGCGCGAGCGAGTGGAATGTGGACCTGATGACGGCCATCGGAGAATGGGGCAAGGCGCGCCCTTCCCTGAAGGAGATGGCGGTGCTGTCGGGCATCCCCGGCAAGATGGGAGGCTTCGACGGGGACAGTGTAGCCGAGGCCTGGCTCGACGGTGAGATCAGAAGGATCGCGGAATACAACCAGCACGACGCAGTGACGACCTATCTCGTCTGGCTGCGCATCGCCCACTTCGCCGGGTTCTTCAACGACGAGCAGTACCGGGAAGAACAGGACCTGGCGCGTTCCATGCTCGAAGAGAAGGCGAAATCACCTGAAAACGGGCACCTGGCCGACTACGTCCGGGAATGGGACCGTTTGAGGGAATGAAGGGGGATGGTTGATCATGAGGACTGAACAAGAGGCCGCGTGCTCCACCTGTCATCCATGGTTTCGGGTTGGTGCTTATCACCCTATATAAACATCTCGACACACCAGGACTTGAAACCATGATCCCTGTAGAACTTGAGCACCCTGTCCAGGTCCTTCGTGGCGGAGTGTACACGGAATCGATGAATGCCGTTTCCGTTGGCAATTCCTATCATCCGTTCGACAAGCCTGCTGCCGACCCCCGCGCTTCGGTAGGGTTCCCTGACATACAGGTCGTGGATTTCCAGGTGGGGTTCTCCTTCTTCGAAAACACACAGGTCGCGGCTGATGTGCACCTCGCCGCTGCTGTACCCTATGATCTCGCCGTCTTTAACAGCCACCAGTAAATAAGGTCCGAGGGCCGCTCTTATCTCTTCGGGTGAGCTGGGACCGAAACCGTAGGTGACCGCTTCCGCTTCCCACTCCAGGTCCAATTCGTGTACAGCCTTTACGTCCGCGGGCTGGCATTCGCGTATGATCAGGTTTTCCATTAGAAACCTCTGCTATTTGGCCGTTTCCGGTCTGATTTGGGAAGCATTCCTGGCACAGGTACGATGAGGATACCGTGACGACAGGTTCTGCTGCCGGATTCCGGCAGTTAGCATCTGTGGTTTCCTTGACGCGCGCTTTTTATTCTTTATCATCTATGACATCACTTTAGACATTATCATGTACCGTCCAAAGGAATCATGCGCACCACACTCACCCTGTCTATCTTGTTCCTGGTCTTCCTCACCGCCCAATCCTGCCGTGACGGTACGCCCGAACCCACCCTGGAAAATCGGCAGACCGAGGTGGTTGCGGCCCTCGATGCTCTAGTGGCGGAACTGGTGGCGGAGCGACCGGCGGATGCCGCTGCGTATACACGGCGTTTGCAGGCCTATCTGGACGCCTATCCCGCGTTTTACGGCAGTGCCGTCGTATTACTGGACGAGGCCGGCACAATAACCGGCAGCCCTTACGTCTATCGCATTGCAGACGGCTACAATACCATTGATCTCGGGACGCCGTCCTACAACATCGAGGGACAGGATTGGTTCAAGATGCCACTGGCCGCCAACGCGGGTATCTGGACCGCCCCTTACTACGATGAAGGCGGCGGTGAAATCTGGATGATTACGCGCTCCGTCCCCGCGCGTGACGATAAGGGTATTTTCGCTGTCGTCACCACTGATCTGGTTGTAGATCCCCCCGTAAAGGAATGACAGTTGACCCACAAGGCCGGTCAACCGACGGCGCAACCTGCCGACAAACCTGAAACACAGCCGGGCATGCCCATGGAGATCCTGGGCATGTACCTCTTTATTGCCAGCGAACTGATCATCTTCATCACGCTGCTATTCATCCTGTTCTGGCTGCGATCGGGTCTCGTGGCGGACTGGCCGCCGCCGGACCAGCCCCGCCTGCCCCTTGGCATCACGGGCGTGAATACCCTGTTTCTCCTCGTCAGCGGCTACACCATGCATCGCGCCTACCGGGCCGTGAAGCAGAACGCGTCCGCTCAACTGACCCGGTGGCTGATGGCCACCTGCGTCCTGGGCGTCGTCTTCCTCACGGTGCAGGGGTTCGAATGGATCCGGCTGATTCGCTTCGGGTTGAGCATGACCTCGAGCCTGTACGGCGCCATGTTCTATACGATCATCGGACTCCATGCCATCCATGTGCTCGTGACCGTCCTCGTACTGCTATACCTCTGGGTAAGGTCCTCCTCCGGCGCCTATACTTCTGAAAGGCATATCGGCGTGGTGCTGGGCTACATGTTCTGGCTCTTCGTCGTCCTCATCTGGCCTGTCCTCTACGTCCTGGTCTACCTGGTTTAGAGCAAAGGTGGATGCCTGAGGGTCGAGATGACGAACTGAACAGTGGAACCGTCATGTTCACGTCTTTTTAGATTTCTTCTGTGCAGAAAGGATTTACGGAAGCAGCCGGGGGAGAAAGTCAATTACTCGATATCAAATTTTGTCCCTGAAAGCATCCTATTCACGCTCGTAATCGATAATCAGTACGCGGGTATCTGAGTCTTCGTACCAATCCAATCGAGCATAGCGCGGAACGTTGGACATTTATCACCTTGTTTCTTGTCGAACAACACTTCCGATAGAGCCGCTTTGCTGAGAATGTCTTGACTGTCCGTGATTTCACGGTAGGACCGCTTCAGTCTTGTTCGAAAGAGTTCTTCTACGATTTTCTTTGGCGGCTGGTCTTGGTTCTGGTCTTCCGGAGGTTGCCTACAAACGACGGAACTATCACTCATCTTAAGTCGCTTTCTGAGTTGACTTGGTGCGGCCAATAGCAACATCTCCAAGTCGTGTTTCATGGCGCTGGCAAAAAATCGTTTCATACAGGCATCGACTGCTACCGTCCTGGCCTTCTGTTTCACTTCTTGTTTCACCAACTGAATTTGCAGGCTCCGAAGTTCGTGTAGATTGCTGTGCCTGAAATTCGTTTTCACAAATTCTCGGTTCGGGTATAGATCGGGCAGGCCCACGACCAGATCGTTCATGTTACTCACAAGCTTATCAGACGCACGCACACCGATATTTCTGAGGTATTTTGACTTGTTCGCAAGAGGTATTAACTGTATACGCCAACCTTTTTTGCCCAGCTTTTGCTTCCAATCGGTCCACAGTACCGACAGTGCCAGGACATCCGATTTTCCCTCCACAAAAACCCACACCCTCTTCACGCGCCCGCCTCCAACTCGCCGTCGCGGTGCAGGTCGCCCAAGGTGCCACCTGAAACATCCTTGAGCATCTCCACCAGCGTCTTGCGACTCGAGGGACGATACCACATTGACCTGGCCTCTTCTTCGTCCCGTGCTATTACAGCAACATCGCCTATGTCGAAACAATCAAGCAGATCTGGGCTGTGCGTGGTCACCAGCACCTGCGTGCGTTCCGCCGCTGCCTTGATCATTTCAGCAACAACGGGTAGCAGACCGGGATGCAGACCCAGTTCCGGTTCATCAATCCCCACAACTGGCGGAGGGACCGGATTCAACAGTGCTGCCGCCAGACATAGGAATCGCAACATGCCATCCGATAGATCCCAAGGATACATGGAACGAGAAATACCTTTCTCTCGAATCACCACAAGCACTTGTGGTGGGGTTCCAAAAGTCGTCTCGGATCGGATATCCTCGAACATGGGGTACGCGGCGCGTAAAAACTCACGTAACTCGTCTGCTGAAGACTGAAAATCATACCGATTGAATATCTCATGGAGTACTGTACCCAGGTTATCTCCATTGGCTGACAACGTGGTAACCGGCTTGATCTCGGAAGCCCGTGTACGAAGCACCGAAGACCGGGTAATGTCGAATCCGGGATAGAAAGTCATACCCGCCAGAAGAAACCGTGCCGTGGCGGGAATTGGAAACTCGTTGAAGAACCTTATCTGAGACAGCAGCAACGAGACTTCTTGCTGAGCCCCCAAAATACCTGTCAGATTAGCTTCAGCTACCCCCGTGTTCTGACCGTCCTCGAGTATTGGCTGTCCGACATCAAACGGTATCAATTTGCTCTTTATTCTGTCGAAAATCTGCCTCCTGTACGGTGTTGCCTCCAGGTGTTTAAGGGACTCCTCGTGCCCCGTGGCCGGATGCAGATTCCTGAGTACTTCATATTGAGCTTGCATCAGGCCCTGAGCATCGGCTGCAAGCACTACCTCGTAAACCAGTGGACTATTCTGTTTCAGCGGGAAGTCATTCCATAAGGTAGTTGTCGGCTTACCAAAACAAACCTTCCAAGTCAACTGACTGTTACCACTCCCAGCCGTGAGCACGGAAGCGGCTCCCCAATGCCATCCAAGCGCTGTGTTTACCGGGTATTCACAACACTCACGTACAAGTCTCAGACTATCGATCAATGAACTC
>JAJEHX010000022.1 GCA_022823465.1 Candidatus Latescibacterota bacterium
CTCCACTTCATCCATATCATACCCGCTGACCCAGCGCGACTTGAATTTCTGACTCCGTATTTCTTCCGGACTGATGTTCATGCATTCACCTCTTTTTCTGGTTCGCCCTCCTGTCAGATCCGAAGCAACAGGGGCAGGAGACTTATCTGGATGAACCTGAGTATCAGAATCGCGATGAGTGGCGAGAAATCGATGCCGTAGGTGGACGGCAGTATTCTCCGTATCGGCGCCAGAATAGGATCGCTGTACAGGATGAGCAATTGAAAGAGCGCGTTGCCCGTGTCCGGGTTGAAGAACGAAAGCACCGCGCGGATGAGTATCACGATGAAGAGCACGTCGAATATGAAGTCGATCAGGTAGACGATGCTCCCGAGGATCACAGACGCCGGGGAATCGGCCGCCTGCGCGACCAGCATGCCGGCCTGATACAGTACGATACCATGCAAGATTCCCAGCAATACAATGCCCAGCAGCGCGGAAATGTCCGGCCGGCCTATCTGGTAGCCGGTGACGCGGCGGATGGGGGCCAGGAAGAAGTGGGCGATGCCGTGCATCATGTGGCCCGCCTGGCTGAATGCGAATGGAGACTCGATGGAGATGAAAAAGGCGCCGAGGAACAGGATGGCGAGCACCCGCGCCACGAAATCGAAGACGTCCAGCAATCCGGAAGCCATGGAGGCGGATATGGGCACGCCCATGATGGCCGTCACGAGGAATGCCCGCACGATCACGAGGGCGATGATGGCAAAGAGGGGCGACCAGTCGAAACGGGGTTCGCCGCGCATGACGACCTGGCGAATAGGCCGCAGTACCGGCTCTGTCGCCGTATAGAGGCCCCGCTGGATCGGATTCTCGCTGAAGGGGCTCGCGGCGGGCATGAACAGGCGAAGGCCGAAGGCCAGCATGTAGATGTTGATGATAAACTCGATCAGTCCCATGTCGGGCCTCGTTTAACTACCCAAGTCAGCGGCGTGTCATGCCGGGCGTGCGCCGAATATGGCCGTTCCCACCCGTATCATGTCCGCGCCTTCCTCTATGGCCACCTCGAAGTCATGGGACATGCCCATGGAGAGCACGTTCATATCCACGCCCTTGATTCCGGCGGACGCGATGCGGTCTCTCGTTTCCCGAAGGAGCCTGAACGCAGGCCGGGCATCCTCCGGATCGGCCGTGAACGCCGGAATCGTCATCAGTCCCCGGACGGACAAACCGGGAAGGGCGGACAACTGCTCCGCGAGTGCCAGGGCGCGGTCCGGTTCCACGCCCGCCTTGGTCTCTTCAGACGAAGTGTTGACCTGGATCAACACGGGCATGGTCCTGCCCGCGGATTGCAGCCGGCGGTCCAGTTCCAGGCCGAGCGAAAGACGGTCGACGGAATGAATCATATCGAAAGCCCGCGCGGCGAACTTGGCCTTGTTCCGCTGCAGCGGTCCGATCAGGTGCCAAGTGGCTCCGTCGTCCGGACGGATTTTCTCAAGCGCTTCCTGCACCCTGTTTTCACCGAAATCCGTGACTCCGGCCCGCCGAGCCTCTTCGATCATGGACAGCGGCCTGGTCTTCGATACCGCAATGAGGTGAATGGAGGAGGCCTCGCGGCCGGCTCGTTCGGCGGCCCTGGATATACGGTCGCATACCCGGGCCAGATTGTCTTTGATCGTGGACAAAGGATCAGCCTCACCGGAAAACCAGTCTGCTATTATATGTGTTTAGGGACGCTATCGCAACATAAATCAGTAATGATCCCGAATGCATTGGGAAACGAGATTCTGCCCTTTTCTGCCGACTGTACTGAAGTGTAAAGACTTAAGATCGCGGTCCGGATTAGCCGTCCGGCAATCGACACGATAGTCGCATCACAGGGGGTTGGCATGCTGTCGCGTGTTTCAAGCGGCGCCGTAGAGGGCATCGACGCCATTGGAGTGATCGTGGAAACCCATATCGCGAACGGCCTCCCGCACTTTTCCACCGTCGGGCTGCCGGACAGCGCCGTACGGGAGAGCAAGGACCGTGTCGTGGCGGCGATCAAGCAATCCGGTTTTGCCTATCCATACCGTCGGATCACCATCAACCTGGCGCCCGCGGACGTGCGAAAGGCGGGTACGTCCTTCGACCTCCCCATCGCCGTGGGCATTCTCGCCGCGTCGGCACAGCTGCCGGTCCAGTCGCTTGAAGAAACCATCCTGCTGGGCGAACTGTCGCTGAACGGCGCCCTGCGTCCGGTCAAGGGCGCGCTGCCCATCGCGCTTGCCGCGCGGCGCCTGGGCGCACGCCGGTTGATTGTTCCGCGCGAGAACGCGGAGGAGGCCGCAATGGCCGGGGACATCGAAGTATACGGCGTACCGTCCCTGGGATCCGCGGTTCGTTTCCTTCAGGGCCTAGAGGATTTCAGACGTTTCCGGCACGACGGGGATCAACTCCTCTCGGCCGATGTGGAGTACCCCTTCGATTTTGCCGAAGTCAAGGGCCAGGACCATGTGAAACGGGCCATCGAGGTGGCCGCCGCGGGATCACACAATCTGCTGCTCATCGGTCCACCGGGATCGGGGAAGACGATGCTTGCCCGCTGCGTACCTTCCATACTGCCCGATTTCACCCTGGATGAGGCGCTGGAGACCACCAAAATACACAGCGTGGCGGGCAAGATACCGCCCTTTACGCCCCTGGTCACTTCCAGGCCCTATCGCGCGCCGCATCATTCCATTACCGAAGCGGGACTGATCGGCGGCGGGCGGATTCCGAAACCCGGAGAGGTGTCGCTCGCTCACAACGGCGTGCTGTTCCTGGATGAGATACCGGAATTCAGAAAGCATGTGCTCGAGTTGCTCCGCCAACCCCTGGAAGAGGGGAAGGTCGCGCTGTCCCGCGCCTCCCGGTCCCTGACCTATCCCGCGCGATTTACCCTCGTCGCCGCCATGAATCCATGTCCATGCGGATACTTCGGCGATCCGGGTCATGAATGCACCTGCCCGCCTGCCCTGATACAGCGTTACATGTCCAGAATTTCAGGTCCGTTGCTTGACCGGATCGACCTGCACATCGAGGTACCCCCGGTACCGTACAGCGCCCTCGGAGACGGTTCCCTCGGTGAAACGTCCCGCCGCGTCCGGGAACGGGTCAACCGGGCCAGGGAGCGTCAGTTGCCGCGGTTTTCGGAATATCCCGGTTCCTTCGGCAACGCGCACATGGCGCCCCGTGACCTGCGCCGCTACTGCGGGATGGATGACAAGGCCCACGATCTGCTGCGCAACGCCATCGCCCGCCTGGGCCTTTCCGCCAGGGCTTATGACCGGATTCTGAAGGTCGCGAGGACGATCGGCGACCTGGACGGCAGGGAGGAGATCAGCGCGGAACACGTGGGCGAGGCGATACAGTACCGGTCGCTGGACCGCGGTAAATGGATGGAAATCTGAACAGGAAGCCCCGTCCATAAACAACTTTGAATCCACCATGATCCGTGCTATAGTAGATACAGAAGAAATGACCGCGGCATCAGGCGGACCTACTGCCGGAACACCTGGGGATTCGAGTTCATGTCCATATGGAAAACGTGGCTGGCGGTCCTCGCCGCCACGTTCCTGCCGGTTACAGGATGTGATAATTCAGAGCGGGCGGATCCCGCCGTCGCCTTCTCCGCGGACCGCTTCGCGGCCTTGGTGGACACGCTCTCCGAGTCCGGCGGTTTTTTCGACAGCGACAACATCGTTTCCAACGAGGCTGGCTATCTCCACGTCAGGCAAGCGCTCAAACGGCTCGGCGTCGAAGGCGGGGCATACATCGGCGTGGGACCCGACCAGAACTTCACCTATATCGCGCAGGTTCGCCCTCGGTACGCCTTCATACTCGATATTCGCCGGGACAACCTCATCGAGCACCTGCTTTACAAGGCTGTCTTCGCCCTGGCGGAGTCACGCGCCGAATTTCTTTCCATCCTTTTCAGCAAACCCCTTTCAATGGCCGAATTCAACAACGGAGCGCCCACGATCGAAGAACTGGTAGCGTATTTCGATCGCACGGATGGGGACGAGGTTCGATTCCGCCGCAACCTGGAAGGCATTCAGGCGCGGATCGGTACGTTCAACGTCCCGTTAAGCGGTGAAGAGATCCGGCGCGTGTCCGAGCTATACCGCGCTTTTTTCGAGCGGCACCTGGGCCTGCGATGGGAGTACCGGTCGGACGGAGACCGCGGGATACCCTTCATTACCTACAGGACCTTCCTGCTGGGCCGGGACCTGGAGGGCGCACATGGCAATTTCCTGAATTCGGACGAAGACTACCGGTTCGTCCGGGACATGCAGGCGCGCAACGCCATCATTCCCGTCACGGGAGACTTCGCAGGCGGCCACGCCCTCAGGGCCATTGGGGACTTCGTACGGGGAAGGGGAGACCGTGTATCCGCGTTTTATCTTTCGAATGTCGAGTACTACCTGCATCCCGACGGACGTCTCGACGAATTCGCGGAAAACGTCCGGTATCTGCCGACGGACAGCCGGAGCGTGATGATTCGCGCTTTCGTGAACCTGAGGCGCAAGGCCCATCCGATGCGGGTGGAAGGCCACCTGATGACCACGGTCCTTCAGTATACGCGGTCTTTCAGCCAACTGTTCGCCGATGGGGTCTACCGGTCCTACCTGGACCTGGGCGTGAGGAACTACATGCAGTAGGGGTCAGAGCGTCCGCTCGACCGCTTCCACGGATTCCCTTATCACCGCGGCGATGCGGGCCACTTCATCTTCGGTGACCGTGTAGGGTGGACTGATCGCCACGTGGTCGCCGTTGACCCCGTCCAGGGGACCTGGCGCCCCCGGCATGATGAGTACGCCCCGGTCGAAGGCTTCCTGCACCACGCGTCCCGTCACGCCCAGCGACGGATCGAAGGTCACGCCCCGCTCCTTGTCCGCCGTAAACTCGATGCCGCAGAGCAGGCCCCTGCCGCGGACCATGCGTACCATGGACAGTTCAGTCAGCGGCTGAAGTTGCTCAAGCATTACTTCACCCATTTCCGCGCAACGTCTTACGAGACCGTGGTTTTCGACGTATTCCTGAACGACCAGAGCCGTGGCGCAGGACAGGGGATTGCCGCCGTAGGTATGACCGTGCACGAAGGCTGGCGCGGTTTCATAAATGCGCTCGTAAATCTCGTCCCGCGCAATGGTCGCGGCAATGGGCGTGTATCCGCTGCTGAGTCCCTTTCCCGTCGCCATCAGGTCCGGGACGACGCCCCAGTGGTCGATCCCGAAGTTGACCCCGGTCCTGCCGTACCCGGTGACGACTTCGTCGATGATCAGGAGTATCCCGTAGTGATCGCAGATGTCCCGGACCGTGCTGAAGTAATCGTCCGGAGGCGTCAGCCCGGCGGAGGAAGTTCCCAGGATGGGCTCGACGATGAAGGCGGATATGTATTCCGCGCCAACCTGGCGGATTACGCGCTCCAACTCGTCGGTGCTGTGCTGCGAAATATGGGGGAAGTCCAGCAGGTAGGGCGTGTAGTCCTTCCGCCAGGCCGACCGGCCCGACATGGAGAGGGCGCCGATCGTATTGCCGTGCCAGCTCTGCCAGCAGGAGATGACCTGGTACCTGGACGGGTTGCCGGTTTCGATGTGGTATTTTCGCGCGATTTTCATGGCCGCTTCCGTGGCCTCTGATCCGCCGGAAACAAAGAACACCCGTCCCATTCCTTCAGGGGCCATTTCGGCAATCTTCCGGGCCAGGTCGATCTGCGGCTGGCTGATGAACTGGCCGTAGGCGAAGGTGACTTTCCGGGCCTGTTCGGCCATGGCCTCGGCGATTTCCTCCACGCCGTGGCCAATGCCGACCACGTGCACCCCCGCGCAGGCGTCCAGGTAGGCCCGTCCTTCCGTATCGTACAGGTAGCATCCCCTGCCGTGCGAAATCCGCGGCCAGTGGTCCTTGCGCGCACGGTGGAAGATGTGTTCACCAGGCTCGCTTCGATGTGCCATGTATACTCCGGGAATCGCGCAGGAATCGCACGTTCGATCGCCGGAAACCGCGCATTCGATCGCCGGAAACCGCGCGTCCGACTACATTAAACCGCTGGCAACCCACTACGTCAGGATACGCTGGCAGCCCACTACGTCAGGATGCGCTGGTCGCTCAGGTCCTTGCCGCCGACGGTCTCCACGATGCTCGCGCCACGGAAGGCGACCTGCTCCAGTTCCTCGAAGGCGTTGACGATGTGATACTGCGTCGGCAGGTCCTGCCACGCCGCCCGGTGGAACCGCACCCTTCCCCTTCCGTTCCACTGCGCCGTCACCTTGCGGTTCGGCACGGCGGACGGGGTCAAGACGGCATATTCCGCATCGGTCCCGCCCCATTCGCCCGTCCGGGGTATGTACTTGTAGTGCAATGTTCCCGCCAGCACGGGGAGATGCTCCCCTGCCGCGCTATTTTCGTCCTGTGCCACCGGCGCCTTGTCCTGTGCCACCGGCGCCTTGTCCCCTGCCGCTTTTTCTTCGGCGGCGGCAGGGACCGTTTCCATATCCGTCAGACACATGTCCATGAAGGTAAAGCCAAGCCACTCCGCGGTGCAGCGCGTCTCGCCCTTTAAGACGACCGGCGGCGGGATCGCGCAGTAGATCTTCGAGAACCCCAACTGTTCCCTTCCGGTCAATATCGGATCGGCCAGGTTCTCCCATAATACGGCGAGGAAGGGTCCCTTGGCCCGGTTCTTATTTCCCGCGTATTCGGCCGGGAAACTCACTCCGAGGGTATTATATCCTCTTCCGGCCAGCCATTCTATTTCGGTCAGAAAGGAGACCGTCACGGTAACCACGGGCTCTCCGGCCAGCCTGAAACCCGCCGGAAGCAGGGCGTCGAGCTGTTCCGCCCTGGTCAGAAAGCTCACGGAATACGAAGTGGCCCGCGGCGATTCCTGACAGTCGTATCCGCGTCCATCGGGCCTCTGCCGGGGACCCGGGGCCGGTCCGAAATGCGTCGGCATCATGTACATCCGGCCGGGCCGGAGCTTGTAGGGCATGGGGTGTTCTCGCACGGAAAACCGGCGGCTCGCCATCCGGCTTGAGGCGCTTGGGAAATGGGCGAAGGCAGGCCGGGCTGTCAATTATGTGCTGGCGTATCGATGGTCGGACTATATACAATCCTTTCAATTCATGTCAAGCTCAGGGTATGGGAAAGGCGAGACAGTCATGCGGCACAGGATGCTCGGGAAGACCGGCATTCGGGTCAGCGAGATCGGACTCGGAGGGTTGTTTGTTTCAACCTATGGTTCGGAGCGGACCGAGGGCATTCGGGCGGTTCGGCGGGGGCTCGAACTCGGGATTAACTACGTGGACACGGCGCCGTCATACAGTGATTCCGAGGAGGTAATGGGCCAGACCCTGGAAGGCGTGGCGCAGCCCTATGTCCTTTCGACCAAGCTCGGCGGACGTCCCGATCCCTTCGATCCCCGGGACTCGGATCAGTTGCGCCGGTCCGTGGAGACCAGCCTGGTACTGTTGAAGCGCGACACGATCGACATACTCATGATCCATGAACCGGACCGCCCGGGCCAATACGACTGGTTTACGGACTGGGAACGGTTTCACGGCCCCGTGTGCGAACTGCTCGAGGCGCTGAAGCGTGAAGGCGTCATCCGGTACACCGGCCTGGGAGGAACCACGGCGTATACCCTGCCCGCCATCATGGCGACGGGCGCGTACGACGTCGTGCTCACGGCCTTCAATTACAGTCTGCTCTGGCAGGAAGCAATTCACGCGGTGCTCCCCGAGGCCGAGAAGCAGAACATGGGAATCATCGTGGGATCTCCCCTTCAGCAGGGGGCGCTGTCCGCGTGTTATACCGAGCAGGTGGAAAGGGGCGCTCCGTGGTTGTCGCCGCCTCGGCGCGAGCAGTTCAAACGGCTTTACGCCCTTGTGGCTGAACTGGATATGCCGCTGCCGGAACTGGCAATCCGCTGGGTGCTGTCCAACCCCAGCGTCTCCACGGTCCTGTCGGGATCCAGGTCGGTCGAGGAAGTCGAGCAGAATGTCGGTTACGTGGCGTCCGGACCGCTTCCCGAGGCAGTCATGGACCGGGTGCGGGAAATCGCGGACCTGCTACCGTTCCGGCCTTTCGAGGAGCCCTTTGGCCTCCCCTTCACGCGCGCCTACCAGGGGCCGGGCGCCGCGCGGTAGACCGGACCGGGGCATCGCCTTGTAGAACGGAACCGGCGCACCTCACCGCTCGTCAGATCGAACGTCCATCTTGCCCAGGACGTTCTGCAGCTTTGCGGCGGCCGTGGCAAAATCATACTTCGCCGTCACACGGTCGGTTTCGGCCTGCTTCAGGATAAACTGGGCGTCGATGAGTTCGAGTTGCGTGCTGACGCCCCCCTCGTACTGTACTTGCGCGATGGACAGGCCGCGGCTGGCCAGTTCTACGGCCTCCTCGCCGGCCTTTACGCGTTCCGACGCTTCCATCACGTTGAGCACGGCCTCGGTGACGTCGACCTCGATCTGCCTCCTGAGCTGGCGTTCGATGTATCGCGACCGTTCGTAGTCTGCCTGCGCCTGCATGATACGCCCCGAGTTCTGCCTGCCGTCGAAGACCGGAAACGATACGTTGATGAGTGTGTTCCAGCTTCTGGAAAAGTCGTCGAAGGCGAGCGACTTGAAACCGGGATCGTTTACCTGGGCCTGCATCAGGTATCCCGCGGAAAGCGATACATCGGGACGGTTCTCGCCCCGGGCGAGGCGGACCGACGCGTCGTTCATCGCGGCCTGCAACTGGGCGGCTTTCAGGTCCGAGCGGTGCGCCAGCGCCTGGTCCACGGCCGTTTCGATGTTCCCCGGCAGACTGGAAGCGTCTACGTCGAGACTGCCGGTACACCGAATGCGCGCCTGCCGGGGCAGTCCGATCAGGCGCTTGAGGTCCGCCTTCGCGATGGCAAGGCCGTTTCTCGACTGGGTAACCAGGGGTTGGGCGTTTGTCACCTCCACGCTGGCCCTGAGCACATCATAATCGGATACCGTGCCCGCCTCGTAAAACCGCTGTACGGCTTCGTATTGGGCCACCGCACGGTCATAGGCCGCCGTGGAAACCTCCAACGTGGCTTCGGCCAACAGGACATCGTAGTACCCGTTGTGAACCTCGAGCACGACGTTCTCCCGCATCTGGTCCGTGTTGGTCTCCGAGATCTGCTGGAAGTAACGCGCGATCTTCAGGCCGGCGCCGACCTGGCCGCCCCGGTAGATGGTCTGGGAAAGATCGAGCCCGAAGTTGATGACGTTGTCGGTTCCCACCTTGAAAGTCTGGCCGCCGAAATTGAACTCCGGCAGGGCCCAGTTCCGGGTAATGGTACTGCTGAAATCGAGCTTGGGCAGCGCCTCGGAGTACGCTTCCCTCACACGCGCCCGGGCGTGGTCTTCGTCTAATCGCGTACTCAGCAGGGACTCGTTGTTCTTAAGCGCGAGTTCGACGGCCCGGTCGAGCGTGAGAACGATCTCGTCCGCCTGCTGGGCCGACGACGGAAATGCGACGCCCGCCGCACAGGCGATTGAAACCAGTACCTTTGTCATGACGCGAATCATTTTATCCTCCGGATTCATTCTCCGGCTTCCGGTCATACCGCCGTCACGGGCTGATCGACGGCGGCGCCGGCATCCCGGCCGCGTTGTTCCTCTGCCATCGCTTCTCCATCGCCCCTCTCGCGCCATCCCGACACGAAATCGTACATCACGGGAACCACGATCAGGGTCAGTACGGTGGCGATGGCCAGTCCAAAGATCACGGCCACGCCCATGGGACCCCACCACTGCGAACTTTCTCCGCCTATTTCCAGGCTAAGCGTCATGAAGTTGAAGCTGAACCCGGTGGTCAGGGGAATGAGGCCGAGGATGGTGGTGATCGCCGTCAACAGGACGGGCCGCAAACGGGTCACCCCGCCCTGCACGATCGCTTCCCTCCGGCGTAGCCCGCGGTTTCTGAGTTTCCTGATATAGTCGATCAGCACGATAGCGTTGTTGACGACCACCCCGGCCAGGCTGATGACGCCGATTCCGGTCATGATGATGCCGAAAGGCGTGGCCGTTACGATCAGGCCGAAGAGGACGCCGATCAGCGACAGCACTACGGACATCATGATGATGAAGGGCATGGTGACGGAATTGAACTGCGTGACCAGCACGAGGGTGATCAGGATCAGGGCGATAAAAAAGGCCCTGGAGAGAAAGGCGGTGGCTTCGTCCTGCTCGACGTTTTCTCCGGCGTACCGCAGGGCGTAACCCTCCGGAAGCTCGAGCCCCGCCAGGGCGTCCTGGACATCGGCAAGCACGTCGTTGGCGAGCCGGCCTTCCACGTCGCCCTCGATGGTCAGCACGCGTTCCTGGTCTTTCCGCTTGATGGATCCCACTCCGCCTGCCACACGGGTTTGCGCAAGGGTGCTAAGCGAAACCAGTTCGTCGTCATGGATTATGTGGATTCGTTCCAAATCGGCGAAGGTGGATCGCTCCGGTTCGGCGAACCGCACGACGATATCGTATTCCTCTTCTCCGACCCGGTACTTGGAGGCTTCCGTGCCATTGATGGCCGTACGCACCGCACGGGCGATCTTGGCGGTGTTCAATTCCAGCATCGCGGCCTGTTCCCGGTCGACTTCGACCTTCAACTCCGGTTTTCCGGAATCATAGTCGTCCTTGAGGTCCACCAGGCCCGGTATGTTCTCGATCAGCAGCGTGGCTTCATCGGCCAGCCGGCTGAGCACTGCGAAATCCTCGCCCACGATTTCGATGTTCACGGGCGCCGCGGTGGGCGGGCCGTTCTGGGGCGTGATGATTTCTACGTCCGCGCCAATGAGTTGCTCCATCCGCTGCCTGATCATGTCCACGGTTGCGAAGGAGGACTGCTCCCTGTCCTGCCGTTCGAAGAAGTCCACGATGATCCGCGACTTGTGGGGCGTCCCGCCGCCGCCCGCGCTGAAATCCTGCGGGTTCGGGGAGGCGCCCACGCTGGCGACGTACTGGTTCATGTCGGGCACGTCCTGAATGAAATCCTCCGCCTGGCGGACGACGCCGTCGGAGACGTCCAGCTTGGTGCCGATCGCCGTGTTCACGTCGATGTAGGCCTGGTTCGGCTCGGTCTCCGGGAAAAACTCCACCCCCTTGCCGATCAGCCCGTAAAGCACGATCATCCCGAAGAGCGCCCCGAGGGTAATGAACATGACGGGCGCCCTGTGCGACAGGGCCCACATGAGGAACCGGCTGTACCGCTGGCGCACGACCATCAGCCACTTCTGGTCCTTCCGGGCCGTGTTCACGGTGAGCAGCACGGAGCAGACCGTGGGATTGATGATGAGCCCGACGAAGAGCGAGGCTGACAGGGTGATGATCAACGTGGCCGGCAGGTAGCTCATGAAATCGCCTATGATGCCGGGCCAGAACAGCATGGGGGCAAAGGCGCACAGGGTCGTGAGGGTGGAAGTGCAGACCGGCACGGCCACCTCGCCCACGCCTTCGCGGGCGGCGCGGATCAGGGGTGCGCCTTCCTCCCTGTGGCGGTAGATATTCTCGACGATGACGATGGCGTTGTCCACGAGCATGCCAAGGGCCAGGATCAGGCTGAAGAGCACGACCATGTTCAACGTGTACCCCAGGATATCGAGCACGATGAAGGAGATCAGCATGGACAGCGGTATCGCGATGGCCACGAAAAGCGCGTTGCGCACGCCCATGAACATGAACAGCACGCAGATGACGAGGATCAGGCCCGAGATGATATTGTTCTCCAGGTCGCTGATCATGGAACGGATGTCCTTGGACTGATCCGCCAGGACCGCCAGGTTCACGGTCTGCGGCAACCGCTCCCGCTCTTCGTCCAGCAGCCCCTTTACGGCGTCGGCGATTTGTATCAGGTTCTCCCCGCTGCGTTTCTGTACGTTCAGGGAAACACAGGGCAGGCCGTTCATGCGGGCGAGGGTGGTTTCCTCCTTGAACCCGAATCGGACCTCTGCCACGTCCGCGACGGCGATCGGCTGTCGATTGCGGGTCTCGACCACCAGCGCCCCGATCTCGTCCGGCGTCGTAAATTCACCCGGGACCCTGACGGCGTATCTCAGCGTACCGGTCTTGATCGATCCGCCGGGCATATTCAGGTTCTCCTGGCGAATCGTTTCGATGATGTCTTCGAGTTCCAGGCCGTAGTACACCAGCCGGTCCGGATCGACATTGACCTGGACCTCCCGTTCCAGCCCGCCCGCCACCGTTACGTCCAAAACGCCCGGAACCTGTTCGATGCGCTGTTCCAGGTCCTCCGCGATGTCTTTCAGCGTTACGAGGCTGTGGGTGCCCGCGACGTTGATCACCAGAATCGGGATGTCGTCGAAATTGATCTCCTGGACGGTGGATTCCTCAGCGTCGTCCGGGATCTCGGCCCGCGCGAGGTCGACCTCTTCACGGACCTTCTGGAGCGCGTTGTTGATGTCGACGTCGGTTTCGAACTCGATGACCACCGTCGAGATACCCTCGCTGGAAGTAGAGGAGATCTCCTTCACGTTGGGGAGTTCTTCGAGGTGCTTCTCGATCGGTTGGGTTACGAGGTTCTCGATGTCCGCGGGAGACACGCCGAAATAGGGGGTGGCGACAAAAACGATCGGTATGGTGATCGAAGGGGCGGATTCGCGCGGCAGGGACCGGTAGGACATGAAGCCGAGGAGAATGACGGCCCCGGTCATGACGAAGATACTGATCCTGTTGCTGATAGCCAGGTCAGAGACTTTCACGAGGGGATGCTCCTGTGGATGTATGTGGCGGAGGCTGCCAGTGCACTACATCCTGTCGTTTCTGACCTGAATGGATTCACCGTTCACCAGGTTTCGGTGGCCCACGACAATCAGGGTATCGCCGGCCGACAGCCCGTTCGTAACCAGCACCTGGTCGCCCGAGGTCGAACCAAGGACGACCGGTACGGACCGGGCCACGTTCTTGTCCGCCAGGAATACGATCCTGCCCTGGTCGGTGTCGATTACAGCGTCCTGGGGGATAACGATGGCTTCCGGTATGTAGTCTTTGACGACGCGGATGGTGACGGCCATTTCAGGCTTTAGCCGGTGCGCCGGATTGCCCAGCGTGATTTCGATGGGTACGGTCCGGCTTTCCGGGTCCAGCGTCGTGCCGACATAGGAGACGTCCGCTTCCAGGGTGACGTCCGGATAGGCGGGAAACGTCAATGTAGCCCGCGTACCGGAGGTGACGTGTTTCAAATGCCGCTCGGGGACGCCGCCCGCGATTTTCACCCGGTCGATATCTACCAGGTCCATCAACTCAATGCCGGGCGTTGCCAGTTCGCCCACTTCCAGATTGCGGCTGTCCACCACCCCGGAGATCGGCGCCCGGATAACCGTCTTGCCCAGGTAGGTCTGTGCCTGTTGATGCCGCGCGAGATTGATGTCATGGCGGTACCTGGTGTCGAGGTACACGGACTCAGCCAGCGCTTTCTGGTCCAACAGCCGTTTCTGATTGCGCAGAGTCAGTCCGCTGGCGTTCACGGCTGCTTCGGCCTCATCCGCGGCGGCCCTGAGCAGTTCGTCGTCCAGCCGCGCGAGCACGGCGTTCTGTCGCACAGACTCGCCTTTATCAGCCTCGATACGCTTTACCAGCCCGGTCGCTTCGATACTAACCACGACGCGCCGGACCGGCTTTACCTCGCCCACCAGCCTGAGGTGGTTGACGAATTCCTGGGGCCGGACCACCCGGGTCACCACGTTTACGGCCCGCGTCTCCTCCACGGCGGCCGCTTCATTGGCGGCGCTGCCGCTTTCGCCGCAGCCCGCGTTCACCAGCACGCCTGCCATGCAGGCGGCCAAACCGAGCCGATTCATAATGCGGGTGATCATCAATGCCTGCTCCTTGTCTTGCCGCCATGCCCTATTTCAGTCCGCCAATGCCGACTTGCCGGGCCGCCTCCAATTACGTAATATCAGAAAAACCCGTCAAGTACATCTATACAAAAACGGAATGGTCGTCATTCAATAAAACCGTGGTCCGCGCCACGGAAGCATCCTTTGTCGCGTGTCGTGGAACCGGCCTGCGATCAGGCCCGGAAATCTATGTGGAAACTGTTCAACAACTTTGCTTATCGTATCTTCTTCGCATACCGAAACCGCAGATCACGCGGCAGAACCCGAAGGTGGACGGCCCGGGTTTCGCTCCCGTTTCACTCTGAACCGCGCCCCGTTCTGTACGTGGCATGGGGCCGGATCGGAGACGTGGTACTGGCCACGGGGCATCTGAAGCAGTTGCGCCGGTGGTTCCACCCCCGGCCGGTCTGGTTCCTGGGAAGATCCCGTGTGAAGCCCATCGTCGAACCGTTCGTCGACGCATTCATGTCGTTTCCCGACCCCCTTGAGCCGGGATCCGGTTTCGGTACCGCGCCGGCCGCATCGCTCGAACGGATCTTGAACCAGTCGTTCCGGTACGTTATCGCTGACGTCCACACGTTCTACGGCGGCCTGTTCACCCTGGCATCCCTGCTGGCCGCCCTGCGGGCAGACCGCAAGTTCGTCTAAGAAGGATATTACCTGGGAAGAGACCTGGCGGCGGAACGGCCATATCCGGCCGGTTTCGAGATCGTGCCGAAGTACGAGGGCGGGGAAGGCGCCGGCAAGGAAAACGACAGATTCCACCTGTTGAATCACAACACCCATTACATCCGGCATGTGCTCGAACAGTGCGGCATCGAAGCGGAGGGCGCAGAGCCATGGCGCCCCGACCTTGGCCATGTCGGATGCGGGACGGCGGAATGTCGCCGTTTCGGGTTAGAACCTGGGGAATACGTGGCGTGGCAGCCCGCAAGCGAGAATCGGCGGAAAGATTATCCGCCGTCGCACTGGGCGAAGACGATCGGCGCGTTTCCGGATCAGCAGTTCGTCGCGCTGGTTGAGCCCGGGAAGGCCGCCGGCTTGGACCGGACGGCCCTGCCTGGCGTGCGGACAATTGAAAACTCACTGTCCGGTGCGATGCGGCTGATCAGGGAAGCACGGCTGTTCGTCGGACTCGATTCGGGGCTGAGTCATATCGCGGCGGTGCTGGGCACGCCCACGGTATGTGTTTGTCCGGACAGCCACCTCGGGTATTTCTTCCCCTATCCCCGCAACTACGGCTACGCGAATCTGCGTACCGTCTCTCATCCGGACTACCTGGCCTGCAGGGGGTGTTTCATGACGTGCCGGCACGAACCCATCACGTCGACGGTCACCCGGGGCGCCCTTTGCCTCCGCACGTTGCCGCCCGGCCTTGTCATCGAAGCCATACAGGCCGCGTTACAGGCCGGGACCGCATCGCAGGTCCGCGACTGACTACCACATCGCAGGTCCGCGACTGACTACCGCATCACAGGTCCGCGACTGACTTCAGTTCGACCCGGGCGGGATGGGCCAGCGCCACGAGATCCTCGATATCGAAGGAGGCCAGAAGACCGAAACAGAAAAGCGAGGACATGGCCTCATACCGTCCGGGTTCATCGATCAACCGGCGCAGGCTCTCCAAACCACGATGCAGGACGACTTCCTCCACTTCCCGATCGGACATGACCGTCGCCATAAGGGCGATCACGGATGACACGGGCCCGGAGGCGGTCACGCCCAGCCGGGACGTGTCCACGTGATTCATGACCGCCGCGAGCTGGGCGACCTGGAGACCCAGCATCCTGCCGCCGTTCGATGAAAGCATCATCGTCCACTGGTGTGGCGCCTTGCCCAGTCCGCAAGCGCCCTGCATGATCACTTCCACCGCCATAGCCGAAGCGTCTGACCGGAGCGTTTCCTCCGCCATGGCGTCGGCTCCGTTCATGCCCTCATCGGTCAGGATCACGTGGGTTTTCCCGGTCGTCCGCGCCAGCGGCGAGGATACCGCCACGGGAAGGATCCAACCCTGCCGCAGGTAGTAGTGCAGGCAGGTCTTACGAAGGCCGTCATCGATCTTCGAAGAAACCGTAGTCACGGTGTCGACCGGAAAAGACCGGTACCGCAGTATGGACCGGAGCCGCTCCCTGCCCGCGTGTTGCCATCGGCGCAGCGCGGATGCCTCGCGAGGCGGCTTTTCACGTTTGAGCCCGTCCGCGACGGACCGGGCAAGGGTAATGAAATCGGCGTTCCCCGCCGGCGTTCCGACCGTCAACGCCTCTTCCGTACGAATTTCGTCTTCCGAAGGAATCTCCTCGTCGCGGCTCTGCCCGCCGGGCAGGAAATGACGGTTCAAAAACCGGTAGAGCCGTTCCCGGTGTTCCAGTTCATAGTTGTGGGTTCCCGGGTCCAAGTTGTTATGGAATTCGAAGGCGTCCAGCCTTCCGAGTGAAGCATAGAGCGGCCGAACCGGTTCGAATACCGAGGGTTTCGCCCTGGCGGTCTGGAAACAGCAGTCGTCATGCTCGTTGTACAGCAACAGGGCGGGCCGTGGCGCCAGCATGGCCGTGAGCAGGGGATAGTCGGCCGTCGCGGCGAGATCCGCGGCGTTCTGCTCGATGTCACCCCGGTCGGCGCGATGGTTGACGCGGCTATCCAGGCCGATGTATCCGGCGTTAGGCACGGCGAGACGCACCCGCGTGTCCAGGGCGCCGAGGATGATCGTCTGCCAGCCCCCGCCGGACAGACCGGTCACGGCCACGCGTTCGGGGTCGACATGCTCATGGGCCAGCAACACGTCCAGCGCGCGGCGCATGACCAGGTAGAACACCGCTATGCCGGCAGTGCCGCACAGGTCCAGGTAACTGGCGTTGTTGTGCTGGTATCCCGGACCCTGCAGTTCGCCGAAGCACAGCCATTCGGGATTCAGGGCTACCATGCCCCGCCTGGCCAGGTTCACGCATCGCACCTGCTTGTAGTCCACCGCCTTCCCCGGCGGACCGACGTGCCCGTTCAGGTTCAGCACGCCCGGCGCCCTTTCCGGTAAATGATCGGGTTCGTAGAGCAGGGCGGGGATGACGAGACCGGGCAGCGCCCTGTAGGTCAGCTTGCGGATACGATACCCCTTCCCGGTTTCGATCACGTCTTTCCACTGGACATCGCCCCTGGCTGTTCGCCAGTCGTCGGGTATCCCCTTGAAAATAACCTCGTCCAGCACGGTCCGGCGCAACCTTCCGGCTTCTTCTTCCCAGGTTTCGGCATCCGGAAGCCTGAAACCGGGTATGCGGTCAAGCAGATACGCCTTCAGAGCATCCACCGCATGGCGTTCATGAAACGACGATTCCGCCGCGAAGGCAGGCGGGCTGGCCTCCCGGTCGATGTCTTGCGGGGCAGCGTCATTCATCGGTGCGGCTCCTCTTGAATCTGAATCGATGTATCCTCATGGTTCCCCGATACGGGCTGCATGCGCACTTCCACGTCGAGCCGGATGTCTCCCCCGCCGTGCAACACGCCCCGCGTGGGTGAAACGTCCTGGTAGTCTCTTCCAACCGCCACCCGTACGTGCCGCTCATCGACGAAGGTCGAATTCGTAGGATCGAATCCCGTCCAGCCGAGTCCGGGCAACAGGCACTCCACCCAGGCGTGCGTGGTCGTTCCGCCGCCGGCCGCGCCCCGGGCCGTTACATCATGCAGATACCCCGAAACATACCGGGCTGGAATGCCCCAGGTTCGCGCGATGGCGATCATGACATGGGCGTAATCCTGGCATACGCCGCGCCCGGTGTCCAGAATATGTTCTATCGTAGAAGAGATCGAAGTGCTTCCCGGCACATATTCGAAGCAGTCGAAGAGCAGGCCGGAGAGCCGCTTCAATGCGGTCAGCGGGTCGCCTGCGGGTTCTATTCCGTTTCGCCGCACGAATCGCTCGAGTGCAGGAGACGGCCGCGCCAGGCCGCTGTGATCCAGAAAGTCCCAGTGATGAAAGGAATCGCGCCAGCCCCGGATGGTCTCCCAGGCTCCGTCTTCGCACCGCGCCGGCGGTGAATCCGCGGGTATCGCGTCAACGGTGGACCGCGCCGTGATGTCCAGGTACAGGTGTTCGCGGTACAGGTGCAGCTGGTGCCTGGCATTGCCGAAACTGTCGGTAACCTGGAAGAGCGAGCCCGCCGGTTCCGTATCGACCAGAAACCGGGCCACGCGCTGTCCGCGGTCCTCGGCGGGTTTAAGCGCCAGGGACATCGCACAGTCGCGCACGGGGAGGCCGTAGCGGTACTTCGTCACATGTTCGATCTGGTATCGGATGGTATTTGCCATGGCGTCAGTGAACGGTTTGCGTACCCAGGGGGTAGTCGAAATAGGCATCCGTGACGCATTGATGAAGCGTTCTGCTGTCGACGTTGATCCGGCCAAGCGCCGCGTGCCACGCCTTAACGCCGTTCCGGCCTTCCCGGACAAGGGCGCACAGCGAGGCACCCAGTTCCGATGCCTCCTCACTCGATCGGGACGCCGGGCCGGGACCGATGGCGCTCAGCACGGCGCCGATCATGTCGAGGGACCGGCGGACCGAACCCGGCAACATCTCGTCCGTCACGATCAGGTCGAGCACGTGGCCGGGATGGACGACGACGCTATAGGTATGCACGTACGCGTCAAAGGCATGGAACACATGCAGCAGATTCGCCCAGTCCGCATCGAAGGATTCGTCCTCCCGTTCCCGGGCGTCGATTTGGGACAAAAGAACCGAGGCGGACAGCTGCACCCGTTCGATGTATCGGCCGAGTTGAATGAAATGCCAGCCGTCGCCGCGATACATGGTCGCGTCGGTCACGCCGGTAAACGTGTTGATTTCCTCTGCCGTCCCGGCATAAAAGGACTCCGGCGTCGTCTTCCATATCTCCTGGATGTTGAGCTCCTGCAGGCGCAGGTAGGCCATGTTCAAGGAAAGCCACATCTCGGCGCTGATATAGTTGCGGACCTGCCGCGCGTTCTCCCGGGCGCAGGCGAAGCAGTTCCAGATGGAATCCGGGTTCATGGGCTCGAAGGTGAGATGGTCGGCAAGGGTGTATGAATCGGCGAGCGTGTAGTCATCGCTGCCGAAGGCCTCCAGGGTCCCGGCGGGGGGAGACTGGTTCATACTGCTGTATACCCGGTTCCATCCGAAGTGAATCTCCCGTAGCGGACGGTCCACCAGCGTTTCCACCTGCAACTGCATCAGACGGCACAGATGCGCCGCGCGCTCGAGATACCGGGCCATCCAGTAAAGACCCTGTGCGCTCCTGGACAGCATCATTCCCCCAATACCCAGATGTCCTTGCCGCCGCCGCCCTGGCTGGAATTCACGACCAGGCTGCCTTCGCGCAACGCAACGCGGCAGAATGCCCCCGGGACGATGCGCGTCTCGCGTCCATGCAGCACGAAGGGACGCAGGTCCACGTGCCGGGCCGCGGCGCGTCCGTCGATCAGGCACGGGGCACGCGAGAGTTTGAGCACGGGCTGCGCAATGAAGTCGGCCGGGTTCCCGCGGATTTCGCGGGCGTAGGCTTCCCGCTCCCCGGGCGTCGACGCGGGGCCGACCAACATGCCGTACCCACCAGACTCGCCCACCCGTTTCACGACGAGATCCTGCAGGTTCTCCAACGTGAACTCCAGATCTTCCGGCCGCCGGCAGATATAGGTCTTTACGTTCCCAAGGAGCGGTTCTTCACCCAGGTAATAGCGGATCATGTCCGGCACGTAGGCGTAAACGCTCTTGTCGTCCGCGACACCGGTGCCCGGCGCGTTTACCAGGGCCACGTTTCCCGCCCGGTAGACGCCCATCAGGCCGGGCAGGCCCAGAAGGGAGTCAGGACGAAATACGAGGGGATCCAGGAAATCGTCGTCAACCCGGCGGTAGATGACGTCCACCCGGCGCAGCCCGGCGGTGGTGCGCATGTACACGTACCCCCCGTCAACCAGCAGGTCCCGGCCTTCCACGAGGGTTGCGCCGATCTCATGCGCCAGGTAAATGTGTTCGTAAAAGGCCGAATTGTATACCCCGGGCGTGAGGAGCACCACGCATGGATCGGATTCTTCGCGGGGCGCCAGCTCGTGCAGCGTTGCGCGCAGGAGACGGCCGTAGTGCTCGACCTCCTGCACCCGGCAACTGCGATAAAGCCGGCGTAGATTGGTCTTGACCACTTTCCGGTTGGCGACCATGTAGGATACGCCGGAGGGTACGCGCAGGTTGTCCTCCAGCACGTGAAATCCTTCGTTAGTCCGCACCAGATCGGTCCCGCAGACCGCGACGTAGGTCTCGTGCGGAACGGACACGCCCCGCATTTCCACGCGGTACTGGGGACAGCCCCGCACCATGTCGACGGGAATGACCCCGTCGGAGACGATGCGGGCGGGCCCGTAGACATCGGCCAGAAAAAGGTTCAACGCCTTCAGGCGCTGGGTAAGGCCGGCTTCGAGCTGCCGCCACTCTGCCGCGGAAATGATCCGGGGAAGACAGTCGACCGGCATGATGCGCTCGTTGGCCTCGTCGTCACCGTAGACGGTAAATGTGATGCCTTCGCTGGAAAAGGAATGGCTAACCCGTTCCTGCATGCGAACGAGTTCTTCACTGGAAAGCCGGAGCAGGGATTCGTAGAGCGTGCGGCAGTGACCTCGCGGCGTGCCGTCGGGCAGGAACATTTCGTCGTAGAAAGCGGCGTCCAGTTCGTACGTGTCGAAATCCATAACCAGGGGCTCCGATCCGTGTGATTTGCGAGATCCTCGTCCTGGAAGCGTAAGGCATGGCACCGGCAGGCGCATTCGTCATACCTTACTCATGTATTTCTCATTTCTTTCTCATGCTTTCCACCAGATAACATGTTATATGCCAGCACGACAGATCAAGCGGAAGTCTGTTTTACCGAAACGCAAGAAGCATGGACTGCATGGCCGCGTGTGGTTAAGTTTACACAATTGAACATTTTTGTTGCACTTTTTGCATGCCCCGATATCTTGCTTTTAAGTCGGGTCCGCCGGCTTGTATACCGGAACATCATGTTTGATCGATACCCTTCAATCAGGAGAGGGTATCCGTGTTCGTCAGAACGGCGAAAGGCTGTTAAATGGTCGTAGATTCAGTAGGAAACATCTTTACCGCGTACTTCGATTTCATCTGGATGTCGTTCCTGCTGCTGGGACCGATGTTGATTCTCGGGCTGCTGCTCTCGGGCCTGATCCACGTCTTCATCTCCCGGGAGGCGATACTCAGATGGCTCCATGACGACAGCCTCAGGTCCGTTACCGTCAGTTCCGCCGTCGGCGTGCCGGTCCCCCTTTGCAGCTGCTCCGTCGTCCCAGTCGTCGCCGAAATGCGTCGGAAGGGCGCTTCCCGTTCCTCCTGCATGGCTTTCCTGATCACCGCGCCGGAAACGGGCGTCGACTCGATCCTGGTCACGAACGCCTTCTTCGGTTTCATCGTAGCGGTAATCCGGCCGGTCATCAGCTTCATAACCGCTGTCGTGGCGGGCATCTTCTGCATCGGCCTGATCCGGGACGACAGTGGCGCGGCACGGCCGGGCGATGAAGAAGACGCCCATGATCACGATCACGCCCATGATCACGACCACGGGCATGACCACGATCACGATCATGACCACGGGGCCCACGACACGCTGCTGTCCGACAAGGACGACTGCTACGTGAGCCCTTCCGCCATGAAAGTCCTGATGGTAAAGTGGGTCAAGGGGATATCGACCATCGCTTCGACGTGGAGATTCGGGTCCTGGATCAAGCCGAGCTTTTACCGCGAATTGGACCTGGTACAGCGCCCAAAATCCGATAAAGCCTCCAGGGAAGACGTCGTCGAGGAAGAATACCCCGGGCTCGATTTCAAGAAGATCGTCAAGCATATCATGCACTACGGGTTCGTC
>JAJEHX010000006.1 GCA_022823465.1 Candidatus Latescibacterota bacterium
CACCTGGATCGACTACGTCGCCTCGCTCACGGCGGTATTCAGCATCGTGACGCCCAGTTTCGTCGTGGCCGTGGGCCTCACCGTCGTATTCTCCCTCTGGCTGCACTTATTTGAGACGGGAGGCTGGAATTCGCCCAAGGACTGGGTCATGCCGGTGATCGCCCTGTCGCTCGGCGACATGGCCGTGGTGGCGAGATATACCCGGTCGAACATGATCGAGGCCATCCGGGCCGACTATGTGCGCACCGCCCGCGCAAAGGGGCTGACCGAATTCTCCGTCGTGGTGGTGCACGTGTTCAAGAATGCCCTGATTCCCCTGCTGACCATTGCGGGACCGATGATGGCCAACCTGATCACCGGGTCCTTTTTCATCGAGACGATCTTCCGGATTCCCGGGCTGGGGCGGTATTTCACTACGAGCGTATTCGCCCGGGACTACCCCATGATCATGTCCACGGCCCTGCTCTGGTCGTCGCTCATCGTCGTGATCTACGTCATCACGGATCTCATGTACGCCCTGGTAGACCCCCGCATTCGGTATCGGAAGGATTAGCATGGAATCGATCGGTACATCGGGCGAAGCCGGTCTCGTCTGGGTCCTGGGCGCCATCCTGGGATGGAGCTGGGACACCATGATCTTCGAGGTGGGGCGGATCGGCCTGGCGATCCAGCTGGTGCTGTACCTGCCTCGCATGTACCGCCTGGGCCGGAAGAACGAAACCGGCCGGTGGGCGTCCTTCTGTCACCGGGCGGTCCGGCGGAAACCGCTCTTCGCCGCCGTGGGCGTCGGCGTCCTGCTGGCGGCATGGTGGCTGCTCGGCCCCTGGATGGACCAGTACCCCTACGGCACGGAAGACATCCCCGAAAGCCTGTCGGAATCCCTGAGCTGGGAAGGCCTCGAGCCTTTCTTCTCCTGGGCGGGACAGATATTCCGCATCACGCTGGCCACCGAGTTCACGCTGCTCTGGCCGCGGGCCTACCGGTATTTCAAGAAGCACGACAGCGGGCTCTGGGCGGACGCCACCCGGCGTTTTTCCCGCAACAAGCTTTCCCTGGTGGGCCTCTTCCTGGTGCTGCTGCTGAGCAACACGGCGCTGCTCGCGCCCTGGATCGCGCCCCTGCACTATACCAAGCAGAACTTCCTGGTCGCCTGGCAGGAACCGTCCTGGATGTTTCCCTTCGGCACGGACGGCCTGGGCCGCGACCTCTTCAGCCGGGTCATCTACGGGGCCGAGATCTCCATGACGGTGGGCGTCCTCGTACAGGCCATCATTTTCGCCATCGGCGTCCCCCTGGGCGCCCTGGCCGGGTACGCCGGAGGCCGCGTGGACAGCGTCATCATGCGGGGGGTCGACATCATGTCGGCCTTTCCGGGCCTGCTCTTCATCATCCTGATCATGTCGTGGCTCGGGGCAGGACTGTTCAACATTTTCGTCGCCATAGGAGTGACCGGCTGGGTCGGGGTGTGCCGGCTCCTCAGGGGCCAGATTCTATCCTTGAAGGAGAAAGAGTTCGTCCGTGCGGCCAAGGCCATGGGCGGCAGCCACCTGCGCATCGTCGTCACCCATGTCCTGCCGAACAGTTTGACGCCGCTGATCGTGGCCCTCGCCCTGGGCATCCCGTCCGCCATCTTCGCTGAGGCCGGGCTGAGCTTCATCGGCATCGGCATCAGCCCGCCGACGCCGAGCTGGGGGCAGATGGTCGGGGAGAACGCCAACTATATCAGGTCATACTGGCACCTGGCGACCTTTCCCGCCATCATGATCGCCCTCACCATGCTGGGATTCCAGTTGATGGGGGACGGTCTGCGGGACGCCCTCGACCCCAAGATGAACGAGTAAACCGCTTCGCGGCGGGCCGTGCGGCCTGCGCGTCATTGAAAAAAAGTGGCCTTGGGACTTGACACGGCGGCATTAACCCGTATATTAGTCCCTGTCGCCGGCGCGGCGGCAGCCCGATACCTTGCAAGTTCCCCTGATTGATTCCTCAATGGAAAGCCGAATCTTCCTTAGAACAGATTCATGACGGCCGGTACCGCATTCTACGGGAATACTCCATCACCAAGGTAAGTTGCGTTTGCCCGTATCCCTGATGGCATAACCAGAACAAACAACCGCGCGTCTCCAGACGCGGCACGCCAGGCCCCGCTACCGGGAACGACCCGTCCGCAATCCGTCGTTTCCGCCGCTCATAATGTTCACAAACCAGTCTGTCAGAAATATCACTCCCCATGACACGTCCCGGGAATCGATTCCATAAGGAACGCCCGGCGGCGGGAGTCCACCATACCTTTCACAAAGGGAAGGAAGCATGCACATCCTGGAATTAAAGACCAAGACCCTGCCCGACCTGTACTCCATCGCCCAGGAGCTCGATCTGCAGAGCTACACGGGCTTAAGGAAACAGGAGCTGATTTTCAGCATTCTCCAGGCGCAGACGGAGAAGGAAGGCGTGATCTTCGGAGAAGGCGTACTCGAGGTGCTGCCGGACAATCGGTGCGGTTTTCTCCGGTCGCCTGACTACAGCTACCTGCACGGGCCCGACGACATCTACGTGGCGCCGTCGCAGGTCAAGCGCTTCGACCTGCGCACCGGGGACACCATATCGGGTCAGATCCGCCCGCCGAAGGACGGGGAACGCTTCTTCGCGCTCCTGAGGGTGGACACGGTCAATTTCGAAAACCCCGAGGCAAGCAAGGAAAGAACGCTCTTCGACAACCTTACGCCGATCTACCCGTTGGAACGGTTCCAGCTCGAGTACATGAAGGACAAGTTGCCGACGCGGGTCATGGACCTGCTGACCCCCATTGGGAAGGGGCAGCGCGGGTTGATCGTGTCGCCGCCGAAGGCCGGCAAGACCATGCTGCTGCAGGAGATCGCCAACGCCATCACGGACAATCACCCCGAGGTGGTGCTCATGGTCCTGCTCATCGACGAACGGCCGGAAGAGGTGACCGACATGGCGCGCTCGGTCCAGGGCGAGGTGATCAGTTCCACCTTCGACGAACCGCCGGAGCGGCACGTGGCGGTCTCGGACATGGTCCTGGAGAAGGCGAAGCGGCTGGTAGAACACGGCCGGGACGTGGTCATCCTGCTCGACAGCATCACCCGTCTGGCGCGGGCCCACAACGCGGTGACGCCCCACAGCGGCAAGATCCTGTCCGGCGGTATCGACGCCAATGCCCTTCAGAAGCCGCGGCGCTTTTTCGGCGCGGCGCGGAACATCGAGGAAGGCGGGAGCCTGACGATCGTGGCCACGGCGCTGATCGAGACCGGCAGCCGCATGGACGAAGGCATCTTCGAGGAATTCAAGGGCACGGGCAACATGGAGCTGGAGCTCAGCCGCAAGCTGGCGAACCGGTGGATCTTCCCGGCGATCGACCTGAGCGCGTCTTCCACCCGTAAGGCGGAGCTGCTGCTGGAACCGGATATCCTGGGCAAGGTGAAGATCCTGCGGAAGTTCCTGGACGGCCTGGGACCCGTGGAAGCCATGGAGCTGATGACCGAGCGCCTGTCACGGACCACTACGAACGTGGATTTTCTCAAGTCCATGAACGAGTAGCCGCGCATACGGCCCTGTTCCGCCCAACTCACTTGAGCCGCTTGTAGAACTCCCTGAACTTGCGTTCAATTTCCTTCCGCTGCACCGGGGTCATGGCCTGATAGAACCCGCAGTCGTTCGCGAAGGAGGGAGAGAGGGAACTCCGCCTCGGCACATTGTAGGCCTGGTGCTTGAAGGTGTAGATCTCGCAGGTCACTTCGTCCCCCCGCATGCCGGGCATGACGTGGACGCAGTCGGAGCAGTCGCGCCTGCTTTCCCCCAGGTGGCCGTGTGTCCGGTTGTGCATGATCGACTTCAGTTTGCTCATCCCGGTTCTCCTGCTTCGATTTTCAGCTGATTATTCCGACGAGATATAAAGAAAGGGTAACCGCGCCGGCCATCCTTGTCAAGCGTGCGGACCCGTGTTCTCAACCCACAGGTGTGGCTTTTGTCGTCAGGCACAGGTTCGGCCCTCTCATATACCCGGCTGATCAGAGAGAACCGGACCTATCGGTTCGTGTGGCTGTCGCAGGTGGTATCCAACGCCGGGGACTGGTTCAACACGATCGCGGTACTGGGCCTTACCCTGGCCCTCACGGGGTCCGGACTCGCTCTCGGCATCGTCACCATCTGCCAGATGCTGCCCCCCTTCCTGATGACCCCGCTGGCCGGCGTCGTCGCCGAACGGTACGACCGCAAGCGGGTTATGATCATTGCCGACATCCTCCGCGCCGCCGTGGCCCTCGGGTTCCTGCTGGTCGAAACGGCGGACGACGTCTGGATGCTCTACCTCTTCATGGCCCTGCTGTCCGGCCTGGGCCCCTTCTTCGACGTTACGCGCACGGCCTCGCTGCCGAGCATAGCCCGGGGCAAGGCGCTGCTGGCGGCCAACGCGCTGTCCAGCACGACCTGGGCGGCCATGCTGGCCATCGGCTCCGCCCTCGGCGGACTGGTAGCCGATCACCTGGGCCGGTCCGCCGCCTTTCAGCTGAACGCCGTCAGCTTCCTGGTATCGGCGGTTTTCGTGGCCCGGGTCGCCATACCCGCCGCTGCGGGCGCGGGCCAGCCGGCACGGTTCCTTTCGGATTTCATCGAGGGACTGAAGTACATCGGGCGCGACCGGCCCACGCGGGTCTATCTGCCGGGCAAGGCGACCTGGGGCCTCGCCGGGGGCGGCGCCGTGCTGCTCTACGCCGTGTTCGGCGGCCAGGTCTACCGCGCGGGCGACACCGGGATCGCCATCCTGTACACGGCCAGGGGCCTGGGTACGCTCCTGGGCGCCGTGTTTATCAAGTTTTTCGACACCATCCGGCTCGGCCAGTTGAGGACGGGCATCCTGATCGGCCTGATCGGCTACGGCGCTTTCTTCATCCTGTTCTCCCTTGCCCCGTCCATCTGGCTGGCCGCGGCATGCATCATCCTGGCCGCCGCGGGCAGCATGGTGATGTGGGTCTATTCTTCCCTCGGGCTCCAGCTCGTGGTGGACGAAGATTACCGCGGCCGGGTATTCGCCGCGGACCAGGGCCTCTTCACCCTGGCCTTTTCCATTTCGACCCTGGGGACGGGCCTGTTGCTGGACGCCCTGGCGGCGCGCCTGGTGGCCTTTATGGCGGGCGCGGCCGGCATTCTGATCGTAGTCGTCTGGTTCCTGTTCGCCCGGCGCATACCACTAGGCGGACACCATGCCGCAGGCGGACATGCCGAAGGCGGGAAACATGCCGGAGGCGGGCAACATGCCGAGGGCGGGCAACATGCCGAAGGCGGGTAGCATGCCGAGGGCGGGCAACATGCCGCGCAGGAAAGCTAACGGCTCACGTGGTAGCGTTCCAGCCGCTCGAAATCCTCAATCGTCTGGTCCACGAAGGCCTTGATCTTCAGGTGACCGTCCCGGAGTTCCAGGCCATCCAGGGTCTTGGGTATAAAGAAGAAGACCTTCTGCAGAAACCCAGCGACACCCCGTTTTTTTCCAGAGAGCCCTTCCACATTGGTGTATCGCGCCCATTCGAGGCTGTCATGCAGTTCGAACGTCACCATGTAGCCGGTCCGGGGACCGGCGTCATCGGCGTACGCCGTCTCCGCGCCGTGGACGATCACGTCGGCGTCCAGGATATCCCGGTCGAATCGAAACGTGTAGTTTTCGTTGTAAAGCGCGCGGATGTGGACCAGGAAGTCGCCAGATTCGGCGGAGTCAGGTACGAAGAAAAGGTACGCGACGTGATTGAGCGGAAAGGTCAGGCCCAGGGAAAAACCCTCTGCCAGGGCTTCCTCGACTGCATCACCGGAAGCGTAGACGGGTACTTTTCGCTCGGCGACCCACCGCCCCAGGAACACGTTGACCCGCAACAGCGTAAGCGTATCCCGCTCCGCGGCGGTCAACATGTCCGCCACGTCCGCGGCACTCAGCCGAAGGGCCGTGGAGTCGCCCGCGAAGGCTCGCAAACCCTCGGGTACAGGCTGAGGCCGACGTTGTTCCAGATCGGCAAGGAAGGCGTCCAAATTGGGCGAAGGCGGTTCAAAGGCCCGCAGTTCGGACGGTAAGAGGACTAGTGCAATGACGATCGAACAAGCCGACGCGAGCACCCGTCCCGCGGTCGCAAGCGCCCGTCCCGCAGTCGCGAGCGCCCGCACGGAACATCCGTACCTGGGGCATGCACGCTTCATGCCGTTTCCCTTCGTGATCCGTGGTTCGACCCGCCGGGGACCGCTCAAGGGAAAGGAGAAGAAGGACGGCAACGCACAATCTGTGGATGATCTGCCGGCGGTCCCGGTGCGGGCTTATTCAACCCGCTCGATGATCAGTTTTTCGAGCACGATGTTGAAAATGGGACGGTCGCCGCGCGTCTGCACCCGGCCGATGGCGTTTACGACTTCCTGCCCCTTCATGACCTGGCCGAAGATGGTGTAGCCCCCGTTCAGGTAGGACTTCGGACCGTGGGTAATAAAAAACTGGCTGCCGGCGGTGTCCGGCGAACCCGCGTTGGCCATGGCCAGCCGGCCCGGCCGGTCGAATTTCAGCGAGCCCCTGATTTCACCCTTGATATTGTATCCCGGTCCGCCCTGACCCGTACCCATCGGGTCGCCGCCCTGGATCATGAAGTTGGAGATGACGCGATGAAAAAGGGTCCCGTCGTAGAACGGGCGCTTGGTTTCCTGTCCGTTACGGGGATCCTTGAACGCCTTGGTACCTTCGGCGAGACCGATGAAGTTCTCGACCGTGCGGGGGGTCAGCTTGTCGAACAGCTTGCAGATGATATCGCCCATGGAGGTTTTGAACACGGCGTAGGTGCCGGGTCCCAGGGACTGGGCGGCCAGTTCGCCGGCCGCAGGTTGTGCGCCTTCTCCCGACTGATCGGGCGTACTGGCCGGGATCGCCGGGGCCAGGACCATCAGGACCGCCAGCGCGGCGGCCATCGTCGTGTTGCGAATCGGTACGATCAATTTACTCGCCCTCCCCTCTGACCACGGTCACCTTGATGATGCTGACCTCTTCATTGGGCCTGGACTGGACCGAGGGTACCTCCGATATGGCGTCGGCTACTTCCTGTCCTTCCACGACCTGGCCGAAGATGGTATGAACCATATTGAGATGGGGCGTGGGCGCCACCGTGATGAAGATCTGTCCGCCGTTGGTATTGGGACCGCGGTGCGCCATGGCCAGGCGCCCGGGCTGGTCGAAGAGCAGTTCCTCGTGTAACTCGTCATCGAACACGAAGCCGGGACCGCCCGTACCGGTACCGGTCGGATCGCCGGTCTGGATCATGAAATTGGGTATGACCCGGTGAAAGATCACGCCGTCGTAGTAGGGCGTGCCGGTCATGGTCTGACCGGATTCCGGGTGGGTCCATTCCCGCGTGCCCTCGGCCAGGCTCGAGATGACGTCCACGGTCCTGGGCGTCTTGTCGGGATAGAGTTCGCACTTTATGGTGCCCAGGGTGGTTTCGATAATCAACATATTTGCGGGTTCTCCACTGGTCTGAGGTGTTTCAGGCGACTCGCCGCAGGACGCGGCCAGGAACATCATCGAAAAAGCGACCGTCAACAGACCCGGTTTCCACATCTTTTACCTCCGCTTACTTGGATTGATGATTTGATTCCTACTACCAACTCTCCGCGTTCAATGATCAGCCTCTCCGATCAGCCTCTCCGCGTTCAATGATCAGACTGCGGAACGCACTGCATCCGCCCTTCTTACACCCGGCTTGCGCGGGATCAGACCGCGGAACGCGCTGCATCCGCCCGGCTTGCGCGGGACGCTTGCTGCCGTTTTCGATAGGGCAGGTTGTGACTCTTCCGGTACTCCCACTGGAGCCGGTGGCGCTCTTTTTCCGTGGATATGAAATCCCAGGGCAGGGACTGCAGGTCCGCCATGTCCCCGAGATAACGCGAGGTATCCATCCCCAGCTCCGCCGCGGCGCGTTTCCAGTCGCCCTCCTGCCGTACGGTTTCCGCCAGGAACGTGCTTAGCTCCCGGCCCCCGCGGGACAGTATGGCCTCGAAGTACGCGGATTTCAGGCTCTCATGCTTGACTTCCACCCCCGGTGTGCCGCGCAGGGCCTTCCGGATGCGGTTCAACTTGCCCTTGACCTCCCGCGGAGACGCCATGGGACTCCACTGAAAGGGCGTCAACGCTTTCGGCACGAAGGGGTTGATGCTCAACCTCAGCCGGCCGCCAGGCTCTCCGTGCTCCCGCTGCAACCCGGCCAGTCGCCGGGTCATCTCGATGAGTTCCTCGATGTCCGCGTCGGTTTCAGTCGGCAGCCCGACCATGTAGTACACCTTGAGATGCCGGATACCCTTTTCGAGAATCCGCCGGGCGCCGGTCAGGATCTCTTCCGAGGAGATGGGTTTGTTGATCGCCTTGCGGAGCCGCTCGGAACCGGCTTCCGGCGCGATCGTCATGGTTCGCAGCCCCGTCTTCAGCATCAGGCGAAGCAGGCTGTCCGGAACCAGGTCGACCCGGACCGATGAAACCCCCACGCGAAGCCCGGTTTCTTCCAGGCCTTCGCACAACTCGTCCAGATAGGGGTAGTCGCACATGGCGGAGCTGACCAGTCCCACGGCCTTCAGTCCCTCCCTGCCCTCCCGGGCCAGGGAAGCGTTCTTCGACCGGATCACGTCGAGTATGGTGGCGGGCTTCAGGGCGCGGAATCTGGGATAGACATAGCTCACGGCGCAGAAACGGCACCGGCGGGGACATCCGCGGGAGATCTCGATCAGGAGCATGTCGCCGAACTCGGTGTCGGGCGTGAGGACGGCGGAATGGGCGGGATAGTCCTCGAAGACGCGCACCTGCTGCTTGGCAATCCGGCCGGTAGACACGCGGTCCGCATCGGTTACCTCGTCAGCGCATCCGGCCTCCGTGGCCGGCGAATCGGTCTGCGAATCGGCCGACGGAACTCCGTATCCGGCCTCCGCGGCCGGCGCCTCAGCCTCCGCGGCCGACGAACCCCCAGGGTCTCCCGGGGCAGCCGTCTGCAGGGACGGAACATACATGCCGTCCAGCGTCATGGCGCGGGCGAGGTGGTCCTCCCGTCCCAGACCCTGGTCCGCGATGTAACGGTCGACATAGGCGTAGACCGCCTCCTCGCCGTCTCCTATGATCATCGCGTCTGCGAAATCCGCCAGCGGTTCCGGGTTGATGTAGGTAATCGCGCCGCCGATCAGCACGATCGGATCGAAGGGCGTCCGGTCTGCCGCGAGAACGGGGACACGGGCGAGTTCCAGGATACGGATAAGGTTCGGGTAATCGTTCTCGAAGGAAATGGAGAAGGCTGCGATGTCGCACGAACTGAGGGGCAGCCCGGACTCCAGGGTGACCAGCGGCTTGCGGGACCTGGTCAGGTCTTCCAGGTCGGAAGGCTCCGGGAGAAAAGCCCGCTCGCAGACGACGTCGTCCCGTTCGTTCAGGTGCCGGTAGATCGTCTGAAACCCCAGGTTGGACATGCCCAGGTAGTAGGTGTTAGGGTACACCAGGGCAATCCGGACGGCCTTCCCGCCGGGTTTCTTGTATATGGTCCCGCGTTCGCGGGCGAGGGTCTGCGCCATGGATTGCGCGAACATACTACCTGTCCACCACCTGTCCAGAATTGATGATCGGAGGCGTGGTCCGACCAGTCCGGCCGGTCCCGCCAGTCCGGCCGCCGCCCCGCACCGGGCTGCTCTACCGGACCAACCTGCACTATGGACGGCAAAAATACAGCCCGGAGACCCGGGTGTCAAGGCTCGCACCGTGGTCGGCACCGGGGTTGCGGCCACGCGGGATGGACTTGACATGCCGCGTTCCCGCAGTTAGCTTTCCGACGATTGATGACCGAAAAGGGAATCCCGGTTCACGGGAGCACGCCCATGGATTCGACGCTACACCGAAAATACCGGAAATTCACCTGGACACCGGCCGTCGCGCTGTCGCTCTGCCTGCTGGTGCTGCCGCCGCAGGAAACCGTTGCGCAGCAGGTGAATGCCGAGGTCCTGGTGCACCTGGAAGCCCTGCCCGTCCTGCACCGCGAGCAGATGGCGGACTTCGCCCTGACGCTTGCCGACTACATCGAGGAATGGGACTGGCTGGAGGAAGACCTGCCCGAGCCGGTGCACGTGGGGTTCGAAGCGATACTGGCCTTTCTGGGCAGCCGGGTCAAGACCCAGTACGGCTCGCGCCTGACCGTGTACAGCGGAACGGACCTGAAGTACCTGGACCGGTGGTGGCTGTTCGAGTACGAACGGGAAGATCTGCTCCAGCACGACGACCGGCAGTTTAATGGTCTGACGTGGCTGATCGACTATTACGTTCATATCATGATCGGCCACGAATTGGACAAATACACGGAATACGGCGGCGACGGCCATTTCCAGCGCGCCAATGCTATCGCCCTGGACGGCCGGTTCAGCCGCGAATTTCAGCGGGGTTGGGATGAACGGCTGGACCTGATCGACGGTATTCTGGCGGATGCATACAAGCCCCATCGCCTGATCAGGAACCGGTATTACCGGGGTTTGGCGGCACAGAAGGAAAACAAGCCGGCGGAGGCCCGGACGCTTTGCCGCCAGGCCGTGGATACCATGGTGGAACTGCACGAAAAGGACTCGCGGGACGAGCGTCTGAAGGAATTCCTGAATGCCCATTACCTTCAACTTGCGGATATATTCAGTTCGGAATCCCCCACGGAAGTCCTTGATGCGGCCTCTTCCAGGGAAGTCTACGACATGCTTATGAAGATCGACCCCGCGCACAGGTCGACCTACGAAAAGCATGTGGAGCGTTTGAGCAGATGACAAGACGGACCGTCCGTCTGGCCGTTCAGTCCCTGCGGCGGAGTTTCACGGACCGGGTGGTCCGGGCGGACCGGGCGGTCCGGGTGGACCAGTACCTGGATCTGTTACGTTGAAACCGTATGCGGCCGCAGGAAGGGCACCGCCACTTTCGCTGCTTGTGAAAACTCCGCTTCGCCTCGTTCATAGATCGGTTACAACGGTTGCATCTCATCGGCATCAGAAGACAATCAAATGAAAAGAAGACATGACATGACCGGAAACCTGATCAAGTGGCTCCCGATCATATTGGCTGGACTCCTCACGGCCGCCGAAGTCCACGGATCCGAAGGCGACCCGGCCATCTGGCGTAAAATGGTCCGGGCATCGACCACCGTGCACGAAGTTTTCCTTTCCCGCACGCCGCAGATCGTAATCTATGGCAACGGGCTCATCGTATTCCGGGACGACGATTTCAAGACGCCCCACCGGCAGATCCGGCTGGAGGGGGAGGAGCTCGGCGGACTGTACGTGGTAATGCAGAACAGCTTCGGCCTGTCGAGCCTGACCAACGAATGGATCGATAACGAATTGCCCTACGCCAGGAGCATACAGGAACCTTTTCGGGAAAGCAACGACAAGGTGACCATCTGGATCGGACTGCACGCCCCGCCGAGCCGGCACACTTACTCTCCCGCGCTGCTCAAGGCCCGTTCCGTCAACGACGTCATTGCCCCGGCCTGGAATGCCATGTACAAATTCAACAACTTCCTCTCCGGGTTCTCCCACCCCGGGGCCCAACCCTTTGTCCCGGACCGCGTCGAGATCGCCGTGCAGAAACTGCCCGGGTACATGGAGGACCAGTCCGAAGATGCCATGGACTGGCCGCTGGATGCTATCGACCTGGCCGAAGTGAAGGGGAAGCGCCCGCGAGGATACCGGGAACTCGCCGGGTCAGACGCGCGCGAAGCATACCGGCTCCTGACCGAACACCAGGCGATCCGTTCCGGCGGCCAAGTATATCTCGTCTGGGTCCGCCCGCTCCTCCTGCCCTGATCCGACGCGCAGCAGCCGCAGGACAGTCCTTCCGTCCACCCCCTAACCCTTCACGGCGCCTAAAGCCAGTCCCCGAACCATGTACCGCTGGACGAAGGCGAACACGGCCAGCGCGGGTAGCAGCGCCAGGGTGGCGCCGGCCATCATGCGTCCCCAGTGTATGTCGTACTTGCTGATGAAGTTGTACAGACCGACGGGCAGGGTGAAGGTGGATTCCGAGTTCAGAAACATCACCGCGAACAGCAATTCGTTCCAGGCGCCGATGAAGGCGAATAGAAAAGTCGCGATCAGGCCGGGACGGGCCAGCGGTACGGCCACGCGCAGGATCGCCCCCATCCGGTTGCATCCGTCCACCATGGCGGCCTCCTCCAGTTCCGACGGCACGCCCGCGAAGAATCCCTGCATCATGAGCGTGCAGAAGGGGATGTTCAGCACGGTGTACACGATCATCAGGCTGTAGAGGGTGTTGAGCAGGCCGAGCATGCGGAAGATGATGAAGAGAGGTACGATGAGCACCACCACGGGCATCATCTGGGTCGCCAGGAAGACCAGGAGCGTGGCCTGCCGGCCCCGGAAACGGTAGCGCGCGAGGGCGTAGCCCCCGAGGACCGACACAGTCAGCGTGCAGGCCGAGGCCAGGCTGGCGACGGTAAGGCTGTTGGAGAAGAACCGGGGGATATCGGTCCGCAGGAAGGCCGCGGCGTAATGTTCCAGCGTAGGCGCCGACGGGAAATACCGCAGGGGCCAGACGAAGAGATCCTTCTCCGGCGTCAGGGAAGTCGCCACCATCCAGTACACGGGAAAGACCGCGAAGAGAAAAAAAGCGCTTAGTCCGGCTGCGTGAAGCAGGCGGCTGAGTGGATGCGGACGGATCATTTTCCAATCCTCATATCGAAGCCTCGTCACCGTGGAACCTCGTGATGCGGAGGAACACGGCGGTAAAGACCAGGGAAAGCACGGTCAGCGCGACGCCCAGGGCGGCCGAATACCCGAAATCCAGCCCGAGGAAGGCCTTCTGGAACACGTAGAGCGCCAGGGTGCGGGACGCCCCGGCCGGACCGCCCCCGGTCATCACCCAGATCAGATCCGCCCAGTTGAATATCCAGATCGCCCGAAGAAGAACGGTGATGACGATGGCCGGCTTCACCATGGGCGCGGTGACGCGCCAGAAGGACTGCCACGCCGTGGCGCCGTCCATGTCGGCCGCTTCGTACAGGCTCGGCGGTATGGCCTGCAGGGCGGCGAAGAGCATGACGGCGAAGAAGGTGACGCCGAACCAGATATTGGCCAGCACGCAGGAGAGCAGGGCCGTCTCCCCGCGGGACAGGAACCCGACTTTCTCATCCAGCAGCCCTGCGCGGATGAGCAGGTCGTTGACCAGCCCGAATTCCCCGTTGAGCAGCCAGGCCCAGATGATGGCGATCAGGAAACCCGATACCGCCCAGGGCGCGAAAACGATGGCCTGGAAGAGCCCCCTGCCCCTGAACCGCGCGCTATTGAGCAGCAGCGCCAGGCAGAAGCCGAGCAGGAACTGGAAGCACAGCGATACGACCACCCAGACCACGGAATTCCAGAGACTCCGCCAGAAGTACTCGTCGTCCAGCATGGCGGCGTATTGGCCCAGGCCGACAAAAGGGGTGTTGAGGGGATCCATGAGCTGGTATTCCCGCAGCGAAAGCAGGAATACGGTGGCCATGGGGTAGAACAGGAATCCCGCGATGAGCAGGTAAGCGGGCGTCAGCAGCAGGTAGGGTTCGGCTTTTTTCATGGCGCGGCCCGGTTACGAAGCGGCCGGCGGCCGGGGCGTATCGGAACCGTGGCGATCCACGTAACGCTTTTGGGCCCGGTTCAGGAAGTCCGCCAGCCGGTCGAGCGTTTCCCGCGGCGACTGCCTGCCGAGGAGCATCTTCTGCTGTTCTTCGGTGACCAGCACCTCGATGAATTCACCCATTTCGGGCAGGTAGCTCGGATACCAGTTCTGCAGGAGTTTCGTATCGGTGGCCATGTCCATGAACGGGCGCAGGAATCCCTGGCCGAAATAGGGGTCGTCCATGCCCTGCTTCACCGTCGGCAACACGCTTGCGTCCTTGCTGTAGGCGATGAGTTGGTCCGGCGACATCATCCACTCGTAGAAAGCCAGCGCCCCGTCCGGGTGCTGCGCGCCGCTCGAAATCGAGAGGATCCAGATGTCGTTGGACGCCACGTGGGCCCGGGGGCCGGCGGGCATGGGGGCGGTGGCCAGGGTCGATTCGTCCATGCCGTGTTCCAGGCAGGTGCGCACCACTTCGGGGTCCTGCTCGATGCACCCGCAGATTCCGGACCAGAAGCCCTGCACCAGTTCGTTGTAGCCCCAGTTCACCGAGTCCGACGGCGCCAGCCCGTCCCGGTAGATGTCGTTCCAGTAGGTCAGCCCTTCCACGTGCGCCGGGCTGCCTATGATGCAGTTGTGGTCCCCGTCGAACCATTCGTTCGTGCCGGAGAACTCCTCCAGTATGGGCCACCAGGTCCAGAAGCCCCCGCGGGCGCCGCGCAGGGCGTAGCCGTAACGGTCTCTGTCCCGGTCCGTAATCCGCTCCAGCAGCGCGCGCCACCCGGCCCGGGTCTCCGCGGGCTCCAGGCCCTGCTCGTCCAGCCATTGCTTCCTGTAGAACATGGCCCGCGTCGTCAGTTCCAAAGGCAGCCCGTAGACCCGGCCGTCCTCGATGGCCGTGCTGCTTTCGCACCGGAGCAGGGCCGTCCTGGTGAAGGCGCCACGATGGGGCCACGACGCGTACCAGGAAGTCAGGTCCTCGATGGCGCCCATGGCCCGGAACTCGGCCATCCACTGGCCCGTCGCCGTGATCACGTCGGGTGGATTCCCGCCGGCGATCATGGTCAGCAGTTTGGCGTGGCCCTGGTCCCAAGGCGCGGGAATCACTTCCACGCGCAAGTCGTCCCGAAGGGCCATGAAACGGTCGACCTGCCGGGCAAGGGCCTGATTCTTCACCTCGCCCATCGGGCTGAATACCGTGACGGTCCGGCGGTCGTCCCCGCCTCCGCAACCCAGCACAGCCGCGCCCGCGACGGCCGTGCCGCCGAGGCGCAGCATATCACGGCGGGTAAGGCGCCGGGGTATCATGACGGGTTTTGCCTGATGACGCATGGTGGCAGGTTTCGTAACGGGAATCCGTGGCGCATACCTGTTCCGATGTCCTGTCATGCCAAACAGTTTCCTGGCGCGCTACACCGGCGGCCGCGGCGTATCAGGACCGTGACGGTCCACGTACTTCCGCTGCGCCTGTGTAAGGAAATCGGCCAGCCGGTCGAGGGTCTCCTGCGGCGACTGCCTCTTGAGCAGCATTTTCTGGTGCTCCTCGGTTACGCGCACCTCGAGAAACTCTCCCATCTCCGGCAGGTAGTTGGGATACCAGTTCTGTATGATGGCCGGATCGCTCACCATTTCCACGAAGGACCGGTAGAGGCCCTGCCCGAAAGCGGGGTCCTTCATAGCCTCGGCGAAGGGCGGGATCATGTTGACGTCCCTGCAGTACCGAAGCCGCTGTTCGGGCGCCATCAGCCAGCTGAGAAAGGTCCAGGCTTCGTCCTTGTGCCGTGAAGCCGAAGACATGGAAGTATATCCACCGTCGGACAGGGCCACGCGGGCCCGCGGACCGGCAGGCATGACCGTGATGGCGAGGGTATCCTCGTCCAGGCCGTGCTCCAGGCAGGTCCGGACAACCTCCGGGTCCTGTTCCATTGTGCCGCAGAGTCCCGACCAGAACCCCTGCACCAGTTCGTTGAAGCCCCAGTTCAGTGAATCGGGCGGCGCGAGGCCGTCCTGGTAGAGATCGTTCCAGTAGGACAGTCCCGCCACGTGGTCCGGACCGTTGATTACGCACTGGTGGTCCTCGTCGAACCACGCGTTGCTCCCGGCGTATTCCTGGGCGATGGGCCACCACGACCAGAATCCGCCCCGTGCGCCGCGGAGGGCGTATCCATAGCGCTGGCGGGCCGGGTCCGTGATCTTCTCGAGCAGCGCGCGCCAATCCTCTCGTGTTTCCGCCGGCTTCAGGTCGTGCTCATCGAGCCACTCGGTGCGGTAGAACATGGAACGGACGGCCACTTCCGTAGGCAGGCCGAATACCTGGTCGCCGTCGAAGGCCATGGTCGCCCGGGTCAGCCTCTTCACCTGCTCCGTGTAGCCCTGCAGATAGGGCCAGTCCCGCACCCAGGGTCCGAGGTCCTCGAGGGCGCCCATGGCGCGGAACTCGGTCACCCACCAGCTGGGAATAGACATGACGTCGGGAGGAGCGCCTCCCAGAATTGCCGTGAGATACTTCGAATGGGCCTGGTCCCAGGGCACCTTGACGTGCTCTATGCGGATCCCGGGGTGGATCTCCATGAACTCGGCGATGAGCGGCTCGAGGGACCGATGCTTCTCACGGGTCTGGGCCGTCATGAACTGAACGGCCGTCCGGTCGTCACCGCCGCCGCAACCGAACACGGCCGCACCGAGCAGGGCGCCGCCGCCGACTTTCAGTGCGTCGCGGCGGGAAAGTTTCCGGGGAGAAGGGTTTTCTGGCATGAAAGGATGCGACTTCGTTGCGGCAGTCAGCCGGGACGTGACGCCGAATGTTGACGACCGGTCACGCCGAACGTTGACGACCGGTTACGCCGCGGCCTACCATTTCTCGAGTTCGAAGGTCATCGCCGCAAAGGCGAGCGGCGGGAGGAAGCACTGAACCCTGCCCGCGGCGACCTTGATCTCCTGGAATGGTTTTTTACCGACCAGGTCGGGCCGCTCGAATGTATTGGCGGCCTTTGGATCGCCGCCTCCGGTAAGGATCTCGGCGCTGACGAGGGACTCGATCGGCCGGTCTTCGAGGACGATGCGCAGCGGGACGGAGCCGTCCGTACTCCGGTTCGTGGCGAAGACGTGCAGTTTACGGTCTTCCTGGATCATGGCGGCGTCCACGTAATTCACCCGGCCATAGCTTTCGCTCTTGTACCCCGTGCCGTCCACGAAGGTCCGTAGCGCCGTGCCTTTGTTCCGCCCCGCGTACATCGTGAAAGGATGGTATATGGACTGTACGAGCAACTCGTCGCCGCGGGTGATCAGCGGGGCGATGACGTTGACGATCTGGGCGATGTTCGCGATGCGGACCGTATCGGCGTGGCGGACGAAACTGTTCAGGAAACCGGCGACCACGAGGGCGTCTTCGAGATTGTACACCTCTTCCACCAGGTGCGGCGCGAATTTGCCCTCACCGTCGGTTTCGTGGTTCTTGTACCAGACATTCCATTCGTCGAAGCACAGGTACGTGCGCTTCGGGCTTCTGCGCTTAGCCTGGATGTACCGGCAAACCGCGTCCATTTCCTCGATCTGTTGATCAATGGAATTCGTGACCGCCAGGTAGTCGGGCGTATCGTCCTTCGGGTTGCCCACGTAACGATGCAGGCTGATATAGTCGGCGTAGTCGCCCAGATAGTCGAGGACCTGGCGATCCCATTCCATGTAGGTGTCGAACATGTCCACGGAGCAGGAACCGCAGGCGACCAGTTCGATCCGCCGGTCCGCGTCCTTCATCATCTTCGCGGCCTGTTGGGCCCGGATCGCGTACTGGTCCGCCGGCACGTGGCCGAGCTGCCAGTGGCCGTCCATCTCGTTGCCCAGGCACCACAGGACGACATCGTAGGGCATCTCCTCCCCGTTGCCCCTCCGCATGTCGGCGAAGTTCGTGCCCGCGGGGCAATTGCAGTACTCGACCCAGTTCCGGGCTTCCTCCGGCGAGCCCGTGCCGAGGTTTACCGTGAGCATGGGTTGCCAGTCCATCTTACGGCACAGCCGGATGAATTCGTCGGTTCCGAAAGCGTTAGGCTCTACGCTTTGCCAGGCGAGTTCGCGCACAGTGGGACGCAGCTTCTGCGGGCCCACGCCGTCCATCCAGTGGTAGCCGGACGCGAAGTTTCCCCCGGGATACCGCATGACGGTCATGGCTTGACCTTTCATCGCCTCCATGACGTCCGTGCGGAACCCGTCCTCGTCCGCATGCCCGCAGTCCGGGTCGTACACGCCTTCGTACACGGCCCGGCCGATATGTTCAAGGAATCCTCCGAAGATCCTCGGATCGACTGGCGCAATCTGAAATCTCGTATGGGCGTAAACCGTCGTTGGTCGCATTCGGACCGGACTCCCTTCCCATCCGTTTTACATCACTTTTTTTGTTCTGTTTTTCTGTTAATTGGAGTATATCTGATCTGCCCGGTTCACACAACCTGGGCCGTGGTCTTGTAGTGCAACTTGGCCACGCGGGACAGTTTATCCACCCCGTGCCGCTTGACGTATTCCCGGGCGGCGGTGACGACCGGCGGCCCGGCGCCTTTGGGCAGCGTAAGGCCGGCCTCGCCAGAAAGCCTGTCCAGGTACTCCAGGAAGCGGTCCCGGGCGAGAATGGATGCCGCGGCCACGGCCAGGTACCTTTCTCCCCTGTGTTCCTGGATCAACTCGATCTCCCGGCCCTTGTTCATGAGACTGGATCGAATGTAGCGTTCGTTACCGAACTGATCCGCCACGGCCAACCTGCATGGGGCGCATGCCAACAGGCTTTCGATTGCCCGGGCGTGAGCCCATGCCAGAAGATGGTTGAGATTCCTGCCTTCCCTTCGGAATTCCTCGTACAGCGTATTGTACCGTTCCGGCGGTATGATCACTTCGCGATATCGTTCGACGCAGATACGCCGGATCTCGGCTGCCAGTTCGCGGCACCTTGCATCGGACAGTTCCTTGGAATCCCGTATGCCCAAGGCTGCGAGCCGTTCCCGGGACGCCGTTTCCACCATGACGCCGCCGACTGCCAGGGGCCCGAAATAGTCACCCTTGCCGGACTCGTCCGTGCCGATGTGCGGAAGGGGAAGCTTCCGCGTCTTTGCCTTTTTTTCCGTCTTCGCGCCACCGGAATCTGCCGCGGCCGTTTCCCCGGGCCCATCCAGAAAGGGTGAAAGAACGTGCAGGATCACCTGGAGCAGGTGTCCCGCCCTGCCCTGGATCATCAGGGTACCCTTCTGGTATTGCTTGAGAACCAGTTTTTCCCTTTCGTCCTCGAATACCAACACCCAGTCGCACCAGGCTTCGGTCTTGCGCTCCGACGGACCGAGTCTCTCCAGGGCCTCGCGGATCCCGGCACGGGCATGGGCGTCGGGGACGTCGTACCTTCGGGAGACGGGCTCCGGTTTGCCTTGGCTCATCGGTCGCCGGACCGCCACGGAATCGGAATACTCAGCTTCCGCAGCTTGGCTTCGAGCTCGTCCCGCTCCCGGCTGCGGCGCAGGGTCCCGGACTTTGAAGCAAACCGGTACTTCACCAGCAGTTCGTTCAACTTTGAGTCATCTCCAGCCTGAATCGCCCGGATGATTTCCCAATCCAGGTGGGTCAGTTGCATGGCGTTTACGCTGTAATCCAGAAAGGCCTGCCACGCCATGGGACACCACGCGGATACGATCTTGTGCCCGATCAGATGGGCGTACTGCCGGATCTCCCACTGGGCGTGATCATCCATGCGCAGCAGAAGAAAACGCAGAAGATTCAGGAGGTTTACCTTCCAGTAGGCTTCCGTGTACGTGGACAGGGGCAGGTCCTTGCGGGCCTGCTCCCGGGCGATGCCAGCCTCGATGCGTTCCTCGTAACGGGTCCGGGCCGCCTCCTGGAGTTCCTGTTCCTTTTTCGTGAAACGCGCACCCTGTTCCGCGTCGACGAAACCGCTGCTTCCCTGTCGATTGCCCTCCGCCTGAAGCCGCCACGCATCGGGCGGCGTAGTCTGAGTCGCGTCGATCGCCAGCGAATAGCGGGTGCTGTACTCGTTTACAGAGGCCGTCCGGTGCCGGATCCATTGCCGCCAGCAGTCCATTGGCACCCGAAGGTGGAACTTGATGTCGCACATCTCGAAAGGGGTGGTGTGCTGATGCCGCATGAGATAGCGGATCAGCCCCCGGTCCTGGTGGACCTGCCGGGTTCCGGCGCCGTAGGATACGCGGGCGGCCTGCACGATGGAATGATCGCTGCCCATGTAGTCCACGACGCGGACGAACCCGTCGTCGAGTACCTTGAAGGGAACGCCGAGGATCTCGTCCAGTTCGGGCACAGTCGGACGGTCGAGATGTTGCGCTTCGATCTGCTCGGGTACTTCGGGTTCTTCGGACACGGCATCCCGGAATTAAAACGGTGTTTTTAAAGGTAAGGCAACAAGGTCCGTGACTGGAAACGGACTCCGAGAGGTTAACCGGGACGGACCCGGGTGTCAAGGCATTTTGTGGGCCTCGTCGAAGGGTTTCGGATTGTCGTTTTATCGTTGCGCGCGTCACCCGTCCGGTTATCTTCTGGTGCGTATACACCCACCATCCAGACCAGGATTCACAGCATCCGGGGAGGACTCTCCATGGCCGAAATACCGGCCTTTTCGACCATGAGCGAAGAGGAACAGTACCTGTACGATCTGCAGGGGTTTCTTCACGTCCGGGGTTTCCTGAACGAGGACGAAGTCAGTGCGCTGAACGAAGCGCTCGACGCCAATCCGGACCGGCTCGGTTCCTATGACGGGCCCAACGAACTCAGCGGCGACTGGCGAGGCAGGCCCTTCGAAGGCAAATGCGCCCCCTTTCGCCACTACGAGGGCATGCTCACCTGGCCGCAGCCCTGGTGCCAGCCCTTCCGCGATCTTCTGACCCATCCGAAGATCATTCCCTATCTCAACACCCTCTTCGGGCGCGGCTGGAAGCTCGACCACGGCGTCGACGTGCTGATCGCCGAAGCGGGTTGCGAGGGGCTCAAGATCCACGGATCCGGGAATGCCACCTTTAACGGATCCCGCTACTACCACTATCACAACGGGCGCATGCGTTCCGGCCTGATCGTCTGCCAGTTCGCCCTGGCGGACGTGGATCCCGGCGCAGGCGGTCTCTGCGTCATACCGGGCAGCCACAAGGCCAACCTGCCCTGTCCCGAGAATATCCTGACCTGGGAGGCCAACCAGGACCTCGTCTATCATATCGTCCAGAAAGCGGGCGACCTGGTGATCTTCAACGAGGCCACCGCCCACGGCACGCTGCCCTGGCATGGAAAGCATGACCGAAGGGTCGCCCTGTACCGGTATACACCCAAGTATCTCCACTACGCCGGCGGTATCTACGAAGCCGCCCTGCCCGAATGGACCGCGGAGCTGACCGAGGCGCAGCGGGCCGTGCTGGAACCGCCTTACATCTATCACCACCCCCTGGTGGAGGACGACGGCGAGACCGTGGTGCGACCGAGGAGAGAGGGTGAATAGGATCGTACCGCGCGAGAACGCAGGTAAAAACTATACTGTATTCGTAGATGTAAATCTGCTGTAATCCAGCATGCTAACTGTTTCTGGTCTCACACGGCCAAGTATGAATTATGGTTGACATGTGTGAACCATAGTTTACATTTACGAATGATAGAAGTAATTGAAAGCGCAACGTTCAGACGTTGGATACGTGGTCTGATTGATCGAAGCGCGATTGCACGTATCAATGCAAGACTACGCAACGTCTCGTTGGGCAATAAGAGTAATATCAAACCGTTGGGGCGCGGGCTGTTCGAGATGCGTGTGCATCACGGTCCCGGTTACCGCCTCTACTTTATTCGGGACGGTGCGTATTTGGTTCTTCTTTGCGGAGGTGACAAAGACAGCCAACAGAGGGACATAGATCGCGCTGGACGATTGGCGAAAGCATGGAGTCGGAAATGACCGAATCTTTCACAAAGTGGGACGCGGCGGATCACCTGCATAGCGCTGAAGATGCGCGCCTCTACCTGGAAGCATGCGCGAAAGAAGATCCCGGTGACGGCAGCCTGATTCGTGCGGCCTTGAATGACATCGCTCGTTCGGGAAACATGAGTTGGCTGGCCCGCGAAATCGGAATGAGCCGCGAGGGTTTATATAAGGCCCTGTCGGAGAGCGGCAATCCTGCGTTCTCCACGGTGATTCGTATCGTACGCGCTCTGGGAATGCAACTGAGATTTACGATTTGACCGAATGACGCAGGAACAGGCCGTCCAAAGGAACGAATAATGTACAACCTCCAAGGCAAGACAGCCCTGGTCACCGGCGCGGGCGGGGAACGGGGCATCGGCCGGGCCGTCGCTACGCGGCTTGCGCGGGAAGGCGCCGACGTGATCGTCAGCGACCTGATAGCCAATCCCTATCCCGACGATTCCAGGGACTGGGAAGGACTGCCCTCGGTGGTTCGCGAGATCGAGGCTGCGGGCGGCAAAGCTGAAGCCATCCTGGCCGACGTTTCGCAAGCGGACCAGGTCGAAAACCTCGTATCACGGGGGATCGACCGGTTCGGGCAATTCGACATCCTGGTGAACGGCGCCGGCTCCCTGCCGGGCAAGGACCGGGTGCTCGTGGTCGATATGGAGGAAGAAGCCTGGGACAAGGAGATGAACGTCAATGCCAAGGGCGTGTTCCTCATGTGCCGGGCCGCGGCACGCCATATGATCGAACGGGGTAGCGGCGGCAAGATCATCAACATCGCCTCCACGTCGGGTAAAACCGGGCGGAAGAGGTTTTCCGCGTACTGCGCTTCCAAGGCCGCCATCATCCGGTTCACCCAGGCCCTCGCACAGGAACTCGGCCCCCACGGGATCAACGTCAATTCCGTGTCGCCCACCGCGGTCGATACCGAACGCGTGGGATTCATCGCCGAGGCCGTATCCGATGGCGCTGTCCTGGGCAGATCGTGGAAAGACAGCGAAGCCCATCAGGAGTTCATCCAGGAAAAGGCCGACATCTCACCCCTCGGCCGGGTGGCCCGGGGCGACGACGTGGCCCAGACGATCGCCTTTCTGGCCTCTTCTGAATCGGATTACCTCACGGCCGTGGACCTGGTGGTGTCGGGCGGCGCAGAGATCTTCTAAAACAGGGAGTTTCGATGACGACTCGAAAACCCCGGCTGGACGGCAAGGTGGCCATCGTGACAGGCGCGGGTACGCAAAGCGAGGTACCGGGTACGGGACAGGCGACCGCCGTGCTCCTGGCCCGGGAAGGCGCGAAGGTGCTGCTGGCGGACCGAAGCGAGGAGAACGCCGGAAAGACGCTGGCCATCATCGAGGAGGAAGGAGGTACGGCGTCGATCTTCACCGGGGACGTGACCCGGTCGGCGGACTGCCGGGCCATGGCCGAAACCGCGGTAAGCCGGTACGGCGGGCTCCACATCCTCTTCAACAACGTGGGTCTCAGCTATCCAGGCACGGTGGTGGACGTACGCGAGGAGCACTGGGACGAGATCATGGAAGTGAACATCAAGGCCATGATGCTCGCAAGCCGGTACGCCATACCGGCGATGACGGCGTCCGGGGGCGGTTCCATCATCAACGTGGCGTCCATCGACGGTTTCCGGAGCGGATGGTCCTACAACGTCGCCTACGAAACGTCCAAGGGCGGGGTCATCGCCCTGACCATCAACATGGCGGTACAGCACGGCAGGGACGGGATCCGCGTGAATTGCCTCGCCCCGGGACACCTGCACGGGGCCTTCACCGCCGGTCTGTCGGAGGAACACAGGGAACTCAGACGGCGCTCCACGCCGCTGGGCACCGAGGGCACGGCCTGGGACGTGGCCCACGCGGCCGTCTTCCTGGCCGGAGACGAGTCCCGCTGGATCACGGGGGTCACCCTTCCAGTCGACGCCGGATCCTCCATCGCGCTGCCCCTTTCGGTCCTGCCCAGGGACGAGGGCGGGATCCTTCCGGACAGCGAGAGCGCCCGCTTCTAAACGACGGCGGCGTCCGACATTTCAACAGACAGTCTTCCCGATCCGGGTTGCCTCACTCCGGCACGTAGGCCGTCGGCGCCATGGCGTCGATATCGGTGGCCACGTCGACGACGACCGGTCCGTCCGCCGCGACGGCCCGTTCCAGCGCGGGCCGAATAGCTGACGGCTCCTCCACGCGTATGCCCAGACATCCCATGGACCTGGCCACCTCGGCGAAGTTCACGTCCTCGAAGACCCAGAGGTCGTCCGAACTCCGGTCGCGACCGCCGCTCGCTCCTTCGAAAGCGTCCCGGCACTGGTTGAAGGAACGGTTGTTGTTGATCACCGTGACGGTGTGGAGGCCGAATCGCGCGGCCGTTTCCAGTTCCCCGAGGTGGTACCAGAATCCGCCGTCGCCCGTGAAGGAGATGACCGGCCGGTCCGGCGCGGCGCACTTCGCGCCCATGGCCGCGGGGAAGGCCCAGCCCAGCGATCCGGCACAGCGCAGATAGGTCTGTCCGGGCTGTGTGATTTCGATCATGGTCCCTGTCCAGATGCCGGCATGGCCCGTATCCGAGACGAGGATGGCGTCCGATGGCAGGAAATCGGTGATTTCGCGGCACAGGCGCTCGGGACGGATCGGTACGACGTCGGACCGAAGCAGCCCATCGAATTCGGCCCGCCAGCCGTCCACGTGTTCCCGCACCCTTCCCGTCCAGGCCGGCCTGTGCGGTACCGGCTCCACGGCCTCGATCAGACGCTCCAGCGTTACCTTCGCGTCGCCCTGGATGGCGACTTCGGCGGGATAGTTACGGCCGATCTGCGAGGGATCCACGTCGATCTGGATAACCGGCGTCCCCGGGCGGGGAATCTGCCAGAAGTGGGTGACCTGGCCACCGGTGTGGCTGCCGATGAAAACCACAAGATCCGCCTCGGAGACGATCTCGTTGGCGCATTTTCGAGAGTAGGTGCCCGCCACTCCGGCCGAAAGGGGATGGTTTTCAGGAATCGCGCCTTTTGCATTGAGCGAGGTAGCCACGGGGACCGAAAGCCGCTCCGCCAGACGGACCACCTCCGCCTGCGCGCCCGAGGCGGTGACCCCGCCCCCGGCAACCAGAACCGGCCGTTTCGCCCGCGCGATGCGTTGCGCCGCCTCCGCTATGCGGCCGGGCTCCGGTTCGGGACGAAAAGCCGGGTATCGGCGGAAAGACGTTTCGACGGTCACGTCGGCGTCGAGCTTCGGGGCCGCCGCGAGATCGCCGGACAGGCCCAGGAAGTCCAGGTGGACCGGACGGGGCGCGCCCGTGGTGGCTTCGCGAAAAGCCTGGCGCAGCAGGAGGGGAATCTGTTCCGCGTCGTCTACGTAGGCGTTGAACTTAGTCACCGGGTCGTAGAGAGGACGGTGATCGATTTCCTGGTAGGCCTGACGGTAGAGGTAATGGGGCATCCAGCGGCCCGTGACGGCGATGACCGGCGAACAGGCGAGCCAGGCGTCCTGGAGCCCGGCGGCGAGATTGGCCGCGCCCACGGACTGCGCCATGGCGACGCCGGGACCGCGGACAACCCGCGCGTAGCCGTCCGCCATGTAAGCGGCGGCTTTTTCTGAATGGCACCTTACCCGTTGAATGCCCAGTTTCTCCATTTCCACGAGGGCGCCGTCCAGGACGTAGGGCACGTGGAAGACGGTCCTGATCCCGTAGCCGTGCATCATCTCCGCAATGAGCCGGAAACCGGTCATTTCAGCCATCGGGCGTTCCTTTTGATTGACGTGCTGCGCTATGATTGTCGTGCTGTGCGATGATCGGTCTCCAGGCGCTTTTCCGCAGCAGATCCGCCACAGCAACTCCGCCACAGTCGCTCCACTGCGGCAGGTCCGCCGAGGAGCAGGCCTACCAGAAAGGGCATAAACAAAATCAGGGGCGGTCCGGGAACCGCCCCTGATCAATCGGAGTAGCGGGGGGAGGATTTGAACCTCCGACCTTTGGGTTATGAGCCCAACGAGCTACCAGACTGCTCCACCCCGCGTCGTCTTTACTTTAAATATACGAATCACGAGATTTCTGTCAACCGCTTTTTGCCGAATGGGGCGCGTCCGTCATCGCCGAACCGTCCGTAATGCCGCATCCTTCGAACAGGGTGCGATGCACCGCCATATCGTGGTCCAGGGTATAGTCAGGCTCCTTCGCGCCGGATATACAGGCCGCGAGTTCGGTCAACAGCGAAGGCGGCCCCGGGGGCGTGGGAACAGTCAACTCCTGCCACCCCGCGGCATACTGTTCGAAGGGCCGCTTGAGGGACAGCGCCAGGTTGTTCGATCCGGTGGGGGTGTGGATGGCCGTCCCCCCCGTACCGTATACCTCGATCCGACGGGTCAGGCCGCTCTCCACGTGCATGGACGCGGTGTCGATCGTGCCCAGGGCGTCATCTTCGAAAACGTGGACGACCACCGCGTTGTCGACGTGTTTTTGCCCGCCGTAGTACCGGGCGTGTGTCGAATGCACCGCCTTCGGCCTGCCCATCAGCGTGACCATGATGTCCACGAGGTGGCCGGCCATTTCGAAGTAGAGCGAGCCCTTGTACCAGTCCAGTTCCTCCACCAGCCGGGCATGATAGGCCATGGGTTTCGGAATGTGTCCACGGAAATAGAAAGGACCGCCCAGCGCGCCGGCCCTACGCAACCGGATCATTTCCGCGATGGCCGGATTATACCGCCACATGTACGCCATCTGGAGATGCAGGTTCTTGCGCCGCGCCGTGTCGTGAAGCCGTTCGAGCCGGCGCATGTCCACGCCCGCCGGTTTCTCCAACAGCACGTGCTTGTCGGCCTCCAGCGCCTGCTCGGCGTAATCCAGGTTTTCCGAAACGCGGCCCTCGCAAATGATTGCCTCCGCGTCGCTGTCCAGCGCCTGCTCCACCGATTCGAAAACGGGGATGTCCGGGAGATCTGCCGACCAATCGCCCAGCTTCGCGTCCCTGATCGCGGGATCCGGCTCGTAGGCGCCGGCGAGCTGAAATTCGCCGGGCCGGCTCGCGGCATCGCGGATGTGCATGACGGTGTGGCTGTGCCACAGGCCCAGGCAGGCGAATTTCAGGGGCATGATGGTTCCTTTCGGGGGCCGGATGGCCGTGGGTCACTGCTGAACGTTCTGGATTACTTCAGCCGGTTTCATGCCGGCGGTTTTCAGCGTTTCGCGGGTAACCATGATACAGGTCAGAACATAAACGGCGAGCACGGGAAGGGCAACCAGGAACGGGGACACATCCGCGCGGTACGCGTACTGGGAGATCCAGCGACCGTACACCCAGTAGACGACGGGAAGCGCAATGACCAGGGACAGGGCGACGGACCTGGACATGGCCGCGACGTTCATCCGGATGATGTCGCCGGCAGAGGCGCCGTGAATCTTTCGGATGGCGACTTCACGGATCCTGTTGAGCGTGAAGAACACCCCGTAGTTGTAGATACCCGCGACGGCGAGCGCGAAGGCGATCAGGGCCAGCAGGAGGAGCGTATCCAGGATCTGCCGGTCGCTGCTGTAGAGTTCTTCCAGCTTCGCATCCAGGAAGAAATATTCAAACCTGGTGTCGGGTAGCAGCTCACCGAAGGTCCGTGACAGGTAGTCCAGGGTTTCCTCCTGATTCAAAGGATGGATATCCGCCATCAGGTGGGTCAGGCCCCAGCCACGGAGTTTAAGCATAGCCGGCTCTATGCTGTGATGAAGTGACTCGGTATGGAAATTGGATGTAACGCCCACCACGCGCACCAGTTCGTTCGCGATCACCTGATCGGTGTCCAAGTCGTCCTCATCCAGACCCATCGCGTCGAACGCGGATTCGTTCAGCAATACCGCGTTGCGGAACTCGTCTTCTGCGAAAGATCTGCCGTGAATCAATGGAATCTTGAAGGTTCTAAGGAAGTTTCGCCCCACGGTCAAGATCTGGAGATTTACTTCGGTATCGGTGCCCTTCACGGCTGTTGAAACCCTGGCCCTCCTGAAGCCTCCCGGGTAACCGGTGGCGGAACAGATCCCTCGTACTCCCGGATGCCTTTCGAAGTGTTCAGCCAGCCGCCGGTGCCAGCCGACCGAAGCGGATAACGGAATGACAATTTTGTTCTTCTCCTCGTACCCCAAGGGCTTGTCGGTCAGGAAGGCCACCTGGTTGTGGAAGAGCGTGGTGAGCATCAGCAGTGCCACGGAAATTACAAGCTGGAAGAATAACAACCCCTTACGCAACGAGTTGGCGGACCAGGAGGTGGATACTCTGTTCGCAAGCATGTCGACCGGGCTGATTCGGTAAAAAACAAAGGCCGGGCAGATCCCCGAAACGAGTCCGATGACGAGGAAGGCAAGCCCCATGAATCCGATATATTCGACGCTGAACTCCGAGCGGGAAAGATGTTCCAGGAGCGGTACCTGACTCGCCCTCAACACCAGTACGCATACGATCGAGACAACTGCTGCGGCCAGGCAGTTCACCAGGGTCTCCACCACGAACTGGCAGATTACCTGGGCCCTGCCCGCCCCGAATGACTTGCGCACACCCATCTCCTTCATCCGTCGAATCAGGTAGGCAATATTGATGTTCATGTAGTTCGCCACTGTCATACACGATATCAGCACCAGGTATATGAGGGCGAAGTACAGGTAGTTGATGTCGCCTTTTACCTGCCCCCAGAACGCGAATGGCGAGAAGTAAACGTCGGACAGTGGTTCGAGGTCGTGCGCATTTCTATAGATCTCGGGATAATGTACCGAGAAGCCTTTCAATTTCTCGCGGAGGCCACGTAACGTCTCTTCCCGACTGTCGGTCAACATCACGTAGGTCAGGAACTGATATGCTCCCCAGCTGAGCATGTTTTCGGGCACCGTGGCGAAGGATACAAAGACATCGGGCCGTAGATGGGAGTAACGGGGAACATCTTCCATGACGCCGATTACATCCAACCTCCCCGATCCCAGCCCGTTTACATACAGTTGTCTCCCCGTCGGATCCTCATCCCCGAAGAACCGTTCCGCCACGGTGCGGCTGATTACCGCCGCGTTCGGGCGGTTGAACTCTTCTATCGTCTTCGGCGTGACCGGACCGAATGAGAATATGCGAAAGACTTCGGGGTCCGCATAGGCGACGTTATAGAAACTGAATTCAGCCTGTTCATCGAGAGACGCTCTGAGTCCTAAAGACTGCATATAGTGGATTCGTACGGCCGTTTCCACTTCAGCATAGACTTCTTCGAGCGTAGGCGCCAGCGGACCGGATGTCTGGGACAGTACGTCGTCGAACGCGGAAACTTCGACTATAGCGCGGTAAATCCGGTCTCCATTTTCGTGAAATCTGTCGTAGGACATTTCGAAGAGGACGTAGTTCAGCCCGAAGATCACCACGATGAAGTTCAGGGTGAATCCGAAGACATTTCCGGCGAACACGCCTTTGCTCTTCGCGATGTGCCGGAAAGCGGATACGATGTAGTGGCGGATCACGAGGTGCTCCTGACACACGGAACCCGGTGCGGTACTCCGGAATCAACCTGAACCCGGGCGGTGTCGATACAGTTTCCTTATTTCGAGAAGATGTGCTGCGTGATGAAAGTAAAGGCCGCGCATCCCAAGGTACATTGCGCAGGCGGTCGACCCAAATGGATTTAGACATCACCCGGTCCGCACAGGGATTATATCGTTGACACACCCGCGCATTACAACCATATAGGAATCGGCCCGTTCCCGTCCTCGCGCCGTCTCGCATGTCGATGCCGGCCCACCGGCCTGACAACAGTCCATTTCTCCACCCTGGACCAGCCCACTCCAATTCCCATCCATGCCCACTGACCTATTCGTCTTCGTCCTGCTCTCCGCCGTACTGCACGCCACGTGGAACTTCGTAGCCCGCCAAAACGCCGGGGACCTCACCGTGTTCTGGTGGTCCCTGTGGATCAGCGGCCTCGTGCTGCTGCCCTTCGTGGCGGGCGTAGCCGTTTCCCGAGGCACGGCGGGATTTTTGTCTATGCTGGCGGACGGCGGGTTGTACGTGGTGGCCACGGGGATCATCCACTCCTTTTATTTCCTGCTGCTGGCCCGCGCCTACCAGCACGGCGAGATCTCCCTGGTTTACCCCATCGCCCGCGGATCGGGAATAGGCCTCACGGGATTCCTGGGATGGCTTCTGCTGGATGAGTCGCTGACGCCCTTCGGCGTGTCCGGCATCGCCCTGATCTGTATCGGCATACTCTCGATGGGGGTCTCAATCGTCGGGCGCGCAAGGGACGCAAGGCGCGGTTTCGTCTCGGCGCTGGGGGTGGGCGCAACGATCGTCAGCTACTCCCTCGTGGACAAAGTGGGCGTGAGTATCGTCCATCCCGTCGTCTATATCTTCGGCATGTTCATGCTGAGCGCCGCGCTGGTCACCCCGCTGGTCGCCGTCCGTGACCGCGGACGCCTCTGGCGCAAACTGGCGGAGACCTGGCGTGCCGCGACCCTGATCGGCGTCGGATCCACCGCCGCCTACCTCATGATCCTGTTTGCCATGACCGTGGGCCAAGTGGGCTACATCGTCGCGCTGAGGGAGTTCGCCGTGGTCCTCGGTGCCGTGCTGGGATTCGTCTTTCTCAAGGAGCGGGTCACCCTGATGAAGGTCTGCGCCGTGCTTCTGATCGTCACCGGTCTGGTATGCATCAAACTGGGATGAACATGATGCAAAATACCATGTAACGCACCTTGATTTCATGAACCGGCTTGACTACATTACCTATCGATTCCTATCGTGATTCGACACGTCTTTCGCTTCGCTGCCATTGCGGGGCAATGTTATAAGGAGATCTGCAAACGTGTCCCGACTGAGCCGACGTTCCTTCATTCGAAACACCGCCGTATCCGTTGGAGCCCTGACCGTCGGCGCCTCGGCGCTGCAGGGTTTGATCGCCCGTAGAGCACGGGCCATGGCCAACGGGTACCCCCGCCTTGTCGCGCCCCGGGGGGAAGGGGGATACGGACCCCTTTCGCCCGTACCCTCGCAGAACACGGGGGAAACCCTGCTTGAACTGCCGCAGGGATTCTCCTATACCGTCTTCGGCAAGAAGGGCGGACTCATGTCGGACGGCCATCCCACCCCTGCCGCCCACGACGGCATGGCCGCCTTTGCGAAGGACGGGATGGTGCGGCTCCTGCGCAATCACGAAATCAATACAGGCAGTCCGGTCGAAGCCATCGGCAGCCGTGCCGCGGCCTACGATCCCACGGCGCCCGGCGGGGTCACGACGCTGATCGTCGATCCGAATACCCGCGAACTGGTCCGCGATTTCGTGAGCGTGGGCGGGACGCTGCACAACTGCGCCGGCGGCCCCACGCCCTGGGGTTCCTGGATCACCTGCGAAGAGACGACGATGGGCACGGACCGGTTCTTCAGTGCACGGTGGCTCCAGTACCTGGGCGGTTACGACAAGAACCACGGATACTGCTTCGAGGTGCCCGCCGATGCCGAAGAGAGCGTGCCCGCCGAACCCCTTACCCAGATGGGACGGTTCGTCCACGAGGCCATAGCCGTCGATCCCGCCACCGGCATCGTGTACGAGACCGAAGACCAGAACCCGAGCGGATTCTTCCAGTACATACCCGACCATCCCGGCCAACTCGCCCGGGGCGGCCGCCTGCGCATGCTCGCGATAAAGGACCGGCCGGGATACGACACTCGCACGGGACAGACCATGGGCACGTCCCTGCCCGTGACGTGGGTGGAGATCGAAGACCCCGATCCGGCAGGAGCCGGCCTGGACCGGAACCTTGTGTACAAGGAGGGGGCGGACAAGGGCGGCGCCGCCTTCGACCGCCTGGAGGGATGCTGGTACGGCAACGGCCGTATCTTCTTCACCGCGACCCGCGGCGGCGACGAACGCCTGGGGCAGGTGTGGGAATATCATTCCACAGGCGCCGAAGACGGCGTCCTGACCCTCCTCTTCGAATCGCCCGACGCTTCGCTCATGGCCGCGCCGGACAACGTCTGCGTGAGTCCCCGCGGCGGCCTGATCATATGCGAAGACAACCGGGAAGGCATACAGCACATCCGGGGCCTGACGAAGGACGGGCGCGTATTCGACCTGGCCAGGGACGTCGCCGGCATCGCCTACCGGGGCGAATTCGCCGGAGCGACCTTCAGTCCGGACGGCCAGACCCTCTTCGTCAACATGCAGCGGCCCGGACTGACCTACGCCATCTGGGGACCGTGGCAGGAAGGCGCGGTATAGGGAGTACGGTTTTGTTCTCCAAAGAAATCAGAACGTTCAGAGACCGGCTTGCCGGCGGCGAACTCTGTCTCGGGCCCGCCGTGACCTTCACCGACCCGGCCGTGACCGAGGCCCTGTGCGATTCGGCGGATTTCATCTGGATCGACACCGAGCACATGGCCATGAACCTCGAGTCGGTCACGAAACACCTGATGGCCGCCCGCGCAGGCGGGAAGGCCGCGCTGGTCCGCGTACCGTCAAGCGCCATCGGGCACGTCAAACCCATCCTCGACGCCGGCGCGCCCGGGATCGTCGTCCCGCAGGTCCGGTCCGCCGCCGAGGTAAAGCGCGTGGTCGACGCCTGTCGCTACCCGCCGTTGGGAGACCGGGGATTCGGGCCCCATCGCCCGTCCAATTACGGCCGTGCATTGTCTGAGATCGACGCCTACGTCGACGACATGAACCGGGACCTCTTCGTCTCGGTCCAGATCGAACACATCGAGGCATACCGGGAACTGGACGCCATCGCGGCCATACCCGGCCTGGACAGCCTGGTCATCGGCCCCGTGGACCTGAGCGGCTCCATCAGCACGCTTGGGCGACTCGAAAACGACGAGGTCGTGACCGCCATGGAACGCATCATAGACGTGGGGCATGAAGCGGGCCTGTCCATCGGAATGGGCATGGGCTCGCAATACGCCTTCGGCCGGCGCTGGAGCAGCCGGGGCGTCGACTGGATACAGGTCGACTGCGACTACAGCTACTTGATCAGTGGTTTCGAACGCGTCGCCGCAGGAGTCCGCGGCGGCTAGCATACCGCGGCAGCCAGGAGTCTTCGGCGGCTGGAAAGGCACCGGCACTGGGTACCTACGCCAACCAGACACAAACGACGGATCAGCTCTACGTACTGCGTACCCCGCCTGAACCTCTCGCGGAATTCTGTGTCGCGGCGATGGTTGAGGCGGGACTCTCAATCGCGGACGCCAGGCTGACGGCGGACGTATTGATCCGCACCGACATGCGGGGGATCTTCACGCACGGCACGGTCGCTTTGAGGCGCTACGTGCAGTTGATGCGGGACGGCGGCATCGACACAGGCGCGGCACCCTCGATCACCGAAGAGGGACTGGCCTGGGCGCGGATCGACGCCCGCCAGGCCGTGGGCATGGTGGCTTCGCGCTACGGCATGACGGTGGCCATGGACAAGGCCGCCCACTGTGGGATCGGCATGGCCACGGTGCGCCGGAGCAACCATTTCGGCGCGGCGTCGGCCTATACGATCATGGCCGTGGAAAACGCGGACCAGGCGGACCGGCCCATGGTCGGCGTCGCCATGAGCAATACCGACGTGGTCATGAACATCCCGGGCGGACGGGGCGCGGCCATCGGAAACAACCCGTTGTCCTATGCCGTCCCGGCCCGTTCCCAGCCTCCCATCGTCCTGGACATCGCCATGAGTACCGTGGCGGGAGGCAAGGTGGCCTCGTACCAGGACAGGGGCGAACCGCTTCCTGATGGATGGCTCACGGATGCGGAAGGCCTTCCCACGACGGATCCCGGCGTATTCACGGTCACCGGCGCCCTGACGCCGTTCAGCGCACACAAGGGCTACGGCCTGGCGCTGCTGGTGGAATCCCTGGCCGGGGTCCTGGCCGGCGCGGGGGTCACGACGGACATCCTTTCCTGGGCGAAGGTCTCGGACGACACCTGCGACGAGGGACACACCTTCATGGCCATCGACGTGGGTGCCATGATGCCGCTGGACAGCTACTATGATCGCATCGACGAACTCATCCGCCGCATGCGGGAAGCGCCGAAAGCCGCCGGGGCGGAGCGCACCTATGTCCCGGGCGAAATGGAATACGACAGCGAAGCCCTTTCCCGCCGCGAAGGCGTCCCCCTTACGCGGATGGCCGTAGAAAACCTGGCGGGGCTGGCCGAAGACACGGGGCTGGCGGACAGATTGCCCTTCGACGGTCCGTGACGCGCCCCGGCTATCACAACGAAGCGGCCTCTCCAATGACGCGGCCTCGTCAATAACGCGGCCACCAGTGAACAGGAGAAGGAAATGCCCAGGATCAACCGCGCGGTGGAACTGCTCGAAAGAGGCCAGCCGATCTATTACGGCGGGGCCGGCGAATTGAGTTACGACCACGGCGTCGAAGCCTCCGGAGCGTGGGAGGACTACCTCATCGTCGAAATGGAACACGGCCTCTTCGACCTGTCCCGCCTCAAGGCTTTCATGACCGGGCTCGTGGACGCCGGTCCCACCTCCGGCGGTCACCTGACGCCCTGCGTCATCGTAACGCTGCCCACGAACGGGACCAGCGAGGCGGTCATGCGGGCGAACGCGTGGATGGTCAAGCAGGTCCTGGCGCTGGGCGTCCATGGAATCCTGCTTTGCCACGCGGAAACGCCGGGCGCCGTGCGGGCTTTCGTGGAAGCGGCCCGGTACCCCTTCCAGACGGCCGGAGTGGGAGCGGGTCTGGACACGGGACAGCGGGGATCGGGAGGCCAGGGCTTCGCCGCGCGCACCTGGGGTCTCGCCGCGCCGGATTACGTAAAGAGGGCCGATGTCTGGCCCCTGAACCCGGACGGCGAATTGATGCTCGGCCTCAAGATCGAAAACCAACGCGCCCTGGCCAACGTGGAGGAAACCCTCAAGGTCCCCGGCATCGCCTTCGCCGAGTGGGGTCCGGGAGATATGGGGATGTCCTTCGGATATCCGGACCGCCACGATCCGCCCTACCCTCCCGAGATGATCGCCGCGCGCGCCGCGGTGCTCGAGGCCTGCAAGGCCAACGGCGTCGCCTTCCTGAACGGGGTGACGCCCGATAACGTGACCGACATGATCGACGAAGGCGTGATGGTCGCCAATGCGTCCGGAGAGGCCGCCGAAATCGGCAAGCGCCACACTGGACGCGACGCAGAAGACCCTCCGGGCACCCATAGCGCATGACGGCCTACACCGTGTATTTCGCCGGCGACCTGTTCGACCACAAGCACCTCGCCGGGAACGAACTCCTGGCCGGGGCCATCGATCGCCGTTCGGACGGCCGTTACGCCTGCGTGGTACCCCAGGACCTCGAGCAGGCCACGGGCCGGATGGTCGATATCCGGAACCAGGACCTCAGGCAGGTGATGGCCTGCGACCTGGGCCTGTTCAACTTCGACGGGACGGACCTGGACTCGGGCACGGTGGTGGAGTTCATGATGGCCAAGATGCTCGACATCCCGTCCGTCCTCCTCCGGTCCGACTTCCGGGCCTCCGGAGACCAGGAGAGGGAAGGCGACGACTGGAACCTGATGTGTTCCTTCTATCCCCGGGTCCGGAAAGTCCAGTTCAACGCCATGGCCTGGTACCAGGAGGCGCGCCGATCGGGGGACAGGTCGGAAGGGCCGGCATCGACGGACTGGTCCGATCGTCTGTACGCCCGCATCGCGGATACAGTGATCGAACAACTTGACGCCGTCCGTACAGAACCCTCCCTGTTCGGCGGAGACGAAGCGCGGATCAGGACCGTCTACCAGTGGGCGGCGCGGTTCCCGGGCAGCGGGTTCGACGGAGCGTGCGACCCGGGGTTCGTGGACGAAGTGATCGCGAACAAGCGTGGCAGGGGTCTGTTATAAACCCGATTGCGGGGCGAAATCCTGCCGGGAAAAGGTATTGGAACGGAACTGACGGTGAAATGAAGTTGATACGAAAAGGAGAAAAGCATGATCGACTATGGCGTGTTCCTGATGCCCGTCCACGATCCGACGAAGCCTCCGGGACAGTGCTACGACGAAGACATGGAAATGCTGGTGCGTTCGGAGGAACTCGGCTTCAGCGAGTTCTGGGTGGGCGAGCACCACTCCTCGAGTTACGAGAACATCGTCATGCCCGAGATCTTCCTCGGCAAGGCCCTCGGTCTGACCGAGCGCATGCGGCTCGGCGCCGCGCCCGTGTGCCTGCCCTATCATCATCCCGCTCACGTGGCCGGACGGCTGGCCTTCCTCGATCATCTCTCCCACGGCAGGCTGAACATCTGTTTCGGACCCGGCGCCATACCGACCGACATGGAGATGTATGGTATACGTCCCGAGGACTCCGGCGCCATGGTGGGCGAGGCGATCCAGATGATCATGACCCTGTGGACCACCGATCCGCCCTACCACATCGACGGCCACTTCTGGCAGGTGCACGTGGACCACGAAGTCCGCGAGGACATGGGCATCGGCGTCTACCTCAAACCCCTTCAAAAACCCCATCCGCCGCTGTCCGTCCCGGTGATCATGCGGGACTCGGCGGGCACCCGCATCGCGGGCCAGAAAGGGTATTCTCCCTTCAGCCACCACATGGTCGCGGCCAACGTACTCGTGAACCACTGGGAAACCTACGCCGGCGGAGCGCGTTCCGCCGGGCAGGAGCCGGACCGGAGCAAGTGGAAGATCTCGCGGAACATCTTCGTAGCGGAAAACACGGCGGAAGCCCGAAAGAGGGCCCGGGATAGTTCCATGGGAAAATGCCTGGAATACATCATGAAAATGGCCGACCTGGGGCCCGGAAGAGTGCTGTGGAAGCGGGACCCGGACATGCCCGATTCCGAATGCACCCTGGACTACATGATGGACGAGCACGTCATCGCGGGCGATCCCGATGAATGCGTGCGGCAGCTGCACAGGATGATGGAGGAGACGGGGGAATTCGGCACGCTCATCTTTACCGCCCACGACTGGGACGACCGGGAGGCCTGGATCGACTGTCTCGAGCTCTTTGCCCAGGAGGTCATGCCCAGGTTGAACAAGTCGCTGGGGTATGCCTGAATAGGGAATCATCCATGAAATACGGCATGTTCATCATGCCCTTCCACGACGTGGCGAAGCCGCCGGCCCAGTGCTACGACGAGGACCTTGAACTGGTGGTGCTGGCGGAGGAGATGGGGTTTTCCGAGTTCTGGATCGGCGAGCACCATACCCACCAGTGGGAGAACATCGCCCTGCCCGAGGCCTTCATCGGCAAGGCCCTGGCCATGACAGATACGATCCGGCTCGGCACGGCGCCCACCTGCCTGCCCTACCACCACCCGGCCCACGTGGCCACGCGCCTGGCCTTCCTGGACCACCTGTCCCACGGCCGCCTGAACCTGTGCTTCGGTCCCGGCAGCGTGTATCCTGATATGGAGCTTTTCGGAATCGACGACCCCAAGGTGAACAGCGCCATGTTCGAGGAGGCCGCGGAGATCATCCTGCAGCTCTGGACACAGGACACGCCCTACCGGTACGACGGACAGTTCTGGCAGGTCGGCCTGGAGAAGTGGGTCGACCGGGAGTCGCGCCTGGGCATCATCCAGAAACCCCTGCAGCGGCCCCATCCGCCCATCTGCGCGCCGGCCATGAGCATGAACTCGGCGACGATGAAGTACGCCGGCCGGAAGGGCTGGATGCCGATCAGCGCCAACCTCAGCCCCGGCAACGTCGTGGCCGACAACTGGAAGGTCTACGAGCGGGCCGCGCTCGAAGCGGGTCATGCGCCCGACCGCGGCGACTGGCGCGTCTGCCGCAGCATCTTCGTCGCCGACGACCAGGACGAAGCCAGGCAAAGGGCGTGGACGGGTTGCCTCGGGCGTTTTTTCGATTTCCTCGGCGGGGTACTGGACAAGGGATCGGGCCCCGGCCGCAGGTTCTTCAAACGCGATCCGGACATGCCCGACTCGGCATGCGGCCGGGACTACTTTCTACAGGAGCAGATCATCCACGGCGACGTGGACGAGGTGGTCCGGCGCCTCGACGCGTTGCGGGAGGAGACGGGCGACTTCGGAACGCTGGTCCTGATGGGATACGACTGGAAGGACGAAGTGGACAAGGCCGCGTGGCAGAGGTGCGCGGAACTGTTCGTGAATGAAGTCATGCCGGCGATGAATCGCTGAAACACGGTCATGCCGGCGATGAACCGCTGAGGAAGACGGTAGGCGGCACGCCGGCGGCATCGGGCCGGATCATATATCGAATGCTGAATCACTGATCTGTATAGCCAGGTGAATAACCCGGGCGAAGAAACCCCCGGCGAACCATACAGGAGATCAAGCATGAACTACGGGATGTTCATCATGCCCTTCCACGACCCGGTCAAGCCACCGGCCCAGTGCTACGACGAGGATCTCGAGCTGATCGTGCGCTGCGAGGAACTGGGTTTCACCGAGTTCTGGATCGGCGAACACCACACCATGAAGTACGAGAACATCGTGCTGCCGGAAGCCTTCATCGGCAAGGCGCTCGCCCTGACCCATACCATTCGGCTCGGCACCGCGCCCACCTGCCTGCCCTATCACCATCCCGCCCACGTGGCCACGCGCATGGCCTTCATGGACCATCTCTCTCACGGGCGGCTCAACCTCTGCTTCGGCCCGGGCAGCGTGACGACGGACCTGGAGCTGCACAAGATCGATCCGAAGCTCAACGGCGCCATGGCGGCCGAATCGGCCGAGATGATCCTGCAACTTTGGAGCCAGGAACCGCCCTACCACCTGCACGGCAAATTCTGGCAGATCGATCTCGAGGAGCACGTGGACCACGCCACGCAGATCGGTTACATCCACAAGCCCCTCCAGCAGCCCCATCCGCCCATCTGCGCCCCGGGGATGAGCATGAACTCCCATACCATGAAGACCGCGGGGGCGAAGGGCTGGTCGCCCATCAGTGCGAACATCTCCCCGATCAACGTCGTGGCGGACAATTGGCGGGTGTACGAACAGGCCGCCCTCGACGCCGGCCGCACGCCGGACCGCAACGACTGGCGCATCTGCCGCAGCATCTTCATTGCCGACAGCAAGGAGGAAGCGGCAGAGAAAGTACGCACCAATTCCCTTGGCCAGGGCTTCGAATACATCGGCGGTCTCTTCGACAAGGGACTGGGCAGGAAGATGCTCAAACGGGACCCGGAAATGCCCGATACGGAATGCAACCTGGATTACATGATGCAGGAACAGATCATTCACGGGGACTCGGAGGAGGTGATCCGCCGGTTGAACCTGATGCGGGAGGAGACCGGCGATTTCGGCACGCTGATCCTCATGGGATACGACTGGGACGACAAGGACGCCTGGCTACGCAGCATGGACCTCTTCGTGAACGAAGTCATGCCGGCGATGAGCAACTGAAAGGACGACGAGGGACGAATCAGGACGAATTGAACGCGCCGCCGTTCCGCTACGGCTGCGGATCATCCGCTCCTGATTCGAACGGCCGACGAACGGAAGGAGAAGCCATGAAAGGGCCCCGACTGCCCTACCGATACGACCACTACACCTGGGTCGAACTGAAGGAGAAGGTCGAGGATCAGCCGGCCGTCATCCTGCCCGTCGGGTCAACCGAGGACCACGGCTACCACATGCCCCTGGACGTGGACACCTTCCTGGTGAGCAGCGTGTGCGAAGGCGCCGCGAAGCTCATCCCCGACGAGGTGCTCATCCTGCCGGCCCTGCCCTACGGCTTCGAGGACCACCACATGGACTTCCCCGGGACGATCACCGTGCGGGACGACCACCTGCAGGACTTCGTGGTGGACATCACCCGGAGCGTGGCCCACCACGGATTCAACAAGATCCTCATCGTCAACGGCCACGGCTCCAACGCCACCATCCTGGAGACGGCGTCGCGGCGAACGGTCATCGAGACCGACGCCCACTGCGGGACCCTCAACTGGTGGAGCGTGGCCCAGTCCAAACTCTGGGAGATCGGCGACTCCGAGCTTCAGTCCCACGCCGACGAGATCGAGACCTCGGTCTACCGCTACCTCAACGACGACGCGATCCAGATGGACAAGGCGGTGCGGGAGGTGAAGATCCCCGTTTCGAAGTACTACTGGCGCGGCTGGATCCGCGGTAAGGGCGCTTCGCCCCTGCGCATGATGGACCAGTGGTCCCGGATCTCCGATTCCGGCGTCATCGGCGACGCCACCGTCGCCACCGTGGAGAAGGGCGAGGCACTCTACCGCGCGGCCTCGGAGGAACTGGCCGGCCTGATCCGGGAGTTCCGCGCACTGCCCATCGAACCCCGGGTGGACCGGCACTAACGCATTGCCGTCGAGTTCGGGACGAGGAGACGACACCGACACCACCTCACGGGACCGCGGGCAGACGTAGCCGAACCAGTGCCTCACGGAAAACCTGCTCATGAACGGCGAGATATTCAAAAACATCCGATCCAGTCGCATCATCCGCCGGGTGTTGAAATGGCTGACCCCCGACACCTGGATGAAGCGCTGCGCCTATGCCGGGCTGATCATGACGGTGGCCTCCTTGCTGGTCCTGGACTCCTGGCAAGGCGTGATCTCCTGGCTCGTCGTGCCGGCGATCGTCCTGCTGACCGCCAGCATCTTCTATTACGCCTGGAAGACGTTCTCCTGGCTCCGGAACCGGCTGCTTTGGAAGGTCCGGAACCGCATTCTCGTGTCGTTCATTTTCGTCGGCCTCGCCCCACTCTGCATCGCTTCTCTGGTCAGCCTGCTCATCGGGTGGCTGTGGATCGGAACCCTGGGCACCAATCTGGTCGCCCGCCATATCGAAGAGACGGCCAACCGGGTCGATCACCTGTCGCTCGAAATTCAACTGGCCCTTGTGAATACGGCCACGGACGACAACCTGCCCTTCGCCAGGATAGTGGACGAGATCGTACGGGACAATCCGGACCTGTCGGGCCTGTCGATCAGCATATTCGAGGACGGCCGACCGGTGCACGGGACTCCGCCTTTCGACACACCGGGTCCGCTCCCTGACTGGTTGTCCCGGGAAGGCCATTTCGCCAACGTAGTATACGACAGCCTGTCCGATGCCCCTTCCACGCTGTCCTTTCGCGCCGGCGACGCGATCGAGTTCCGCGGAAGGAACCTGTACGTCCTCGCCTACATGCCCCTGGGAGAGGCCTACCGGACGAAGATATGGGAGGACTTCGGCGCGCAGGTCTCCTTTCGGGCCGGACCTTTTGATTTTGAGGAGGTCACCTTCTATGAACCTCCTCCTTCGGAAGTGGAACGGGGCCGGTTGCCGCTCTGTGGCGAACTTCACGTGCCGTGGCCCGCTTATTTCGCCGTCAAGTCCTGGAATGAAGGCGCTAACAACATGGCGATGCTCGGCCTGGACCTCGATCCGATCCACATATTCGAAGCCACTGTCAGTGCAGACATGCTGCTGTCCGGTTTTCCTCAACTGTTTTACATAGTCATCACCTTATGCATGATATTTGTCTGCTTCGAACTGGTGTCCTTCATGATCGGACTGCTCGTTTCGCGACGGATTACCACGGCCGTACGCGGACTGTACGAGGGGACCGAGGCCATTCGCTCCGGCAGGACGAACTTTCGCGTGGAAGAGAAAACACGGGACCAACTTGGCGAACTCAGCCGCTCCTTCAATACCATGGCGCAGAGCATTCAGGTCCTGATGAATGAGGAAAGAGAAAAGGAGCGTATCGAAACGGAACTGTCCATGGCGCGGGACGTGCAGGCCCGTTTCATACCCGGCGCACCGCCGCAACCGGGTCCTCTCGAACTGGCCGGAGCATGGATACCCGCCCGGACGGTAAGCGGCGACTATTATGATTTCATCCAACACCAGAACCGAATGCTGGATATCGTGGTCGGCGATATCTCGGGCAAGGGCATCTCGGCCGCGCTCACGATGGCCGGCCTGCAGGCGTCCCTGCGTTCCCAGGCGCTGGACCCTGCGCTGGAAGGAAGCCCGGACCGGCTGTCGAGACTGATGGACCGTCTCAACGCCTACTTGTGCCACAGTACGGCGCCGGAACGATTCGCCACGCTTTTCATCTGCACTTTCCACATGGAAACGTCCCGTTTGAATTACTGCTGCGCCGGGCACAATCCGCCCCTGCTCCTTCGCGAAGGCAGCGATGAGGTCACCCTGCTCGAACGCGGCGGGTGCCCGATCGGGTTGTTTCCGGAAGTGGAATTCGAAGAAGGCTCCGTCCGCGTCGATCCGGGAGATCTCTTCGCGGTCTATACCGACGGCATTACGGATGCGCTCAACACGAAGGATGAAGATTTCGGGGAAGCGCGCCTCCTGCAGGTCATATCCCAAAACCGCGACCGGCCCAGCGAGGATATCCTGGACCGGATCCTCGCCTCCGTACACGACTTCTCCCTGGGTGCGGAACAGTTCGACGATCAGACCGCCGTAGTCGGCCGCGTACGCTAAAGCGTGTCGCCGACCCGGATCAAAGGACCCGGCCTTCCGCGCCGGCGCGCAGCCGCCAACGTGCCATACCGCACGGTCCGCCTACCGCGCCGGAGAGGGTGACGAAACTCCTTTTGTCGCTACACACCCCGCAACGACGTAGCAGGCCGCCGCGACCGCCGCCGTCACGGTAAAACCCCATTGCATGGCGATGATCATGGCGAGCGGTGAGGCCAGGACTGAAGCGCATCCATTGACGCCCCAGGCCCAGGGGACCAGGACGGCGGATCGCTTGCCGAATCGCTGCAGCCCGAGGGGGAAAGGCAGTCCCATGGCGAAGGCCAGGGGCGCGATGAGGACGAATGCCCCGGCGAGGCGGAACGCCAGGGGCCACGCGCCTCCGTACAGGGCGAGGAGGATCAGGCCGGTAAACACGGGAACAGCCATCACCGCCGGCACCAGGACCAGCCTGACCAGTGAGACGCCGGGCAGGGAAGCGATACGGTTCGCCGCCAGGCTGCCCAGACCGGAGCAGAGGAGAAAGCCCCCCACGGTGGCCGCTCCGCCGATCACGGGATCGCCCAAGAGACGCTGTAGTCCGGACAGGAAGACGATTTCCAACGACAGGTAGGCCAGGCCGATGGCGAAGAAGTACGCCGCGGCGATCGACCGGTCCGGCGCGCTTCGAATGTCGGAACGAAAGGCGAAGGGGAGGAGGATCAGGACAATGCCCGCGCAAGTCACGATGACCGCGGCAGAAAGTACGAAGAGAAAGGCCAGTTCCGATCGCAACAGCCAACCCGCTCCATAGACGTTCCTGAATTCGGGCAGGGCGCTCAGTTTGCCGAAGTTCCCGAAAAAGGGGCGGTCGTCGGTGGCGGGCTTCACGTCGAAGGGCCACGAGTTCAGGAATCGGTCGGTTTCGCCGGACACCCGCGACACAAGCGCACGCACCGCGTGGTGCAGGTAGTCGCCTTCCTCGCCCGGGGGACCCGGGAGTTCGTCGGGCCGGTTCAGTTCCCCAGCCGTAATCCCGTCGAAATACACCGGGGTCAGGTTCCGCGCCGCGCACTCGTCGCGCAGCCGCCGTATTTCGTCTGCTCTCCAGGGACGCGGCCTGACCATGGTGCAGACGCCCAGGAAGTCGCGGACTATGGCGAGATGCGCTCCGGGCCAGGCGGACCGCGCGATCCCCGCCTGTCCTAGGGCCGCGATGACCGTCGCCGCGATCTTCACGTTGTCACGGGGCGGCAACTGAATGCCACGGGAGACGTGCAGGACGCCGTCGGGAGACAGCCGCCGCAGGCTGGACGCCACGCCTTCCACCGTCATGAGATGGTCCTGGTTCAGTCCCTCGAGGCCGCCCGCGGCCACCGACCACGACTCCATGCCCGCCAGCTGAATGAGATCGTAGCGGTCCTTCGTCCCCTCGATGAAGGCCCGCGCCTCCATGGGGTGGAGGGAGACTTCCGGGAGGTTGAACACCGCGCCGCCTTCGTTCTCGAGCGGACCTGCCAGGAGGTCCAGCAGTACCCGGTTCGACTGCACGACCTCCACCGTGGCCGCCCCGTTGCGGCGGGCGAGCCAGATGTTGCCGCCGCCCGCCTCGTCCAGCAGCAACACCCGGGGGGTTGGCGGGGCCAGCGCGTAGGGCAGAGCCATCAGCGTCCCGTCCAGGGCTTCCCCCTGATCCGCGTCGTCGATCCGCAACAGCGATCCCGCACGATGGGCGTCCACGACGATGGACGCCAGCGGGGGCGGCACGCTTTCGTCGGTGATGAAGGCCATGTCATGAAAGGTATCGCTGCGAAATACCTCCACGACCCCGGACGGTCCCCGGGCGCCGGCCAGCCGTTCGGCCTGTCCGCCCGCGACCAGACGGTTCACGTAGGCAAGGTACTTGTCGTCATCGATACGGATGGAGGGGGAGCCGAACAGGCCCGGGAGCATACTGGCCAGCAGGCCCGCGGAAACCATTCCCGCGCTCATCGCCCGACGTTCGGGACGGATGACCGCCGCCAGGACGACCGCGCCGGTCACGTGGCCCAGCCATGCGGGTTCGACGAAGTACATGGCGATCGTCACGCCCACCGCGCCCGCCGCGCTCCCGATGAGATTCGACGCGTATACCGCGGACAGCCGTTGTCCGGCGGACATCAGCAGCAGCCCGACGACCGTGGCGCCCAGAGCGAACGGAATGGTCAGCAGGATCCAGTAACCGGCCCACCAGGCCAGTTGCACGACGGCAAGACCGGGTACGAGGCGGCCGGACACGGGAAGCAGTTGCACCGCCTGGAACGTGACGGGGATGGAAACAGCGGTAAGCAGGGCCAGAATCGGTACGGCCCTGTGCCGGTGCCGCAGGAAGTAGCCGCGCCACAGCGAAAGGACCGTGCCGCTCATGCCGAACCCGAGGAGGGCGACGGTGATGACGAGAAAGGCGAAATGGTACCAGCTCGCGTACTGCAGCGCCCGCATCAGCGCGATCTCGAAGCCGATGACGCCGCAGGACACCAGGCCGGCGGCCCGAACGAGGTAATGCGGCGACAGACCGGCGGGCGAATCCGAAACGGCAGGCCCCGTCGTCACTGTTCCACCCGGCCGGTCATGGGCACGAAGCGAACGGGCATGACAGTGCGGGAGACCCGCTGGCCGTCCGCGGACTTCTCGGCGACGACCAGCCGCTGCACGCCCGTCACCTCGCCGACAGGAATGACGATACGGCCGCCCGGTCGGAGTTGTGACCACAGGAGAGGCGGCAGATGACCGGCCGCGCAGGTGACTATGATGGCATCGAAGGGACCGGCTTCGGGCCAACCGAAATATCCGTCGCCGTGACGAGTCCGCACCGTGTCATACCCTTCTTCGCTCAGCAGGCTCCGGGCCCGCTCCAGCAGGGGTTCGATGATCTCCATGGTATACACGTGGGGCGTCATGTGGGCGAGGACGGCGGCCTGGTAGCCCGATCCGGTGCCGATCTCGAGCACTTTCGAAGTCTGATCGAGTTCGAGCAATTCGGTCATGTATGCCACGATGTAGGGCTGGGAGATGGTCTGTCCGAGCCCGATTGGCAAGGGCGTATCCTCGTAGGCGACGCGCCGTGTCTGCTCGTGAACGAAAACGTGGCGGGGCACGGTCCCCATGGCCCGAAGCACGGCGCCATCGGTGACCATGGGCGACTTCTCCAGGATCACTTCGACCATACGCGCCCGTTCGTCTCGCCGTTCACTGGCGGAACGGGGCCGCGGCGACGACCAGGACGTGTCGGCGGCGGACGGACGACCGGGGAGCGCTGCCGGGTCTTCGCTCACCGCGGTCCAGCCGTCCGAACCGGACATCCCGCCCTCAGGCGCTGACGTCGAAGCCGACGGATCCGGCTCCGCCGCACAGGCGATCCAGAGGAAACCGCCCATCGCAATAGGAATCAGTCGTTGGATTAAGCCGCGCATGATCCCTCATCATCCGTTCAGATATCCGGGCAGGACCAGTCGTCCGGGCCGTGCCGAAGGTTTCACGATTGCCCCGGCGGAACGGGCCGCATCACGCAGTCTGCGCCGGCCGCATCGCCCCTCCCGCACGGGCCGCATCACGCAGTCTGCGCCGGCCGCCTGAAGAACCGCTGGGGATTGGTCCGGGGTTCGTAGCCGAGGATGCGCCGGGCCTTGTCGATGGTGTACTTGCCCTGCTGCAGGTAGCTGCCCATGTTGAAGGCTTGGAAATAGTCCGGCACTTCGTCGATTTCCAGGGCCAGGCGGCAGGCCTCCACCAGGTCGTCGTAGACAATGGTGAAGGGTGGGTGATCCGTGTTCTTCACCGCCTTCTCGGGCATGGGCCCCAGTCCGTTGAACTGGTAGCACACGGTATGTATCCGGTATTTGCGCGCGTAGATCTTGCAGATTTCCATGGCCAGATGCTTGGTCAGCATGTAGTAGGCCGTGCCCGGGGCCTGGGGCACGTCGCCGATGTCATGGTCGTGGAAGTAGCCCGGAATGATGATCTCCGGTCCGGTGTGGAGGATCTTCGTAATGCCGAGCTCCGCCGCCGCCTTCATCACGTGCCAGGCGCCCCGGACGGAAACGGCGAAACTCGCCACCGGATCCTGCCGGACGACGGTCCAGTTCATGATGGCGTCCATGTCACGGGCCGCTTCAAGCACCTGCCCGTAGTCGCCCATGTCCACGTGTATCGTGGGCTTACCGCCGGGATGGGGACGTATGTCGGCCAGACGCAGGTTGTAGTGCCGCTCCAGGCCGGGGATGATGTGAGGCGCGATGTTGCCGGAAGCGCCCAGGAGGAGGACGTTTTTCATGGCTTTACTCCTTCTGTTCAGTCCATTTTCGCGATCACGTCCCGCAGCACCTCTTCCATCGACTGCAGGAGCCGGTCGATGTGGTCGTCCGTGTGCGCGAGGGACAGGTATATCTTCTCGTAGGGACTGACGAAGAGCCCCCGCTTGATCAACTCTACGCCGAAAACATAAGCCTTGTGCTTGTCGGCGCGGAACATGGACCCGTAGTCGACGATCTCCCGGTCGCTCGTGAACAGTACCTGGAGCACCGGGCCTTCACCGCCGACGAGCAGGGGTACCGACAGGCGCCTGCCCATGGCCGTGACCTCCCGCGTGATCCGGTCGCCCATGGCGAAGAGCCGTTCGTACGTGCCCGGCCGTTCCAGCACGTCGAGGACGGCCAGGCCGGCGGCCGCGCCCACGGGATAGCCGTTGAAGGTACCGGAAGCGATGATCCGCTTCGGATCGTCCGCCGGACGCCATCCGTTCATGACGTCCATCACGTCCTCCCGGCCGCAGATCGCGGCCATGGGATAGCCGCCGCTGATGGTCTTCCCGTAGACGGCCAGGTCCGGGATCACGCCGTAGCGCTCCTGGGCGCCGCCCCAGGCCATGCGGAAGCCCGTGACGATCTCGTCGAAGATGAGGACGATGCCGTGCCGCGTGGCCAGTTCGCGCATCGCCGCAAAGAATCCCGGACGGGGCAGAATGCACCGCTGGAGGGGTTCGATTACCATTGCCGCGATCTCGCCGCGGTGTCGTTCCACGACCTCGGCCGCCCGTTCCACGTCGTTGAAGGGCGTGGCGAGCACGTCGCCCGACCAGCTTCGGGGAATGCCGCCTCCGTCCGGAGACGTGGCCGGGTAGGTGCCAGGCTTCAGCGTCCTGCCTCCGTGCAACGCCGAATCGCTCACGCCGTGCCAGCCCCCCTCGAAACGGAGGTAGCGGTCGCGCCCGGTGTAAGCCCGGGCGGCCCTGAGGGCGAACTGGATCGATTCGGAACCGGTGACTACCAGACGTATCTTCTCTCCGCAGGGAGCGGCCTCGATCACGCGTTCGGCCAGGCGGATGGACGGTTCGTTGAGGGCCATGAACGTCGTTCCACGGCTGATCTGGCGGGTGACCGCCTCGACGACGTCCGGATGGCCGTGCCCCAGGATCATCGGACCGGAGCCCAGCAGGAAGTCGATGTACGACCTGCCCGCCGTATCGTATAAGGCCGCGCCTTCCCCGTGGGACACCACGAGGTTGGCTTCCGGCGGGAGGCGGAATTCTCCGTTCGATCCGCCGACAAAAACCCGTTCCGCTCTTTCAAGCAATGCCGTATGCGTCATGTGATTCCTTACATTCCGAAAATCGTGTTACCCTTTCGGCATCCAACCGGCGCCTGCTCGAAACCTTCCGTCGAGCCGGATACCCGTATTGGCTATAGACCGTCCGCCAGAATGCCCTCCAGCGCCGACAGGAAGGCCTGGTTGGCCTCCGGGAGACCGATGCTGACCCGGATGCCATGCGTCAGGCCGAAACGGCTGCCCGATCCCACGAGAATGCCCCGGTCGGCCATGCGCGCCGCAAGATCATCGGCAGGGACCGGCGTACGGAAGAGAATGAAGTTGCCCTCACTCGGCCAATAGGTGAGTTTCAGCCGATCAAAGGCGGCGTAGAGCCGCTTCTTGCCCCGCTCCGCCAGCGCCACGGACTGCGCTACGTGGTCCTGGTCGCCGATCGCCGCGAGGGCAGCCTCCATCTCGAGCGAACCCAGGTGAAAAGTCCTGCGGAGTCTCGCCAGGCGTTCGATGATATCGGGTCGGGATATGGCCACGCCCACGCGAAGCCCCGCCAGTCCATAGACCTTCGAGAAGGAGTGCAGCACGATCACGTTCCGCCCGGAGGCGGCATCGGCAAGCGAGTCCGGATAGTCCGGATGGGTCACGAAGTGGTGGTACACCTCGTCGGACACCACAGTCACGTCGCGAGGCAGGCTCGCATGGAGCATTGCCATTTCGTCCCGGGTGACGATGGAGCCCGTCGGGTTGTTGGGGTTGCCCAGATACACCAGACGCGTCCTGGCTGTCACGGCCCCCATGGCCGCTTCGACCCTGAGGCTGAAATCCTCGCTATCAAGAGGAACGTCGACAACCTTTGCACCCTGCCATTCCGCCGTCCGGGCGTATACGTGAAAGGTCGGTCCGCATACGATGACCTCGTCGCCGGGCTCAAGGAAAACCCGTGCGATGAGGTCCAGGGCCTCGGAACCGCTGTAGGTCGTGAAGATATGCCGGTCCGTCAGACCCCGGCCGTAGAATTCCGCGAGACGGTTTCTCACCGCTTCATCGTCCCTGGGCGGGTACAGGCTGAGTCCGGCCAGGCGCGCCTTTATCCGGTCCGTCACCTCCGGAGAGGGGCCGAGGGGATTTTCGTTGTAGTGCAGGCGGTAAGGCGTATTCGACATGATCGACCGGGAAAGTGATCTTCGCGTTGCAGCGGCCACGACCGGCTACGAGATCAGCCCGTAATCCGCCAGGATCCCACGCAGCTTCTCACGGTTCCGGTCCGACAGCGGGGCGAGAGGCAGCCTGACCTCCGGGCTGATTTTGCCCATCATGCCCAGGGCCGTCTTGACCGGCACGGGGTTTATCTCCATGAACACGGCGTCGTTGAGCGTCATCATGTGGTAGTGGAGCTCGCGCGCCTCCAGCCATTTGCCATCCTGGACCAGGTCGTACAGCCGCGCCACTTCCGCCGGCATGAGGTTGCCCGTGGCGCTCACGAAACCCGCCCCGCCTATGGCGAGAATGGGATAGCAAAGCAGCTCGATCCCCGAGTACACGAGGAAGTCCCGGCCCATGCGGTGCAGGAGGCGGTTGATGTGTTCGAAATCCTTGTTCGACTCCTTGACGCCGATGAGATTTTCATTGGCCTCCTTCAGCCGCGCCACGGTATCGATCTCGATGTTGACGGCCGTGCGCCCGGGTATGTTGTACAGGATCACCGGGAGGTCAACGCATTTGGCCAAAGCGTCGAAATGACGGAAGATGCCTTCCTGCCCAGGCCGGCTGTAGTAGGGCGCGATGAAGAGCAGCGCGTCGGCGCCCACGGACTGGGCGAAGCGGGAGAGTTCGATGGACTCTTCATGGTTGGTGGATGCGCTGCCGGGCACGAAGGGCACCCTGCCGTCCACCGCACCGGCCGCGGCGCGGATCACTTCCTTGCGCTCTTCGAAGGAAAGCGAACCCGGTTCACCCGTCGTCCCCTGCACGGAAACACCGTGGGAACCGCTCCGTATCTGCCATTCGACCAGTCCGGCCAGGCCGTCCAGATCCAACTTCCCGCCCTTGAAAGGCGTCACCACCGGCACGATCGATCCGCGCATAAACCCTCCCTGATTCGATTTCCGCGCCGTTCTCAAACAAACGAGGCGATGTCTTCCAGCGGCTTCTTCGTGATTACCGGGACTTCAGCGTCCTCCGCGGGATATCCGACGACCAGGAGCAGGAAAGGCCGTTCGTTGGCCGGCCTGTCCAGCAGCCGGTTCAAAAACCCCATGGGACTCGGCGTATGGGTGAGCGACGCCAATCCGGCGTGGTGCACCGCGGAGATCAGCATGCCCGTGGCGATGCCCACGGATTCCATGGCATAGTAGTGCTTTACGCTGCGGCCGTCGTCCAGTACGCCGTGTCGCTGGACGAAGATCGCGATCAGCCAGGACGCGGTCTCCAGAAAGGGCTTGTGCTCGTCGGTTCCCAGGGGCGCCAGGGCGTCGAGCCACTCCTGCGGCGCTTTCTCCCGATAGAACTGGCGTTCCTCTTCCTCGGCCGCGACGCGGATCTTTGCCTTGATCTCCGGGTCGGACACCGCGGCGAAATGCCACGGCTGCATGTTGGCGCCGCTGGGCGCCGTACCGGCCGCGAGGAGGCAGTGATCGATAATCGACTTCGGCACGGGCCGATCGGAGAAATCCCGGACCGTCCGGCGCCGTCCAAGCTCCCGATAGAACTGCGCGGCCCGCCGTTCCATTTCGTCAACCGGGTATTCCCGGTAGCCCGACAGGGGCTGAAACACGGGTTCCTTCACGCCTATTCTCCCTTTGCTACTGAGTTTCTTCGGCAGGTTTATCTCCAGCCGGCGGCTCCGGATCATCGAGAAACCCCGATTCCTGCAGGAACTGCCGGACCTTGCCCCCGTACGCTTCCCGGCCCATTTCCCAGATATCTCCATGGGTCGCGCCGTCCACGACGAGCATTTCCTTGTTCGCGCCGGGTATCTGCCCGTACAGCCGCTCGTTGTTCGACAGCGGCATGCGCCGGTCCGCCGTACCGCCCACCAGCAGCACGGGGACGTCCCGCAGGCCGGACACCGCGCGGCCAATATCCAGGGAATCAATTTCAATGCCCACGCGAAGTTCCGTAATCGTACCCGTCAGAAACCCGAAGGGCACTGTGGGCAGGCCGAACATCCTCTTCAGGTCGCTGCGCAGAGTCTCGGAGGCCGCGTAGAAACTGCTTTCGGCGATGACCGCGTCGACCCCGGGTTCCTCCGCCGCCGCGAGCAAGGCGGTGGCGGCGCCCATGGAAATGCCCCAAAGAATGACCGGTTCCCCCTCGCCCCGCCTGTCGACCGCGTACCTCACGGCCGCCTGCACGTCGCGCCATTCGTAATAGCCGAAGGTCGTCAGGTCGCCTTCACTGTCCCCGTGGCGGCGGAAGTCGAACAGCACCCCCCTGAACCCGTTTTCATGCAGAAAGGCTGCCTGGTCGAGCATCTGGCCCCTGTGGTTAAGATGACCGTGGCAGTAGACGACCGTGGCCCGGCCGGTCTCGTTCGGGAGGTACCAGGCGGCCAGGTTCAGACCGTCGGACGTAGTCAGCGTTACGTCCTCGTAGGTCAGCCCGTAGTCCGCGGGGGCGTTCTGCGCCTTGCGACGCGATCCCACGCTGCCGGTGTACAGGGTGGATATGACGTAGGGCAGACCGATGAAGACGAGAAGAAGAATGACCACAACGCCCATGGCGGCGCCTCGATATGAGACCTGTCTGCGGCGCATGGCCAGGGCCAGGACCGGCCAGATCAGCGTGCCCGCGATGAAGGTGGCGACCGGCCACAGCACGACATGGGGAATGACCAGGCCGAAGAGGGCGCTGCGTCCCCAGGTGAAATATTCGCCTTCAAGCCCCGCCGTCTTGCCCAGAACGGACAGGAGCACGATCAGCAGACGGACGCCTGCCGTATAGAGGAGGGCCGTGGAAAGAAACCCGCCGTACCCTCTGCCCGCCCGCAGACAGACGACCGAGAGCCAGACAGCGGCGGCCGGAATGGTCCAGTTGATACTGAAGGGGCCGCCCGGCACGAGGTTCGTGACATCCAGCAGGAACCACAGGACGACCAGGCCCCAGGTAACGGCCAGGGGCAGGCGGATTAGCGACAGCGACATGGACGGCCCCGTGCCGCTAGCTGGTCTTGCCAAGGGCTTCTTTCAGCACGTTGAGAAAAACTTCCGTTTCCCGCTCGTCGCCGGAGGATACTCGGATCCACGTGGGCATCTGCTGCCTGCGCCGGTTCGTCACCATGACGCCCTTCTGGAACATCTCCCGCATGATGTTCATGGAGGGCTTGCCCAGGTCGACCATCATGAAATTGCTCTCGGACGGGATGTATTCCAGCCCCATCTTCGTGAATTCGTCTTCCAGGCGGTCCCGGAAACGCTGAACGACCGCCCGGGAACGGTTGTAGTGGTTCCTGTCCTTGAGGGACGCTTCGCCCGCGGCGTAGGCCAGGGCGTTGGCGCGGCCCGTGCTGTAGAACCGGAGCTTCTCCTGGATGGCCTGGCTGCAAATCCCGTACCCGAGGCGCATGCCCGGCATGCCGAAGACCTTGGAGAAGGTGCGGGTGACGATCACGTTGTCGTGTTTGGTGGCCAGGGATACCGCGGTCCTGTATCCGGGGTCCTTGACGAAGTGTATGTAAGCCTCGTCGATCACCACGAGTACGTGCTCAGGCACGGCGGCAACGAACTTCTCCTGCTCTTCGAAGGAGAGCAACGTTCCGGTCGGGTTGTTCGGATTGGTGATGACCACCACGGAAGTCTTGGGCGTGATCGCCGCAAGCATGGCGTCCAGGTCGTGCTTGTAGTCCTTCACGGGGACGCGGACGATATTGACGTCGAGACCCGCCTCCTGGTAGTTCTCGGCTTCACCCGAAACGTCGCCATAACCCATGTCCGCCTCGATGACCTCGGTGCCGCCCTTGCTCAGGTACGCGAGGGAGATCTGAGAAAGCAGCGCGCCGGATCCCGCCGTAATGAAGAAGGGCGTCTGCCGCCTGAATCGGAATCCTCCGCCCATCCGACCCGTACCGCCGAACCTAGGCGGCGTCGGGGCCGGCAGCTCGATGCCGTCGAATTCGGCCAGCGCGCCGAAGATGTCGCCGCCGCCGAAAGAATACCGGTTAATCTTGAACATGTTCTCGGCAATGGCCTGCAGCGCCCGCGGGGACGGTCCGATCGGATTTTCATTCAGCGCCATGCGGACGAGACCCGGTTCTACGCCGATCCCGTGTATGTCCTTGGCGGTAAGGCCGCCTGATGCCATGGTCTGCGCCAGTGCAAGGCGATCGGCCAGCGTCAGCGCGGCGCCGGCCGCCAGCGCGCCCGTGATAAAACGGCGGCGGGAGAGGCCTGTATCGACTATCTTCTTCATACTATGCGACATGAATGTGCTCCCTGGGATATATGGACGCAGCCGCAACGAACCGGCCGCAGCAGTCGAAACCGGACGCCCCGCACGCATGACGAACCGTTTCGAAGTCGTTGACGAATATACCCGAACCCGAACCGCAAGACAACCCTAATCGCCTGCCGGATCAGATTATCGGCCAGTTCAGATCGTATATACAATTTTGATACATTCAACGGGTCGGCTTCCTTCTAACATTATGCCGCGTACCGGACATTCCCCGGCTGTTCCATTCCTGCACGATCGGGTCGAAAACGCGGTAATCTGTCCAGTCCGGCGCACGCCGAACCTCTTCGATAATGCTTGACACATTTTTACGCCGATCATACTATGCCTTGTTCAGGAACCAGCATCGTTCAACTGGATCGTTACCAGCGTATGATGGCAAAGCCGGCCCGGAGCGCAGGGAATCGGACGGGACCAGTACACTGGAGGGGACCAGCCCATGCGGACCAGATACATCCTGTTGTGTGCCAGTACGATTGCCGTACTCTTCAACATCGCCCCCGTCGCTGCCCAGGAAGAAGACCGGTTGACCTGGAACGGCATGATCAGATCGCGGCTGCAGGGCGACTACCAGGACGGCAGCCGGGCGGTCAACCGCTTCATGTATGGAGCCTTCCTGAACGCTACGCTGCGCGTGTCAGACCGTATTGACGTGACCGGCAAGGTCATGACGGGTAATCCCAAGGCCATCACCGTTGCCGACTGGATGAGTTACGGCGACCTGTTTGTACGCGAGAACCCCCATATCTCCTGGATGTACGCGCGCATCAGGCCCAATCCCTCGCTCACCCTGACCGCGGGCAAGTTCCCCCTGCCCTTCTTCCGTCCGACCCAGGTCGTCCTGGACAGCGATCTCTCACCGGAGGGACTCGCCCAGCAACTCACCACGAAGAGCGCTGACGGCTCAGCGACCTTCGGCCTGAACCTGGGCCAGTTCATGATCAACCAGTTGGCCTCGCCGGTAAAGGATCTCGACCGCACCTATTTCCTGGGGGGACAGGCCATGGCCCGTTTCACCCAGCCCGGCAGGTCCCAGACCCTAGCCGTCGCCTACTATACCGTGGGGAGCGCGGATTCTCTCTTCGCCGCGCAGAACCTGAGGTCCCCAGCGCTGATCGTCGCGGCGAATTCCAACCGGGCCAACGCGGACCGCACCGGATACCTGTCCGAATTCCGCATGATCAACTTCAGCGGACAGTATACCCAGACCGTGAACGGACGGCCGCTGGCGCTTAACGCCGACTACGTCTTCAATATGGGCGCCGACGACATGCGCCACGGCATCACGGGTTCGGTGATGTACGGCAGCACGGGGAAGGTCGGCGACACCCGGACCGGGATCCAGGCTTTCCTCATGCAGCAGGACGCCACGCTGGCGCCTTTCAGCAACATCGACTACACGCAGACCAATACAAAGGGCGCCGCCCTCTTTTTCGGTCACCACCTGATCGATAAGCTGACGGTCGATATCCACCTGTACACCCGCAAGTACGATTCCCCCGAGACCCTCGTCTCCCCCGCGGCCAACAACGCCTGGCGAACGCGGCTTCGCGTCATGTTCATGCTTCGACTCAACTGACGGGCCCGCCCGCGAAGTGCCTCTCCTATAGATCGGTCCTCAGCATGCGCCTTCGCCAACTTTCCGACCTGCTCTTCCTCGCGGTGATCGCATCTGTCGCGGCTGTCGCGGTGATCGCATCTGTCGCGGCAACCGCATCTGTCGCGGAAGCGCAGCCCCGGCTGAAACTCGCTACCACCACCAGTACCTACGATTCGGGCCTGCTCGACATCCTCCTGCCGCCCTTTGAACGGCAACAGGACCACGGGATCAGGGTGGACGTCATCGCCGTGGGAACGGGCAAGGCGCTGAAGCTGGCTGAAAACGGCGACGTGGACGCGGTACTCGTGCATGCGCCGAAGCTGGAGGCGGCTTTTATCGCCGCCGGATTCGGGGTCGACCGCCGCGGCGTGATGTACAACGACTTCGTCGTCGTCGGTCCGTCCGCCGACCAGGCCGGAATCGCCGGAACGGAGAAAGTCGCCGACGCCTTCGCCATCATCGCGCGCAGGGAGGCGTTGTTTTTCTCACGGGGCGATCTATCCGGGACCCACCAGAAGGAGCGGGAGATCTGGACCATCGCAGGGATCGATCCAACCGGGAAGTGGTACGTCGAAGTGGGCCAGGGCATGGCGGCCACCTTGCGCATGGCCGACGAGAAAAGGGGTTACGTGCTGATCGACCGGGGCACCTACCTGGCCCTGCGGGAAACGGTGAACCTGCGGGTCCTGGTGGAATACGATCCTCCTCTGCACAATCCTTACAGCATCATCGCCGTCAACCCCACGCGCTGGCCGCACGTGAAGTACGGGCACGCGCGCGCGCTCATCGACTACGTGACCTCGCCGGAAGCCCAGGCCCTCATCGGCGGTTACCGGAAATACGGACAGCAGCTGTTCACGCCTTCGGCGGCGGATTGAGCCCCGGCGGCGGGACGAGGCGTCGACGGCGGACGATGAATCCGCACCGCGCCAGGGAGGAAATGACTTGATACGAATCGGCATCCTGGGCATCGGGTTCATGGGAACGACCCACTTCATGGCCATCAGGAACCTGGCCAACGCGGAAGTGGGGGCCATTTGCACCCGGGACGAGCGGAAGCTGAGCGGCGACTGGCGCCACATCCAGGGCAACTTCGGCGGCGGCGGCGGCGTGCAGGACCTGACCGGGATCCGTACCTGTACCGATATCGACGAAGTGCTGAGCGACCCGGATATCGACCTGGTCGACGTGTGCCTGCCCACGGCCCTGCACCACGACGTGGTCCAGCGCGCGCTGGACGCCGGCAAGCACGTCATCGTCGAGAAACCCATCGCCCTCCGCCTCGACGAGGCGGACCGCATGATCGACAGGGCCGGGGAAGCCGGCAGGACGCTGATGGTGGCCCACGTGCTGAAGTTCTTCCCCGAATTCGCCTTTCTGGCGCAGGCCATCGACGACGGACGCTACGGGCGCCTCCTGGGACTGCACCTCAAGCGGGTCATCTCCAAACCCCTCTGGGGCGAAGGCAACTGGTTCGGCGACTACGAACGGACCGGCGCCGCGGGTATCGACCTGCACATTCACGATACCGACTACCTGCGCTATCTCTTCGGCATGCCGGACAGCGTGCACGCCAGCGGCATGACGAGTCCGAACGGCTACGTGCTCTACCTGAACACGCAATATGGTTACGATAACCGGGACATCGCCATCTCCTCCCAGTGCGGAGCGATCAGTTCGGCCGCTTTCGAACACGGATACGACGCTTATTTCGAAGAAGGCACGCTCTGGTACAATGTGTTGTCGGACCGGCCGGTCACGCTCTACACCCCAGACGGCGGGAGATCGGAACCGGAAATCGATTTCCCCGAGGCCTTCGAAGCCCAGTTGGGATACGCCGTCAACGCCCTGGAGAACGGCACGGAACCCACCCTGGTTTCGGCTTCGGCGGCCCGCGACGCCCTTCGGATCTGCAACGGAGAGGCCGAATCGGTGAAGACGGGGAAGACCGTGCGGTTCACGGACTGAACCGGCATAATCCGCTTTCGACTATGGCCCAGTTACACTTCGGCAACGGCCGTACCGTCATCACGCCGCCCACTGGGGTCGAGCTTTGCGGCTACGGACCCTATATCGGGCGCCGGGCAACGGCCGTCCACCAGGACCTCCACTCCACGGCCCTGGCGCTGTCGGACGGGGACCAGATCTTCGTATGGGTATCGAACGACCTGGTCTGGACCGACCGCTCTCTGGTCGACGAGACCCACCGCATCGTCCGTAAACGATACGGCCTCGATCCGGCCCGCGTGGTGATCACAAACACCCATACCCACTCCGGTCCGGCGTCCATGAGGACCGTGGCCTGGGGGAAATGGGACGAGGAATACACGGCGGGGTTGCCGGAACGTTTCTCCGACGCCATCGGACAGGCCGTGTCGGACCTCGAACCCGGGCGCATTGGATTCGGCAGGACGCCGGTGCCAAATCTCTCCGTCAACCGTGTCGACGAGGGAGGCGAGGCAGATGATGAAGCGCTGCTGATGCGTATCGACGACATTCGCGGCAGGATGCGCGCCGCCACGATAAACTTCGGCGCCCATCCTGTAACGCTTGGCGCCGACACCGTGATTTGCGGCGACTATCCGGCCGATGCCATCGGGAAGATGGAAGGGAAGAGGGAAGATTTCCGGGTGCTCTTCTTCCAGGGCAGTTGCGGCGACCTCAACTGCCGCGGATTCGGGGAGGGCATGGATATGATGAAGGCGAACGGCTCACTCCTCGCCGACCACGTCCTGCCGGCACTGGACAGTATCGAGACGGCTGGCGACGTTGAATTGGACGGCGACACCTACGAGGTTGCACTGCCCACGGAAGTCCCCGACCGGTCCGGGCTGGAAGCGGAATTGGCCGAATACCGCGATCGTCTCAAAGCTTCGAATGCCGACGCGGATCCTGCTGAACACCGCAAGTTACGCTTCGAATCAGACTGGCGCGCGCAACGCCTCGAGCTGCTCGACGGCCCTCATCCACAGAGGCTGGAGTTCCACGTTTCATGGATGCGGATCAACGATTCCGTGCTGCTCGCCCATCCGCTGGAGTTGTTTCTGACCTACGGCAAACAGGTCCAGTCGGCGTCGCCCTTCCCACATACCATGGTCATCGGGTACGCCAACGAGACCGTCGGATACCTGGCACGGCCACAGGACTTCGAACAGGAAGGATTCGGATGGTACGCCGCGGTGTTCGCGCCCCGTATCTGCCGTCATCTGCCCTTTGAACAGGAAGCCGGCAGTGTATTTCGTGATCACCTCATCGCGATGCTGCACCGGATCAGGCAGAGCGCGCCAACTTCCTGACCGCCGCCTGAATCATTGACCAGACAGCCATAAGTCCGGTCATTGAGTCCCCCCGTAACTTTTAGATGCGGAGATGCCCAAATGGCCTTCGACCCGCCCGAGGCGGCCGTTCATTTCGTGCATTTCCAGACGCAGTTCGTTTATTTCACCGAAGATGGCCGCACGGTCTGCCCGCATCTCCTCACGTAACGTATCACGGTCTGTCCGCATCTCCTCGCGAAGCGCATCAGTCTTGCCCGACACGGACAAAAGATCCGAACGCATCTCCTCGCGAAGCGCATCTATCCTGCCTGACTGGGACTGCCGGTCTGCCCGCATCTCCTCGTGAAGCGCATCATGGCCAGCACGCATCTCCTCGCGAAGGGCCTGCAAGCCCTCGTGCATCTCCTCGCGAAGCGCATCAGTCTTGCCCGACACGGACAAAAGATCCGAACGCATCTCCTCGCGTAGCGCATCTATCCTGTCTGACTGGGACTGCAAGCCCTCGCGCATCTCCTCGCGAAGCGCATCATGGCCAGCACGCATCTCCTCGCGAAGCGCTTTTGCGAAACGTCCAGTAAGAGTCAGCGCCGAGAGGAAAAATACCCCGGCCGCACAGATCACCTGGACGGCCACTATCATGGATTCCGTCATTTGCTTCTACGGCCTCCTCACCGTGTCATCGCCCCATCATATTCTGTGCTGATTCGGCATCGATTCAGTGCCTTCTATAAAGTTACATTATCACCGCATCGCAATTGACATGTCACCGCGCAGTCGTTGACAACTTCCGATACGGCACTATCTTGAGTCAACGAGTTGCCTTCAGTCCCGACCGCCTTGTCGATTCAGGCGGCGCTCGCCGGCGACGCAACGGACATACACACTGATCGTTGCGTGTTAAAAAGCTTAGTCGGAAAACCCCTTTAGAATCTCGTACATAAAAAACTTTTCAATTGATTCGACCCGGAGATTCGACCCAGAGACACGACCCAATGATTCGACCCAAGAAAGGACCGATCATGTCCATAGCCGGATTCATCAGGACGGGTTTGATCCTGTCGATGCTGTTCATATTTACACCTGCTTCCGAGGCCCGCAACAACGGCAAACCGGTGCTCCAGGAAGGCGCCGGTCCGCAATCTCGCCCGGTATCCGCGACCGTACCGGACGACCCGCCCCGGCTCGCGGTGCTGATCATCGTCGACCAGTTCCGCTACGATTTCCTTCAGCGCTTTGACGACCTCTTCGTGGTAGACGGCTTTCGACGGTTCATGGACCGCGGCGCGTGGATGGAGGACGCCCGGTTTACCCACGTGCACGCCTCCACTTCGCCGGGCCACAGCGTGGTCACGTCCGGCACTTACGCCCATAAGACGGGGATGGTCAACAACTGGTGGTACAACCGGTCCAGGGGCGTGTTTCAACCGTCGCTTGTGGACCCGGAAAGCCACATCCTCGGCAAGGAGCCCACCGAGAACGGACGGGCCTCCACCCGGCAACTCGAAGGGTCCTCACTGGCCGACGAACTGCGCATGGCCACGCGCTACCGGGGCAAAGCCATTTCGATCTCCCTGAAGGACTACAGCGCCATGATCTCCGCCGGCAAGCTGGGCGCGCCCTACTGGTTCGAAGCGTCCCTGGGCCGGATCACGTCGAGCAGCTACTCCATGGACGACCTGCCCGGCTGGGTCAAGCGCTTCAACGACCGGAAACTCCCGGACCAGTCCTTCGGCCGAAAATGGGAGCGTCTCCTGCCGGAAGAAATCTACCTCGAGCGGGCGGGCGAGGACGTGCGCGAGGGCGAAGAGGACAACCGGGACAGCGGGATCACCTTCCCCCACGTGACGAAAGGCGGGCTGGAAGCACCCGGTCCGCGTTACTGGAACGCTTTCAAGCACACCCCCTGGGCCACGGACTACCAGCTGGAATTCGCCCGTCAGGCAATCATCGAGGAAGAGCTCGGGCAGGACGACATCCCGGACGTCCTGATCATCTGTCTTTCGGCCAATGACTATATCGGGCACGATTTCGGCCCCTTCAGCCAGGAAACCATGGACGCGACGCTGCGCACGGACCGGCAGCTGGCGGACTTCTTCGGCTTTCTGGACGAGCGCGTGGGGCAGGACCGGACCCTCCTCGCCCTGACGGCCGATCACGGTGTCATGGATTTGCCTGAACAACTGAAACTGGGGGGGCTGGATGCGGGGCGCGCCGGGCCCGAGCCCCTGACGGCGCTGGTGGAGGAAGCCCTGGACGGACTGCACGGCGAGGACGACTGGGTGGAATACCTGGCGGAATCGGGCCTCTATCTCAACTACGACGCCATCGACAGCCGCGGCCTGAGCCGGGCCGAAGTCGAAGAGACCGCGGCGGAGGCGATCGTCACGCACCCGGCCGTCTGGCGGGCCTATACCCGGCACCGCATCGAGCGGCGGCAACTTCCGGAATCGGACCTCACGAAAGCCGTCTACCACAGCTTTCATTCCGAAAACAGCGGCGACGTCATGCTCGTCTCCACGCCCTTCTACCTGCTCCTCGGCGAATATGGGTCGGCCACGGTGGGCACGTCCCACGGATGGCCCCACGAATACGATCTGCACGTGCCGATCATGTTCCATGGACCGTGGATCGCGGCCGGCCGCTACCAGCACCGCGTCGATACGGCGGACATTACGCCGACGATCTGCAATTTGCTTCAGATTACGCTGCCGTCGGGCCGGGATGGACGTATTCTGGGCGAGATTATCAAGTAGGCGCAACGGACCGGAAGGCTATGCGATACAGGCTGCGCGTTACGCTCAGCACACATCGGGGATGAAGCGCTCAGTACACTTCGGGAATGAAGCGCTGGTCGTCAATGGGAGGACGCACGTAGCCGGAGTCGGTTACGCGGTCGGGCAGATCGATGTCTGCCGTGGAAGGATCGCGGTCGTAGGGAAATAGGCCCAGCAAATGGGTGATGCAGTTGAGCCGCGCGCGGCGCTTGCTGTCCGAAGGCACGACGTACCAGGGCGCCTGCCTGATGTCCGTGTAGTTCATCATCTCGTCCTTGGCGTGTGAATACTCATCCCACTTCACATAAGACTGCTGGTCCATATCGCTGAACTTCCAGTTCTTCAGGGGATCCTTGATCCGGCTCTTGAACCGCCGTTCCTGTTCCTTTGCGCTCACGGAGAACCAGTACTTGACCAGGTGGATGTCGGAACGCACGAGCATCCGTTCGAATTCCGGACACGAGCGCAGGAATTCACGGTATTCATCTTCGGAGCAGAATCCCATCACGTGCTCGACGCCGGCCCGGTTGTACCAGCTGCGGTCGAAGAGCACGATTTCTCCCTTCGCGGGCAGATGGGCCACGTACCGCTGAAAATACCACTGTGTCTGCTCCCGGTCCGTGGGCTTGGCCAGGGCGGCCACGCGGCAGACCCGGGGATTGAGGCGCGCCGTTATACGGGAGATGGTGCCGCCCTTGCCGGCCGCGTCCCGGCCCTCGAAGATGACGACTACCTTCTTGCCCTTCTTGACCACCCATCCCTGAAGCTTTGACAGCTCGACCTGCAACCGGGCCAGTTCCGCTTCATAGGTCTTGCGGCTCAGCTTTTTCTTCGTCTTGCCGGGAACAACCGTCCGCTCTCCATCGCCATTCATCGTCCATGCTCCTCCCGAGCCTGAACGGATCGCTGTCCGGTCGGCGCCGTCTCACTCGAATCGATCATCCTGAACCGTTCATCCTGAATCGATCATCCTGAACCGTTCATCCTGAATCGCTTATCCTGAATCGCACGCCCATCCGGTCTAGTTCGTCGATCATCGTATCGAAACCGTCCCCGTAAATCGCCTGCTCGGGCGTGATGAAGGGTCGGCCCGGATGGGGGAGATCGCCGCGGGCCGTCATGCGCGCGGCTATGGCCGCGGTGAAGGCCGTGGTCCGGGCCATGGAGGTGAAACCCGTTGCCTCGTCGTAGCGGTCGGTCATCTCCGCCGATCTCGTAGCGGGCCGGCCGGCCTTTTCACCGATCACCGTGACGCGGTATGCCGTGATGTCCCGGTCCTCCGGCGCCATCTTCACGCTGGGGTAGAGCACGGCGTCCACCACGTGTTTGGGTACCACGCTGACGCCGTCCACGTCCAGCGGCTCCTCGCTGAGCAGGCCCAGTTCCCGCAGCACGGTGACCTTTTCGGCGTACCCCGGCCAGCGCACGGTCTTTTGCGTCCCGCTGCGCAGGTCCTTCAAGGCGTCCAGTTCGAGGAGCCAGGGCATGAAACCCTCGTGCCAGGCCTCGCATGCCCCCACGCCTTCGAAGACAGCCGGTTCCGGATCGGAGTAGCGGGGGACGTCCACGAGGCGGCCGTCGACGACGGCCCGTGCCGAGGATTCGCGCAGGGGCAGGCGTTTGCCGCCGAAGACGATCTTGTATCCCAGGGGCGGGGCCGGCCTCTCCGGAATGCCGCCGCACAGTATATGCAATTCATCGGTCCGGTCGAGCTGTTCGGCCAGGTGGCGCGCCATGATCTCGGTCAGCCCCGGCTCCAGCCCGCAGCCCAGGATGACGAATCCGCCGGAACCGGCATAAGTCGAAGACCATTCGGCCAGGGCGTCGTCGGGCACGCGGGTAAGGTCCATGTACGGCATGCCCGCCTCGAGGGCGAGGGGCAGGGCGAGCATGCTTGCCGCACGGGGCAGGGCCGCCACGCCCGCGCCATGATCCTTCATCACGGCGATGGACTCGGTCCGGTCGTTCATGTCCAGCCGCCGGTATTCGACCTTGTCCGCCCCCGGCATGTCCTGGAGCGTTTCGCGGCAGGCCGAGAGCTGCGCCGCGCTGAGATCGCAGACGGTCACCCCCTCCACCGCCTCGTCCACCATGGCGTTGTACGCCGCCGCCGGGCCCATCAGGCCGCTGCCGATCACGAGAATACGCACGGACGCCTCCGCTTGAAACGGACCTTTCGATTCGGTATGTATGATGTAGTAGTTCATCCCCAAGCCGGACTTTCAATTAGTGCCGCCGGCAGGTTCCGCGTCAAGGGCAAATTGGCAGGGAGACCGGGGAAACAGTTGGCTTGCGTCCGTACCGGAAATCGCCCCCACGAACCGGTACCGGACCGGGCCGCCATCGTCCGGGAGCGTCCCTCGGCGGCGGATCGCCCCTGGCCGGATACCCCTTGATCCGGTCCTTCCCGATCTGTATCTTGGCGCTTATATCCGCCCCCGGACACCGGCTTTATTCACGTCTGCATCCAAGTCAGGAAAGGTCATGATTCGAGTCCGCATACTGCCCTTGCTGGTTGTCGCGCTTGTCCCCGCCGCCGGCCTGATCTGCGTCCTGAGCCTATTCCCAGGCAGCGCCAGGGCGCAGGACCTCCCATTCTCCATGGACGTCCGCGTGCCCGGCGTCGCATCTTACGACCCAGCCGTCCCCCGTCCCGAGACGGTCATCGGCCACGTGGTCGGCGCGACACACACGCGCTCCCACCTGGTGGCCGCTTACTACCGCGCGGTGGCCGCCGTCTCGGACCGCGTCGTTGTGAACCGCCACGGCGCCACCTACGAGGGGCGCCATCTGTTCCACGCCGTGGTAACGTCGCCGGCCAATCATGGGCGCCTGGAGGAAATCCGGCGGGCCAACCACCGGTTGTCCGACGCGCCCGGCGAAGTCTCCGACATCATGATCGAGAACATGCCCGTCGTCGTCCACATGGGCTACGGCGTGCACGGCAACGAGGGCAGCAGTTCCGAGGCGGCCATGCTGGTGCTCTATCACCTGGCCGCGGGCAACGGACCGGCCGTGGACGATCTGCTGGACCGCGCCGTGATCATCCTGGATCCCAACTACAACCCGGACGGGCGGGACCGTTTCGTCAACTGGGTCAACGCCAACCGGGGCCGCGTCGCCACGCGGGACGGACAGGACCGGGAGCACGTGGAACCTTGGCCGGGCGGACGGACCAACCACTACTGGTTCGACCTCAACCGGGACTGGCTCGTGGCTCAGCACCCCGAATCGCAGGGGCGGGTGGACCTGTTCCACCACTGGCGCGCCCAGGTGCTGACCGACTTCCACGAGATGGGGAGCAACGCCACCTATTTCTTCCAGCCCGGGATCCCGAGCCGGAACAACCCGAACACGCCGGAACGGACCTTCGAACTGACGGCCGCGCTCGCCGAACACCACGCCGAGTGGCTCGACCGCCTGGGCGCGCTGTACTATTCGGAAGAGACCTTCGACGACTACTTCTACGGGAAGGGGTCCACGTTCCCGGACGTGAACGGCGCCATCGGCATCCTCTTCGAACAGGCCTCGGCCCGGTCGCTGGAACGGATGACCAACGACGGCGTGCTGACCTTCCCCTTCACCATACGCAACCAGTTCACCACCTCCATGTCGACGCTGGCCGGCAGCCTGGCCCTGCGGACGGAGTTGCTGTCCAATCAGCGTGACTTCTACGCCTCGGCGCCTGAAGCCGCCCGGCAGAACCCCGTCAAGGCCTACGTCCTCGACCTGGCCGATTCGCGCACGCGGACCCAGGCCCTCGTGGAGATGCTGCTCCGCCACCGCATCCGCGTGTACGAACTCGCCCGTACCGTGCGAACCGTGGGAGCCGATGGCCGGACATTCCAGGCCGGCGAGGCGGTCGTCATCCCCCTGGACCAGCCCCAGACGCGGCTGATCAAGGCCGCCATGGAGCGGGTTACGACCTTCGAGGACTCCCTCTTCTACGACGTATCGGCCTGGACGCTGCCCCTGGCCATGGGCGTTAAGAGCGGCGAATTGCAGCGGTACTCAGGCGACCTGGCCGGAGCGGAAATCACTACGGCGGACTTCGACGGCGGCCGCCTGATCGGCGGCCACGGCGCGTACGCCTACCTGATGGAATGGGACCGCTACTACGCGCCGCGCGCTCTCTACCGGATCCTGGACGCGGGCCTCCGGCCCCGGGTGGCCAGGAAACCCTTTTCGCTGACCACGGGCGGATCGGACGGATCGGGCGGACCGGGCGGACCGGGCGGCTCGGAGAAGACTTTCGACCGGGGTACGATCATCATCCCCGTCGCCCAGCGCGACGCCGCTTCCACGGTGACGGCCGAACAGGTCCGCGAGCTGATCGATCGCGTCGTCGCAGAAGACCACGTAATCGTTCACGGCACGGACACGGGCCTGACGCCCTCGGGCGGCGACTTGGGCGGTCCGACCTCCCCCGTGCTGGTCAAGCCGGAGGTAGCCCTGCTCTCCGGTCCCGGTACCCGGGCCTATGAGGTCGGCGAAACCTGGCACCTGCTCAATGAGCGGTTCGGCATTCCCGTTTCCCTGGTCGACGCGGACGGATTCGCCGGGCTTGACCTGAATCGCTATACGACCCTGGTCATGGCCATGGGCAGCTACGACCTGGACACCGAAGACGTAAACCGGCTCAAAGTGTGGGTACGCGAAGGGGGCACGCTCATCGCCTGGAAGAACGCCGCGAGATGGCTCATCAGCAAGGAACTGATCGACGAGCGCCTGAGAACCACGCCGCCGGACACGACCGATCTGCCCTATGAACTGGTGTCGACTACGCGGGGCGCGCAACGTATCGGCGGCGCTATATTCGCGGCGGCGCTGGACACCACCCATCCGCTCGCCTTCGGTTACGGCGGCCTGACGCCCCTGTTCCGGAACCACGAGATCTTCTTCGAACCGTCCGCGACACCCGGGGCGACGGTGGCCAGGTACACTTCGTCGCCGCTGCTGAGCGGTTACATCTCGCCGAAGCGTCACGCCGAACTGGCGGATACCGCCGCGCTGATCGCCCGCAGGCAGGGAGACGGCGCCGTCGTGCTCTTCGCCGACAATCCCAATTTCCGGGCCTTCTGGTACGGCACGAACGGCCTGTTCCTCAACGCGGTCTTCTTTGGAGGCGCCTTCTAGCGTAATAGTGGAAACGGCGGCCTCGAGCGTTCTACGCGTGCCGGACGCAATGCGCGCATCCTTCTACGAAGGAAAATCCAACATGCCCGTAACCGTTACCGACGTAAAGACCATCCTGACCCAGCCCGCCGGCTCGCGCCTGATCGTCGTCAAGATCCTGACCTCGGAACCCAGCCTGTACGGCCTGGGCTGCGCCACCTTCACCCAGCGGTTCCACGCCGTCCACGCGGCCATCGAACACCACCTCCGTCCCTTCCTCATGGGAAAGGACGTGGACGATATCGAAGACCTGTGGCAGACGGCCATGGTGAACGGTTACTGGCGTAACGGTCCCGTCCTGAACAACGCGATTTCCGGCATGGACATGGCACTGTGGGACATCAAGGGCAAGCGGGCCGGCATGCCCGTGTACCAGCTCCTCGGCGGAAAGTGCCGGGAGGCGGCGGACACCTATGTCCACGCCGACGGCGCATCACCTGAAGAAGTGGCGGAAAACGTGCAGCGGTACATGGAGCAAGACTACAGGCACGTGCGCTGCCAGATCGGCGGATACGGGGGCAGGAAACCGCGGGTCACGCCGCCCGAGGGCGCGAAACCCGGTGACTATTTCGACCCGCGGAGCTACATGCGCCGCACGCTCGAGATGTTCGAGCACCTGCGCGCGTCCGTGGGCGACGAGGTGGAACTGCTCCATGACACCCACGAGCGGCTCAGCCCCGCCGACGCAGTCGTCTTCGCCAAGCAGCTCGAACCCTACAACCTGTTCTTCCTCGAAGACGTCCTGGCGCCCGAGGACAACGCCTGGTTCCGCCGCATCCGGGATACCAGCACCACGCCCATCGCCATGGGAGAGCTCTTCAACAATCCCGCGGAATGGCTGCCCCTGATCGAGGGACGGCTCATCGATTTCCTGCGCATGCACATCAGCCAGATGGGCGGCATCACGCCGGCCCGCAACGTCGCGGCCATGGCGGCCATGTACGGCATCCGCACGGCGTGGCACGGACCGGGCGACGTCTCCCCGGTGGGCCACGCCGCCAACCTGCATCTCGACCTGTGGGCGCCGAATTTCGGCATCCAGGAATGGTGCCGCTTCGGCGAACCGGTCTACGAGATCTTCCCCGGTACGCCCGAAGTCCGCGGCGGTTACATGTATCCCAACGACCTTCCCGGCCTGGGCATCGACGTGGACGAGAAGCTGGCCGCCCGTTATCCCTGCGAGGACGAGATCATCAATTGGACTCAGGCACGGACGCCCGACGGAGGACCCGCCAGGCCGTGACCTTCATCTCCGGCTACTCCCTTTCCGAAGACTACGCCGGCCACCTGCACCGGATCGGCGCCTTCGCCATCGACGTGGCGCTCATCACCGCCGCTACCTGGGCGATTGCGCTGGCGGTCGAATACTCGGGCGCCCTTGCGGAGCCGGCGGCATCCCTGCCCCTGATGACCGCAATCCAACTCCTCATGCCGTGGTTCTACTACGCGGCCATGGAGAGTTCGCCCAAAAGCGCCACGATCGGAAAGATGATCCTGGGAATCCGGGTGGTAGACGCCGAGGGGTATACGCCCACCTTCGGCCGCGCCGCGCTCCGGGCCATTCCCAAGTGCCTGCCTATCCTCTGGCCGGGCTATCTCGCCGCAGTCTTCACCCGGCGGAGGCAGGCCTTTCACGACCTGATAGCACGAACGCTGGTGGTACGGGCCGGGGATACCAATTTTACTTCCTGATATCAGCCGGAGATTACATGCATCCATGCCCTGTCAGCCAGTCCCGTCCCCCTTTACTACGTTCTCCAGCCGGACCTCCAACTGAGCGGTTTCCATAGTACCCATCCGTTCTTGAGATCCGGCCAGTCGGAAACAAGTCGGAAACAGCCGGCCGCCAATCTCCTTCTACTCGTTACCGGACACACGCAGGTAACCTTCGACTCGACCGAGGCGGGTGTTCATATCGTGGATTTCGGAACGAATCGAGGCAAGTTCCGTCCGCAACCCGGTCAATTCGGTCCGAACCTCATCCCGGAATTCCTTGTTGGATTGATTAATGAAGGTGACAACCGCGATAATCAGGATGCCAACGGCTGATACGATCTGAGCTCCAAAGGCCCAGTTTTCGCGGGACATTACGGTCATCTTCCGGCTCCTCTCGGGCGTGTTAAACTGAAATATCTGACCTTTACAACTCATTAGCCGGAGATACCTCGAAATTCTCGTATTTTTCTAAAAAAAGAGAATCTGAAGAAGAAAAACCACGGCTCAGCCCCGCGCCTCAACCCTGTGCCTCAATCTCGGCTCAGCCCCGCCTCAGTCCCGCAGGGCGAGGCGCTCCCCGGCGAGGGTCACGTCCAGCGGCTCGATGACCACCTGGCGGGGGCCATCCTCCACCACGCCGGCGACCCAGGCGCGGACACCCTTCGCCTCGGCGCAGGCCACCGCCGCGTCCCCATCGTCCGGGCGGACGAAGAGGGCGAAGCCGGCGCCCATGTTGAGGCTGCCGTAGGCCTCTTCCGGCGTCTGGCGGGTCTCATCTACCATAAACTCCAGCACGTCGGGAACGGACGGCACATCGGTAATGCGGTAGGTGAAACTGCCGGGGTGGCGCATGACCTTGCGCCAGCCGTGGCCGGTGATATTGGCGACGTAGCGCAGGTCGATGCCGGTCTGGAAGACCGCTTCGGTTACGGGCGGATAGAGCACGGTCGGGTCGAGCAGGGCCTCGCCATACATCCGGCCGCCGGGCAGGGAGGTGGCATAGCCCTCCGGCAGCCGTTCGGCCAGCTTGCGGGCGAGGGTGAGGCCGTTGGCGTGGATGCCGCTGCTTTCCAGGAGGACGATCGCGTCCCCGGCCGCCAGGTCCTCGCCCAGGGTGAGGCGCGATTTCGGCCGGATGATGCCCACGCAGGAGGCGGCCAGGTCGATGGCGCCTTCCTCCACCACGCCCGTCAGGCACGGCGTTTCGCCGCCGCCCCAGGCCACGCCCAGGACGTCGCAGGCCGCCTTCCATCCCGCGACCAGGTCGTTCATGCGTTCCACGTCGTCGAACCAGTCAGACGAACCGGCGGCCCAGTATGCGTGGATGCTCAGGGGCCGCGCGCCCACGGTGACGATGTCGTTGACGGCCGTGGCGATGGTATCCTGCGCGATGTGGTCGTACCAGGTTCGCCCCGACGCGTCCCGCAACGCGTCCGCCACCAGGGCCTTGGTGCCCAGGCATTCGGTGATGGAGGCTAGATACGCGTCGCCGATGTCCATTACGTACGCCGACTCCCCTCGGCTGGCCGCCACCTCCCGGACGCCCGCGCCATTGAGGCTGGCCCCCGTGGTCCGCGCCGCCCGCTGGGCGAGGACCTTCAGGGGATCTATCCGGTCGTAGTCGACGCCGGCATCCTCGTAGGTCAGCCGTTCACCGGCTGGCTGGCTGCCTGCCCCGCCCTTGCCGTCCTGTTTTTCGTCGGCCATGCCTGCCCTCTCAGCTTCCCGTGGTGAAGAGTTCCCGCAGGCGGTTGGCGATTAGGACCTCCTCGCCGTTCGCTAATTGATTGGTGCTGACGGATACGCCGTAGAAAATCAGACTCGGGGATCCCTCCTTGAGCGCTTTGTTGACGTCCGCGCGGGAAAGGGGGATGACATCCTGGTCCCAGATCAGTTCCACTTCAGCGTAATCCGCCGTGTTGATCTCGTAATTCGCCTCTAGACCGGGTATGTCCTGTAGCTGATCGGTTATCCACCGGGCTTTGCTGTTCCATTCGGCGAACATCGCGTCCTCGTCGAGGGCGATATACCGCTCGACGGCGGCGATGAGACCGATGATCTCCTCCTTGCCGACCTTGAGACCGCGGCCGATGCCGTTGCTCGGCGCGTTCTGCATGCGCGCGGCTTCGATCAGATCCTTCCGGCCCGCCAGTATGCCCGACGAATTGGGACCCCGCAACGCCTTGCCGCCGCTGACGATCACCAGGTCCGCCCCGGCCTCGATATAGCGCCGGAAGTTGCTTATGGGGCGCACGTCCGAGGCCATGTCGATCATGACCGGCACGCCCTTCCGATTGCCGATTTCGATGATCTCCTCGGGCATGAGCGTCTCGGGCGGCGTCGGTTGCCGGTACTTCGTGGGAAAGGGCGGCCTGCCCGTGTTCTGCAGTTCCACGAATGACAGTCCCACGAGCAGGGCCGTCCTGTCGGTGATCGCCTCCTCGTAGGCCTGCCGCGTATCCGCTTCCACGAGCGTCATGCCCGCATACTGAAAAACCCTGTCGTAGAAGAACCGGTGCGCGGTCTGGAAAAGGCATTCGACCTTTGGCCAGGTGGGACGAGGGAGTGCCGCCATTCGTTCCTCGTCGGTCCCGGTCAGCACGCCGGCCGCACCCACGAGCAGCGCGGCGAAAGCGCCCGACGAAATCAGCGCGTCCTCCGCGCCCACGATCTCGGCGATACGCCGACCGGCCGCTTCGTGCAGGTCCCTCATGGTCACGAAGAACCGATTCGCCTCGGCCATCGCATCCATGACCTCGGGCGGCATGCGGGAGCCCCCCATGCTGGACAGATAGGAATGGGCGCCGATATGGGGCCGTACGCCAAGCAGCCGGGTATAGACGTTATCCTCCAGACCGGCCGCCAGGGCTTCCGGGTCGCCGCCCAGGCCCTCCGGACCGTCCGCACCTCCCGCCGGTCCGCCCGTCTCGCCCGCACCGCTGCACCCTGACGCCACGGCGCCTGCCGCGCCGGCCAGGGCGCTCAACTTGATGAACGTGCGCCGGTCCAGCCGGCCTTCCGCCGTTTCCGACCCTTCCACGCGCGTCGCTTCTCCTGCATCCTCGTCCGGTCCCACGTCATCCACGCGCATTTCTTCCCGGATATCCTCGTCCATGAGTCAAGCTCCCGCCAAGAGTGAAGACCCTCACCGGCTTTACAGCGGCCGGCCTACGCCCGCTTCTTCGCTTCCATCAGGTTCTCCGTCCGGCTTGCCGCCTGCGCCTCGATCTCCTTGCGCGTCCAGCGCTTCCCCCGGTTCATGCCCCCACACGTCTCCGCTTCCCGTTCCCACCGGCGTTTCGACTTCAGGACATCCTGCCAGAAGGGATAGCTGCTGCACTGGGACGGACGAACCGGATAGATGGAACATCCCCGGTCGTAGAAGACGCAGGGACCGTCATCCGGGGATACCAGGGAGACGCAGCCGTCGATATCTTCCGTGTACCGTTCCAGGAAGGTTTCGAACGGCAGGTCCAGGAACTCGGCGATGCGCCGGAACTCCTTTTCGCTGCCATAGATGAATCCACCCGGGAAGGTGCAGCAGTGGCCGCACCCGTGGCAGGAGAACTGCAAACCGTCGTGCCAGAACCTGCCTTTAGCCATGGCTAAGGTCAACCTCATCTTTACCGGTGAAGAAAACCACCAGGATCGTCAGTATCGTTCCGGCAAATCCACCGAGAACTACCCAATCCTTACGTTCCATTGCGTCCCTTCCAGGGTTGATATCTGACAATGAACGAGAGACAGGATTGGGGGCGACTGCCTGCTTTGTAATTAGAATATTAAAGGGTCAGGATATCGTCAACGGTCAATGAGCGGGCGACACTCCTTCAGCGAGTAACTCGATCAGGCGTCCCAACTTCTCATCTATGTCATCCAGCTTGTCCAGCTTGTCCAGCTTACGGTCCATTGCATCCAATTTGTCCAGCTTGTCCAGCTTGTCCAGCTTACGGTCCATTGCATCCAATTTGTCCAGCTTGTCCAGCTTGTCCAGCTTGTCCAGCTTACGGTCCATACTGACAATATGCCTGGCAATGGTTTCAAACATCGTACCTATGGCCGACATCTTCATTTCGAGCGTTTCAACACGTTCCTCCAGATTCATGCCCCTGCCCCTTTCATGGTTTCATGTTTCTCTGATGGCGTCTTTCTGGATCAAATCTCTCTCTATCTCAGACTTTTCCAATCTGTCCGCCTCGAAACGGAACGCCTGCCCGAGCAACGCCGCCAACACCATGATGGTCAACAGGATTTACAACTGACGCGCTCCCCGATTCCGCATTCATACCCCCTTAGTCGATGCATTGATGGATTTCTCGAATAAAATGTTTTTTTAATCATAAACCTGAATCTCATCGATCGAAAGCCTGTCGGTTCCAACCCCGCTACTCACCCACCGTGGCGATCACCTCGACCTCGCACCGCGCGCCGAAGGCCAGGCCGCTGCCGGCGAAGGCGCTGCGGGCCGGCTTGTCGCCGGGGAAGTACGTGACGTACACCTCGTTGAAGGCGGGCCATTCCGCGATGTCCGCCAGCATGACCGTCGCCTTGAACACCCGGTCCATGGAGGATCCGTTGGCTTCCAGGACCGTCTTTATGTTCTCCATGGTCTGGCGGGCCTCGCCCTGGATGCCCCCCGGCGCCAGGTCCGTCGTACCGGGGATGTTTCCGATCTGGCCCGAGAGGAACAGCAGGTGCCCCACGCGCACGGCGTCCGAAAAGGGCAGGTTCATGCTCGCGGTGGTCGCCGAGGTAAGGTAGACAGGGTCGTTCGAAGGAGACGCAGGGGGCGAAGCCAGTTCAGGCGTTTCCGGCGCCGCAGACATTGCGGGCGCCTGCGCCTCCGACGCCTGCTGCGAAGGCGTCGAGGCGTCCTGGGCCGGTTCCGCGCAACCCGCCAGCGACAAAGCGGCAAGCAGCGGCAAAGCGACTGGCAGCGCCAAGGCGGCGAGCCGCAGCGGCAAAGCGGCAAGACGCAACGGCACGTAAGGCGTCAGCAGCGGCACGAAGGAGGTCAGTAGCAGCGAAAAGGCAGTACGTAGTTTTCCAGTCATGCTTCACCTCGATTCGAGAAAAGTTTCCTGGTTTACGACTAACTCAATAACGACCGAGCTTAACCATCCAAGACTGATAAGATTCCAACTTGTTCCCCTGACCCTGGGCTATTACATTCGGAAGGAGGAATGCTATTGACGAGATTCGTATCATTATACAAGTCATCAAAGAAATCCTCAACAATCCAGTCCTCAAGGAGTGGATTATGAATAAACTCTCCTCCAAGAACGTGTCCGATTCGGAATCAGCGACCGAGGTTTCCAGAGAGATAAGGGAGACGCTGAGAGCGCAGCGTGCGGTTATCAGAAAGGCGGATCGGATGCTTGACGAAATCGCCAGGAGGCACAATCTCGATAAACCTCCCAGGGACTAGGCAAACACCGTTCGTTGCCGCTAAAATTCAACCTTTGCTGGATAGAACTACTATAGAACAACGGATTCCGTCATAAGGCAAGTTGAACCGGAGACCTGCAAATGATCCGAAACGCGTACTTCATCCGTCCCTGCCGGCACCGGTGGGCCAGCGCCCTGCTTGTCGCCGTGCTGTCTCTTGCGGGCGCCGATGGGGCAGCGGCGCAGGCCGGCCAGCGCATATTCCGCTCCATCCCGGAGCAGGGCGACACGACGCATGTGGCCGTACCGGGCGGGCGCTTCGAGATGGGCGGTTTCGGCAAATTGATTTACGGCAGCGACTATCGCCAGCTCTGGACGACGCCGATCGAATTGCCGGTCCTCGATCTGGATGCCGTGGGCGGCGGACTCTCGCCTATGCGTCCGGGCGGCGCCGGCCAGTCCATTTCGTTGCATTTCATGGGCAGGGACGGCCGCCGCTACACGGTGCGTTCCATCGACAAGGATCCGTCGAAGCGGCTGATGGAGGAACTCAAGGACACCGTTGTCGAGGATGTTATCCAGGATCTCGTGAGCGCCCATCTGCCGGCGGCGGGCCTGGTGGTGGACCGGCTCATGGAGGCGACGGGCGTCCTGCATGCGCCTCACCGGCTGGTGGTGATCCCCGACGATCCCAGGCTGGGATCGTTTCGCGAGGAGTATGCCGGATTGATCGGCACCTTGCAGGAACACCCGTCCGAAGCCCCGGGCGACGAGCCGGGGTTTGCCGGATCGCGGAAAGTGAGCGGCACGGAAAGACTGTACGAGGGCCTCGAAGAGAGCCCCTGCGAACGCGTGGACGCCCGAGCCTATCTCAAGGCGCGGCTCATCGATTTTCTCATAGGCGACTCGGACCGGCACCGGGGCCAGTGGCGGTGGGCGCGATTTACGGCCGGAGACTGCTTCACGTGGCTGCCCGTCCCGGAAGACCGGGACAAGGCCTTTATCGACCTCGACGGCCTGCTCATGAAGCTGGTGCGGCGGATCGAGGCCAAGTTCGTCCGCTTTCAGGAGGGGTACCCGAACCACCGGGGACTCTCCCGCACGGGCTGGGAGCTGGACCGCAGGCTGCTGGCCGAACTGGAGTGGAGCGCGTGGGAGGCCGTGGTCGCCACGGTACAGTCCGAATTGCCGGACCCGGTGATCGACGACGCCGTCCGGCGGCTTCCGGGACCCCTCTATGCGCAGGTAGGCGACTTCCTCTCACAGACGCTCAAGGTGCGCCGGGACCGGCTCGACGAGTTCGCGGCACGGTACTACGGGTTCATCAGCAAACAGGTCGAGATCAGGGCGACGGACGCGGACGAATATCTCGAACTGGAACACCGGGAGGACGGCGCGCTGGAAGTCCGCATCAGCCTGTCCGGGACGCGGAGCGACCCCTACTTCCGCCGCACCCTGTATCCCCGCGAGACCAGCGAAGTCAGGATCTACATGCACGGCGGGGCCGACCAGGTCAACGTCCTCGGAGCGCGGGCCAGGATCAGGGTCCACGTGGACGGCGGCGGAGGCGCCGACACCTATGCGAACAACTCCCGGGCGGGACGGCGGATGACGCGGTTCTACGACGCGCGCGGCCGGAACCGCTTCGACGATGACCGGGCGCATATCAACGAGCGGAGGTACAGCCGTCCGAGAAACGAGAGCGCGATATCGCAGGACGTGTACAAACTCGACTGGGGCACCGTGGCGGGCATGCGGCCGGTGGTCTACTACACCTCCGACCTCGGCGTCTACGCCGGGCTTCAATTCTCCCGGTTGAACTACGGCTACCGGAAAGCACCGTTCGCCGCGCGGCACGCCGTCGACCTGGGCGTCGCCTCCCGGGGGGGCGCCAAGCCCTTCGTTACCTATTCCGGCACGTTCCGGCATATGCTGCGGAACATGGACGGCCGGCTCGAGATGGGATACTCGGGCATCAACATGGTCCGATTCAACGACCTGGGCAACGATGTCGATCTCACCCATGAGGAGCCGTTCTACGAACTGGAACAAGCCCAGTTCCTTTTCGCGCCCGCCCTGGCCTTCGCGGGTTCCGGTACGACCCATGGCAAATGGAGTCTTTCGGGCGGTCCCGTCCTCAAGATTACCAACACCTCATTGGACGATAACGAAGGAAAGTTCATCGCCTCCTATGAAACGCCGCTGTACGGGACGGGCACTTTCGGGCAGGTCGGCGCGCGAGGGGAAGTCGTCTACGACACCCGGGACAACCCGGGCCATGCCCGGCGGGGCGTGCGGTTCAGGCTCGCGGGTGACCTCTACCCGGAGCTGTGGGACGTGGAATCGACGTTCGCCCATGTTGCGGGCGAGGCGTCTGCGTACCTGTCGGCAAACGTGCCCATGGCGCCCACCTTCGCCCTGCGCGCGGGCGGCAAGACCGTCCTCGGGGAGTACCCCTTCCACGAAGCGGCGGCGATCGGCGGCTCCAGCAACCTGCGCGGATTCCGCAAGTACCGTTTCGCGGGGGATTCCGCGGTTTTCGGGAACGGCGAGTTCCGGTTCCGGCTGACACCGATCAAATTCCTGATTCCCGGTGAACTCGGCGCCTTCGCCGCCGTCGACGCGGGACGGGTATTCTTCGCGGACGACCCGTCGGAGGCCGATAGCTGGCATATCGGCAAGGGCGGTGGACTGTGGGTCTCCTTCGCCGAGCGGCGGGCGACGATGAGCCTTGCGATGATGGACAGCAAGGACAAGACCGAGCTGTACCTGTTCGTCGGGTTCATGTTCTAGAGGACCTCAACCCTACATTCCGTCCAGCTTGTCCCCCAGCGGAATGCGCATCTGGAACACGGGTTTTTCCTGCCCCGTCCTCACGACGCGTACGACGGGAGCGCCGATCCCGTTCCGGGTGACGAAATCGAGCACGACGAACCCGGAAACGGCGTGTGCGAATATCGTCCCGGGCACGGCGGTCACCCGTTCCACTTTTCCGGCGGATCCCGCCCCGCTCACGATGTGCATCAGGGCGTTTTCATCCGGTTCAAAAAGCTGCAGGTTGTGATCGTGTCCCGCGGCATAGACGAGAGGACGGTGTCTTTCGAGCGCGTCTTTCACCTGCCTTGCCAATTCCGCGTACCGCGGATGATACAACCTGAGGATCGATCGTGGCCGCACCAGGTGATAGATGTTCAAGAGGGTGTCGATGAGCAGTCCGCGGCCCAATCCGGCGTGGGCGCCGCCCGATCGAAGGGGATAATGACTCGCCACGATTACAAAATGGTTGGTCAGCGCCGCGAAGGCGTTGTCTATCCGTTTACCGAAATCTCCCGGCGGGCACCCGCTTGAGTCCGCGACCGTAGAGAACCAGGGCATCCAGTCGATGGCGACGACCGCGATCCCCCGTTCCATCCCGTCCCCGGGCCGGAGCAACTCGCGGACGGCCGGGCCCGGACACCCGTCGCGGGGCAGAAAGTCCACGTCACCCTCGGACCAGGCCAGTACGAACTCCTGCTGCGCGACGACGCGATCTACCGCCCAGTCTCCCGGAGAGGAGCCCCAGTCGTGGTTGCCCGGCACGAAAATCCTTAGCGCCGAGATCGCCTCAAGTTGCTGGCGCAGAATCGCTTCGCCCCTGGCGCGGTCCCCCTCCTCCAGCCCCGACGGGTAAAGATTGTCTCCCAGCAGCACGACGGCGGCGCGGTCGCGCGGAACCGCCCAGCGTTCGACGGCGGCAAGGGTTGGATCCTCCTCGACAGGCTCCCCGGTGTCGCCGACCAGGACGACGCGATATGCGACGCGGGACGTATCGGCCGAACCTGCGGCGGTGTTTTCCGCGGAGGCGACCCAGGCGGCCCGGCGGATGAAGGGGTCCCCGTCGGCGTCGTAGTTTTCTCCCAGCAGACGACCGGACCGGCAACCCGAAAGAAGCACGGCCAGCGCCAGGAGCGGCGCGAGCCACAATCCCGGAACGTGCCGCAAGACCTGCAACCGGACCTGACTGTTTACGCGTATTTCGGTTCGTCTCCGGCTAAGCCGCGGAGACCCACTCGCCGGACGTAAATACCGCCGGGCGCTTTTCGATCCTCGCAATTACCTTCCCTTTGCAACGGGGTAGAAACTCAGGGTGGCGCGCTTCCCCGCCCCTTCGTCCGCGATGACCATGGTATGGTCGGAGGCAAAGGCGATGCCCTCGGCCTGGCGATGCCGGCCGGCTTTCAGCTTGCTTACGGCGAGGACCGTTCCCCGCGGCGTGATCTCGGCAACGGCACGCTGGCGGGCGGCCACGACAAAATAGTTTCCCGATGCCGGATGCCGTTCGATGCCCGAGGGCTGAAACTTCTTGTGGTCGATAGGACGCGCTAGCATGGAGGCCTCTATGAGAACAGGTCCGCCTTCGACGAGCCGCCGGGTGTCGACCGACCAGCGGTATATGGCAATCATATCCGCCTGCCCGGCTTTTCTCGGGTTCTTGCTGACGAGCAGCAGCACGCGTTGATCCGGGTCGTACGCGAGGCCCTCTATTTCATGAAACCGTCCGACGCCTGTCTCATGCCGAGTGTAGGACACGGTCGCCCCGTCGTCGCCTTCGCCGAACTCGTACAGCCGGCCCGAACTCGAGACGAGGTACAACCGGCCTTCGGCGGCGGCGATGCCTTCCAGATCGTCGGCAACCCGGCCACGGGGACCGCCCAGTTTGAAATCCTTCACGACCGAACCGTCGCGATAGTCGATTTCCACCACTGTGCCCTTTTCGTCATCGTGGGCGAGAAGCCGGTTACCCGCGAGCATGGCCAGACCGGAAACCTCCCGCAACCGCTTCGGCAGCTTCAGATGCCGGGCCGGTTCTTCGAAATCGTAGCTATCGAGGGCGGGATGGTCCCCACGGCTCTCAGAGGCGGGATGATCCCCACGCGGCGCGGCGGAAGCGGATACCTGCGTGAGCGGGACTTCGGCTCCGGCGCTCGCATCGGAATCGACCGCCGCGCCCTGCATCGCAGGCACACCACCTGATGCGTCCTTTCGCGCCGCCACGTCCGGATCGACCGATGCCTCCTGCCGGGCTTCCGCGTCCGGATCGACCGGCGCGTCCTCCTGCACGAACAACGCCGCCGCGAAAAACACCACGCTGAAGCCCAGAAACCCCGCCAGGAGCCTGTTGCCCGAAGCCCTCATACGCCCCCTGTCTCCTCAACTCACGACCGCGGCCGCTCCTCCAACTCCACCTTCGCGGCATATCCACCGGTGATCTCTTCAAGCGCCGAGGTGAAGGCGGCCGGGTCCGCCTTTTTCTTCAACCGGACGTCGAACTCGACAATCGAGGCGTCGCCTGTCTGCTCGACGGTTCCCGCGTGCTGCCAGCGCGCGGCATGGGTCGCCAGGAGCGCTTCGGCGGCCTGCCGCGCCGCCCCGGTCCGCGACGTGTGCACCCTGAGCCTGGCGTTGAAGGGCTTGGGTTTCTTATCCCCCGGGGGGTCGCTTCCGCCAGGCATCGCCTCCTCCCTGGCCGGATGCACCAGCCTGAACCCGGATACCACCGCGGGCTCCGCGCCCCAGTTCATGCGCCAGACGGCGAGCACGACGACATTAAAAGCCACCGACGCCAGGATCGCCACTGAACCGTACTGTATCCCGGCCGCCAGCCCGATACCGATGACAATGAACATATAGGTGGCGTCCATGGTTTCGCTCAACGACGTGCGGAAGCGCACCGCGGCGACAATGCCCGCGATGCTGAAGGCCAGGGCGATGCTGTCCTTTACGAGAAACACGACGAGGGCGATCGCTATGGGGACGACGAGGAGGGTCTGGGCAAAGGACTGGTCGTATTTCTTGCGGGGCCGCGTCCAGCGATAGACCCAGACCACGGGCAGGGCGAAAAGAAAGGAGAACAGCAACGACATCGTCACGGGAATAAACACCTCGGTCAGTCCCGCGTCGGGCTGGGCCTGTTCGAAATTCATGGCCGAAAGCGAGCTTTCTTCGATTCGCTCGGCCACCTGAAGTTCGACGAAGACCCCGGGAAGCAGCTCCCACAGGGCCCCGAAAAACAGGAACGTGGCGAAATAGTGGACCACGAGCCGGATAATGATATGGTCGAGCAGGTTAGTTCCTTTCATAAATCACCTCGGTATCGTGCGATGCGAGCGCGGCGAACCCACACGCCCTACCACGTGAAGCTTAATGTGCCGACGGCGCGCGAAGGGGACCCGGGGCTGCCCGTATCCAGGGCCTTGTACTGTCCGGGCACGGCTGACCAGCCTTCGTAGATGTTGCCCGCCAGGTAATAACGCCGCGCCGGGCCGGGTTCCGCCGGCGGGCCGCCCGACAGGAAGAGTTCGTAGAAATGATCCGGAGGAGCCGGACCGGTCTGATCGGCGTAAGGTACGTACTCCCCGAGTCCGTCGCCGTCTACGTCCGTCCGAATCCAGTCGAGCATGAGCAGATTGTGATAGGTTCGGTCGGCGATCATGGCAAGCGCCTCGGCGTCGAACCGCGCGATGATCGCATCGGCGTCCGGAAGCGACCGGCTGACGGCGAGGCGAAGCGAACGCGTGAGCAGCGGCGTCGAACCGAAGGCCAGGCGCGTTCGCGCTTCTTCTCCGTGGTTGCCGACGAGGTACTGGACGACAAGGTCGTCCATCAGCGCGTAATCCACCTCGCCGTCGAGGAGCCTGGCGACGCTGTCCTCATCGCTGTTCGAGCGGACGAAAACCGGTCCGTCTGTTCGTTCGGCCACGTTGGCGTACGCCTTCCCGGCGACCAGGGCGACCTTTGTCCCGGCGAGGCCGGCCAGCGAGGTCGCGGACACGTCACCGCCCCTCCGCCCGACGAGCATCAACCGGTTCTCGAGATAGGGCCGCGAGTAAAGCATCTCACCTTCCCGCGCTTCGTTCTTCTGGTCCGCCTGGTCCGCCGGGTCCGCCTGGTCCGCCGGGTCCGTCCAGACCGCCGCGCTTCCGTCGAACCCCCCGTTCAGCAGTGCGGACGACAACCTGTCCTCGTCCATGACGATCGTTTGGGCGTCTATTCCCATGCGCTCCAGGGCAGCGTCCACCAGATCAAGGGCGAACCGCGGTCTTCCCGGCGCGTTGACGAAGGGCGGCCACGTCGTCGTCACCAGCCGCAACTGCCGGCTCGACAGCGCGGGATGGTCACCGGGCGCGCCAACCGTAGCGGATGCGGATGCCGGAACATCGGCGGCGCCCTCTTGCTTAAAAGCGCCTCCCGATGCGTCGTCGCCCTGCACTTCCACTTCGGTATCGAACAACGCGAACTCCTCGACGATCACCGCCACCAGGAAAAACACGAAGCTGCAGACCAGAAACCATACCAGGAGCCTGTTACCCGGTCTGACCATGATCCTACTCCTCTTCAACTGCAATTCACCGGTATGTGCCCGAATTCATGCTCAGGCATCGTGACGAAGGCAGCCGGACTCGCGGATTTTCTTCTTCGGATGTGCTTGTTGAAGAAGCAAGAAATTGCTATAGAAGGTTCCCTGGACGTCACAGGGAAGTTCATAAGATAAAATAATGGCTGCGCCATACTTCGCAAACGGATACTTCTAGCATCCCGCAACTATCCCGGCACTTGAAAAGGAGCATTGGAGCTTGAAAAGGGGCATTGGAAGGACTTGAAAGGACATTGGAAATTTTCATTGTAAAAACTGTTGTATTACTGAAGTAATGGACGTACCGTTAAACGAACATCCCGTTAAAAGGACCAATGCGAAGATCCCCGTTCCGGGAGTATCCTGTTGTTACGTACGTCCCGCCTGACTTTCTCCCTTATCGCTTTACTGGTCTTGCCGGTGCTGGTTTCGTGTGGCGGCGGTGGTTCTTCGACGCCGACGTCGCCAGGCACTCCACCCGCTCCACCGCCTCCGACGACTCCGCCTCCAACGACTCCGCCTCCAACGACTCCGCCGCCAACGCCGCCAACGCCGCCGCCAACGCCGCCACCGCCAACGCCCGTACCGACCACGATCAGGATCATGCCGGACAGCCTGACGCTGACCTCCCCGGGCCAGACCGCGCAGCTGACCGCCACGGTCAACGATCAGAACAACAGTCCCATCACCGGGGCAACGGTGGCCTGGTCTTCCGGCAACACGAACGTAGCCAGCGTGAGCGCCGGCGGCCTGGTCACAGCCGTGACCAACGGCACGACACGGATCACCGCCCGTTCCGGGAACGTCTCGAACGGGATAACGGTGACCGTATCGACGCCCGTTCCCAACCGCGCCCCGGAAGCAGTGGGTGAGATTGAAGATCTGAGGCTGGTCGAGGGAGGACCGACCGAGGAACTGGACGTGTCCGACGCATTCCGCGACCCCGAAGGCGACAAGCTGGAATATACGGCCGTATCCAGCGACGAACTGGCGGCTACGGTCGAAGCGATGGAAGCGCGGATCATCATCCGGCCCGGATCGGCCGGCAGAACGACGATTTCAGTCCGCGCAACCGACCCGGCCGGCCTGAGCGCCACGCAAAACTTCATCGCGACGACGGTCGTTTCGAGCGCCAACCGGAACGCGCTCATCGCGTTTTACGAAAAAACGGGCGGACCGGAATGGACAGACCGGAAGGACTGGCTGTCCAACGCCCCGCTCGATGCCTGGCATGGCGTCACGACCGACGCCGACGGCATGGTCACCAGGCTGGAGCTAAGCGGGAACAATCTCCAGGGGACGCTTCCGGACGAAATCGGGCAACTTGGTGATCTCACGGTGCTGAACCTCGGCGGCAATCACTTGTCCGGCCACGTTCCGGTTGAGATCGGTCAGTTGACCTTCCTGGAAGCGTTGAACCTGGAAGAAAACCAGCTGACGGGAACCATACCCTCGGAAATCGAGCACCTGGAAAACCTCGAAACCCTCCATCTCGCCGGAAACCAACTGTCGGGCGACCTGCCCGCGGCACTTGAACACCTGGAGGCGCTCGAGACGCTTGTCCTCGGGGATAACGCCTTCTCGGGGTCCATCCCGCCCGAAATCGGACAACTGCACGCCCTCATCCACCTGGACCTTTCGATCAATCGGCTGACGGGTTCGCTGCCGGAGGAAATCGGCAGCCTTCGAAACCTGGCCCGGCTCAACGTAGCCTCGAACCCGGAACTTTCCGGACCGCTGCCCCTGTCGCTCGCGAGTCTCAGCCTGGAAAGCCTGCACGTGAGCGGAACGCTGCTTTGCGTGCCGTTATCCGAGGCATTCCAGGAGTGGCTGGGTGAAATTGCGGATCTCAGCGAAATAGCAGGCTGTCCGGACGAAACAGATCCTTAACTGCCGCGACGTTCATCGTCGCCGCGTGGCGTGGCCAACCGATGTCTCGTATCGCAAAACTGGGATTCCCGCTGGCCCTTTGCCTGGTGACCATATCCCTGTTCACCTGCGGGAAAGACAGTCCCACCGGCTCCTCCCGGCCGGGAGGGACCGCGCCTCTGACCGCGCCGAAAGTCGCGACCCCGCCGCAGAACAGAGCCGGTGAAACCGCGCCACAGGCCACCGCAGCCCCGCTAAACACTGCTGCAACCACGCCGCAGACCGGCGCGGCCACTCTGCAGACCGGCGCAGTCAAGTCACAGGCTAATGCAACCACGCCACAGACCACCCAGGCCGCGAGCGACAAGGCGGACAGCACGAAAGGCGCCGAAGCCGTCCCGAAATCCAGTCAGGTGATTCAACAGGCAACCGCGCCGGACTACGTGATCGAATCGGTGGAAGCCAGCGAAACGAGCCTGAGCGCCGGCCAGCGCTTCTCCATGAGCGCCACGGTAAAGAACCAGGGAGCGGACCTGGACGGTTTTACGCTGTCTACGCTGCGGTTCTACCAGTCCACCGACGCGACGATCTCCACCGGCGACACGGAACTCGACACCCGGCCCATTCTACCCCTCGACGCGGACGAGACCCGGGAATGGTCCCTGCCCGTCCTCTACGCGCCGACCACCGCCGGCACGTATTATTATGGCGCCTGCGTCGACCCCCTGGAGGAAGAAACCGACAAGCTGAACAACTGTTCGAAAGCGCTGACGCTGAGCGTCGGAGGACCCGACCTGGTGATCGACTCCCTGGCGGTGAGCGAAACCAGTCTCAGCGCAGGACAGCGCTTCTCCATGAGTGCCAGGGTGAAGAACCAGGGCGTCGGCGCTTCGATCGACCTGACGACCCTGCGCTTCTACAGCTCGCAGGACGCGACGATCTCCACCGACGACACGGAACTCGACACCCGGCCCATTCTTCCGCTCGACGCGGCAGAGACCCGCGAATGGTCCCTGCCCGTCCTCTACGCGCCGACCACCGCCGGCACGTATTATTATGGCGCCTGCGTCGACCC
>JAJEHX010000020.1 GCA_022823465.1 Candidatus Latescibacterota bacterium
TCAGTGGTTTCAAGTCAGCCTTGAAATCGCTAAGGAGTCTGTACCCTCCAATCTCGATCTTGGTGATCATGAACTGGTCCTCTCAAGGTGTTGTCTACGACCCTGATGCGTCCTTCCAGTACCCGTCACAGGATATTCTCTCCACCACGGGTTCTGCAAATCAAATGGGTTTCTAAAACGCACAATATACGCAAACGAGGCGTTAAGTACAATTCCATTGCGGCAAGCGTTGCCGCTATAGCACATACCACGCGTCTATTAACGTCTTTGTATGAGAATGTTGTGAAGTAACACGAAACCGGTCAGTGCGGACAGCTGTCACAGAAGGACCTCGAGATAGGGCCGCATCACCTGCTCAACTCGGCAGGTCCTGGCGCAGTTCAGTAGCGTGCGTAGATCGAATCCGTTCCGTTCTCGATGCAGTTTCAGTGCTTCGAGCACCACGTCCATGCCGATTCTGTTACGGAACTTGAAGCAGTCAGCGAGGGTCTTCTCGGGGCTGTAGATCCGGACAGTCACACCATCGATATGATGCGTTTCGATGCCGGGCTCGTAAGCTTCCCGCGAGTATCTGTGGGTCCGGACGGGAGGATAATCGAGGGACGGCGCCCGCGAACCTCTGGGCACTGCGACGGAGACCTCGTGAGGGACCTGCGTCGTGATGTTGTGAAAGGCCAGGGCGGAAACGAGGCAGACGACGGCGTTTGGAAAGCGCAGGCGTACCGTTACTAGGTCCGGATTGCCCATCGGCGGAAGGTCCGCGAGCCGATAGACGCCTCTGCTCACCGGCTCGATGACACCTCGGTCCCTGAGCGCATATAGCATGTACCGGGTCATTCCATGACCGATGGCTTCGCTCATGCGAAGATAACCGCCGTGTTTGCGAAAGATGGTTTCAGGACGATTCTGCATAGCCGATATCACACTTAATGTATCTATCTATAATTAAATATTAACAATATGTCTGATTTCAGTCGGGTGTGCAAGAATAAAGATCACACTACATCGGAGATGGTCCGGCAGACGATGCGGGGTCTCACCCGAAGTCCGCGATGCACGTCAGGTAGTCGTAGCTCTGGCGGGCGGCGTCTTCGGGTTCCATGAGCTCGGCAAAGGCCTGGTGCACGGTGACGTAGCCGTCGTACCCGAGTTCTTCGAGCGTCCTCATGATGACGGGGAAGTCGATCCCGCCTGTTTCCTGGAGCGGAACGGGGTCGTGGGGCGCGGGTCCCCTGACCCAGGTATTCAGCGTCATGGAACCTTCCGGGTTCAGCCGGTGATTCTGCAGATAGACGTTGAACAGCCAGGGCGCGAAACGCCGGATGGTCTCCGGACCGTAGTCCTGGCCGCACAGGTCGAGATTGGCCGGTTCGTAGATGATGCCGAAATTCGAACGGCCCACGCGCTTCAGCACCGAGACGGACTCCTCCACTGTCTCGAACAGGCTGCGCGTATGGGACTGGTGGGCCAGCCGGATTTTCCGTTCGGCCGCCTCGTCCGCGGCCCGCTGCGCCCAGTTGATATCTTCCTCCTTTTTCATGCCGATCCGGATCAGGTCGGCGCCCAGTAGCGCGGTCAGGTCCAGGTAGGGCGTGATGTTCCGCAGGGCGTCCGGGGCGTGTTCGTCGTTCGCGGGAATGGGGATGTCTCCCGTTACCATGGAAACGGGCAGGCCCCGCCCGGCGAGGATCTTCTTCACCCGCGTGATCTGTTCCAGGGGCGTCTTTATACCGGCCTGGGAAGCCCGCATGCACATGGCGGCGTATCCGAGTTTTCGTGCCAGGTCGGCCAGGTACTCCATGGATCGATTGGCTTCTTCCTTGTTCAATACGGATTCGGCGACGCGGACGGACAGGGACAGTTTCATGGACATCTACCTCTTCGTATTTAAGGTTTCTGTGACGACACCGTTATCCACAGTATCACAGGAGTCGCCGGTGATGACATCAACAGCCTAGCGTATCTGCACGTCGGCTCCGCCGGGAAGCCAGTGCCCCAAACAGGCGAGGACCTGGGAGGTGAAACGGTAGGTGAGTCCCCAGAGTACGGGGCCTTCGGCGCCCAGCAGGTCGATGGCCGGCACCTTCCTCTTTCCCCATTCTCCAGTGACCACGGCCGTGACGTGACGGCGCTCATCCATCAGGTCGCTCAGCGGGACCCAGAATGCGCGCTGGATCTCGTGGTTGAGGGACGGTTCAGGGCCATTCGCCAGATGAAATACGAAACCGGCGACGTGCACCTTGCTTAAATGCGTAGCCTGGTCGTCGAGCCGGCAGACGCATTCCGCCTCATTGAGATCGAGGGACGTTTCTTCTCTCGTTTCCCGGATGGCCGTTTCCCGGGGGCCTTTGTCGGAAGCGTCGATCTTTCCTCCGGGAAAACTGATATGGCCGGACCAGGGATCGCCTGCGCGTTGCTCGCGAAGGAGGTAGAGAAATTCCAGTCCTTCGCCGGTATTACGCACCGGAATGGCGATGGATGCGGTAAGCGCGTCCTGGTCAGGATCCAGTACCCTGCCGCGCCTGGTCCGCAGCTTTTCTATGAGTTCCACTTCTCGCGTCAAAATCCCCGCCGTTCCTCTAAAGCTCTACGGTTGATCTTCCGCAGGGTGTTCGCTCGCGATGCAAAACGCGCGAGACGCCCGTATTCAGGACCGGACGAACACAACCTGGTTCCGTGGGTGGTCGGCCCGCTGGCCGGGACGCCTGTTTCCGAGGTTGGCGTCGATGACCGGCTGGTTTTCCTCGCTGCATGCCGAGTCGTCTATGAGGAGGCCGTCCGCGTAGAACGTGATGCCGAGTGCTTCACGTACGCGCCCCGACGTGTTGGCCCGCGCGCCGTGAACGACCCAGTGGCTGTGCAGGGTCGCGTCCCCGGCGGGAATCTCCTCCTCCACGACAGGGATCCTGTTCGAGCGGATATAATCCCCGAAAAAAGATTCCGAATCGCAGTGTATCCCCTTGGGACCGATGACGCGATTCTTATGCGTACCACTCGCGAAGCGGGGCGGCCCCATGTCGATGGTGGCGTCCACGAGGGGGATCCACATGGTGAGGACGTGGTCCGAGCAGAGGGGCCAGTGCGGACCGTCCTGGTGCCACGGCGTGATCCGACTTTCGGGCTCCTTGAACATCGCCTTGTCGTAGTAGATGCGGACCGCGTCCACGCCCATCAGATCGGCCGCGATCTTGCCGAAACGGGGCGACTGGATAAACTTCGCGGCGCGCTCGTCTGCTTCCCTCAGGTTGAAGGTCTGCATGAACACGCGGGAGAAGTCGTCCTCGGGCCGGTCGCTCATCTTGCTCGCCCCGGCGAAGCGTTCGGCCGTGACCGATTTCAATACTGCTCGGTACCCGGAGATCTCTTCCTTCGTACAGACGCCCCGAAGATGCACGTGGCCGTTTTCCCGGTAATGCCACACGTCTTCCGCGGACAGGGAATACGGGGAGGCAAGGTCCATCCCATCGGTTTGGTCATCGTCGTTCATGGCAGCAGATCCACCCACTCGTACAGGTCCTCCCACCACGCGCAGGTCCTCCAATTCGCGCGGATCCTCCCATCACGTACAGGTCCTCCCACCACGCGCAGGTCCACCCCCTCGCGCAAATCCTTCCACCACACACAGATCATACCGTTCGCGTGGTGACCCAACCGAGGCTTTCGATCGGGATACATTCATCGGGCAACTAACAAACAGGAACCGGGTTGTCAAGGGGTTTGCCCCCGCCCTTGACAGAGCGAACCGGTTGGTCTTTATTTGAAGGAACGCGGCGGGACTGCTTGCACTTCATGGGTCCGCCGCGATTGCAATTTATGAAGCCTGGAGTATGCCATGGAAGAGAACGGCCCGATTCTCGAATTCGAAAAACCGATATACGAGCTCGAAAAGCGCATAGAGGAAATGAGAAACTATGCGGTGACCGAGAACCTCGACGCCCTGGCCGACGAGATCCAGCGCCTGGAAGAGGAAGTGGTCCGGCAGCGGCAGAAGACCTATGCCAATCTGACCCGGTGGCAGCGCGTGCTCATCGCCCGCCATCCGAACCGCCCCCACACGCTCGATTACATTGACGGGATGATGGAGGATTTCGTCGAATTGCACGGCGACCGGGCCTTCGGGGATGACAAGGCCATGGTCGCGGGCCTGGCGAAGATGGACGGCCGGCCGATCGCCGTGGTGGGACATCAGAAGGGGAAGAACACCAAGGAAAACGTGATGCGCAATTTCGGCATGGCCGGCCCCGAGGGATACCGAAAGGCCCTGCGCGTCATGAAGCTGGCCGAGAAGTTCGACATGCCGGTCCTTTCCCTGGTGGATACTCCCGGCGCTTATCCCGGCGCGGGCGCCGAAGAGCGGGGCCAGGCTGAGGCCATCGCCCGGAACATCTACGAGATGGGGCGCCTGCGCGTACCGATCATCGTCATGGTGATCGGCGAGGGCGCAAGCGGGGGGGCCCTGGGCATCGGCGTGGGCGACCGGGTCATCATGATGGAGAACGCCTGGTACTCCGTGATCAGCCCGGAACCCTGTTCCACCATCCTCTGGAAGGACCAGGAGAAGGCCGCCGCCCGCAAGGCCGACTGCGCGGAGGCCCTTCGGCTTTCCGCCACCGACCTGCTGCAGTTCGGCGTCATCGACGAAATCGTCCCCGAACCCTTCGGAGGCGCTCACCGCGACCATGAAACGGCCGTCGCGAACGTGAGGAAATCGATCCTCAAGGCGTTGCACGAGGCGGGCGGGCAGTCCGTCGACGAACGCCTGGAGGCCCGGCTGGAGAAGTACAGCAGCATGGGCGCCTTCGATGTAGTACCCGCCGCGGACGCCCCATCTTAACCCGGAATCCCGGAGCAGGACGCTTGCTAAAGGCCATCAAGGGCGGCTTGATCATCAACGGGAAGGGCGAGGCCCCGATTCCCGACGGACTGATCCTGGTGGACGGCAACCGGATCCAGGCCGTCGGGTCCCGCGACAGCCTCTCCATACCCCGCGACGCGGAAGTCGTCGACCTGGGTACGGCCACGCTTCTCCCCGGCCTGATTGATACCCACGTGCATCTCGTCATGAACGCGAAGGAGGACTGCGTCACCTCCCTGGCGCACAAGAGCGCCGTGGAGTCCGTTGTCGAGGCCGCCGCCAACGCCCGCCTTGCCCTGCGGGGCGGAGTGACGACCGTTCGGGACTGCGCCGACGTGTTCGGCGTGACGCTGACGTTGAAGCGGGCCATCGACGAGGGCCATCTGGACGGACCGCGCATCCTGGCCTGCGGCCTGCCCATTACCACGACGGCGGGACACCTCCACTACATGGGGATCAGCGCGGACAGCACGGAGGAAGTGCTGAAGGCCGTGCGCACGGTGGTCGCCATGGGCGTGGACTGGGTCAAGGTCTGCGCCACCGGCGGCGGGCTGACGCCCGACAGCAACGTGAGCCGCGCCCAGTACTCGGCGGAGACGTTGACGGCCCTCGTTCAGGACGCCCATCGCCTGGGGAGGAAGGTCGCCGCCCACGCCCACGGGACCGAGGGTATTATGAACTGTGCCATCGCCGGTACCGACAGTATCGAGCACTGCTCGTGGATGGGAGAGGAAGACGGCCACCGCTACGACGCGGATGCCGTCGATCTGATCCGGAAGAAGGGGCTCTACGTCAGCCACACGATCACCGGACCCAGAACGGGTTCACCGGAAGAACTGGAAGAACTGCTCGAGAGCGAGTACGGCGAACGGTTCGCCCTGCTGCGCCGCACGATGGAGGAAGGCGTCCGCATGGTCATATCCAGCGATGCGGGCGTCCCGGACACGCGATTCGAGGATTTTGGCGGAGGCCTGGTCATCGCCGTCAAGTGCTGCGGCTTTTCACCCATGGGCGCGATCATAGCCGCCACGAGCCGGGCTGCCGAGATGCTTGGGATGGCCGACCGGATCGGATCCCTGGAACCGGGGAAAAGCGCTGACATCCTCGCCGTCGATGGAGATCCCCTGCAGGATATCTACGCCATCCGGCGGATCGCCGGCGTGTTCAAGGACGGACGCCGATTCGTGTGATCCGCAGGACAAACCCTGCTTAATTCGCAAGGCAATCCTGCGCAAGGCAATCCTGTATATACATTGTATCTACTGAGCGATTCCTGGTCTCTACTGCGCAATTCCTAGGCGACCGTACGGCGGTCGGACTCGCTGTTGCAGGACGCGTATTACGCGATCGTCCGGGGCTTCAACGCGCCCGGTTGTCGCCAGAAGACCTAGGCGATCGTCCGGGGTTTCAACGTGCCCGGCCGGTTGAATCTTTCGAGGCCGAACAGGCTCATATCGACCGGCGGTGTTTCGTCGAACAGCCGGGCGGCCAGGATCTCGCCCAGTACCGGACCGAACTTGAACCCGTGGCCCGAAAACCCCGCTGCCAGCACCACGTTCTCATGTTCGGGATGGCGGTCCAGGATGAAGTGGTAATCAGCCGAGTTGGTGTACAGGCAGTGCTTCACCGCGACGGGATCGCGGGAAAGGTGGGGACATCTGCGGCCGATGAAATCCTGCACCGCGGCGAGATTGGCGCGGTCCACTTCTTCGGGGTCGTCGGCCTCCACCTTCCGGCCGGTCCTGTGGCAGCCGGCTTTTACGCCAGGCACCCTCACCTGGGGCACGCAATAGAATGGATCGGACGTGTGGTAATCGATCACGTTGGGCATGGCGCCCGCCTCGTGGGGAACCGGCCCCACCTGCGGAAAGTAGGCCAGCAACTCGCGGGTCACTACCAGCGGAGCGTCGAGCCCCAGCGCGTCGATCCCCAGTGCGTCGAGCCACCGGCCCGTCCATCCGCCTGTCGCCAGCACGAGCCAGGTACCTGACCAGGACCGTCCATCCGCCGCTGTTACCTCTACACGGTTTTCGCGCGGTTCGATCGAGGCGACTTCCGTTTCCGTCCGGGCGTCCACGCCGTCTTCCCGGACGCAGTCCCACAGGCTCCGAACCACCTCGTCGGCGAACAGCACCGCGCTGTCGGGCTGATAGATGGCTTCGCTGTCCTGAGGCAGGCTCAGCTGGGGGAAACGGCGCGTAAAGGCAGGACCACTCAGTCGTTCGAAAGGGAGTTCGCAGTCCCGCAACCGGGTTTCCAGGGTCTCCAGCACCTCCGCGTCGGCAGGCGCCAGGTTGCAGATGCCGGTCTGCCGGAACACCGGTTTGCCCAGGCGTTTCGCGAGGTCTTCCCAGGCCCGGAACGCCCGCGCCGCCATTTCGACGTACACGGCCTCTTCGTAGTCGAAACGGATCATCCGGCTGTCGCCGTGCGAACTGCCGTGCTCGTGGGCGGGCGTGTACCGCTCTAGCAGGAGGACACGCATGCCCCGCGCCGCCAGCACGCAGGCCGTAGAGACGCCGACGATCCCTCCGCCGACTATGATCGCGTCGTAACGGGCTGCCTGCGGACTCACGACAGGCCCCGTGTCGCGCGGATCAGGGTTTCCTGCACGAGCAGTTCGTGGGACAGGGGGCGGTCCGGCGGTTGTTCTCCGGATATGGTTTTCAGGAACGATGCCAGTTCGAGGTCATACAGCGCCTGGCGGCTGCGGCCATCCACGGCTACGCGGGATTCCCCCGCGGAACGCCCGTCACGGTCTTCGGCCAGGACCAGCCGGATCTCCGTGCCCGGTTCGAAGGGTTCCATGAGTATGGCGCTGCCCTCCGTCCCATATACCTCGAAGCGGCGGGCGGGCGGCGCCGGTTCCATGGCGGCGATGTCCACGGTCGCCATGGCGCGCTCGTACTCGAATACGCCCAGCCCGTTATCCGTGAACGCGGGGACCTCCCCGGTTTCGTTGCGCAGGAAGGCGGTCACCCTCGATGGCCGGCCGAGGATCCAGACCACCTGGTCGAGCATGTGGCCGGCCAGGTCGTAGAATATGCCTCCCCGGTGAACGCTGATCACTTCGCGGGACGAGGTGGGGACGTTAGTCGACATGTGCGCCCGGATCGCGAACACACGGCCCAACGTGCCGGACCGTGCCCAGTCGGCGATCTTGCAGAACCCGTCGTGATATCGGAACATATAGCCCATCTGTACCTGGAGACTCGCCTGCTCAGCCAGGGCAACTACCCGTTGCCAGGCCGGCCAGTCGTCACCGGCGGGCTTATCGTACCAGGCATGCTTGCCGGCGCGGACGATCTCTTCCGTCTGGGCCAGGCTTTCATCATTGCGCCCTTCAGACGCTATGGCCGCGATGCCGGGATCGCCGAGCATATCCTCCACGCGGTCGAACCATCGGATGCCTTCGTACGGTCCCCCGGCCCGCGCTGACGCGGCACGCCGTGTCTCATCCGGTTCAAAGACCCCGACGCACTCTACGTCGGGATGGGTCAACATGGACTGAAGTTTGCCTGCGGCATGCCCGTGGCCGGTGCCGTACTGCGCCATACGTATCGCCATTTCGGGTTCCTCTGTGTGCGGATATGTGCGGAGCGTGGAACTACTGTAGAGTTACCGGGAAGTAACCAGCGGAGGGGGTGGCGTCAAGCAAAAACCGGGTGGACATCGGCCTTGACAAGCCACCTGGTTTCGGCTACGTTCGCACCAACCTTTCCACGATCCTGAAGCGCAATGAAAGCGAATACGAAGCAGGAGCCGCAGCATGACCCTGACGCAGGCGCAGATCGACACATTCAGGGAGGTCGGGTTTCTCAACGTCGGACGTGTTTACAGCGATGAAGAGGCGGACGCGTTGCGGGACCGCCTGATGACGGTTATCGCGGGCACATCGCGGGGAAGGGCCGAGGCGGTACGGAACATCCGGGGCGAAGATATTGAAGCGGAAAGAGACGTCGTGATACAGGTCGTAAATACCTGGCAGGCAGATGATGGATTCCGTACCCACCTCTACCACCCGGAGATCTGCCGCATGGCCTGCGAACTGATCGGTACCGACGTGCTGCGGGTGTGGCACGACCAGATCCAGTACAAGCCGCCGCGCCGAGGCGGGGCGACGGACTGGCACCAGGACCATCCCTACTGGCCGATCATCCAGCCGGCCGACCTGGTCAGCGCCTGGGTGGCCCTGGACGACGCCACCATCGAGAACGGTTGCATGCGCATGGTACCGCGTAGCCACCATTGGGGACCCCACAAGGGCGGGACGATCGGGACGAACGAAGACGGTTTCACGCCGGATCCCGATCTGACCCTCATCCCGGATGACGAAGAGGTGGAAATCGTCCCCTGCGAGGTTAAAAAAGGCGAATGCATGTTCCACCACTGCCTGACCTGGCACGGGAGTCCGCCCAATCCTTCAGAAAACGGCCGCCCGGCGATCGCGGTGCACTACATGCCCGGGTGGACGAGGTACGAGCCTTCCAGGACCCACATCATGGAGCGCCGGGTCGATGTCGAGCCGGGTGAACTCCTGACCGGCCATTACTTCCCCACCGTGTGGGATCACGGCCCCGTCGAACCGCCGGAGCACTGGTCCGAGGAGCAGGCATGAGCGTAGAGGCCAACGTCAATACCGCTTCCCGGCCCGGCGATCTGCGCATCACGGACATGCGCACGGTGACGATCGGTGCGTCCACGATCATCCGGCTCGATACCAACCAGGACATCCACGGCCTGGGGGAGGTGCGGGACGGCGCGAGCAAGACCTATGCCCTCGCCCTCAAGTCGCGCATCCTGGGCGAGAACCCCTGCAACGTCGACAGGGTCTTCCGCAAGATCCGCCAGTTCGGCCATCACGCCCGGCAGGCCGGCGGCGTCTGCGCCATCGAGATGGCCCTGATGGACCTCGCGGGCAAGGCCTACGGCGTGCCCGCCTATCAACTGGCCGGCGGGAAGTTCAGGGACTCGGTGCGCATATACTGCGACACCACCTCGTCCCCGGACGCGGAAGAGATGGGCCGGCGCCTGAAAGAACGCATGGACCGGGGATTCACCTTTCTGAAGATGGACGTGGGCATCGGGCTGCTGAAGGATACGCCCGGTACCCTCTCGGCTCCTTCCGGAATGCTGGACACCCTGCACATCATGCACCCGTTCACGGGAATCAGACTGACGGATAAGGGCATTGGCCTGCTGTCGGACTACGTGGCGGGCGTTCGTGACATCGTCGGTTACGAGATCCCCCTCGCCGTCGATCACTTCGGCCACATCGGCGTGGAGGACTGCATCCGCCTGGGCAAGGCGCTGGACCGGTACAACCTGGCCTGGTACGAGGACATGGTGCCGTGGCAATTCACGGAACAGTACGTCCGCCTGCGGGACGCCTGCGACACGCCGA
>JAJEHX010000008.1 GCA_022823465.1 Candidatus Latescibacterota bacterium
GATCTGCACGGGGGAGGATATCTATCTCAGGGAGGGGTTCATGGACCTCTTCGAAAACCGGGCCATATCCGTGTGTCATCCGGATCTGGCCACTTCGGGCGGCATCCTGGAAACCAAGAAGATCGGCGATACGGCCCAGGAATACGGCATCTCCATGGCGCTGCACATGTCCGCCATGCCGGTCGCCCAGATGGCCAGCGTGCACTGCGCCGCGGCCACCGAGAACTTCATCGCCCTCGAACACCACCACGTGGACGTGCCCTGGTGGGGCGACCTCGTGACCGGGCTGCCGAATCCGGTGATCAGGGATGGGTTCATGGCCGTGCCCGATGCGCCCGGACTGGGTATCGAATTGAACGAAGAGGCCCTACGGGAGCACATCAGCGAGAAAGATCCCGGATACTTCGAACCCACCGACGAGTGGAACGACTTGCGATCCCACGACCGGCTGTGGAGTTGACCTGCCCGCGAATGGAAAGAGTTCCGCGCTTACGCGCCAATGATCGCCCGCGGAGTTGATCTTCTGAAGGAGTGAAACCATGTCTATACCCGCCGCCCAGGCTCAGCCGGAACCCTTTGAACCGGACCCTCACCTGGCCATTACCGAAGCGCAACGGCGACAGTTCGACGAAGACGGATTCTTTCTGATAGAAAACGCCCTCAAGCCGAAGCGCGTCGAGCGGCTGCTTGGCGTCGTCGACAAGCTCTACGACAAATACCACAAGGCCCATGGCACTTCGCCCGACGCGCCATACCAGATTCGCAACGCCCTGGCGCACCACAAAGAGCTTTTCAGATTGGTCGATTACCGGAAGATCCTGCGGCTGGTCGTGGACGTCATGGGGGTAAACATCCAGATCCGCACTTCCCACGTGGATGTACGGCCGCCCATGAGAGATCACGCGGTAGGAGAACTTGGGGCCAGCGGCAGCTTCTTCCCCTGGCACTCCGACGCACCCAATTACGGTTATCCCATCACCAACGGCGCCATCCCCTTCTTAGAGGTGAAGGTCGGGTACTACCTGACCGACCTCACCGAGCTCAACAGCGGGGCCATCTGCGTGGTGCGCGGCAGCCATCGACTTTCGCCCGAACTGATCCACGATCCGGACTACCGAATCGAACCGGAGGACATCGTGGAGGTAAACGTAAAGCCCGGCACCGCCATGGTCTGGCGGACGGCCCTGTGGCACTGCCTGACGCCCAACCTGTCCGACCGCACGCGCAAGTGTCTTTACTACGGGTACAACTACCGGTGGGCGCGCCCGGGGGATTACGACCGACAGGACGCCAGATTGCTGGCGCGATGCAAGCCCATTCAGCGCCAGTTGCTGGGCTCCAACACGCCAGAGGACGGGGTGGCCTTGCAGGACGGCGATCCGGCCCATCCGGCTTCCAGGTACTGGCGCCCCGAACCCGGTGACGTGCCCCTGGATGCGTGGGCCGAGAAGCAACGACGAAAAAAGATACAGAAGGAATGGAAGCGATGGAAACGCAGGAATACCCTGCCCCCATACGCCGTGGGCGCGCCGGCGGAGCCGACATCATGACCGAAGCGGAAATCTTCGAATTCGACCTCAACGGCGTCATCATCTACCGGAACATGCTGTCCCCGGACCAGGTCGATTACATGAACGGGGTCCTCGACGAACACCTCACGGATGAATCCTACAATTTCCCTTTCCTGGACCTGGACCCGGTGTTCATGGAGGTCATGGCCCTGCCCCGGACGCTGAACATCCTCAAGACGATGATCGGTGGATGGATGCGCCTGGACCATGCCTACGGGCTGCAGATGGACACGCTCACCGTGGAGCGGGGCGATATCCGGCCCAATCTCCACGGCGGGCCGCTGGAGGACAACGGCGAGCACCATTACCAGTGGTTCAACGGAAGGATGTACAACGGGCTGACGGTGGTCATGTACGCGCTCACGGATGTCAACCCCGGCGACGGCGGATTCATCTGCGTCCCTGGAAGCCACAAGACCAACATGGAATTCAAGCCGCCGCCGGATTCCCACCTCGTCGTGAATCCCACCCTCAAGGCCGGCGACATGCTCATCTTCACCGAGGCGCTTGTACACGGTTCGGACACCTGGTCCTCGTCGAACAAGCGGCGCTCCCTGCTCTACAAGTATTCGCCCGGTCATTCCACCTGGGCGATTCCGGAGAACTGGGAAAAACTGCAGGACCTGGCCGCCAACGACTTGCAGCGCGACCTGCTCAGGGCGCCCAGCATCGAAGGCCGGACGCCGGTAGAGATACCGGAAGCGTAGAGAGGATACCATGACCGAAGCCGAGATCTTCGAATTCGACCTCAACGGATACATAATCTATAAGGACATGTTGACCCGGGACCAGGTCGATCACATGAACGGGATCCTGGACGGACACTTGTCCGAGGATGCCCACGGCTTCGATTTCCTCACGCTCGATCCGGTGTTCATGGAACTCATGGCCCATCCCCGGACGCTTCGGATCATCCGCACGATGATCGGGGAATGGCTGCGGCTGGACCACGCCTACGGGCTGCAGATGGACCGGCAATCGGTCGAGCGAGGCCATGTGCGGCCGAACCTGCATGGCGGCCTCCGGCACGACCACGGCGAGCATCAGTACGAGTGGTTCGACGGGAACATGTACAACGGACTGATCGTGGTCATGTACGCCCTCAAGGACATCAACCCCGGCGACGGCGGGCTCATCTGCGTTCCCGGCAGCCACAAGTCGAACTTCCGTTTCCGTCCGCCCGTGGATTCCCACCTGGTCGCGAACCCCTCCTTCATGGCGGGCGACATGCTCATATTCACCGAAGCGCTGGTCCACGGCACCACCACGTGGACGTCCGATCAGCAGCGGCGCGCCTTGCTGTACAAGTATTCGCCCGGTTATTCCGCCTGGGCCTCCGCCGAAAGGCTGGACGAGGCACGCGACATGGCCGCCAACGATCTCCAGCGCGACCTGTTGCGTCCCCCAAGTGTGGGCAAGCGGACTCCTTTGGAAATCCCCGATGGGTGAACGTAGACCCGCAACAGTATGAGCGCGGGCCGTAAGGTTGTGAAGTGGCCCAGTGAAGCCTGAGAGGAGAACCGGACCTGGAGCAGCTTAGGAAGTGACCCGGCGTAGCATGTGAAGAAGCCCGGCGTAGCATGAGAGGAGACCTGGTAATGAACGTGCGGGATGAGTACCGCTACAATCGCCTGACCTGGGAAGATATGAACGAGGCCATCGCCATGCAGAAGGTGGTGGTCCTGCCCACGGGCTCCACCGAGCAGCACGGCAAACACCTGCCCCTCGACACGGACGCCTTTCTCGTCGAATCCGTCTGCCACGAACTGGGGCGCCGCATCCCCGACCGCGTCCTCGTCCTTCCCACGGTCAGCTACGGCCTGAACCTGCACCATATCGATTTCCCGGGCACGATCCACATCGAGCCCGAGGTATTCATCGCATTCTGCCTGAACATCACCAAGAGCGTGGCTTACCATGGATTCGAGAAGATACTGCTGGTGAACGGCCACGGTTCCAACGCCCCGCTGATTGACCTGGTGGCCCGGAAGACGGTATTAGCCACGGAGTCGCTCTGTTTCGCCGCCAACTACTTCACCTTCCTGGTAGACGCCTTCAACGAGGTCAGGGAGTCGGAGGTGCTGGCCCACGCCGACGAACTGGAGACGTCCCTCTACCTGCACCTTGCCGGCGAACGCGTAAAGATGGACAAGGCCGCGCCGGACATGGACCGGGTAGGGAAGTACTGCTCGTCGGACAGCACGGGTACCGTGCGCTTTAACGACTTCTGGGGCCGGTGGACGGGGCTGGGGGTCCACGGCGATCCGACGCCGGCCACGGCCGAAAAGGGCGAGATTATCTTCAACGCGTCCGTGGATGGCCTGGTCGAACTGATCGACGATATCCGGGATTGGCCGATCGAGGAGCGAAGCGATCAGCACGCGGGACCGGTGCAGCGCGGGATCAGGTGGTAGGCACTCGGGTAGTAAGGTCGGCGCGGCGGTGGAGACTGCGTCCTATCGCCGTCCTATCGCCGCGTTCTTTCAGCATCCAGTCTTCGCGGCCTGCTAGTAACTTAAGAAACCCCCATCCACAAGCCAGGTCGCTCCGGTAACAAAACTCGCCTCGTCGCTGGCCAGGAACACGGCCACGCGGCCGATTTCCTCCGGCGTTCCCCGGCGGTCCAGGGGCGTGTCCCGGAAGAATCTTCCTGTAGCGCCTCGTCCTACCGCGTCTTCTCTCGGCTGATCGCTTTGCTCCGTGTGCACGTCGCCCGGCGCGATGCTGTTCACGCGGATGCCGTGCGCCGCCAGTTCGATGGCCGCGGACTTGGTGAGGCCGTCCATGCCCGCCTTGCCGGCGCAGTAGGCGCTGGCGCCTTCCTGCGCGGCGAACTGGGCGACGGAGGATACGTTGATGATCGAACCGCCCGCCCCGCGGGCAATCATCCGCCGTGCCGCCTCCTGCGTCCCGATAAACGCCCCGGTAAGGTTTATGTCGAGCACGTTGCGCCAGTGCTCGTCCGTCTCTTCCATGAAGGGTCTCAGCTCCAGGGATTTACCCGTCAAAGCGGCATTGTTGATCATCACGTCCACGGGGCCGAGCAGGGATTCCGCCTGGTCCAGCAGGGCCGCGACATCCGTCCGGCGGCGTACGTCGCATCGATGGGCCTGAACGGCAAAGCCCTGGTCACGGAGCCGTGCGGCCTCAAGTTCGGCGATCTCGATCCTGCGCTGGGCGATCATCACGGCGGCTCCTGCTTCGACACAGCAGCGCGCGATGCCAAGGCCGATGCCGGTACCGCCGCCGGTAACGACCACGACTTTGCCTTTCAACCGGTCATTCATAGGCGCTTCATTCCCCGTTTCGTGCCGCGTTGACGTCCATCTGACGCGCGATTTCCCTGGCTCCGGTTTCGACCAGCGGGAACGCCCGCTCCTCCAGCGTACGCAAGTCGAGCAGAAAACGATCTCCCGACAACCGGCCGAATACGGGGGGCAACTGCCTCCTGAAGGCGGCCGCCAGCTGTCGATTCGTCCATGTGACGGGCCTTAGCGCCACGACGCGGGACGGGAGTTGCTGGACCGGCAGGGCGCCGCCGCCGATTTCGGCAAAGGATTCTTCCACGGTCACTCCGACCCGGCGGGCAAAACAGCCCGCCAGGCGTCCGGCGAGTCGACGCGCCTTCGATTCGAGTTCCGCGGGAGAAGCAGCGATCATGCCCGTAACCGCGTGGCGGTCCGCGAGTTTGCCCGGATCGGCGAACAACTCCAGCGTAGCCTGCAGGGCCGCATAGACCATCTTGTCCGCGCGAAAAGCCCGCATCAGCGGATCCTTCTTCATCCTGTCGAGGAGGTCCCGACGGCCGGCGATGATTCCGGCCTGCGGGCCGCCCAGCAGTTTGTCGCCGCTGAAACAGACCACGTCGATTCCCCGGTCCAGTGCTTCCCGCACCGTATATCCACTGTCTAGCCCGTGCGCTGCGAGGTCAATCAGGGCGCCGCTTCCCTGGTCGTAGACGACCGGCAGGTCCCTTTCGCGTCCGAGCGCAGCCAGTTCGTCGAGGGGCACGGAGACGTCCAGGCCGGCGAGGTCGAAATTGCTCCGGTGGACGGCCATGATGAGAGCCGTCCGATCCGTGATGGCCGCCCGGTAGTCCTCCAGTTCGGTGTGATTGGCCGCACCCACGCCAACGAGTCGCGCCCCGCCCGCGGCCATGACGTCCGGCATGCGGAAGGATCCGCCGATTTCCACCAGTTGGCCGCGGGAAATGATGACTTCGCCGTCCAGCGCCAGGGCGTGCAGGATCAGCATCACCGCGGCGGCGTTGTTGTTCACCACGATGGCGGACTCCGCCCCTGTCAATGCGCACAGCAGAGCGGAAACCAGGTCGTGGCGCGAACCTCTCTTGCCCGTCCCGGCATCGATCTCCAGCGTGCAGTATCCCTCGGCCACGTCGGCCACGGCACGCCGCGCCGCTTCTGACAGCACAGCACGTCCCAACCCGGTGTGCAGGATCACGCCCGTGCCATTCAGGGCCGGGTTCAATGCGCCGGTCGGATGCCCAGATGTGGATGGATCAGCCTGGTCTGTCATTGTGGGTAGATCAGCCTGGTCTGTCATAGGATATGGAAGGGAAGTCCGGTCATGAGAGGCAAATACCACCGATGAAAGCCGGGATTACCGTGCCTGCTTTCGCGACTACTGCCTGCTTACGCGACTACCATCGGTCGGCGATTACTTCGGTCATCCTCGTCTTGAATTCCACCCAGGGGAACGCGGGTCCGGGGTCGATCTTGCGATCCGGCGCGATATCGCTGTGGCGCACGATGTTGTCCAGGGGGATCCGGTGGCGCTCGACGAGCAGCCTGGACAGCGATTCGACCTGTTCGACCTGTCCGTACGGATAAGACGCCCACCAGTCTCCCCCGGCCAGAACGGGCGGTAGTCCGCTGTAGGGCATCCCGTAATCCTCCGGCCAGCAGTAGAAACGTCCGTTTTTCTTCCGCAGCCGCCCCCAGTTCACGATCTCGATCCCCAGCGACCAGCGGTTACATCCTTCCCGCCCCCGCCACACGCTGACTCCGCAGTGCCAGGCGCAATCTTCGTCGCGGACCATCTGCAGCACGGCGCCGTCGAGTCCCACGATGTAATGGCAGCTCACGCGCCGTTCCGGGTCCTGAAAGATCGCGACGCAGTCCTCCAGCGAAGGACCGTCCGTGAAGTGGAGCACCAGCATGTCGATCGGCGCATCTTCACGGCTCGAGGCATACAGGGCCGGTATAAATGGTATCTCGGCAGGGATATTTGACATGTTTGCCGCATGCCCTTCCGGGGGTTGCATACGTCCCTGGATCGTTCCTTCAAACTTATAGAAAGGACCGCCGCAAGGCAATCCGTTTCGCCGCGTTCCACGGGCGCAACAACCGCTCGCTCCGGTTGACACGAAACCGCTCACCCCGTATACTAACGCCATGATCCGGAAGTGCAGGACACCCGTTTTTAAATGCCTCGCGACCAGGCAGGCCCGGCCTTGACCACCGACTCCTTGCAAGCGCCCTCGCTGCAGGACCGATACCTCAAAAACCGCGGTCCGGTCTTTCTCACCGGCATACACGCCATCGTCCGCTTCCTGCTGGACAAGCAGCGGCGCGACGCCCTTTCCGGCGGCCCTGTAAGGCGCAGTTTCATAGCGGGCTACGAAGGCTCGCCCCTCGGCGGCCTCGACCTCGAACTCCGCCAGCAGGCTACCCTGCTCAACGAGGCGGCGCCTTTCGTGCACCAGGCCGCGGTCAACGAGAAGACGGCGGCGGCCGCGGTGCACGGCAGCCAGTACGAAGGGAACGTGGACGGGTTCTGGTACGGCAAGGCCCACGGCGTTAAATGGGCCCTGGACGAATTCAGCCTGGCCAACATCGCGGGAACGGGGAAGGACAGCGGCGTCGTCCTGTTCTGCGGGGACGACCACATGGCGAAGAGCTCCGGCTACCCCGCCAGCAGCGAGCAGGCCCTCCGCGACGCCCGCATTCCCGTTTTCTACCCTTCGACGGTCTCGGAAGTCATCACGTACGCCCACCATGCGCTCGCACTCAGCAGGTACGCAGGCGTCCTCTGCGGACTGAAACTCGTCACGCCCATCTGCGACGGCGCGGAAACGGTGGACGTGAATCCCGATCTTCCCGATGTGGTACTGCCGCCCCGCGCGTCTGGTGGCCCGCCTGGACAGCCTGGACAGCCTGGACAGCCTGGCCGGCTCTACGAGAAACGCTTTCACCAGGTGGTCATCTCCACCCAGTCCATCCCATTCGAAGAAGAACTGACCACGATACGCCTGGAAATCGCCGGCGAGTACGCCCGGGTCAACGGGATCGACACGGCCCGCAACCCGGAGTCGGATTGTCCCCTCGGTATCGTCGCGACGGGGAAGAGCTACGCCGACATCGTCCAGGCGCTTCGGTTGCTGAATCTGGAGGACCAGGTACCGGTCCTGAAGCTGGGTGTGATCTATCCGGTCAATCCGCAGACGATCCGTGGGTTCGCGCAGCGCATGCGGACCGTGGTGGTCGTGGAAGAAAAGGGTCCCTTCGTGGAAGAAGCGGTGGCCCATGCGCTTCTGGGCGCCGGCGTCGAACGCGTCCACGGAAAGCGAGGTCCGGATGGCCGCCCGCTCATTCCCGCTCACGGAGAGTTGAATCCCGACCTGCTCACCCTGAGCCTGGGTCCCATCCTGCAGGAGGTTTTTCCCTCTGCCCCTGTGACCGCCCGCATGGAGGAATTGAAGGCCATCGCGGAAAGGGACCCCGGCTCCTTCCCCCGGCGTACCGCCCACTACTGCCCCGGATGTCCCCACAGCGTATCGGCCCGCGCGCCGGAAGGGGAGGTCGCAGGGGGTGAAATCGGCTGCTCTTCACTGGACGCCTACATCGAGGCGGACGGCAGAGGCGTGCGATGGATACCCACCATGGGCCTGGGCGGCGCCATCTACAACGGCATGTTTCCCTTCAACGGGAACCGCCACCTGTTCCAGAACATCGGCGACGGCACGGTGCTCCACAGCGGCCTGATCACGTTGTTCAGCTCGGTTTCCCACGGCGCCAACATCACCTATAAAATACTGTGGAACCACGTGGTGGCCATGACCGGCGGCCAGGACATCTCCGGGCAACCCACGCTGGACGACTTCGCGCTGATGCTACTGGGCATGGGCGTGCAGGATATAACGGTCGTCAGCAAATTTCCGGAACAGGTATCGCTCAAACGCGCCCGGTCCGCGGTGAAACCGGGCCAGCACCTGCTGCTCGAACCGCGGGACCGGCTCGAATCCGCCCAGGAGAGCCTGTCGCGAAAGCCCGGGGTGAAGGTACTGATCTACGACCAGGAATGCGCCACGGAACACCGGCGCCGCCGCAAGCGTCAGGGTCTCTCTCCCGAACGGCATGTCTTCATTCACGAAAGGGTGTGCGAAGGGTGCGGCGACTGCGGGCAGCAGTCCATGTGTCTCGCCCTCGAACCCAGGGAAACGGAATTCGGGCCCAAGACCGCCATACTCCAGTCGGCTTGCAACCAGGACCTGTCCTGCCTGAAGGGCGACTGCCCTTCCTTTTTCTCCGTCGAACCGGTCGGGGACAGCAAGCCTATAAAACCGGAATGCCCGTTACTCGACGAATCGGACCTGGAAGAACCCACCGCCAGGGCCGCCATAGCGGGAGAATACGCAATACACCTCATCGGTATCGGCGGCACCGGCGTCGTGACCGTGGCCCACCTGCTGGCCGTCGCGGCGCTTTTCGACGGGAAGAAAGTCAGCGAAATGAACCGTACGGGCCTGGCGCAGAAGGGCGGTCCCGTGGAATCGCCCATCATCCTGGGCGAAGGCGAGGCCCCCCCGTCCAGTTACATTCCGGCCGGCCGGTGCGACCTGTACCTGGCGGCGGATATCGCCGGTGCGGTGAACCCCCTGAACCTCCAGGTCGCCGCTCCGCACCGTACGGTGGCCGTGGTGAGCCGGTCCGGCGTCCCGACCGCCCAGATGGTGTACGATCCCCAGGTGCCCGGCGCCGACGTCCCGGCCATGGAAGCGCTGATCGAGCAACACACCCGGCTGGAGGACAATGTCTTCATCGATGCGCAGGAGTACGCGATGAAGCTCTTCGGCAATCACATCGTGGCGAACGTGTTTCTCCTGGGCGTCGCCTATCAGGCCGGGTACATCCCCCTGCAGGGCGAGAGTATCGAACGCGCCATCCGGTTGAACGGCCAGGCCGTTGACACTAACATCCAGGCCTTTCGGTGGGGACGCATGGCCGTTCACGACCGGGCCCGGCTGGACGGGTCTGTGGAGGAGCCCGAACCCGATTCAGATGCACTTATCCGCCGCTATGCCCATCGACTCGGCCGTAAGCGGGCGCAAGCCTTCGAGGCGCTGATCGATCGGATTCCCGTGCCTGAGGAATCCTTCCGCAGGACATGGGCCGTACGCGTGGCCGAACTGATCGCCTTTCAGAACGCGGCGCTCGCCGAACGGTTCGTCGATCGGATGGTAAGGGTTTACGAAGCTGATGAACGAACAGGCGGGGCGGACCGCGGATACCTGCTTACCCGGCACGCGGCGTTTATGTTGCACAAGCTCATCGCCTACAAGGACGAGTACGAGGTGGCGCGGCTCCTGACGGACCCGGCGGAACCCGGCATCGCGGACCGGTTCGATGGACCGGTCAGGGTATCCTACCATCTGCATCCGCCGCTGTTGCGGGCGTTGGGGCTCGACCGCAAACTGCGGCTGGGTCCCTGGTTCAGGCCGTTCTTAAGGATCATGGCCCGGTGCAAGGGGCTGCGCGGAACCTTCTTCGATCCTTTCGGATATACCGCGGCCCGGCGGGAGGAACGAGCGCTGGTCGCCTGGTATGAATCCCTGCTGGACCAGGCCCTCGCCCTGCTCAGCGAGGAAAACTATCCTGAAGTCGCGGAACTGGTGCGGCTGCCGGACGAGATCCGCGGGTACGAACAGGTCAAGCACCGCTCGGTGCTGAGGGTAAAGAAGAAGGCCGCTGAAATGCACGACGCCCTCTTTCAAGGTACGGAGGAACGCAGGATCAGCGCCGGATGACCAGGGAAGATGCCATGAATGGCCGCAGTTCGCTCGCGCCGGTCAGGTTCCACGACCTGGACGCGCTGCGCGCATTCGCCATGTTGCTCGGCATCGTGCTGCATGCGAGCCTCTTCCTCATGCCCGCCGACCTGTGGCCGGTCCAGGACGAGTGGTCGAATTTCCACGATTTGGAGAACAATCCCTACGCTATCCTGTTCGGCGCCATACACGGTTTTCGCATGCCGCTCTTCTATCTGATCAGCGGCTTCTTTACCGCCATGCTCTGGCAGTCCCGCGGTTTGAGCGGCCTGGCGCGTCACCGTCTGAAACGCATCGGCCTTCCCCTGCTGGTGGGAACATTGACGATCATCCCCGCCACGAACGCGTTCTTCTCTCCCCTGAATCCCCTGACGTGGATGTTTTCCTGGCTGTTCGGCCTCGCCCACCTCTGGTTCCTCTGGTACCTGATCCTCATGGCGGCGGTGTTCATCGCCTGCGCGAGACTCGGCCTTCGGTTCCGCCACCCGGCCTGGTGGCTTCTCGTACCGGCAAGCATCCTGCCACAGTACCTGATGCGGGAGGGCATGATCGGCGCGGACGGATCGCTGGGTCTCGTCCCGATCCCTCACGTGTTCGGATACTACCTGGTCTTCTACCTGTTCGGCGTGTTTTTCTACCAGAAGGGCGTCGAAGTGCGAAGGTGGTGGTCCGCGTGTCTGGCGCCGGCTATCCTGGTGGCCCTGCCTGCCGGCTACTTCATGCTGGACCCCGAATCAATGGGGCTGCCGCCGTCCAGTGCAACCGGGATGACGGCCGTGGCGATCGGGATGACGGCCGCGGCGATCGGCATGGCCTATACCTGGCTTGCCTGTTTCGGATTGCTTGGCCTGTTTCGCTGGGTCGCGTCTAAGGATCGATACTGGGTCCGCTACGTCTCGGACGCTTCTTACTGGCTGTACCTGTGCCATTTGCCGCTTGTACTCGTCGGGCAGACGCTGGTCGTGTCCTGGCCCATCAGCGTGCATCTCAAGTTCGCGCTGATATGCGTCGCGGTTACCTGCATCCTGCTGGCAACCTATCATTTTGGGGTACGATATACGCTGATCGGCAGCATGCTGAACGGCCCCCGCGTCCGTCATTGAGCGGAAGGGGGGCCGGTACGTTCGACACGCGGCACGGCCGGGAACCGAATGCGGCTCGGTCGGAAACCGCGCGGAGGTTGGTCCGGTGCCGTCAGCTGCTCACGAGGCCTTCAGCTGCTCACGAGCACTTTCTTCAACGCGGCGATGAAGGCCTCGTTCTCTTCCTGCAGGCCTGAGGTGACCCGCAGCCAGTTGTTCATCCGCCAGCGGCGCTTGCCGTTTCCGACCATCACGTTGTACTCTTCAAAGAGCTTCTGGGTAATTTCGTCCGCGTCCTTGCGCACGTTGACCAGCATGAAACTGGACTGGCTGGGCACGTATTCGAGACCCATCTCGTCAAACTGGCTCATGAAATAGTCGTGTCCGGCCCACGCCGCCTCCCGGGCACGGTCCTGGTAGTCGTTATCCTCTATGCATGCCTCCGCGGCGACCACCGAGAGCGAACTGACACGGCCGCCCTTGTTGTCTTCAAGCTTTTCGATGACATGGGGCCGGGCCAGGCCATAGCCGATACGCAGGCCCGCCATGCCCATAATCTTGGAAAAGGTACGAGTCACGATGACGTTCTCGTGGTCCAGGATAAGGGGAGCGGCGCCGACGCGGTCCTCTGGATTCCTGGCGAACTCGATATAGGCCTCGTCCACGAAGACCATGACATCGGAGGGTATGTCGCTCACGAACTTCTTGAGATCGTCGAAAGGCGCGATAATCCCCGTCGGATTACCAGGAGACGTGATGATTACCACCCGGGTGTCTTCGTTGACGGCGGCTTTCATGGCGTCTAGATCCTGGTGGAAATCGGGGGTCGTGCGGACTAGGCGCGCCCTGGCGCCGTACTTCCGGGCCGTGCGAATCACGCCGCCGTATCCGGGCGCCGCCTCGATCATCTGGCCGCCGTCGCGCAGGTAGGCCGACGCGATGGCGAAGAGCACTTCCGACGATCCGCATCCGAGGGTGACCCACGGTTCTGACCGTTCTTCAGAGGAGTTGTTGGAAGGTATGACGACGGGCAACCCGTGGCGTTCGGCGATCTGGCCATACAGTCCGCGGCCCCGATAGTACCGGTTGAACTTGTAGACGTACTGCATGATGGCCTCGACGGCCCGGGGCGACGGACCGATCGGGTTCTCGTTGCTGCTCAGCCGGATGAAGCCTTCGGGTACGCCCCAGCCCCGCACGGGCCGTGCCCGTGGTCCCGCAACCATCTGCGCCACGGCCTCGTAGCTGCCCAGGGAGGCCGCCCCGGCCCCGACCGCAAGCCCTTTGAGAAACTTCCGCCTCGTGAACCCGGATGCCGCCAGGTTCATTGCCTTTGTCATGTTCGACATAACACCATCCTTTGATCAGACGCTCGATACGATCATACGAACAATCAGCTGCTCACAAGCACCTTCTTGAGCGCGGCCATGAAGGCCTCGTTCTCTTCCTGCAGACCCGAGGTTACCCTCAGCCACGTATCCATTTCCCAGCGGCGCTTTCCGTTGCCGACCATCACGTTGTACTCTTCCCTGAGCTTGCGGACGACTTCATCCGCGTCCTTCCGCACGTTGATCAGCATGAAGCTGGACTGGCTGGGGACGTACTCGATCCCCATCTCGTCGAACTGGCTGGCGAAATATTCCTGTCCCTCCCAGGTCACCGCCCGCGCACGGTCCTGGTAGTCATGATCATCGATTCCGGCCACCGCGGCGTTGGTGGAAAGCATGCTGGGCCGCCCGCCCTTGTTCTGGTTCAGCTTCTCGATCACCTCCGGACGGGCCAGGCCGTAGCCGACGCCGAGCCCCGCCATGCCCATGATCTTCGAAAAGGTACGGGCGACGATGACGTTCTCGTGGTCCAGGATCAGCGGTGCGGCGCCGATGCGGTCATCGGGATTTTTCGAAAATTCGATATAGGCCTCATCCACGAAGACGATCACGTCGGACGGGACTTCCTGGACGAACTTCTTCAGGGCGTCCGGGGGTACGAGCACGCCGGTCGGGTTCCCTGGATTGGTCACGACCACCACCCGCGTGTTCTCGTTGATGGCCGCCTTCATCGCGTCGAGATCCTGTTGGAAGTCGCTGGTCAGCGGGACCCACCTGGCCGTTGCGCCGTACGCTTCAGCCGTGCGGAACACGCCTGCGTAACCCGGCGAGGCTTCGACCACCTCGGCCCCGTCTCTGAGATAGGCGGAAGCAACGGCAAACAGCACCTCCGACGATCCGCAGCCCAGCGTAACCCAGGCGCCGGGCGGCGTGAAGGAATTAGGTACCCACTCCACCACGGGAAGTCCATGGCGCTCGGCGATTTTGGCATAGATGTCCCTGTTCCGGTTGTACCGGTTGAACGAATACACATTTTCCAGCACCGCCTCGACCGCACGGGGCGACGGTCCAATCGGCATCTCGTTACCGCTCAGGCGTACGAGTCCGGCCGGAACGCCCCATCCGCGCACGGGCCTTGCATTGGGACCGGAGACCATCTGCGCCACGGCCTCGTAACCGCCTACCGATACGGCACCCGCGCCGACCATGATTCCTTTCAAAAAGCCTCGCCTGGAAAAGCCGGAAGGGGCTTCCTGTGTCCTATCAGCCCTGTCTACCATGATGAACTCCTTGAAGGATTAGTGTACAGGCCACTGGAAACGGCCTGTCGAGATGCGTTACGCCATGGGACGGCGCAGCCGCGTCAACTGTACGTTCTTAAACCCGTATCCGTTGATCAGCCAATGTAATGCGTTACGCATGGAATGACAAAGGTATTGTGGATAAGTATACAATTTCGAGACGGTCGGTATTCAGAATCGTGCAGAGCGTCTCGACCTGTTCAGGCTGCCAAGTCTGCCCACTCAGCTCTTCCCGCCCGGTCGTCAACTCGTTCCGTTCAGTCCGCTCGCTTCACGCCGCGCACAGGTAGTCGTCCACTTCCACCAGCCCCATATCCGAAAGCGCCTGCCGGATCAGCTTCCGCGCGCCGCGGGAGGAAACCGCGGCAATAAGCATCGGGCGGGCGTGTCGCGACCAGGCACCGGGCAGTTCGTCGGGACCGATCACCGGCGCCCCACGCAGGATGCCGCCGATCTTCCGGGAAGATATGTCGACGAAGGCATCGACCGGACGGCCCATGCGAACAAGGTGTTTCGACAACCTGCGGCCGGTCTGACCCGCACCCCATACGATCAGCCCGTCTCGGTCGTCGAGGGGACCGTCGACGAGAAACCGGGCCTTGACGCGAAGGAAGTTCTCTACCGAATAACGGGAGTCCGTATGGGTCAACCGGTCCGCGTGTTCCCGCCAGTACAACAGGACCTCCGGTACCTTGGCGAATCGCAGCCCGGCGGCGTGGCAACGAAGCCACAGGTCGTAATCCTCCGGCCATCCGGCATCGCGGTATCCTCCCAGGCCGACCAGTACTTCCCGCCGGACCATGGCCGACGGATGGGCGATGGGGCTTTCGATGAAGATTTCCCGGGCGATATCCCGGGGTTCGACCAGGCTGTTCAGCCAGGTTTCGTATACCTTCATGCCCTCGCCCACCGTCCCGTCGGCGAAGATCTCCACGAGCGATCCGGCCACGCTGATTTCGGGCCGGGATTCCAGCAACGCCGCCTGCCTGGCAAGGCGATCGGGATGCATTCGGTCGTCGGCGTCCATGCGGGCGACCCACTCCCCCGTGCACAGCGACAACCCGTGATTCAGGGTCGCGACCAGTCCGGCCCGGTCCGCGTAGACCGGCTTGATTCTTCTGTCCCCGCGCCGCCAGGCCTCCAGTATCAACCTGGTATCGTCGTCGGAACCGTCGTCGACCGCGATAACCTCGAAATCGCCCAGATTCTGCCCGGCGATGCTTTGCAGGGCTTCCGGAAGGGTGCCGGAGGCGTTGTATACCGGCATCAGGACGGAGACGCGTGGTGAGGACATGGACGAACCGGACCTACCCTTTGACCACGATATTGAGCAGCTTGTCCGGCACGAAGATGTTCCGGACCGATTCCTTGCCGTCCGTCCACGCCCGCACGCGTTCGCTGGCGAAGGCGGCCTGCTCGATTTCCTCGCGAGGTGTCCCGGGCGGCAGTTCGAGACGGTCGCGTACCCGGCCGTTGATCTGGATGACGTACTCGATGGTGGCGGATACGATCAAAGCCGGGTCGTACGCCGGCCAGGGCGCGGCGCCGATCATACCCTCGCCACCCAGGCGGGTCCACAGTTCCTGGGTGATGAAAGGCGCGAAAGGCGCGGCGAGTTGAAGCAGCCTGCAGACGGCGTCGCGATGGTGTACCGGCGCGTTCTGCAGGCCGTTGAGCAGTTCCATCAGACGCGCGATGGCCGTGTTGTACTGGAACGTCTCCATGTCCCCGGTGACGTCACGGGTCTTCTCGTGCAGCAACGCGAGCAGTTCAGGGTCTTCCGACGGCGCATCGCTGAAATCGGTCCCGGCGACGTAGCGCCACATCCGGTCATAGAACCGCCGCACCCCGTTGATGCCCGCGTCCTGGAAATCGCCGCCCACCTGGAAAGGCCCCAGGAACATGAGGTAGGTGCGGAAGGTATCGGCCCCGAAATCGTCCAGGTACTCGTCCGGATTGATGACGTTTCCCCGGGACTTGCTCATCTTCGCGCCGTTTCGGATGATGGTCCCGTGGGCCCGGAACTTCTTGAAGGGTTCGGAGAAGGAGATCAGGCCGATGTCGTGCAGCGCCATGGTGATGAACCGGGTGTACATGAGGTGCAGCACCGCGTGTTCGTTGCCACCGATATACATGTCCACCGGCAGCCACCGCTCCGTGGTCTCCCGGTCGAATACCACGTCGTCCCGTTCCGAACTGGGGTACCGGAAGAAGTACCACGCCGAATCGAGGAAGTTGTCGTTCACGTCGGTTTCCCTGGTGGCGGGACCGCCGCACTCCGGACAGGTGGTGTTCAGGAAGGACGGATCCCGCGCCAGCGGACTCCGGCCCGTGCCGTCCGGTTTGAAATCCTCCTCATGGGGCAGGATCACGGGCAACTCATCGTCGGGAACGGGCACTACGCCGCAGTCGCCGCAGTGTATCATCGGTATGGGCGGTCCCCAGTACCGCTGACGGCTGATGCACCAGTCCCGGAGCCGGTAGTTGACCTGCCGGCGCCCGACCCCCCGCGCTTCCAGCCATTCAGTGACCTTACGCACGCCCACGGCGCTGGGCGTCCCGTCGAAGGGTCCGCTGTTGATCATGGTCCCTTCGCCGGTATAGGCCTCCTCCAGTACGGCCGCGCCGTCGTATCCGTTCGTCGTATCTTCCGATCCGCCGATCACCTGCACGATAGGCAGATCGAATGCCCTGGCGAACTCGAAGTCGCGACTGTCGTGAGCCGGCACGGCCATGATGGCGCCCGTTCCGTAGGTCATCAGCACGTAATCGGAAATCCAGATCGGTATCCTGGCGTCGTTCACAGGATTGACCGCGTAACCGCCCGTGAATACGCCGGTCTTTTCGCGGGTGACGTCCTCCCGTTCGATGGCCGTTTTCCGGCCGCTCTCCTTTACATATCGATTTACTGCCGCGTGCTGTTCTTCTGTGGTTACGATGTCGACCAGCGGGTGTTCCGGCGCCAGGACCATGTAGGTAGCGCCCCAGAGCGTATCCGGCCGCGTGGTGAACACACTGATCTTCTCGTCTTGATCCGACAGATGAAATGTCACTTCGGCCCCTTCGCTGCGGCCGATCCACCTGCGCTGCGCGGTCTTGGTCGTCTCGGACCAGTCAATCGTTTCCAGGTTCTCCAGGAGTTGTCTGGCATAAGCCGTGATCCGGAAGAACCACTGGCGCATGTTTCGCTGTTCGACCTGCGTATCGCACCGCTCGCAGACGCCGCCCTCGGCCTGTTCAGCCGCCAGTACCGTATTGCACGAAGGGCACCACGTAACCGGCGCTTCCTTCTGGTAGGCCAGGCCGGCCTTGAAGAGCTGGATGAAAATCCACTGGGTCCACCGGTAGTAGTCCGGGTCCGTGGTCTGCACCTCGTGGCGCCAGTCGAACATGGCGCCCAGGCGCTTGAACTGGTGGGTGAAGTTGGCGATGTTCTCGGGGATCAGCCGGCCGGGATGGGAGCTGATCTTGAGGGCGAAGTTCTCGGAATGGATCCCGAAGGCGTCGAAACCCATCGGCTCGAACACGTCGAAACCCCTGGCGCGCATGTACCTTCCGTGGATATCCGCGCCCGTGTAGGCGAAGACGTTACCCACGTGCATGCCCTCGGCGGAGGGATAGGGGAACATCATCAGGTTGTAGTAGGGATTCCGCGCCGCCTTCAGGTCGACCTCGTAGGTTCCTTCCGAATCCCAGCGCTCGATCCAACGCGCCTCTACCGCTCCGTGATCGTATTTGTCGCCGTTCATTTCTTCCCCGAATCCTGGTGCCCGAATCTTATCATCAGATACCCCGCCGCCCAAGTGTTCCGGGGTTCTGACCGGTCATTCCACGTCCCGTAATCTACCTATCTGATTGTAAAAATCAAGTTACTACTTATATTGTAATGTGTTCCCATTCCGGCGTAATAAATGGAATGGCCCCAATTTCAAAAGTCACACCGAAAGGTCCACTATGACCAACCGAAACTCCCATCTGCTTCGGGATGATGACATCCGCAAGTTCATAACGGACGGATATGTCCAGGTTAACGCCGGCCTGCCCGGGGAGTTTCACCAGAATCTCTATCGCAAGATCGAGACCGTGCTCGAAGAGGAAGGCAATCCCGGAAACAACATCCTGCCCAGGATACCGGAGATACAACGGGTCTTCGACCAGCCCGCCGTGCGGGGCGCTCTGACCAGTCTGCTCGGGCCCGGCTATCTCATGCATCCCCACAGGTACTGCCACCTGAACAAGCCGGGCAGTCCCGGCCAGCAGTGGCACAAGGACGACTACATATTCGACCATAACGTGCGGCATGCCCGCTGCCGGTGGGTAATGGCATTCTACTATCCACAGGACGTGAATGCGGACATGGGCCCCACGGGCATCCTGCCCGGCAGACAGCACTATAACCGCATCTCCGACTGTGACGCGTCCCGGACCACGGAGTCCGCACTGGACCTGCGCGGTCCCGCCGGCACGGTTTCCATCGTCAACTTCGATTCATGGCACCGGGCCACGGCAAATTCCAGTAAGAATAACCGGTACATGCTCAAGTTCCAGTTTACTCGTTCACACGAACCGAACGGGCCCGACTGGGAAAACAGGATCGGCGGATGGAAACCGCAGCCAGGCAACGCACTGCCCGCCATTTCCGAGGTGGTATGGAACTGGATGGCTGGTTCGGACAGCGGACAGGCCGAAGCCCACGGTGTGTCCATCGATCGATGCCTGAGCGAACTGGACGACAGGGAAGAAGAGGTTCGGCTTCAGGCGGCCTATACATTCAGAAGAAAGGGTAAGGCAGCCGTGGAGCCGCTTGCGGAACGACTGCGTGCGACGAGCGAAGAGGAGGCGCTGGCGGGCGTGCCCAAGAACCCGGCGAATCCCGTGGGAGGCAATCCATCGGAACTGCCTGCCGCCTACGCGTTGTCAGCAATGGGATTCCCTGCCGTTGAGCGCCTGGAGCAACTGCTTGAAGACGATGCCTGGTGGGTCCGGGCCGCCGCCGCGGACGTGCTGGGCGACATCGGCCTGCCCGCAGCGGCCGCCAAGCCTGCGCTGTTCCGTTCCCTTGGCGACGAGGATGCCTGGGTACGCCGCAACGCATCCGAAGCGGTTGGCGTGATCGGTGGTTTCAGTAACGAAGACGCTCCCGTTTTTCGAAGCGCGCTCGCGGACGAAGACGAACGGGTGCGGCGCAACATCGCATTCGCCCTGGCCAGGCACCCTGTGCAAGATGCGGACCTGGTCGACGACCTGGCAGCGCGTTCGATCGAAGACGAGGGACGATACGTCCGCTACTACGCCCTGGCGGCCGCGGCGAGGATGGCGGGAAAAGCGGGCCATGAGTCTTTGTGGGAGGCGATGCTCGCTACGCGCTGGTGCCCGCTGACGACCCGCAAGAGCGCGTTCTGATTTCAAATTGTGGATGGCCTCGCCTATGTGGATAGCCTCGTACTATCAGTGCGTGCCTCGGCCGATCCGGGATTTGCCGCGCCGCCATCCGCTGAGCGATCATCCCTGCCCGGCTCCTACCCGGCTTCTTTTCGATCCGTCTCCGCATTGATCCGACGAAACAGCAGGTACAGGGGATAGCTCAGGACGACCACGACGAGGGCTGTCAGGCTGACTCCCGTGCCGCCTATGATGTTTCCAGCCAGGAAAGCAACGCCACCCGCGAGGGTGAGCGCCGTGGTCCAGGGATAGCCCCAGGCCCGGTAGGGACGGGGCAGGTCGGGTTCCTTTCGCCTGAGTATAAAGACGGACAGGAAAAGGATGACGTAGTTGACCACGGTGAAGAACGCCAGGGCCTCCACCAGGCGTACGAAGCTCCCGCTGAATAACAGGAAGATGACCGTGGCCGCCAGGCTGGCGATCAGCGCCACCGTGGGCGTGCCGCCCCGGTTTACCCGCCGGCACTGACGGAAGAAAAGCCCGTCGGTGCTCATGGCGTAGATCACCCGGGCGGCGAACATGTACCCCAGGTTGATTCCCACAATCAGGAATCCCGTCAGGAACGCGGTGATCAGCGTCTCCGCAAGCGGTCCGAATACGGTCTCCACCGCCCGGCCCACGGCCAGTTCGGCTCCCACGATTTCCGACATGGGCAGCATGCGAAGCAGAGCGATGTTGATGAGCAGGTAGACGGCGATCACGATCCCTACGCCGATGAACATCGATCGAGGGATCGTACGGCCCGGATCTTCCATTTCCTCCGAAAAGTAAGCGGTGAACACCCACCCGTCGTAGGCGTAGAGCACCCCTCTCAGCGCCACGATAAAGGCCATCGCCACGGCCCATCCCGCGGGCATGGGCGGCAGTGAGGATGTCCCGGCCTCCGTTCCTCCGTCTCCCGCCAGCACGAAACAGCCAATGATGAGCACGGCGAATATCACGGCTTTGATCATGCTCGCGACGTTATGCACGCCGGTTCCCCATTTTACGCCCCTCCATTGGATCAGCGCGAAGGAGATTGCGATGGCCAGGCACAGTGACAGGCTGAATTCCGGTATGGCAGGGGTCAGCAGATGGAGATACTCGTTGATCACGATGATGGTCATGGCCGTAGCGCCGCACCAGTTCAGCCAGTCCGTCCATCCGCTGACGAATCCGACGAAGGGACCGAGGGTCCGATGGGCGTAGACGTAGTAGGCGCCGGCGCGCGGCAGCGCCGTCGCCAACTCGGCGGCCGATGCCGTGCTGAACAGCACGAACACGCCGGCCGCGATCCAGGTCGCCATGTACCACCACGGATCGGGAAGCTGGGCCGCCACTTCGCCCGGCGCCCTGAGGATGCCGAGGCTGACGATGCCCCCGAAGGTTATGGCCAGACCCGTGATCAGGCCGAGTACCCGCAGCAGACCTCTTTGGGAGGACATGGAAGGCATGAGGGTTCCTTACTTCAGCAGAAATCCGATCAGGTCGAGCACGAAGGGCATGATGGAATCCGGGGGTTTTCGGACACCTCGCCAATATGATCCGCCACAGTGTATGTGACAAGGGATTGCCAGCTACTTGTACGAAAGGTATATTGTCCGCCCAAAGACTTCGCGCGATGCACGCGTGAACGGAACAGCGAGCGTGAACAGAACAGCGAGCGTGAACGGAACAGCGAGCGTGAACAGAACAGCCAGATTGTTGTGACCGTCCAGGGGCAGGGCGTAGGACTGGATATCGGACCCGGAAAGTCCTTAGATGGATCTACCGCTGAAATACGGACTCAACCCCCATCAACATCCCGCCAGGGTGACCCTCCCGTCCGCGTCACCGCTGCGCGTGCTCAACGGGACGCCGGGCTACGTCAATGTCATCGATGCCATGGGCGCGTGGCAGTTGGCGCGGGAACTGAAGCGCGCCACGGGGTTGGCCGGGGCGGCGTCGTTCAAGCACGCCAGTCCCGCGGGCGCGGCGATCGCCGCAAACCTTGAAGAGACCTACCTGGCCTCCCAGTTCCTGGCCAGGAAGGAGCTTTCTCCCGTTGCCTCCGCCTACATGAGGGCCCGCGGCGGCGACCGCATGTGCTCCTTCGGGGACGCGGCGGCCGTGAGCGAGGTGGTGGACCGGTCCCTGGCCAACGTGCTGAGACGGGAAGTATCGGACCTGATCATCGCGCCGGGATACGATCCGGACGCACTCGAAATCCTCAGTGCGAAGAAGGGCGGCAATTACCTCGTGCTGGAGATCGATCCGGACTTCGAACCGCCCGATATAGAGCAGAGAACGCTGTTCGGTCTTAAGCTGGAACAGCCCCGCAACGACGCGGCCATCACGCGGGAAACCTTTTCCAATATCGTAACGGGCAACCGGGACATACCGGACGCCGCCCTCGACACCCTCGTCGTGGCGACCATCGCCCTCAAGTACACCCAGTCCAATTCCGTCTGCGTGGCCTGCGATGGCCAGGTAATCGGCATGGGCGCGGGCCAGCAGTCCCGAATCCACTGTACCCGGCTGGCCTGCGACAAGGCCGACAAGTGGTTCCTTCAGCAGCATCCCCGGACGCTGGACCTCCCCTTCCGCGAAGGACTCAAACGCACCGAGAAGACGAACCTCGTCGACCAGTACCTCCTGTGGGACCAGCTTTCCAGCACGGAAGAGGCCCGAATGCTGGGCGACCTGGAAGAACGCCCTGATCCGATCCCGCCAGAAGAACGCCGGCGTTATCTCTCCCGGTTCAACGGGGTCTGCCTGTCCTCGGACGCCTATATCCCATTTCGAGACAACATCGACCGCGCGAGCCGGAGCAACGTGAAGTACGTCGCTCAGACGGGCGGGTCAACGGCGGACGAGAGCGTGACGGAGGCGGCCGACGAATACGGCATGGCCATGGCCCACACCGGCCTGAGGTTGTTTCTGCACTAGCACGGGCGCCGATGGCTCCCGCTACGCGGTTTCCGCAATCACCGCTTTCAGCCGTTCACACTACGCGGTTTCCGAAACAACCTCGTTCAGCCGTTCCGGATAGTTCGTCAGGACCCCGTCCACACCCATCCCGATATATGTCCGCATGTCTTCGGGGGTATCCGCGTAGAATACATGCACCCCCAGTCCTGATTCGTGTGCCTTCTGAACGAATTCCGGCGTGGTCATGTCCCTTCCAGGTTGCATTGTCCGAAGCCCCATCTCCACCGACGACTGGATGTAATCCTCGGGTGAGCGGCCGTTCGGAAAGATCCGGCAGGCTATTCGAGGGTCGATCTCGGCGAATATCCCCACGCTCTCATCATTGCAGGCCAGAATGGAATCGTCCACCATCCGGAACGCGCGCAACGCCTTCGCTACCTTACGTTCATATTCGCCGTCCGGAATCCCGCCCTCTTTAAGGTGTACATTGAGTTTTACTTTACCCTGAACGAGATCCAGCGCTTCCTCCCAGGTCGGCACTCGCTCCCCCCGAAACCGTTCGCCAAACACCCCTCCGGCGTCGAGCGCCCTGATCTCGGCAAGCGTGAGCTCGCCAATCGCGCCCGTACCGTCGGTCGTTCGGTCTACGGTGGCGTCGTGCATGACGACGAGATGTCCGTCCAGGGTCATGCGCAGATCGAACTCGATCTCGTCCACGCCGATCGCAAGGGCCTTTTGAAATGCGAGGAGCGTGTTCTCAGGGTAGTTACCTGCTGCGCCGCGATGGGCGACGTTGGCGACCATGTGTTTTCCTTAGCCATTGACGAGGGTGTGATTATAATGGTAATGACCAAATCTGTTGTTTCGCAACGCTTTCGTAACGCTTAGGAGTAGAAAACAAGATGACCGGTAAAAGACCCAATGTCGTCCTGGTCATCACGGACGACCAGGGATACGGTGACCTGGGATGCACGGGGCATCCGTGGCTCCAGACGCCAAATATCGACGCCTTTCACGACGACGCGGTTCGCTTGGTCGATTTCCACGTGTCGCCCCTGTGCACGCCGACGCGCGGCGCCCTGATGACCGGCCGCCGGCCCGTGCGCAACGGCGCCTGGGCGACCTGCTGGGGCCGGTCCATACTGCGGAAGTCGGAGACGACCATGGCGGACGTCTTCGGCGCCGCGGGCTACCGCACCGCCATGTTCGGCAAATGGCACCTGGGCGACAACTATCCCTACCGGCCCCAGGACCGGGGATTCCGGCACGTGGTCGCCCACAAGGGCGGCGGCGTGGGACAGACGCCCGACTTCTGGGGCAACAACTATTTCGACGACACCTATTTCCACAACGGCGAGCCCGTGGAACACGCCGGGTACTGCACGGACGTGTGGTTCGACGAGGCGATCCGTTTCATCGAGGATTGCGCAGCCGGTCAGTCCGCGGGATCGTCAGCCGGCCATGCGGAGGACGGGGACGTGCCGTTCTTCGTCTATCTCGCCACCAACGCACCGCACACCCCCTATCTCGTGTCCGAAGAATATACCCGGCTCTACCGGGGCAACCCGGACGTGCCGGAGCCGGCGTTCTGCGGAATGATCGCGAACATCGACGAGAACTTCGGGCGTCTGCGGCGTACGCTTGCCCGACTCGACCTGGAGGAGAACACCATCCTGGTCTTCATGACCGACAATGGCAGTTCCGGCGGCAGCGAACTGGACGAATCTCAGTATGTCGCCCGTGGATACAATGCGGGGATGCGCGGGAAAAAGGGCTCCTACTACGACGGTGGACACCGTGTGCCCTTCCTGATTCGCTGGCCCGGCGGCGAGCTTAAAGGAGGGCGAGACGTCGACGAAATGACCCTCCATGTCGACATCCTGCCGACCTTCATCGAGCTGTGCGGCTTGAACGCGCCGGATGTGGACTTCGATGGAGAGAGCGTGGCACCGCTGCTGCAGGGCGAGCGGGCCGACCTGCCAGGCGACCGGATCCATTTCCTGCAGTATCGCCAGGATACCGTGCCTCCGGAGAAATGGACCAACGCCGTCATGACGCGCCGCTGGCGGCTGGTGCGGGGAGAAGAACTGTACGACATCAAGGCCGATCCGGGACAGCGTCGTGACGTGGCCGCCGGCCATCCCGCCGAGGTTGAACGGCTGCGCCGCGCCCACGACGCCTGGTGGGACGAGATCTCGCCCGGACTCGAAGCGTACTGTCCCATCGCGCTCGGCAATCCGGCCGAGCATCCCACGCGCCTCTGCGCCATGGACGTGCTCGGAGACGTGGCCTGGCACCAGACCCACATCGCACAGGCAAAAAGGAGTACCGGAACCTGGTCCGTCGAGATCGAGCGGCCGGGCCGCTACCGGTTCTCCCTGCGCCGCTGGCCCGCCGAGCGCGAACTCGCCATCAATGGAGCGATCCCACCGGAAGAAGCGCGGCACCTCATCTACGCCCGGGAGGATGCCCGCTCCGTGGCGATTCGGCCTGTCGAAGCGCGTCTGTCGCTTTTCGACGACGAACGGAGCGGATCCCTGGAATCCGGCGACAAAACCGTCGAGTTCATCCTTGAGGTCAGAAGGACGGGAACCACGTTCCTGAATGCTTCCTTCATCGACGAGGAAGGCGGGATCCAGGGCGCGTACTACGTGGACGTGGAACGGATTGGCGAGGCATGAGACACGCGCGGGACTATGCTACGCTGTCCGCGCATGGTTCAGGCAGAGGGCGTCCGTGAACCGTTCGATCGACGTTTGCAATCCATCGATCAGTCCCTCGTCGAAGGCGGTCAGGCTGGCATCCGTTGAACGGCAGCGCGTCGTGATGGGCAGTCCGATACGTTGCAGGTACCGTTTGCAGGTTACGAGGTACTTGTTGTTCACGACCGGCGCCAGCGACGTCATCATTCGTTGTACTTCCTCCGCCGTTTCCGGCTGCCTGTCGTATTCGGCGCACAGCCAGGAGAACAACTCGGGAAACACGTTGGCGGCGACTGGGGATATGCCGGCGGCTCCGTACCGCAGTCCGTCGAGGCCGGTCTCGAAGTGGGCGTTGTAGACGCCAAGCCGTGTCTGGCGCGCGGCGTCGATCTTCAGACGGAGCAGATCGATGTCGCAGACAGTGTCCTTGTGATAAAGGAACCTGCCGGTGCCGCCGAGATGCCCGAACAGCGCGGGCGACAGTTTCCGGTGATAAGGGGTCGGGCATTCATAGAGGCCAAGCGGAACGGGGTCAGTGAGTTCCAGGAGCCGTACCATGTTCCGCTTCAATACATCTTCGTCTTCGTTTCGCCCCGCGAGCAGGCAGACGATGACGACCACCGCGTCCACGCCTGTATCGGCCATGCGCCTGACGAAAGCGGCCTGGTCCTCGACGGGTCCACCGAAGGTGCCCGTGGCGACTACGGGTACGCTGCCGCCGGACCGGCTCACGACGCGTCTTGTCACGTCCAGGCGTTCGCCGTCGTCCAGATGAAACATCTCGCTGGAACCGCAGCAGGCGAAGAGTCCCGCCGATCCTCTCTCGATGTACCAGTCGGTCAGGGCGTCCACCCCCGGCCAGTCGATGGATCCGTCCTCGTGAAAGGCATTGAGCATCACCGGCCAGAGGCCGCGGGGCAGCGTGTGTGTTGACATGGGGTCGCTTCCTGTAGTTTGGCCTGTCCTGATTGTCTGCGTCATGAATTCGGCCCGGATTCGGTTCGGATTCGGATTTGGTTCGGATTCGGTTCAGGGATCATATCGGTCTGCCGTCTTCAGTGTCAAGGAGAACCTGGGCGGCGCAACCTGTAGTCCTTTACACCTCCGGCCCCGAGGGTATATTCTGGGGTAGCGATCCTGATATCGCGCCGGATTCTGCATACCTTAAAGCGGAACTGTAGCGGCAAAACCGGCGCAATTCATTTCAATCAATAAGCAGACCATGTCCATTCTCGGCCTTACCTGTACCCGTTGCGATGCCCAGTATTCCATGGAACCGATGTTCTTCGGCTGTCCCGCTTGCGTGGACGAAGCAGGCGCCGGCGCGGCCGCGTTGACCGTGGCATACGACTACCGGGCGATCGCGTCCGGTCTGAACGTGGAGGACTGGCGTCGCGCGGGGCACGGTATCTGGCGATTCGACGCGCTGCTGCCCCTGCGGGATCCGGCGGCGCAGATCTCCCTGGGCGAGGGGAACACGGCGCTTGTGCGGCCCCGGGCGGTGTGTGAGACCACCGGTTTATCGAACCTGTATGTCAAGAACGAGACAACCAATCCCACCTGGGCCTTCAAGGACCGGTTCCACGCTTCCTCGGTCTCCATGGCGAGATCCCTGGGATACGCCCGGGTCACGGCCAGTACCACGGGCAATCACGGCGCCTCGGCCGCAGCCTACTCCACCGCCGCGGGGTTGGAATCCTGTATCATTCTCTGCCACCCCGAATCATCGATGCTGCAGCGGGACATGATCGCCCTGTACGGTGGTCACGCCTTCGTGCTGGAAGACCGCTTTCAGTACCTGGACACGTTGATCCGGGATTATGGCTACTATCCCTCGACAACCATGACGCCCATGCCCACGGGCACGCCCTTCGGCGTCGAGGGCTACAAGACCATCGCCTTCGAAATCTTCGTGCAGCTCGGCGGCCGGATCCCTGATCGGATGTTCTGCCCCATCGCCGCGGGCGACGCGTTGTACGGTCCGTGGAAGGGATTCAGCGAGATGCGCGCGCTGAATCTGGCCGATCGGAATCCGGTCATGCACGGCGTGCAGCCGGCGGGATGCAACCCCTATGTACAGTCTTTCCGGCAGGGACTGGGCGACGTAATCGTCCATCCCGGTCCGAGTTCCATCGCCCTCTCCATCCGCGACGATACCGGCGGCCCCGCGGCGCTGCAGGCCATCTACGACTCCGGCGGAGACGCGACCGACGTCACCGAGGAAGAGATCATCGAGGCGGTGCGGCTGCTCGCCCGGAGCGGTTACCTGGTCGAACCCTCGTCGGCGGCCTCCGTTGCCGGGGCGATCAAGGCGGCCCGGGCGGGTCGGCTTGCCTCTGACGAAACGGTCGTGTGCCTGGTCACCGGATCGGGCGCCAAGTGGCCGGAAGTCATGTCTGAACTCGTCGATCACGAAGCGCCCGTCGAGCCCTCCTGGGAAGAGATCAGGGCCCGGGCCGGCCTGGACGACGCACCTCAGTAAAACAGCTACGCAATGAACACGCCCATGTACATGCTCGCCGACGACCTGGCCGGCGCTCACGACGTGGCGATTCCCTTCGCGAAACGGGATTTCGCCGTGGCCGTGCTGTCCGACCCTGACCGGCTGGAACGATTCGATTCGGCGGACCTGATCGTGCTGAACACGAATACCCGTTCCTGTGGCGAGGCGGAAGCCGCCGATCGCGTGGGGGCGGCCTGCGAAGCGATACGGGCCCGATCGGGATCGTTGATCTACAAGAAGATCGACTCGACGCTCAGGGGAAATGTCGGCTTTGAAATCGATCTTGTCAGCGAAAGGATGGGCTTCGACCTGGCCGTATGCGCTCCGGCTTTTCCCGAAATGGGACGCACTACGGTGGGCGGCTATCAACTGCTTCACGGCGTTCCGGTACGGGGCCTGGACATGGCGGGTCCCGACGTTCCACCGCAACATGCCTTCATACCGGACCTCCTGGGCAATGGGTCCCGCAGGGAACTGGCTCATATCGATCTGAAAACCGTCCAGGGCGGTTCGACAGCCATTCGAGACGCAGTCGACAGGTTCGGATTTGGTACCGCAACCACGGTAGTCGTGGACATGGTCGATCCATCGTACTGGAACGGGTTGCTGGATGCGGTCCTCGAGGACCATGAAGCGTACGCAGTCGAGGACCGTGATGCTTCGGCGAATAGGAGATCTCCAGTGGCCGGGGCGGTTTCTACGCTGCTCTGCGGCTCCGGTGGCATGGCCGGCGCCTTGGCGGAAAGATTGGCGCTCACGCGGAAATCGCGGGCTTCATCAACCTGGAATTCACGGACTTCTGCAACCTCGCCGCTAAAAAGGGAAGGCCGCGTACTCGTTTTCGCCTGCAGCCTGCATGACACGACTGCCCGACAGGTCGAGGAAATCACAGATCGAAAGTCGACAGCCATCTGCTCCTTCGATCCCCTGTCGATTGTGGATGAGCGGAGTTGCGGCGGCGAGGTGGCTCGGTTGGCAACAGACGCCGCGCAGGCCATGGCGAATGACAAGAATGCGGTCGTAACTCCGAAGCGGCCTAGCCGGTCGCACCTTCAGGCGTGGTTGGGACGGCTGTCGGAGGCGGCCGATGGCTGCGATCCCGCCTCGGTGGTGATTGAGAACCTGGGTACAGTGGCCCGCCACCTGTTCGCGGCCACGGACCCGGGCGGCATCGTACTCACGGGAGGGGAGACCGCCGGAAGCGTGTTCCAGGAACTGAATGCCGACGGTGCCTGGATCCTCGACGGGATCGAACCAGGGGTGGCACTCGCCACTGTCGCGGGCGGCCCCCGAGACGGCATGGGCGTGGTCATCAAACCCGGATCCTTTGGCGACGAGCACACCCTGGCGAAGGCTATGGACCGCCTGGACCGCCTGGATCACCTGGATCACCTCTCTCCGCACGCCGATGATGCGTCGTCAGGCGACAGTCGGGCTCATGGAATCCGCAGAGGAAGCGGTACGGATGAACGTCCGGTCATCGGCATCACCCTGGGCGATCCGAATGGCGTGGGGCCGGAGATCATCGCCAGGATCCTGTCGCAGGGATGGATCTACGAGCTATGCCGGCCGCTGGTCATCGGGCACGATGAAGTCATCCGCCGTGCCCTGCCATTGGTCCATGCCGGCTCTACCAAAGACGACGATGGCGAGGGATCCGCTCCAGTCCCCGGCATCCACCCTATCGACCATCCTGAATCAGGCCTGTACCGCCACGGCACGGTGGACGTTCTGAACGCCGCGGACGTGGAAATCGGCGGGCTGAAGCCAGGACAGGAGCAGGCCGAAGCCGGACGTCTTGCCGTGGAATCCGTCAAGCTGGCCGCCCGCCTTGCGATGGCTGGTGATATCGCCGCCCTGGTCACCGCGCCGATGAACAAGGCGGCCATGGCCCTTGCGGGATACGCCTATGCCGGTCACACCGAATTGCTGGCTGAATTAACGGGAACGAAGCGTTACCGGCTTGCGCTGGCCTTCGACGGGATCCTGGTCTCCCACGCGACGACCCACGTATCCCTGCGAGACGCCGTTGAACGATTGTCCGAGGAGGAAATCCTCGTGACTATCGACCTGGTCGGCCGCGCGCTGGTCGGCATGGGCGTTGCGGCGCCCCGGATCGCCGTTTGCGGACTGAATCCCCATGCCGGCGAAGGCGGGCTCTTCGGGGACGAGGAGATCCGGATCATCGAACCCGCCCTGGAGAAAGCGCGTGAAACAGGATGGCGGCTCGTCGGCCCATTGCCGCCGGACACCGTGTTCATGCGGGCCCGAAAGGACGAGTTCGACGGGATCATCGGCATGTACCACGACCAGGGCCATATCCCGGTCAAGGCCATCGCCTTCGACCGTACCGTGAACGTGACCCTGGGCCTGCCGATCATCCGCACCTCCGTGGATCACGGCACGGCCTTCGACATCGCGGGCAGGGGCATTGCCGACGCAGGCAACCTGGGGGAAGCGCTGCGGATGGCGGTGCAACTGGTGGGCGACCGGTGGTCCGTCGGATCCAACCCGGGAGAGCACGCGACGTGATGAAAGCGAGACGGCGGTCGATATCAGGTATGTGCGTGATTTCGTGCATCATCGCGCTGGGATGCGCATGTCTGCTGATCGCCGACGCCGGTCCGGCGGTTTCGCAAAATACCGCTGTCGTCAATTCCATCGGCAAGCCGATGCCGCCGGATGCTGCGCCGCTCGAATTCCAGACCTACCGGTTCATGCGGGACGAGCCCACGAGCCTGGACGTGAGCGTCAACCTCTACGTCGGCCAGTGGAACGAGTTCCTCTTCGAAACCCTGGTGGCCAAGGATGAAAACGGCGACCTCATCCCGGCGGCGGCCGATCGCTGGGAGATCTCCCCCGACGGGAAGACCTGGACCTTCTACCTGCGAAAGACGGGGCGTTGGAGCGACGGCAGGCCCGTCACGGCCCACGACTTCGTGTATACATTCCGCAGGTCTCTTTCCTACGAGACGGCCAATCCCTATGCGGCTTTCTACAGCGATATCGTCGGCGCGAAGACCTACAGCCAGACCCCGAAGGCGGACCCTGCCATGCTGGGCGTCCGGGCCGTCGACGACCACACGCTGACCATCGATACGACCCATCCCGCCCCCTACCTGGGGCTGATTCTCTCCGTCCCCACGTCCATGCCGGTGCCCCGGTGGCAGGTGGAGAAACACGGCCCCAGGTGGACCGAGGAAGGGAACTGCGTGTCCAATTCGAGCTACCGGTTGACGGAGTGGCAGCACGGCAGCCACATGAACTTCGAGCTCAATCCCTATTACGACGGACCCATCAAGGGCTACGTAGAAAAGATACACCGCGTCTTCCGCCATCCGTCGACGGCCAACCTGCTTCCCTACGAAAACGACGAAGTAGGCTTCGCCGAAGTACAGGCCAACGAGTTGATTCGCGTGCGGCGCGATCCCGAACTGAGTTCGGAGCTCATTTCCAACCCGACCGACGGCACCTGGTACATTTTCTTCGGTACGCGCGAGCCCCCCTTCGACGACGCCCGGGTCCGGCGCGCCGTCGCAAGGGCCATCGACCGGGAGGCGATCTGTCGCGTCGTGCTGCACGGCGCGGCCGTCCCTGCTTATTCCATGCTGCCGGTCACCTTCGAGGCCCACGGCGATTACAGGGCCTACCAGGAGTTTGATCCCGGGAAGGCGCGTAAATTGCTGGCCGAGGCCGGTTATCCCGGAGGCCGCGGATTTCCGACGATGGAGATGTGGCTCAGGCAGCCCCGGCCGGATATCCGGATGGTCGCGGAAGTGATCCAGGGGATGCTCAGGGAACACCTGGGCATCGGCATCACGTTCCGTAGCGCCGACTACCCGGTATTCACCAATTACATGTTCAACTGGAATATCAAACTGGGCCTGGTGCCCTTTTTCGGAGACTACCGGGATCCGAAGAACATGCTGGACATGATCTGGCGCCCCGGCAGCCGGGGACGCAGCCGCCACGATTTCGAAAACGCCGAATTCGACGCCCTGCTGAACGCGGCGGACCAGGAAATAGACCCCGATGAGCGTACGGAAATCGTTCGCCGGGCCGAACGCATCCTGGTCGAGGAGGCCGGCGCCGCCTTCGTCTTCCACCCTATGGCCAATCACCTCTTCAAACCATGGCTCAGAGGGCTCAAAACCAACCGGTTCGGCGGCAAGACCGTGATCTTCACAGATCTCTATATCGGTGAGGATTTTCCCGAGGCGAGGTAGGACTTGGCGGTGAAGCGGAACTCCGTGCGTCTAATGACCGCGCGGAGACCCCCGCTGCCGCTTTATTTCTTCTTATGCCTGTCGGCCCGCAAGCGTTTCTTGCGCTTATGGGTAGCGATCTTGGTACGCTTGCGCTTCTTACCACTTGGCACGTCTGTCTCCTCTTTGATTAGTCTTGTTTCTGTACACGATCCTTCAGGTGATCGGACGGTTTGAAAACGGGCACGACGCACGGAGGTATCCTGATGCCCGTCCCCGTCTTGGGATTACGGGCGACGCGCGCCTTTCTTTCCTTCACTTTGAATATGCCGAACCCGCGCAGTTCGATCTTTTCGCCCCTGCCCAGCGCGGATGAGATGGAGTCCAGCAACGCGTTCAGCACTTCCGCGGTGTCCACCTTGGTCATCCCGGTGGATTGAGCTATACGAGCCACGATATCGGCCTTTGTCATATCACTCTCCTTGATCGTAGATGTTGCCGCATTAGCGATACCGGTATTCAACGATGCCCGGCGCATACAGCCCGGTCATCGTCTCCATGTTCTCCATCAGCATCTCGAAAAACGTCTTGGGCCGCTGACGCACCACGTTGGGTTTTCCTGTAAGGCCGGTCATCTTGCCGGCCAGGGCGATGGCGTCCTGGTAGGTGCCCAGGCGGTCCACCAGCCCCAGGGGCAGCGCCTGGTTTCCGGTGTATATCCGTCCGTCCGCAAGTCCGACCACTTCTTCGCGGGAAAGCGGCCGATAATCGGACACCGCTTCGACAAACTGGTCGTATACGTCGTCCACCACGGACTGCACGATCCCGAATTCCTCGTCGGTCATGCTACGGCTCATCGATCCTATGTCCTTGTGCCGGCCGCTTTTGACGACCTGCCAGTCGATGCCGATCTTCGCGAACAGATCTTCCGCACTCGGCGCGACGGTGATCACGCCGATGCTGCCCGTTATAGTACCCGGATTGGCCATGATGGAATCCGCCGCGCAGGCGATGTAGTAACCGCCCGACGCCGCTATGCTGCCCATGGACGCCACGATGACCTTGCCCGCTTCCCGGGTCTTGCGCAGTTCATCGAAAATTTCCTGCGTGGGGGCTACGGCTCCGCCGGGGCTCTCGACGCGAAGCACGATGGCACGTACGGAATCGTCCTCGCGGTACCTGATGAGCTGCTTGACCGTGTCCTCCGCCCGGGTGATCGGTCCCCTGACTTCGACCAGCGCGACCCGTCCGCCGCCTATGCCGGAAAGTGAACTTTCACTGCTCAGCATGGGACCGGCGATCAGCAGAACCATGACCACTACGATAACCAGTACGCCGCCGCCGAGCAGGCCGCCGATTATCCAGTCTGATTTTCGAGCCATGACAATACTCCGCCAGCCGGTTTCATTAACAAAATCCGGTCAGTCGATGGGCTCCATTGGACATCATAACCCGCGACCAAAATATCACGTTAGTTTAAGTATGTCAATGACTTTTTGGAATTCGGAAGCAGGGAGAACGGCCCTGTGGCCGATTGTTTCGAGGTGCGGTAGACGGGGGAACTTCGAGGGACGGACACGGTCTTTCTGAGCAGGACAGACGCGGTCTTCTTGTGCCGGGCTGACACGGTCTTCCGAGGCGGATGTGGATTCACGGGACAAACGTCGTCTCGCAGTCGCGTCATCTACCTGGAATCGGGCAGGTCGCAGTCGCGTCATCTACCTGGAATCGGGCCGGTCGATACGGAGACGGTCGCCGGGGTGAATGGCGCTGCGCCGGCTGAGGCCGTTTGTCCTTCGGAGCGCGCTCACGGTCACGTTATGAGCCCGGGCGATATCCCAGAGGGTGTCTCCCGGGCGGACCGTGTAGGTGATGGCGTCCGATGCCGCCGCGCCGCCCTCGCCGCGGGTCGTTGCGTCCCTTGCGGCGGATTCGCGATTTGGGGTCGAAGTTCCGCTGGTCGAAGCGCCCTGTGACGAGCGGGGAACATAGATCGTCAGCGTGCGGCCGGCGATGATGTCGCCAGGGTTGTTCAGCCTGTTCCAGTCCTGCAAATTCGCCATGGATACGCCGTACCGCCTGCTGATGCTCGCAAGCGTGTCACCCCGCCTGATTCGGTACGAAACGGCGCGGTGGGTCGAAGGATCGGGGGGCTGAACGTCCCTGGGCTTCCGGTTATGTATGGATCGATTCGCCAATCGGTTCGGGGAGCCATACAACGGTATGGTGAGGACCTGTCCGATCCTCAGGCGATTCGGCCGGCGTATGTTGTTCTCGACGACGATATCCGCCGTCCGCACCCCGAAGCGGCGGGCTATGCGCCCCAGTGTATCGCCCCGCCTGACCCTGTAGAATGTCAGGTCGGAAGGGTCGGGGCCAGGCGGCTCGATGCCGGCCCAGGCGGCGTAGGACCGGGTAGTGCCCAGCGGCACCTTGAGATTGTAACCGGACTCGGCCTTCCAGCGACGCAGTTCCGGATTGAGCCGGCGCAATTGCTCGACAGGGACCTTCATGCCCCCGGCCACTTCCTCCAAAGCCATTGGTCTCGGAACCGGCACGGACTCGTGGATCAGCGGGAGGCCCCCTACTGGTTCGAATCCGTACTCCTCCGGTGACTGGGAAATGATGGCGGCCGCCATGACGAAGGACACGAAGGGAATCGTCTGCCTGGGCAGTCTCATATTCCACAGGCTCAGCCCCTCGGCCGTGCGCAGAGGCGTCGATCCTGCATGATGCGCCGCGAGCACGAACTCCCAACTGCCCAGTTCCAGGTAGAGATCTTTGAACCGCGCCGCCGCTGCCCGTGTCGACTTCTCCGGGTCGTAGCGCTCGTCGATCTCGCCGCTTCGGGTCAGGCCGTATCGTTCCGCGTCCTCCGGAGACAACTGCCACAGGCCTGCGCCGCCTTCCGCCGAGCGCGCGCGGGGATCGAATCCGCTCTCGACCATGGCAACGTAAATCAGATCGCCGGGCAGTCCCGACTTGGAGAGGATCGACTGGATCATGGCCCGGTAGTTGTTCGTTCGACCCAGCCAGGCGGCAAAAACATCGAAGGCATCGTTCCTGAGGATGTGAATCGCCTTCTTGACCCGTTCGTTGTAACTGATTGGCACGTCGAATCGTCCGAAATCGGGCCAGGGCGGCGCTGGCGCCGCAGCGCGGTCCGATCCCTCCAGGAAAGGCGTGAGGAGGGCAAACCCGGCATCACCGTTCCGTTCTTCGGCGTAAGGCTCGGGCGATGAATCCGCAGCCGCGGTGGACGCATCTGCGCCCGCTTCGGACGGCGTACCCGCTTCGGACTGCGAACCCGCTTCGGCCGCGCGTGCGTCGGTTGTTGGCGTGTATTGGTCGCCGACGTGATCCTTCTCACCGCCGGTATCTGTCGCGCGTGCGTCGGTTGCTGGACCAGCGTCAGTTGGACCAGCATCCTCCGCGGAGCCGGCGGATCGGAACACAGATTCCGCGACGGGATTCGCCGGCGCGCTCGTGTCAGGCTCGCTCGGAGTCGGCAAATAAAAAACCGGCGCCGTGTTCAGTAGGGCGCCGGTTGGCTTCTCTTCAATGGTGTGGGGCCCTGCATAGAGAAAGGAAGGGAGCAGGACCAGGCAAAACAGACAGATCGGCAGCCGCCTTACAGAACCTGAACGGCCGTTGGTCGGTATACTGCGATTGACTGTGCAGGTGGTACTGAGCATAGTGAGCGCTGTATACGGAATGCCGACTGGGTATAACGGGTGCTAGCGTTTCGATGGAACGGCCTGAAGCATCAAGATCGATCAAACAGGGACTGTATATTCACTTGAAGGCCGCCGCCGTCGAGTAGTGGAGCTGAGCGGGATCGAACCGCTGACCTCATGAATGCCATTCATGCGCTCTCCCAGCTGAGCTACAGCCCCTGACGACGGTCAAGATAGGAAAACACCCGCAGGGTGTCAAGCGAAAACAGGATCGTTTCCGGGCGCGGCGCCAGGCGGCTCGGCACACGTTCCACCGGGTTGGCACGAATTGGCTTGTATCCGTCGATTCCTGTATTTAATGTTTCCGAATATCGGTAAATCGTGAGTGAATGGAGGTCCCATGACCGGGCTTTGCACCCGGCCGCCGGACGATCAGTCACGGAAGTTCCGGAAGCAGAGAACAAGGGCCAGAAGGACCGTTAGAGAGGCGCGCCAACCATGTCCGAAGTAAAAACCAGCCGGAGCCATCCACTTCGTATCGACCCGGTACGTCCGGGGGAGGGCTTCGGCCGCATAGGAATCACCCTGTGCCCCGGCAAGACAGATCCCTGGGGAGTCGCGGGTAAATGGGAGCGCGATCTGGACCTGGATCTCGATAGGGCCAGAAAATGGGGCGCGACAGCGGTCGTCAGCCTGATCACGCAGGAGGAGATACGGGATCTGAAAGTGCCCGGTCTTTCCAGGGCGGTCGCGGACCGTCACATGGAATGGTGGCACCTGCCGATACCGGACGGACAGCCACCGGGCACTGATTTCGAGCAGGCATGGCGCGTCGCGGGACCGGCCATCAGGGACCGGCTCCGGCTCGGTTTCGACGTCGTCGTCCATTGCAAGGGGGGACTCGGCCGCGCGGGCACCCTCGCTGCCCGTCTCCTCGTGGAATTCGGGGCGACCCCGTCCGAAGCAATGCGCCGGGTTCGAGAAGCCCGTTCCACCAACGCGATAGAGACCCTGAGCCAGGAGCGGCACGTGGCGCAGTGCGAGGCAGCGGCGGAACCGCGGCCTTCCGCGGCCGAAAAGAGCATCCGGGACCGTGCCGTCGGGGCTTTTCTCGGTCTCGCAGTGGGCGACGCGGTGGGCACGACACTCGAGTTCCGGCCTCGCGACGGGCAGGCGCGGGTGGAGGACATGGTGGGGGGAGGCCCTTTCGATCTGCCTGCCGGATCGTGGACGGACGACACGACTATGGCGCTGGCCCTTGCGGAAAGCCTGGCCGCATCGGAGACGCTGGACTGCCGGGATCTGATGGACCGTTTCGTCAGCTGGTGGCGAGACGGCGAATACTCCTGCACGGGCAGTTGCTTCGACATCGGGAACACCACGAGCGCGGCGCTCGCCCGATATGAACGAACCGGAGACCCGATCGCCGGTTCCACCGACCCGCGCGCCTCGGGCAACGGTTCCCTGATGCGCCTCGCCCCGGTCGCCCTGCGCTTCTGGGACGACCGGTCGCAACTCGACGCCACCGCGGCCGAGCAGTCCCGGACCACGCACGGAACCGAAGAAGCGGTGGATGCGTGCCGCGCCTTCGCGGAACTGCTGGCGGACGCCATCGCCGGTTCGCCCCGGGCGGATCTCCTGGCGCCAAGGCGTTTCGACGGGGCGCCGGCCGTGAAACGGATCCTGGCCGGGAGCTGGCGGGGGCGGCCACGGGACGAAATCAGCTCGAGCGGTTACGTGATCGACACCCTCGAAGCCGCCATCTGGTCCGTCGCCCGCACTGCCGACTTTCGCAGCGCCGTACTCCTCGCCGCCAACCTGGCCGACGACGCCGACACGGTTGCCGCGGTGACGGGTCAACTCGCCGGCGCGCTTTACGGACTCAGCGGGATTCCGGATAGCTGGCTCGAGTGGCTCGCCTGGAAGGATCGGCTGTTGGACGTGGCCCACCGCCTGTCCGGCAGGAACGCCTGACGTTACAATCCCGTCCGGGGTCCACTCCGATCCGGGGTCCATCCGAATCCGAAGTCCGCTCCAATTTGTACTTGTAACGGGTTGCCCTCCGTGTTATAGTCCTGAATCCCGATTCAACCTTTGAAGTACCAACCCGAAACGTTTATTGAGACAGGATGCCCATGGCGGAATCACTGGCGATCGACGGCGGGACGCCGGTTCGCACCGGGAAATGGCCGCCTCTCGTGCCCGGTGGATCGGTGTACGGGGAAGAAGAGAAGCAGGCCGCCATTGAAGTCATAGAGGCCCGGTCGCCCTTTCGGTATTACGGGATCGAACCCCTCGGCAAGGTGGACCGTTTCGAGGCGGCCTACGCTCGTTACGTCGGCACGCGCTTCGCCCTGGCCACCCACAGCGGCAGCACGGCCCTTTCCGTGGCGCTCGCCGCCCTCGACGTGGGACCCGGAACCGAGGTCATCATGCCGGCCTTCATGTGGATCGCCGACGTAAACGCCGTCGTGCACCTGAGGGCCGTGCCTGTGCTGGCCGACATCGACGACACCCTCAATCTGGATCCCAACGACATCGAACGGCATATTACGCCCCGGACCCGGGCCATCGTCGCCGTGCATATGGCGGGAACGGTCGCCGACGTGCCGTCCATCGTGGAAATCGCGGACCGGCACGGGATTCCGGTCCTGGAGGACTGCTCCCAGGCCGCGGGCGCGAGCATCGACGGCCGTCGCGTCGGGTCGATGGGCACGGTGGGCGCCGTCAGCCTGCAGTACAACAAGAACTTCACCACGGGCGAGGGAGGCATGGTCACGACGGACGACGAGGGGGTATTTCGCCGCGCCGTGTGCTTCCACGATACGGGTTTTGAACGGGACATCGAAGGCGTTTCCACCGGGGAGGATTCGCTGTTCGAGACCTTTGGCATGGGCGTCCGCATGGACGAACTCCGCGGCGCGCTGGGTCTGGTCCAGCTGGACAAGCTGCCCGCCATTCTGGCAGGCATGCGCCGCCACCACGTCCGTTTGCGGGAAACCCTCGGCAAGACGCCGGGCATCCAGCTCCGGCGCATCGTTGATCCCGAGGGCGACAGTGGGGCCTATTTCTCGTGGATTCATGAATCGGCCGGCGACGCGGCGCGTTTCACCTCGGCCATTCGCGCGGAGGGGATTCCCGCCAGTGAGCCCCACGGCGGCATCCATCAGTACCGCTATATGTCCAATCTGTTGAAGAAGGTGCCGGTCACGACGGCGGGATGTCCGTGGACCTGTCCGTTCAATGCCGAGAGCCCCATGGAATACCGCGCCGGCATGCTGCCGCGCAGCGACGATCTGCTGGACCGAGCGCGCATACTGCCCCTGCCGGCGCAACTGGTAGATGAAGACGTGGACGACGTGATCCGCGCGTTCCGCAAGGTGGCGCGGGCCGTCCTGTAAGTGTCCTGAGCCTGACAGTAAGTATCTCTTGAGCCTGACAGAAGGTGCCGGAAACGGGCGAGTGGTCGGAGTGTATGCCGCGGTTCGCCTTGGCACCCGCGCTTACCGTCGCCATTCAGTCGACACGCCATTCAATCAACACGATGCATCCACCACGGGAGCACCGCATGCAAGACGATTCGAGTCCGGCCGTAACCGATACACTACCCGCCCCGGACGACGCATTCTGGAAGGCGATCCGCCGTGATCAGTTCTATCTTGAACCCGATATCGCCTTTCTGCAGGGCGGTTCCGTCGGGCCGTCGCCCAAGCCGGTCGTGGACCGGGTGACCGAGGCCATGCGGGCCTTCGACAGCGATCCACTGAAGCACCAGCAGCAGTACTGGCCGATCGTCGAGGAATCCCGGGAGAAACTGGCGAAATTCGTGGGCACGCGCCCGGAGCGCATCGCCCTGGTGCAGAACACCACCATGGCGCTGAGCGTCTTCGCCCAGGGCGTGACCTGGAAGGTGGGCGGCGAGATCCTGATGACAGACCAGGAGTACGGCGCGGTGAACGCCTGCTTCGACTACATCGCCGAGCGCCACGGGCTGACCGTGAGGCGGGTGCACCTGCCCATGGAGATCACCGACCAGCAGCAGATCATCGATGTATTCAGGGACGGGATGAACGAGAAAACGGCGGCCGTGGTCTTCGGCCACGTGTACTGGTCGACCGGCCTGGTGACGCCGGTGAAGGAACTGACCGAAATCGGCCGGGATCGTGGCATCTGGGTCGTCGTGGACGGCGCCCACGCCGTCAGCATGGTGCCGCTGCGCCTGGACGAATGGAATCCCCACTTCTACGCGTCCAGTCTCCACAAATGGACGCTGTCTCCCAAGGGCACGGGCATGCTCTTCGTCTCCGACGACGCCCACGACCGGGTGGAGCCGCTCATTCTCGGGTCCAGCGCCCATCCGAACCCCAATGCCAGCCGGTTCGACATGATGGGCACCCGGGACCAGACGCCCTTCATCGGTCTGGGCACGGCGCTGGATTTCCAGCAGGAGATCGGCTGGGACCACATCCGGACGTACTGCCGGGGCCTGGTGAATTACATGCGGGAGCGGTTGGGCCGTATCCGGGGCGTGCGCTTCCTGACGCCGCGGGATTCCGAGATGTCCGGGTTCATCACGACCTTCACCATCGAAGGGGCCGATCTCCAGAAGATCCGGCAGGAGTTGTGGGACGACGAGAAGATCGAGACCGTGGCCTTTCATGTCAACGACGTGCCTGTGTTCCGTATTTCCACCCATTTCTACAACAGCAGGGAGGAAATCGACCGGATGGTCCGGGCCATCGAGCGGCGCCTGTAGAAGACCATGGACCGGGCCATCGAGCGGTGCCTGTAGAAGACCATGGACCGGGCCATCGAGCGGCGTGACGAAGCGTGACGCGGCGTGACGCGGCATCAGTATTCTGGTTCCCCGCAGGCCGACGCACTTCAAACATCCTGTGGGAAAGGAAATGTTAATGGACGAAGAACACGGGTTCGTCACTCGCTCCATCCACGCGGGCGAGGCGGAAAACACGTCGGCGACGCCGATCTACCAGTCCACGACCGTGGACGGCGCCTACCTCCGGGGTAGCAATCCCACGTTCACGGCGTTCGAGGAGAAGATGTGCGCCCTCGAAGGCGGGGGCCGCAGCATCGCCACCGCCTGCGGCATGGCATCGGTCACCCAGGCCGTGATGACCCTCATCAAGGCCGGATCCAGAATCGTCTGCCACCAGACGACCTATGTGTGGACCCGGCACTTCATGTCCGAAGAACTGCCCCGCCTGGGGTTCGACGTCGACATCATCGACATGCGGGACCCGAATCAACTCGACGCGGCCCTCGAAAGACCTACCGACGTCGTCTACTTCGAACCGCTCGCCAATCCCACCCTGGACATCGTCGATACCCCCACGGTGATCCGTAAGGGCCACGAAGCCGGTGCGAAGGTCGTGATTGACAATACGTTTCTTTCTCCCTACCTGTTCCGGCCGATGGACCATGGAGCCGACGTCGTGTTGCACAGCGCCACCAAGTACCTCTGCGGTCACGGCGACGCCCTGGCCGGGATCATCACGACCCGCGACCCTGAACTGGGCGAACAGGTCCTGCGCAGCCGGAACACCTACGGCGGCATCCTCAGTCCATTGAACGCCTTCCTCCTGCTCCGAGGGATCAAGACGCTGTCCATGCGCATGGACCGCCACGTCGAGAATGCCGGGGCCGTAGCGGACTTCCTGGAATTCCACTCCCGGGTAAAACGGACCTACTATCCCGGCCTGCCCTCCACGCCAGGTCACGAAATCGCCCGGTCGCAGTGGGCCGGATACGGCGGGATGATCAGTTTCGAAATCGCCGAAGGGACCGTCGATCGATTCCTCGACCGCGTGCGCCTGTGCCGGCCCTGGGTCAGCCTGGGCGACGTGGGCTCGCTCGTCACCGGCGACCGGGAGGGGCAGCGCATCAGGATGTCTGTGGGACTCGAAGACACCGAGGATATCATAGGGGATCTCGAGCAGGCGTTGGAATGATGGAATCGCTGCAATCGCGGGTCGAGGAGCCACCGGGGCAACGGGGGCTGACACAAGGCCGATCCGGGGCCCACACACCGGCCCTTGTCAATTTAAGAACCATCATACGCATACCGACACCAACAGGAGCCGCTTCATGTCGAGAAAGCGTGTTTTCATAGGAGACCTGACCCGCAAGGAGTTCAGGGAAGGAATCGACGGCGGCACCATCCAGGCGGCCATCGTGCCCACGGCTGCGACAGAGCAGCACCTCGAACACTTGGAGATGATTCACGATACGGCCAGCGTCGCCTACATGGCCGAGCATGCGGCGCTCAAGCTCTTTCCCCATGTCGTGGTGGCATCACCCATCGCCATCGGCGTATCGGAACACTGGATGGAGCACAAAGGCACGCTGACCGTCCGTGCGGAGATCTTCACCGAGTACGTCTACGACGTGTGCGACGCCCTCAAGCGGGGCGGCGTGACCAACATCCTCATCCTGAACGGACACGGCGGAAACGTCGTCCCCATGATGAACCGGATAGACGCTTTCAGGGAACGGCTTGGCGTCAACGTGCGTTTCAATTCTTATTGGGACACGTACCCGGCCGATGTCGTCTACCAGCATATGGACGATCAGCGGCTGCCCGGTCACGCCGACGAATACGAGACTTCCATGGCCATGGCCCTTTTTCCCCACCGGGTGCACGAAGCGGACATGGAAATGGAAAGCTCGGCGAAACTGGGGACGAAGGAAAAGGGTGAAGCCCTCGCGCCCGTGGCGGTGGACGGCGTGGCCGAATTGCTTAGGAAGATGATCGCCGGGGAGGAGATTGACCTGGAACCTCGCACGTTCCGCCCGGGCGGCGCCACGTCGATGCTTAGGGATCACATAATTGAGGAGAAGAAGCATGGCTAAGAAAAAACCACGCGTGTCGGGTATGGATCGTAAAGAGCGTATAGCACCCGCTATCCGTTCAATCACCTTCACCCTGATCGCCTGGGCGGCGGCGGCCGGACTCGTTGCGATGCTTGGACTGGGCGCACTGAGCGGGTGTGCAGGCGACCAGGGCGAAGACAACAAGACCGGAGAACCGGACGCGGAGCACGTCGGAGCCGAAAACGCCGAGTCCGCATCGGACGACGGGGAAGAATCGGGAGAAACCCTTGCCCTGGACGAAACCTATGATTACGTCCGCAAAGGCGCCCGGCTCATCCTGCGTTACGACGCTGAAGGCAATTCATTCGCGGGTACCGTTCAGAATACGACCGACGAGGTACTGAACATCGTCAGGGTCGAAGTGCACCTCTCGAACGGCACGGAACTCGGTCCCACGACACCGGTCGATCTCGCTCCGGGCGAGACGGTTGATGTCTCACTGGCCGCAACGGAAGAACTGTTTACCGGGTGGACGCCCCATGCCGAGGTCGGAGAAGGCGAGCACGGGGGAGAGGGCGAGGATGGAGAAGATGACGGCGAGCACGGAGGAGGGGGCGAGGGCGGAGAGCACGGTGGTAGTGAAGGCGGTGGCGGAGAGCACGGAGAAGGCGGTGAGGGTGGAGGAGAACACGGCGGCGGAGAAGGTGCGGAAGGTGACGGCGAGCACGGAGGAGGCGAATAATGCAATCGATGCCAGCCAACCCGGTTGTGAAGCAAGTCCCGCTCCTGACCACGGACCAGATCGCCCGGTTCAAGCGCGACGGCTTCCTCGTGCTGCCCGCCGTGCTCGACCCCGAACTGTGCCGCCAGGCCAGGGAAGCGTTGTGGGCCGCGGTGGACACACACCATCCCGGCATGAAACGTGGAGATCCCTCCACCTGGACGGGGTTCAACGATGAAGAAACCGGCCATCTGAACGCGAAGCGGCCCGAGATCGGCGGCGACCCCTATTTCTTTACCGAAGGCCACCGCTTCTACGTCCGAAACGGCACCGAGCCCTTCATGCTCGATCTGGCCCCCAGGGCCCTGTGGCGGGTCGCCGAGCAATTGCTTGGCAAGGGCACGGTGGTCTGGCCCGCCGGGGCCGATGACTCCGGCATGACGACCGGACCGTGCTTCATGGCCGATGACGTGGTGAGCGGGTTGGCCGCCCACGGGATCAAAGAAACCTCGCAATGGCCGGAGAAGGGATCCTTCTCCACGGAAGAAGCGCTGCGCCTGCCCAGGACGGGTCCGGTGTGGTCGACCGGCCAAGGGACGCGCGGCCTGTACTGCACCCTGCCCGGCAGCCCTTCGCCCGGTTCCGAATACCGCGGCGCCCATACGGACGGCGCCTGCTACGGCCGCGTCCGGTTTCAGGTAACGGCCTATGTCGACAACCTGCCTCCCGATTCCGGCGGCTTCACGGTTTGGCCGGGAAGCCACAGCCGGATCTGGCGCGCGCAGTGGCGGGACTTCCTCGAAGGCGCAAAGCATATGGACGAACACCTGGCGGGACGCAAGCCCGGCTACAACGATCCCGTCATCCAGCGCATCAAGCAAGATACCCGGCCCGTCGATTGCCACGGTCCCGCGGGCACGGCGGTCCTGTGGCACACCAAGATCCTGCATATCGCAGGACAGAACAGGTCGGCCGACATCATCCGACAGGCGACCATCTACGGCTTCCTCAAAACGCCGGAATCCCTTCCGGACCCGCTTGTAACAGACGAAACCAACGTCGACATCTGGCGGGACTGGTCCGATGAGGTCCGGGCTATTGAGTGAGCGCCTGTAACATCAACGTGAAGATCGCAAGCATTGAGGAACGAGATTAACTGTTTTCCGAGTTGTGTTGCCACTGCGTGTATTGATGTGTGATTTATAGAATTTCATGTTCTTCGGTTTGACTTTTCTTCCATTGTGCGCATAACGTCTTCGGCTACTTCAATAACCTCCGCGGGCGCGCGTACTGTTTCCCCCAAGCGCATTTTCATTGCTACAATGATTGGTGATAGCGCCTGCGCTTTTCTTTCGTCGCTCTGCAACACATCGAGAACTTCCCGTTCTGATACACCTAATACAATCATATCCGATACACCTGACTGCATCATGCTCAATGCAGCTTCGTTGACCGGATCGAAATCGTGATAAATGGAGTTGAACGATGCCAATGCGTCTTGTTCTTGTGAATGAAGGAGCAATGCCATCACCTTTACCCATGCAAAACCTAGTTCCTCACTATTCTGTGCTTTTCCTCCATCTTGAAGTCTTCGTTCTAATTTTTCACACGTACTCAGAGCATCTTCCGATTTTCCAAGTTCGATAAAATACAAGGTCTTAATAATCAGAGTCCGGGTGATATAAATCTGAACTTCTACCGACTCTACTTTATCATAGTCTTCGACAATCCGATTGAATATTGCGATTGCATTCTGATGATCGCCTTTTTGCATATGAATGTTACCCACATTCAACATGGCTCTAACCACTGATGCCATTAATTCAGGTTCTCCCGTTCCCCCATAACGACTTTCTACTGCCTCACAAGCTACAAGAGCTTCTTCAAAATCTCCACATTCAATTAGAACAACACTTTTGTTGGTCATAGCGTTAGCGACGAACACCTGCACTGCATCCTTCGTATCTGAACTGAAGCGATTGATGACCTCATCGTAGGATTCGATCTCCTCAGCGCGCTTACCAAGCTGTCCTTTAAACGTGCCAAGGGTTAGCAACGCTCTAGCGACAACTTCACGCATCTGAGTCATGGCGTCTGTTTCGTATTGTTTGACGACGTTTTCTATTGTATTTATCGCAGATTCTAAGTCACCTTGGTGACACTGGGTTGTACCCTTATTTACCAAACAGGCGGCAACAGTGACTTTTACCCTTGGTTCTGTACTTTTACCAAATCGTTCGATCATTTCATCGTACGATGCGATAGCAACATCGTAGTCCCCTTTTCGGTCATAAATGTGTCCAATGGATACTGATGCCATGGCGACGAGGATTTCGACGTCGGGGATTTTGATTCTTCCGAATTCTTCAACAATCGAAGCGTAGACTGGAATCGCAGCATCATAGTTGCCACTTAAATACAGTATATTTCCTTCAATCCACTTGGGGCTGATGCGAAACAGAAGTTGCTGTCGCTGAGAAAGATCAGACAGCGAAGATTTCGAAAATCCCATAGAAGAGGGTTCAGGTTCTGCAACGGAAGAAACTGCGTGATCGTAAAGATAACCAAAGTGGGGGATTTCTGCTCTCGCACGATCCAACCCCTCTTTGATAATCGGAAATCCTGCGGCTTCCATTCTAAATGTATCGGCCATTGTAACGAGTTCTTGTTTGGTGTAAAACATCGACATGAACCTTATCAGGTAGTGTACGATGGCTGCTTCACCTCGTTCACGCCTGACCTTGTAGTAAATGCTGTATAGTCGCTCCGCGGCCGAGTACAAGCGCTTCCTACCTGTTCCCTGGGCCATTACCACACCACGGTCGATCAATCTGCCAAGAAGGCTGGAAACACTGCGAACGTCCATACGTGCTCGTGCCGCGATTTCGCTGGTACTTGAAGGTTGCCAAAGATCCATCGCGGCCAGATAAACGCGGCGCTCCGTTGGCGGCAGGGCTTCCAGGTGACCGCGGAAATACTCGGTATGGTCGTCTACCAGGGAAACGAGTTCTTCCATCAACTTGCGCAAAGAGCGATGCCCGGCGAACTCCGCGACGATGACCAGCAGGCGGGGATTGCCGCCAGTAAGAATCTGTAGCGGTCTTATGCGGCGTTCAGACACATCGTCACCGCTGACCACCTGCCAGAGCCGCCGGCAGGCTTCGGCGTCCAAAGGTTTGAGGTCAAGCATCCGGAACAACCCGAAGAAGGGCTCCCGTAAGTCATCCAGACGTTCGAAACGGCTGGTGGCCGTGCCAAGCAGGATGACCTGAGGCTCGGTTTGCAACGTCTCCCTCAACTGCCAGCCAAAGTCCTCGTCTACGTCATCGCATAAAGTCTGCATGTTCTCGATCATGAGCACGAGTTTTCTGCCCAATTTGTCCGATGCGTCCAGCACCGCGGCTCTGGCCCGTTCCGCCAGGAATTCGCCCCGCCATTGACCTGTCAGATCGGCATGGACGGTCTGTAATTCCCGAGCGAGATCCGGGTCAGAACGTACAATCTCTTTCGAAAGATAGAAGAGTGTTTCTAGCCAGAAATCGGCGATGTCGAACACCTCGTGGCTTTCTTCCATGAACCGCACCGGCAACATTTTCCGGGACAGTTCATTTTCAGCGCGCAGTTCAGCGGCGACGCGGGCCAGCAGCATGGTCTTACCCCTGCCGCGGGGTGCGACCATAAGGACGTGCTGGCACGAAGGAGTCTTAATGTTGCCGCGTAGTACATCCAGTACGATTCCCAGCTCGCGTTCCCGTACCGTGAACTGCCGGATCACCTCTTCATCGGACTGAAACGTCCCTGGATTGAACTTGCGGATCATTCGGTCTTGGACTGAATCCATGGCTGTTTCCTCACTCTTAGCGAACCGGACCACGTCGTTCGATGGGTACGTGGTTGTTTCCAAACCGCGCAGCCCACCAGTCCTTCAGCAGACGCGAGGTAAATCGCCGACCTCCGCCGCATGCTTCGATATAACCTTCATGTTCGAGTATGTCGAGGACCTCGGAGATGCGATCAGGTGCATTGTCTACTATTGGTAAGTATAGCCGTCCGAGTTGGCGTTGTGCTTCTAGGGTGAATACATCTTTCGTCGATGCTTCTGCCAGTATTTCCATGGCTATGGTAAGGTCCTGGTCATCACCCAGACCATCAATGAGGCGCGATTCATAGTGCACGAGATAGTTCTGACCTGCCGGACCCAGAAGATCGTTATGGTATACATCATCGACGTCCTCCACAGCCACTCTGTCCTGACTGTGCATAAGCGCGTGATCTGTCAGCCTGGCGAAAAAGAACTGTACCTGATGCGGTATGCCTGTATCGAGACGCTCATAAACAGCATTCGCAACACCCGAATCTACCTTAACGGTCGAATTCTCCGCTAGACGATTCAGGCACTCTATAGTGACTTCACGATTCCATGGTCCGAGTTGAAATGGATAGAAATAGTTTATGCGATCTGAAATGCCGAGTCGACGTACGAGCGGGGTCAGTCCGATACTTCCAGATACCATGAGTACAAACGATCCACCACTGAACTGCTGGAGGAGTCCTCTAAGCCAACTCAAGAACTCGTCGACTTTCTGGCGACCTCCCTTTTGACGGAGCATACGTTTTAGGAAAATAGGCAATTCGTCCAGGACGAGCAGTACGGGATTCGCAAGATCGGCGCAATATCTTAGCAAAGTGCCGCCGTGTTGCTGCCAGGTTTCTTCGCTCAACCCGGCGCGTACCTTCAGACGAAAATCGTATGCGCTAATTTCTTCAATACTTTCGGTGAACCATCGATGCATAGCTTTTGCAAATCGAGACGATATCGAACGAATGGGATATACCGCTTCAGCTATGACCGCGATTACGTCCTCCGGGCCTGTCGCCCCTTCGACGTCCGCAAACAGAAACCCCCATTCGTCCGCTTGAAGTCGACGACCCAGTTCCATTGCAATACTGGTTTTACCCATACGACGCTGGCCGGTCAACAACACGTGGTTTCCATCCCGCACACGCTGATCCAGTATTTGTAGTTCGTTTTCTCGATCAAAAAAGTCTTCACCACTAACCCATGGTCCAGTAACAGATTTCATTTTTACTCCTGTAATTTCCATGATTTGGCTGACTGTAAATCCTGTGGATTACAACCAGGGTAATAGTCAACAATTTTGTTGTCAACAAATTTGTTGAATTTTGTGGGATCATCTGCAGGACAGGCGCGGCGCATCGTCAGCAGGACATACGCAGGGCATCCTCAGCGGCGGGGTCGTCAGTGTGTCTATAAAACCGTATCCCGTTTGTCTGGAGAGCTGCATCTTGAAGAGGTTATTTGAGGATTCGACCTTGACAATCGCTCTGAAATCGGGCATTGCTAAGCATCATCGCACAACCAAGCCAGACGATGCCGAAGGAGGCGCTTCATGGTCACACTCAAAGTCCGCAAGTTCGGCAACTCGCTCGGCGTTATCCTGCCCAGGGAGGTCGTCGATCGGCTAAAAACGAAGGATGGGGAGCCGCTGTTCCTGATCGAAGGACCGGACGGCAGTTACAAGTTGACGCCCTACGATCCGGCTTTTGCGGAGAAGCTGGCGAAGGCCGAAAAGATCATGGGCCGCTATCGCAACACGCTCCATGTCCTGGCCAAGTGACGGACTCAGCCTGGATAGTACGCGTAGCTTTGATAAGAGCGCGAGGCAGATCGTATGCAGAGTGTAATGTTGGGAACGCGGAGCGATGTTGAGAGTGGAACGGTAATAGGGACACAGAACAAGAATAACACGGAACGATGACGTCGCATCATCATGGCCCATCCACCGCGAAAGCAAGCCTTATGTCAGACCCTTAATCCGAAGAATTGGAGAAAAACATGTCGACCACAACCGAACCGGCCGCCGTGCCCGCCGCCGCATCCGCGCCCGAGTCCACATCCACCCCCGCCCAACCCGTTCCCATGACCGAAGAGCAGAAGTTCTTCTTCGATCTGAAGGGCTGGATCCTCGTGCCCTCCGTGCTGACGGAGACCGAGATCGAGGAGATGAAGGCCGAAGTTTACGCTGCGGTGAAACCGGACTACAAGGGCAAGAACAGCGACATCAGACAGGGTTACCAGGGGAAGCTGGCCGACCTGCTCGATCATCCGGCCGTGGTGGGCATCCTGAACGAAATCCTTACCGAACCGCCTTTCGTGGCGGACGATTACTACGGCTTCCGCTGTGAAAACTCCTTCCTCATGGTGCGCGAACCCGGTTGGAAGTCGACCGTGCAGGGAACGGGGCTGCCCCACGTCGTCCGTCCGCCCCAGCAGGCCAACGCCATGCGCTACCAGGTGCAGGGCGGCAAGATATTCGCGGGACTCACCCGCGTAGTCTGGGAACTGGAAGAAGTTAAAGCCGGATTCGGCGGCACGTCCTTCCTGAGCGGTTCGCACAAGGCCCATTTCAACTATGGCGGTCCGGACAGGTACCGTCCCAACATCAGCGAATCCCCATGGGAGGAGAGCCTTTACGGCGCCCTGGAGGACTACAGCTGTCCGCCGGGATCGATGCTGGTCTTCACCGAAAGCCTCATCCACGCGGCGAACGACTGGACCAACCCGGACAACCCGCGCTGCGCGGTCTTCAACTGCTACAACTCGATCTGGGCGCAGTGGCACCGGCTCAACCTCGGTCACGAAATCATCGAGAAGATGCCGCCGAAACGGCAGTCCCTCTTCCGGGGCGCGTGGCAACTGGGCGGCGAAGGAAACCGTACGTACGCGCTGGACAACCGGTCGGTGTAGAACGGCTCGACAACTCGCGGTAGATGTTGGCGCGTCTCGCGACGTAACCATATCTCGGCAGATGTTGGCGCGTCCCGCCACGTCACCAGTCGGTATTTTGAGGACATTCAGATGACCGAAATCCCTGGCGGGCTGGATTCAGTCTCCCCGCAACCCGCGCCCGTCCCGTCAAGTTCCGACCTGAAGATCACCGCGGTGGAAACCCTCATCCCCGACGACATCATGCCCGGGTTGATCCTGCTGCGGATCCATACCGACGGCGGCGCTGTCGGCCATGGCGAGTCCTACTACGTCCCCCAGGCGGTGGCCGCCGTAATCCATGACTGGCTCGCCCGCCGGCTGCTGGGCAGCGACCCGTGTTCCATCGAGCACCACTGGCGGTTCTTCTACGAACGGTTCAGCGCCTTCGGATCAAGGGGCGCCGAAATGCGGGCATTGAGCGCCGTCGACCTGGCCCTCTGGGACATCCTCGGGCAATCGTGCGGTTTATCCGTCTGGCAACTCCTGGGCGGCAAGGCCCGGGATTCCGTTCGCGTCTACAATAGTTGCGGCGGTCCGACATACGGCCGGCGACCTCCGGGAGCGCCGTCCGAACAGGGCTGGCCCGGCCACGGCGACATCGGCAAGCCGGGGCCTCTGGAGGACAACTGGGCAGCCCACCACGCCGCGGGGGACCTGGCCGAGGAACTGGTGGCGGAAGGGTACACGGGCATGAAGTTCTGGACCTTCGACCGGGCCTACCGCGCCCACGGGGGCAGCTATCTCCCCATGTCCACGGTCAGGGCGTGCGTGAAGCCCATGGAGGAGGTGCGCAAGCGGGTGGGCGACCGCATCGAGATCCTGCTGGATGGTCACGGCTTCTTCCAGCTTCCCGCCGCCCTGCGCATCGCCGAGGCCGTGCGGGACCTGAACCCGATGTGGCTCGAGGACGTCATGCGACTGGACAACGTAGATACGCTCAGAGACTTCCGCGACAAGGCGGGGGTGCCGCTGGCCGTCAGCGAGATGTACATCAGCCGGGAGGACTACCGGCACGTCCTGGAACGGGGCGCGGCCGATTACCTCATGGTGGATCCCACCTGGGTGGGCGGCATCAGCGAGACCCGGCGGCTGGCCGAGATGGCCCAGGGCTACAACGTCCCGGCGGCCATGCACGACTGCACCGGACCGCTTACGCTGTTTGCCGGCATTCACGTGGCCACCGCCGTGCCCAACGTCGTCATCCAGGAGTCCGTCCGCGCCCATATCCGGACCTTCTACGACCTGCTCATCGAACCCAATATCGTCATAGACAAAGGATTTGCCCGGCCGCCTGAGGGACCGGGCCTGGGCACCCGCCTGCGGCCGGAGCTCTTCGATCCGGCACACCCGGGATACCGCATTACGCGCAGCCAGTGAAGCTAGTGCAGCCAGCAGAGCCAGCGGAGCTAGCGGAGGTAGTGAAGCTATCGGAGCCAGGGCGGCTAGCGTAGCCAGTGGTGGCTAGTGGAACCAGTTTGGAGAACCCGCCACGAAGCACTGCAAAATCAACCGGGAACAGGCCAATCAAACTAACCGATGATCACTTCGACACACTTGTGAATAAAGGATACGTGATTATTCACAGATTCCTGCCGGAAGCGCAGTGCGCCGAGATGGCGGCCGCCGTTCGGCGATTGCTGCCTCCGTGGGAAGAAATAGGAGATGACACGCGGGACGACCGCATAGACGCCTGCTATTTCCCTTATTCGGAACAGTGCCTGAACCACGCCATCCTCAATCCGGAAGCCATTCACTTTGCGCAACGCTGGCTCGAAACGGAACATATTCACTATCGACCGGGCCTGGCGCTCGTCCGTTATCCGGGCTTCAAGGGAAGTCGCGACAAGTGCCATATCGATAACGGCAACAATTCGTTACTGCCGCCCACGGCAACGGACCACGCCCACGCACAGCTCAATTTCTGGTTCTATCTCGAAGATGTTGCCGCCGACCAGGCACCGACATTATTCATCGCCAACGACGATAATCAGGATCTAAGCAAAGCGGAAGCCATGGTGGCTCCTGCGGGTTCGGTGTGCATTTTTCACAACTACACGCAACATGCCACCAGCGACTATGGGCGAATCCAGGGGCAAAGATACGTATGGAAATTCGCATTCGGCCGGGCGGACCACTACTGGGAAGGCGTGATGCACTACACGGACGTGGGCAACAATAGACATTTTCGGGAGTTCATCGGATCCATTACTGCCAGAGAACGCGAACTCTTTCGCTTCCCACCGGCCGGGCACCCATACTACACCGGACAGACCCTCGCGGCGCTGGAAGAACAATACCCGGGATGGAATCGACGCAACGAGTACGCGTGACAGGGTGGTTGAAGCGACTGGGATGGAATCGACGCAACGAGTAGGCACGTCATCCCAGGTGAAGCGCCCGGGATGGAAACGCCCGGGAGAAAGTAACGCTGATCGCATGGCCAAGAGGAACGGCCATGAATCCGGACGGTCGCCACTGGCTGTCCAATCGGGGGAGTTATCATGCTGAAGGTCGAGATCCTCAAGCCAGGCGATGTCGAGCGCGCCGCCGCGGTATTCCACCGCGACGGATTCGTCTGCGTTGCGAATCCCCTGAGCCAGGAGCAGTTCGCCCTCAACCGTTCCGGCGCCGAGCGCGTGATGGCGGAGCAGGAGGCCGAGTTCGGACGCGAAAGCATGAACCGGGGCTACGCACGCCATTCTTTCGGAAGCCAGTTGCACAACTGGGAATGGTGCATCCTGATCGACCTGCCTGCGATCCTGCCCATTATCGATACGATCTGGGGGAACGACGACTACACCTGCACCGGCGCGGGCGGCGACTACTCCCTGCCCAGCGCGAAGATCCAGCATCTGCACTCCGACCGGAACGACGACCTCTTCAACGATCCGGACGGACGGGTCACTCTGAGGGACGTCCCGGCGCCTTTCATCGTAATCAACTTCACCATGGTGGATTTCACCGTGGAAAACGGCGCGATCCGGTTCATTCCCGGCACCCACCGGTCCCATGCGCCGATCCCTTCGCTCGAGGAAGAGCCGGAATGGATGCGCACGAATCACCTCTGCGCGCCGGCGAACACGGCCATCATCCGCGACGTGCGCTGCTGGCACGGGGGCACGGCGAACCACTCGGACATGAAGCGGCCGATGACGAGCGTGGGCTATCATGCGCCGTGGTTCCGGGCCGTCGAGGAAAAGACGCTCCCGAGGGAGCATTACGACCGGCTGTCTCCCAAGGGTCGGCAGCTTTGCCGGCATATCGTGGCGGGGTGAATGTGATCACCGGTCTCGTCCATACGGCTCGGTATCCTTTGGTGGATGTAACGCCCGCCCCATCTAAAACCTGCGATTGGGTGTATGGAAAGTGTTGACAAGATGCACACATTGTACGATAATTGACGCATGGACATCGGCTTCGACTGGAGCACCGAAAAGAACCGGCGGCTCATTGAACAGCGGGGAATCTCGTTCGAGCGGGTTGTCGTTGCCATAGAACAAGGCGGTCTGGTGGACGTGCTCGAACACCCAAACCAGGACAGTTACCTAGGACAGTTGATCTACGCCGTGGAAATCGATAAGTACATTCACCTCGTGCCTTTCGTGAAGCAGGCCGACGGCACTCGCTTTTTGAAGACAATCATTCCCAGCCGCAAGGCAACGAGAGATTACAGGAGGAGGCGAACATCGTGAGCGACGAATTAAGCGCTGAAGAACGCGATGTGCTCGATCGATTCGAACGGGACGAGTTGCCCATCGCCCCCGATGCCGAACGAGAAATCGAGGCGGCCCGGCAGGCAGCTCGCAATACGTTTAATAAAACCAGACGGGTGAATCTCCGGGTGACCGAGCGCGACTTCAATCTCGCGCACGCGCGGGCCAGGGAAGAGGGGATACCCTATCAGACGCTGCTGTCCAGCGTCATCCACAAGTACCTGTCCGGCCGCCTCACGGAGAAGGAGTAGGGTAACATCGTCCGCCGGACGATGCTCGCCATCGGGGTTCCTGGCGTAAAGCGCGCTTTCAGTCAGAACGTGACGCGAGCCCCCACGACGATTCCGGGGTTCCGGTTCCGCGCGAGAACCACGTCGATCATGGGGTCGATTCGCAACCGTCCACTGGCGGACGGTACGCGGACGGAGGCCCATGCTTCTCTCTTTACGAATTCGCCTGCGATCAATCCCCCCAGCCCCAGTACCCCGCCCGAAATGACGCCCGATACGATCGCACCCTCCATCTTTTCTTCAAAGTCGCACGGGGCGAGCCCCAATGTGCCGACGACGCATCCCACGTCCATGGCGAAGTAGCCCGTGAATCCGCCGACCACGGCGCCGGCGCCGAACCCGATGAGGAAACCTCGCTTCTTGTAGGTCCGGATTCCCAGACTGCGTTCCATCCGGGCGACGTCGCGATACATGACGGAATGAGACCAGCCATCCTGCAGGTTGACGTCGAAGCCGTTCCCGCTCGCTGACGTCACGGTACCGATCATCACGTCGTCTTCAACGGTTACGCGAACGCGTTGGCCTATGTCCTGTCCAAAAAGATCGTGGGCATGGCTGACGCTCATTAGTAGCATGCATAGCATCAGGAGATTCATTCTCATTATCACGTATCTCCTGCTAATGATGCCATCTCTCGGGTTCCGGGATGTCGGGCCCCGCCTTGGTGGGGCAATCGAAACTGCAAGAAAAACCGGCCCGTCGATTGGACAAGCGTACATCCTTAAGGCCCGAATGACTGCGTTTAATCAGCGTTCCCACGATCTTTAGTATTGATGAGTAGTAAATCAGTATTATAAGTGAATAGCTGGCAGGGGACGGGTGATTCCTGCTTTTCTGTGACTGGCTGTCGGAGACGTATCTAAACCTGAAACTCCGACACTCAAAACTGCTCGGTACCACTGCCCAAGGGTCTGCGAAACTGCCGGCATATCGTGAAGGAGGGGTAAGGGACTCGTTGCCTGATACACAGCGTATGGTTTGACATTTTGTGGGGAAGGTGGGGGCTGATCGTAACGAGAGGAAAGTCTGATGGTTCGCACTTACAACCGTCGTACTATCTTCTCCTGACTAAAGCAGCAACCTCTTCGGCCAGCCGGCTCGTTTCTCTATACCCATATCCTGATCCGCTTTCTTGAACAATCCCCTTTTTCAGGTCCTGCTACGCTCATATAACACTTCTCCCTCATTCAAAATCGTATTGATCAGAGAATACGGGTCTTCGCGCTGTCTGGCGATGCTTTCCGGTGACCGGACAATTACGTCGACGGGCAGAACGAAACGTTCGGCAATCGCCCGGCGAACCGGATTGCCGCGCTGTTTGTGCCAGTCCGCATCTTCACGCGTCACAACCAGCAGGTCCACGTCGCTGTGCTTTCCCGCCTCGTTTCGGGCATGGCTGCCAAAGAGTATAATCTGGTTCGGATCAAAGCGCTCGACGATCAGTTTCGGCATGGCCCGAATAGTGTCTCGGCCAATCTGATTCTCGGTAGTTTCCATTGAAGTAAGTCCGGTCATGAATCCGCTATTCACGCCTTGAACTTCCTGTCATCCGGGACGCGACGTCGGAAGAGTTCTTTCAGTTTAGCGATATTGAAGCATTAAGATCTATTCGATGTCACACCCCAGAATCAACCCATCCCAGTCGGGTTCCTCTTGCACCTCGAGGGCCTTCAGAATTCCCCGACGGCATATGTCTCTCGCCTGATCAAGCCACTCGTGGTCGTCCTTGGCCTCATCAAACTCTCCACCGTGGATGATCCTCGAGGCGGCATCGTAGAACTTCGTCAGCATCTTTTTGATCTTCCTTCTTTCGGCCGGGTTGCGTCCCACGTGCCACGCTCCATTGACCGCAAGCCGAAACCTCAGTTCCCCCTGGTTATTATCAATGTAGAGCGCTTCCAGAGCAATGCGAAGATCGATGAAATAGTCCGTCAGTTCCAAGTCGGGACGCATGGATCTGAACCATCGGTGAACGGCCACCCTGAATCTACGGCCGATTCTCTTGCGAGCGTCAAGCACGGCATGTATCTCCCAAGCCTTGTGTAGATCCTCCAGGGACAGTTTTGCTACGGATACGGGTGCTACCCCTTTCCTCGGCGGTTTCGCTTCAATGGAAGGATCATCTAGCCAGCCTGCGAATTGTCTGTAATCAAACACCGTTCCCGTTCGCACACTGCTGTTGCCGGATACTTCAAACGCCATGGCGCTCTCTTCGTCATAGTCACACCAATGAAGCTCTGAGTACACATAGCCGTTGCATATGAGTGAAAGCGCCTCGTAGAGTGAATACAATGATGCATCTACTCGAACCCATCGGGGTTTGGGGTCTTCGTCTGACGTTCGACTGCCCCGTACGCTGAAGAGGGCCGGATGCACTTCCGAATCGATGTATAGCACGGCTTTACCCAAATAATCAACACCCGACATCGAGAGGGTTTTAGGTAAAGTAACCGGCAGGGCGTCCACGGATTTCGGCAGAGGAATCACACGGACCCCGTTATCCAGATCCAGTGGTCCTTCGACCGTTACGCCGAGAAGCAAAGCAGCGGTGCGATAACGAAAGGGTTCCCCTTGTTTGGACCTGATGAGTAATTCAACCGCATGGGTGGAGCCCAGAACGGCTGCATGCCATATCACTCCCTTCGCAAAGTCTGATACCGTGGACTCTTGCTCGTAAGCCACCACACCGCCATTACCAGACGTTAGCACACTGGTTGACGGACATAACAGGGGAAAGGCGTGTCCTATGCGGTCATTCCCGGTGTCAATAAAATCGGCCAGGGCTTCGCGGAGCTTTCCGACAAGTTCTTCAACTAAATGTTCGGGAGTTGCGAGGGGGGAAGCAATTGGAATGAATCGTTGGTTTTTACTCCAGTTGGTTCTTCCGAGTGTGTCACGCAGTTGTTCCGAAGATAAACTGGTCACCGGGGCCGCACCGCACGTCGTCTGCTCCAGGATTTCTTCCATCAAGGCTGTAAGGGCTTTAATCGTCGATCTCTGCATCTGTGTTAAAACTCATGTCGACACTGGTGCTTCGGTGGTGACGTGTCATTGCCGTATTCTTACAGTGCTGTTACAGCGTTACCTTTGCAATTTAGGAGGAGTCAGCAGACGTCAAGTTCTCCAGTTGGTCCGGAAATCCATTTCGCGCAGGAATCCAAACGTGTCGCAGCATTTTATGTTCAGATCACCACAGACGTCTGGCATGTGCCGGTTCGCGCGCTTCATCTTTGGCTTTCTTGCCTCAGTCGTAACGACACAGCGGTTCTCGATGTCTTCCATCGCATAGGCTATGAGGAACGGATCCATTCCGATCTTCTCTATTTCCTCGTCGTTCAAATCGTGAGCGTAACCCTCGTCCAAGACATACGAGACAGCTTCTTCACTAACGGTTTCGACAAGCACTATGTCATCCTGGCAGTCTACCACCCAGTCCTTGAGGGTGTCGTTGCCTTCTTTTAACTCTTCATAGATTTCGGTGGGGATTTTTGCTCTCTTCGAACTGGCAATGTGCAGGAGCCAATCCCAGAACTCGGGTACACGTTCGAGCGGATAATAGTCCCTGTTCGCGTCTATCAGAACATTTGAATCAAGTAGATAGAGCACGATAACTCCCGCTATATACCGCTTCTATCAAACAATTTGGATAGATTCTTGGGTTTGACATCCAGTATCTTGGCGGCCTTCGTAGTCGTGAGCGCTCCTGCATTCATCATGCGATGTACCAGATTGATCAGACCGCTGCCAATACGGTGTCGACGTACCACATAGTAGTTGGGACCAGTGGATCTCAACCGTGCTTGCACCCTGCGGTCTTCGCGTGCCTGTAATCGATCTCTGCTAAATCTGTCGGCAAGGGACTTGAAGACTTCCCATGTGATCAGTTTTTGCCGCCAGGCCACATACGCAACCATAGATCTACTCAAATGACGAACTCGGGCAAACTCGCCTATCCGATGTACCGCCAGGTCGATGCCCGAATCGTCGTTGAGTTCAACGTCGCCCAGTTCCCGGACCGAGAGCAGGAACTCACCCGCAACATCGTTGCAGAACCCTTCGATCTCGCTATCCGGTTGCCCGCCGCTGATAGCCGTATGTCCCAGGATAAGATGCACCAGTTCATGCAACAGGGTAAAAGACCATGCGGTGACGGCGTCTCTATCGTTGATGACCACAAAAGGAGCCACATTGTCTGCGATGGTAAATCCCCTGAAACTTTCTACGTCGAGGGCTGTATGGTGACTGCCCAAATCGCCCTTCAATAGTACGAAAACTCCTGCCTCTTCAGCTCTTCCACGTAGTAGAGCGAAACCAGTTTGTGCATCACGTTGTTCGCGATAATGGGAGCGATGTATACCTAACAATGCATGCAGCGATTCAAGTATCCTTTCCTTACCATCCTGCATACTGCCGCTACCGATGAAGGCGAGCGGTTCGTCCTCCTCTTCATCCTCCAGGATGGCTCGGACCATGCTCTGACGAACCCGCACGTCACGCAACAAGGCATCCAACCAGCCTTGAGTTTCCGGGGTTGGATCACCTGGCAACGAACGGAAGTCGGCCCCGCGTTCTACGCGCTTAGGTGGAACTGCTAAGTAGAATGTCAGTAGCGGCCGTCTGTATTGCTTTGCCATCTTCACCAGCATGGGTCTGGTAGGGCGTACCTTTCCGGTTTCGATGTCGGCCAGACGTTGTACTGCTTCAACGCCATGCGCGTCGCCGATGCCCAACTTCGAGACCGCTGCCTCACGAGTCATATATGCGGTTTCTCGGGCCCAAACCAATATGTCAGGATTAACTTTCGGCATTGTGTGTGTAGCTCCCCATCATATCTATTGAACGGGGCGTGGTACATGTAGACATCAACTATCTATGCCTCGTCGCTTACATCACGCATGTCTTCTCATTCGACCGACACACCTCATTTAACGTAAGCGATCACGTATTGAAAGTCAGCAATATTCCGGCGTCAATACTCAAAGGTCGTTTGGTATGATCGAGCAACTTCTTCCCAAGTCCCGTCGTTGTTTCAGGGAATGCGGAAGTGGGTGTATTTGTCTACGGACCGGTTCTATTGATCCCGGGATCGCAGGATCTGTGTCGGCATATCGCGGAGGCGAGCGAGGGCGGTCGGAATGACAGTTGCAAACACTACATAAACGGGATGGATTGTCGGGTTAGACGATGTCACCTGAATCTGGCTGAACGGGCCAATACACCTTCGTCAGAGGGACGAGGGCCCGGATCTCTGAATCGAGCGATTCGTAGTAATCTACAAGCAGTTCCCGGAGTTCAGGCATCGCTAAGAGCGTCAACGGAATCTGAGATCGTTCCGCTTCGTATCGAGCCTCTTTTGAGAATCCGCCGGTACTGACATATAGACACCGGTCACCGTCTCGGCGGCCACCGAGAAAAGATCGAATTCCCGGGGCGCCGACAGCTCCTTCACGGTGTTTGACTTCAATGAAGATACGCGGTTCTTCAAGACCCAATCCATCCGGTGAGGCAAACACGTCAACGCCGCGGTCCGGTCCCGGATTGGAAACTCTTGTCCTATATCCCATTGCGCGTACTATACCGGCCACCAGTTCCTGCAACTGATCCCAATCAAGCTTCGCTATCTGATCTGCGATAAATTCGTCGGATTTATCAATGTACTCCTGCAGTATTTGACTCGAATCTATTTCATCGGATTGTGGTCGTATACTTTCGCCGGACTGTGAGGTTTGACCCTCTCCATTCAAAAGCCCCAGCATCTCAGCGCTTGCATTGTCAGAGGGGTTAAATAGTGTAGAGATGGCCCCCAGGCTGTTCCGTGTAGTTGTTGATAGATCATCGCGGGAGACCGTGCCCTTCCATCTCACCTTGCGCACGTACTCATGTCGTTCTGAATCGTCGACAGTCCGTGTATTGATTGACGCATCAGTATCAACTTCCCCCACGTGGTATCGCCGAGCTTCAGGATCGTACGTGACCACGGTATCTCCGATCTCAACCTCCCGGACGAATCTCTTGACCTGTGCTACCCATGAGTTTCGTGTTCCCGGCTTGTCTTCTGGATACGCCTCTTCGAATCGTAGTCTTAGCTCCTCATCAGAGTCATTCGGCCCGATCGGCCCGCCCTTTCCACCACCGATGGCCACTAACCCCTCACTCAGAAAATGAGCCAGGTAGGCAGCTTTTCTACCAGCTCGAACCATCCAGAGTGTAGGTCGCAAATGAGTTGATTCGTTCATAATTACCCAATGCTTATTGAGTCTTCGTTGGGTAAGCGTATTCCCTACCGCTCCCACGTCCTTTTCTTGTCATCCGCGCACGTAATCGTCAGCGCCGGTCCCAGCTTGTCGATATCCAGGCGCAGACTGTCGCCGTCCTGCACGGGGCTTAGGGCGTAGTGGTGCGTGCCCGTTGAAACGACGTCGCCGGGCTCGAGGGTGACCACGGCGGTCACTTCTGCCAGGAGTTCGGGGATGTGCCGGGCCATTTCGCCGGTGGAGAAATCGTGCTTGAGGTTGTCGTTGATCCACATCTTCGCGGGCAGGTCGTTGGCGTCGCCCACCTCGTCGGCCGTGACCAGCGCGGGCCCCATGGGGCCGAAGGTGTGCCAGCTCTTGCCGAGGAAGAAGCCGCCGGGCAGTCCGCGGGCCGAGACGTCGATGAACTGGGTGTAGCCGAAGATGTGGTCCAGGGCTTCGTCCTGGCTGAGCTTGCTGGCTCGCTTACCGATCACGAGGGCGAGTTCGGGCTCGAAGTGGAAGACCGAGGCGTCCGAATCGGGCAGTTCCACGACCGCGTCCTGGCCCATGACGGACGTGTTGGATTTCAGGAAGGCGTTGAAGGTTTCCTTGGTCGGGTGGTCGGGCTCGATGTAATTTCCGGCGAGGCAGAGCAGTTGTCCCGGCCGCGGCAACGGAGCGCGCAGATTCACCGCGGACAGCGGCGTGCCGGCCTGTCCCTGGGCGGCATCGGCGATGCGGGCGCCATAGGTATCCCAGCCGCTGATGACCGCTTCGATCTGAGTCTGGGGACCGGACGCCCCGGTATCCGACACCGCGGCTGAAACGTCGATGATCGCGTCGTTCTCGATGACGCCCAAGGTGTAATCGTTGTAGAATGCCAGTTTCACGTAAGCCTCCTGTCAGGTGACGGGGTATGTATCTTAATTCTGTTTCAGTACGATGTTTACGGAAAAGGACGAACTAATATAACCGGATCCGGTATTCCGTCAACTTCATTAAAACGTATACCGAACGCCCATCTGCACCTGCCAGCGAGACGAGAGGTTGGTGGACTGAAAGGCGTCCTCGCGGTCAATCGTGCCGTCTTCGTTGGCGTCCCGGACCCGTAAGTCCAGGTCGGGCCTGCCCTGTTCGTCGTACCCGTCGAAATTGAACAGGCCCACGGCGTCGAACCGAACGAAGCGGCTCTGGCCCCAGTCGCTCTTAAGCAGGTTGGCCAGGTTCAGGACGTCCAGCGTCAACTCGAAGCGGTGGTTCCGTATCGAGGGCAGTTGCTGGATCAGGCGCAGGTCCAGCCGGTTCCGCCACGGCGACCGGGTCGCGTTGCGCCGGACGATGCCGCCCCGGGCTTCGCGCAGCGTGGGATCGGACCCGATGAACGTGTCGATCGCCTGCCACTCGTCGTCCGTGACCTCCGCACTCACGTCGCTCCTGCCCGCCGGGACGTAGGCGAGGTCGTTGCCCCGGATGCCGTCGCCGTTCACGTCGTCGGCGTACATGTAACTGTATGGATCTCCCGCGCTGCCTTCGTAGAAGACGGAGACCGTCGTGGCGTGTCCCTCTCCGAACTCGAACTTCCACGACCCGCTGGCCAGGATCCGGTGCCGCACTTCGAAATCGGACGTGGCGGTCGTCTCCCCATTGGGATCGTCGGTCTCGTTGTACTGCCAGTTGGAAATGGCGCGGCTCGACCGCCCGCTGTTGATGTCCTCGGCGTCCTGGAACACATAGGCGACGCTGCCGAAGAGGCCGGGCAGAAAGGACGTATTGTCTCCCTTGCGCAGCCGCAGCGTCAGGTTGAACTGGCGGCCCTTGGCCGTGTTTTCCAGGAGGATGACGTTGGTGAAATCCCCGCTGACCTTCCTGCCGCCGTAGTCGGGACGCCCGTCCGGGGTCGAGCCCGTCGGCCGGCCGTCGTTGCCGATGTTGAGGTTGCGGAAACGGACCTCGTCCAGGTTCCGGGCCAGCAGGACTTCCACGGTGCCGACCAGGTCCAGGGGCAGTCTGCGGTCGAGGGCGAGGTTGGCGCGGAAGACCCGGGGCAGCCTGAAATTCGGATCGATGACGTTCACCTCCGTGGTCTGGGGCGCGGTGAGACTGGCATCCATTGGAAGCGGTTGCGCGAAGGGGTCCGCCACGAACCCCGGGACGTCCTGCCCCCGGAAGGTCGCAAGGTCGATGCGCGCGAAGTCTACCCCGGTGTTGCTGTAGGCGTTGGAGAGCCAGACGGCCGGGGGCAGCCCCGCGAAGACGCCGGCGCCACCGCGTACCTGCGTCGATCGATCTCCTCCGGCGTCGAGATTGAAACCGAAACGGGGAGACCAGAGGATTTGACCGCCCGGAGTCCGGTCCGTCCGGTGGCCGGCGAACTGGCGGGCGAAACGGTCGTTGGCCAGGGGCTTGTCCGGCAGCACCGGCACGTCGGCCCGCAATCCGAAGTTCAGACTCAGCCTGGGACTGATCCGCCAGTTGTCCTGGGCGTAGAACCCCATCTGGGCGTAATCCCACGCCGCGCGGGGCTGTTCGACGCCGGGTACCCTGGAGAGACTCAGGAGGTAGCGGGTGGGCGTACCGTCTTCGAAAGCCTCGATGCTGTCGAATTCGTAGGCGCCGTAGTAGTCCTGGATGAACAGGTTGTCGAAGGAGATGAACTCGTTGTGCGTGCCGATGGTAATAGTGTGATCCGCCTTGAAAAGATGGAGATCGTTGGTGAATTCGAAGGTGTCCTGGTCCAGGGTGTTGGCCTGGGAAAACCGCTCCACGCCGAGCCGGACCTCGCCGAGGAACGCGCCGCCCGGTTCTTCGAGGTCTATCCGGACCTGGGGAAAGGAAGCGGCCAGCGGCGACCGGCGGTCGCGCACGCGGCTGTAGGATAGCCGCGCTTCATTGGCGAGGCTGCCGGAGAAGGTGCTGTTGAGCTGCACGACCGAAGACTGGGTGACGTTGTCGCGTTTGAACTGGTTGCTGGTCAGGGTGAAGAGGGTGCGTCCCCGGTTCAGCCCGTCGTCCCGGTCGCCGGTTACGAGGTTGTGGCGCAGGGTGAGCCGGTGCCTGGACGACAGGTTGACGTCCAGCCGGCCGAATAACTTCTCGTTCCGCGTATCCTGCGAAAAGGGATCGTATCTTCCGGCGTCGTAACCGTATTTTTCGCGGGCGATATCCACGATCCGCTGCAGATCCGCCGATCCCGCCCCGAAGCGGATGGGCAGCCCCGAATCCGCAGGTCCCGCGCTCGACGGGCTCGAGCGCCGCCGCAGTTCTCCATTAATGAAGAAGAAGGCCCGGTTCCTGGCCACCGGGCCGCCGAGCCTGAAACCGAGTTGGTAGTCGGAGAAGTCCCCGAACTCGTCTCCGTCCAGGTCGCCCACCAGGGATTCGTTGCGGCCGAACCAGTACAGGGAACCCCGGAACCGGTTCGTTCCGCTGCGCGTCACCGCGTTGATGAGCCCGCCCGCGAAACCGCCGGAACGGACGTCGAAGGGCGCGACCTGCACCTGGAATTCCTCAATGGCGTCCAGGCTGATCGGCTGGGCGTTCACCTGGCCCGTGGGCAGGCCCTCGCCCGTGAGTCCGAAGGCGTCGTTCAGGACGGCGCCGTCCACCTGGAAGTTGTTCAGGCGGTTGTTCTTGCCCGCGATACTCTGTCCGCCCGCCTTCGACGCCGCTTCAGGCGCCAGGCGCGTGTAGTCCTGTATGCTCCGCGCGATCGAGGGCAACCGGGCGATCTCCATTGCCGAAACGTGGGTCTCGGTACCGGTGTTGGACGCGTCGAGCACCTCGTCCCTGTGGGCCGTGACGGTGATTTCTCCGGCCTCTATGACGTCCCTGCGCAGCCGGAAATCCGTACGCAGTTGCTGTCCCATGGTGAGCGAAACGCCCTGCCTGACGGCGGTGCGGTAACCGATGTAGCTCACCCGGATCTCGTAGGGCCCGCCGGTCCTGAGCCCCGCGATATTGTACCGCCCGTCGCCGCGGGTGAATACGCCGGAGGAGACCCCCGTGGGCCCGTGCAGGGCCATCACGGTAGCGTTCGGAAGCGGGTTCCCGGTATCGTCCAGGACCCGTCCGCTGAGCGTCGCCGTGGTCACGCCCTGGGCGTGGACCAGGGAAGAAAGAAAAAGGACGAAGACCGGAACGGATAGGCGAAGTGTATACATGAACGGTTCCTCACCTTGACGATAAATCGTTGCACAATGCACCGGGCGTCGAATATAATACCCCACAAGTTCAATTCCGTCACGAAACTTTGATCACCATTCGTTCAGCAGGCCTGGCAGGCATGGTTCGTTCGCACGGCAGCCCGTGCGGATCGGAACCTTCAACCCTGCCACCGCTGCTACGCCCACTATAATAAACGAAGGAGTCCGTCATGGCGCTGATGGAAATCGAACCCGGTATCAAGGTGGCGGGACAGATGTCCCCCGAACCGACGCGGGAAGACCTGGAGTTCGCCCGGCAAATGGGCATTGAATACGTCTGTCTCTGGACGGACGGCGAACATGCCAACTACGACTATTTCATGAGCCGCCGGGAGATTTACGAGGAAGCCGGTATCAGGATCTACGGCTTCGGGAACAGCGACGTGCACAACCAGGACGCCATCGTGCTGAATCTGCCAAACCGGGATGCGAAGGTGGAGCAGTACAAGCGCTACATCCGCGACCTGGGCAGGGCGGGGATTCCCTATACGACCTACGCCCACATGGGAAACGGGATCTGGAGCACCGAGCGGGAGACCACCCGCGGCGGTGCGCCGGCCAGGGGATTCGACCTCGCCAGGGCCGAGGAAGGCCACTGGGGCGGACGGCTGTACAAAATGCCGCTGACCCACGGACGGGAGTACAGCAAGGACGAGATCTGGGACAATTTCGCCCACTTCATCGGGGAAGTCGCGCCCGTCGCCGAGGAAGCGGGCGTCCGGATCGGCATTCATCCGGACGATCCGCCCCAACCGGAACTCGGCGGCATTCCGCGTTGTATCTTCAGCAGTTTTGAAGGATACTACCGCGCCATGGAAATCGCCGACAGCCCGAACGTGGGGCTCTGCTTCTGCATCGGATGCTGGCTCGAAGGCGGATCGCTGATGGGCAAGGGGGTAGCGGACTCGCTCCGCCACTTCGGCAAGCAGGGCAAGGTCTTCAAGGTCCATTACCGGAACGTGGATCAGCCCCTGCCCCATTTCGTGGAGACCTTCATAGATAATGGCTACTTCGACATGTACCAGGCCGCGCGGGTCCTGGAGGAAACCGGCTTCTATGGGGTCATGATCCCGGATCACATCCCGGAAATGGCGGGCGACGGCCGGGTCGGCACCGCCTATTCCATCGCGTACATGAAGGCGCACGTGGACCGGGCGCGGGCGGAGTGCGCCGCCGCGTAAGACCGTTCCAGGCCGGCAGTTCCTGACCGGCAGTTCCCGGCCCAGCCCGCGGAAGGACCGGCGCGTCATGAACGAACTGGACGATTTCCTCACCCATCTGCTCATCGAACGGGGGCTGTCTCCGAACAGCTACGAGGCGTACCGCCGCGACCTGACCTCCTACCGGGGCCATCTGGACAGGCGGGGCGTTTCTTCCTTTGCCGCCGCGACCCGGCAGGACGTCCAGGGGTTCATCGCGTCCCTGCGGCGGCGCGGGCTCGCCCCTTCCAGCATCGCGCGGCACGTATCGGCGGTGCGGATCTTCCACCGCTTCCTCATCGGCGAAGGACTGGCCACGGAGGATCCGACCGAACACGTCAGGGTACCCAAGCAGCCGCGCCGCCTGCCGGTCGTCCTGAGCCGCCAGGAGATCACGGCGCTGATGGAACAGCCGGACCATACGACTTCGCTGGGGCTGCGGGACCGGGCGATCCTCGAATTCATGTACGCCACCGGCCTGCGCGCGTCCGAACTCCTGGACTTCCGGCGGCCCGATCTGCTCTTCGATTCGGGACTGGCGCGCATATTCGGGAAGGGCGGGAAGGAACGCCTCGTGCCGGTGGGCCGGCAGGCCATAAACGTAATCAGGAACTACCTGCACAAGGTGCGGCCTGTCCTTGCCTCGCCCGACAGCGGCGAGATTCTCTTCCTGAACGCCCGGGGCCGCAGGCTGTCCCGCATGGGACTGTGGAAGATCCTGGATACCTACGTGGAACTGGCCGGCCTCGAAAAGAAGGTCAGCCCCCACACGATGCGCCATTCCTTCGCCACCCACCTCTTGGAAGGCGGCGCCGACCTCCGGGCCGTCCAGGAAATGCTGGGCCACGTGGACATCGCAACGACGCAGATCTACACCCACGTGGACCGCGAATACCTCAAGGACATGTACACCCGCTATCATCCGCGGGGATGATGGCCCGTTCGTAAAGAAGCGATTTCGCGGGTCAGTTCGATGTGCTTCTGCGGGGGTGATCAGGAAGATGCGCTTCTGCGGAAGAGTGTGGTTCCACTTCCTGCCAGTGCCGCCGCGATGACGGCCAGCACGCAGCAGATCAGGGAAAAAACGTCGCCGTAACGGGTATAGAACGTAGGTTCGCCCCGGTTGGGGTGTACGTTCGCGACGGTGGTCGTGGCGACCATCATCGGCGTGGTGCCGTGGACTGCGCCGGTGGCGGAGATGAATCCCGAAATGCCGGTGTTCGCCGCGCGGATGATTGGGGTGCCGTTTTCAACGGCGCGCAATACCGCCATGGAGAAGTGCTGGGCGGGCGCGGAGGAGGTCCCGAACCAGGCGTCGTTTGTCATGACCACCAGCACGTTCGCGCCATTCAGCGGAAACCGCCTGACCAGATCCGGGAAGATGGATTCGTAGCAGATGACCGTGCCGATGTGCATATCGTAGCCGGCAAGCGGCATCACGGTCAGTTCATCGCCGGGCGTGAGGTCGCCGATCGCGCCGGTCAGTCCGGAAAGAAAGGAGAACAGGCTTGGAAACGGCAGGTACTCGCCGAAGGGCACCAGGTGCATCTTGCTGTAGGAACCCACGATGCCCCGTTCGGGCATCAGCAGAAAGGCGCTGTTGTAGATGTCGCTCTCCCCTGGCCGGTAGCCCAGCGCGCCGGTAAGCAGCGGAACACCCGCTTCCTCGGTCAGCGCGTGTACCTGTTCGTTGTATACTTCATACGCCGGACTCTCCAGCCAGAAGGTCATCGCCGTTTCGGGGAACACGATGAACTCGGGGTCCTGGGGCAGTATCGACCGCGTCAGGTCCCGGTACACGTCCACGGTCCGCTGGTAGAGCGATTCCGACCACTTCTCGCCCTGTTCCTTGCTTCCCTGGACGACGGCCACCTTCACCGGGGGTGTCATTCGCTCCAGGGCGCGCGCCTGTGAAATCGACCACCAGCCGTACCCTGTCGTGCCGATCAGGGCGAGGCAGGACAGCGACATGGCGAATACGGGAGCGCGCCACGCGGTGCGCTCGCGAAGGGCGATGAAGACCATGGCCAGCGTCGCGTTCAGCAGCATGACCAGGAAGCCGACGCCGTACACGCCCGTATATTTCGCGATCTGTATGACGGGCAGGACCTGGTGCAGAGAGTAACCCAGCAGTTCCCACGGGAACCCCGTGAAAACGTAGGTCTGAATGTATTCCAGGGCCGTCCACAGGGCGGCTGCGAACAACGGGAACAGGGGGGACTTCCAGTCGGCCCGTGCTACGTATATCCCGAACAGGAATGCGTACAGGCCCACCACCATGGCCACGCCGGCCATGCTGACCAGTCCCAGCGCCGCGTTCAGGCCGCCGTAATTCATGACGGTTTCCATGATCCAGTATACCTTGGCGACACCGGACAGGAACCCAAAGGCCAGGGAGACCAGGCAGACCCTGAGCAGGGTGCCGGAACGGCCCACGTCGTGCAGCGCGATCATGACCGGCACAAAGGCGATCCAGGCCAGGGGCCACCAGTCGACCTTGGGTATGCTGAGGAAGATGAACAGGGCGGAGCAGAGCGCGAGACCGTACCCGGCGATGGGCGAAGGGGCGAGGAGGCGTTGTGACAGGGACATCGGGGACTTCTCTGAGATTTGGCTTCGCGTATTTACGTGACAGGAATCAACACATATACCCGTGGCCTGTCAACTTCAAGAAGCGATTCAGATTGATCGGGAAGCGATTCAGGTCCGGGATCCCGCTTTCAAAGAAGTTGACCGGGCGTGACGGAGACATCTACATTTCAACTGCCGGGTGGAGGGAGTGGTCAGCCGCCTGGGCTGGAACCGCGATCCCGGCTGAACGTTCGGTTTCGGATGGATAACGCTGTGCTGCGTACAGCGGAAAGTGCTGTGTCGCGCACATACGTCTCGTATGCGAGGAGGCCCCCATTTGGACCCTTTGCGAACGGCCGTAATCGGTGTCGGCCGGCTGGGCGAAGCCCATGCCCGGGTGCTGGCGGACCTGCCCGGTATACATCTCGCAGGCGTGTACGACGTGCGCGGCGCGCGGGCGGAGGAGGTTGCCCGTCGTTACGGCACGAAAGCCTATGGCAGTCTGTCCGAACTCACAGGGGAAACCGATGCCGTTACCGTGGTCGTGCCCACCATCGCCCACTGCGAGGTGGCTTCATACACGCTGTCCCGGGGCCTGCACACCTTCGTGGAAAAACCGATCGCCGCGACCGTCGAAGAGGCCGGCCGGCTCATCGAACTGTCGGAGGTTCATCGAAGGGTACTACAAGTCGGGCACATCGAACGGTTCAACGGCGCCTTCCGGGCTTTGGAAGGAACGGCCGTATCTCCCGGATTCATAGAGTCGCACCGCCTGGCGTCATTCGACCCCAGGGGAACCGACGTGTCCGTCGTCCACGACCTGATGATCCACGACATCGATCTGATCCGCTGCCTGGTCCGGTCGGACCTGGAAAGGGTGGACGCCACCGGGGTCGCCGTGATCTCCGACCAGGTGGACATCGCCAATGCCCGGTTGCAGTTCGCCGACGGCTGCGTGGCCAATGTCACGGCCAGCCGCGTATCCCTGAAGAAGATGCGCAAGATGCGGGTCTTTCAACGCGACCATTACATTTCGATGGATTTTCTGAAGGGCGAAAGCGAGATATACCGGCTGGTCGACGAGCCCGGACCGGGTAGGACCCGGGGATTGAAGATTCCCATAAACACCGGCGACGGCCGCACCCGGCACATCCTGCGCCAGAAGACGGCGAAGGACCGGACCGAGCCGTTGAAGGCGGAACTCGCCTCCTTCGCCGCCGCCGTGCGCGATGAATCTCCGCCGCCGGTGACCGGCCGCGATGGCCTGGAAGCCCTGCGCGTCTCCCTGGCGGTGATCGATCAGATCGACCGGGGCCGTCGGTAGCATGTAATATACAGATCCGAACAGTTGTCCGTCATTTCCATCGTTGGAACACGAATTCCGGATTGGTAGCATGACTCCCGGATAAGTAGCACGACTCCCGGATAGGTGGCACGATTCACGACATGGACCTACGCGCCAGCGTTTTCGCCGCCCGAAGCTATACGCCCATTCCTCTGCTGATCGCCGTGCTGATCATGGCGGAATCGACCGTCCTGACTTTCGTGGGCGGCGGGTTGCTGGTCGTCCTCGGGGAATCCATTCGCCTCTGGGCGGTCGGCTATGCCGGTTCCGCGACCCGCACCCGGCATGTCGGGGCGCCTTCACTCATTACCAACGGACCCTATGGCCGGGTACGCAATCCCCTCTACGTGGGCAACCTCATCCTGAGTCTCGGCCTCTGCGTCATGGCCTGGGCCTGGATGCCGTATATGCTGGGGGTCTTCCTGGCGGCCTTCGGGATACAGTACGGGCTCATCGTATCTCTGGAGGAAGAGAGTCTGCGGAAAACCTTCGGCGAAGCGTACGACGCCTATGCCGGGGCCGTGCCCCGGTTCCTCCCGCGGCTCACCGAGTATGCCGGGGACGGCGAACCGGCGCCCTACGATTTCGCCGCCGCCCTCCGAAGCGAAAGACGGACCTTTCAGTCCACCGCAGCGGTTGTGGCTGCCCTCGCCGCGCGCTGGTACTTCGGCTAGTCCGGGACAGGGTGACCTGATTTCAGCGAATCAGACGCGCGCCACGCCTGCGGGTCCCCGTCTGTCCAGATCTCGTAAAACGCAATGGACCGGAACCCGAACCGTTCGCATCGGGCGGTCGGGACGCCGGGGGCGTCTCGGGGTTGGATGGCGGAGGCGCTTGAGAATCAGTCGTTTCGTCGGCGCCATCGGCAGCCTGTGTTTCCTCCGGCCGCTTCTGCACGCTGACCCCGGCGGCCCCCTGCAGGAGGCTGAGTAAGGCGACGAGCAAGACGAGGAGGACAACCGGCCACCACGGGATTCTGCTCAAAACCCGCAACACGTCCGATTCAGGCTGGAAGAACAGCCCATACAGCAGGATGGGGCCGAGTATGACAAGCAGGGATACCCCGGCGATGCACAGGATCTGCGACCAGGCCGGGTTCCGTTGGAGAAACCGCGATATGCCAGAGGTTTTGATCTTCCGCATCAGGCGTCTGTCCTTTAAAACATGGTGCATTAGTCTACGTCCGTTTATCCACTCTTTCACCGGGGTGGATGCAGGTATTCCAGGTAGGACGAACCAGCAGCCCCGCCGATGCGGCGACCCCTCCAACGCCCGGTCCTTTCAGCATAGCGTCATCCCTTGCGGTCGACGTTACAACTATTTCGGATGTCTTGCGGATTGGCAGACAGCCAGGAACGGTTGAAACCACTCATATCCCTTGACAAACCACTGGTGGCGGTCTACTGTAACAGGTCGATCTGATGGCCGCCGTTCTGGCAACAACCGGTTCCTTAACGCCGACGATGAGGATTACGTGCCTCGCACCGCTAGCATTACGCGCGAAACGCTGGAAACCCGTATCGATCTGACCCTGAATCTGGACGGCGAGGGCGCGCTTTCCGGAGAAACCGGCATCGGTTTCTTCGATCACATGCTGACCGCCTTCGTCAAGCACGCGGGTTTCGACCTCGACCTCTCCTGCACCGGCGACTTGCATATTGACGATCACCACACGGTGGAAGACGTGGGGATCTGCCTGGGGCAGGCCTTTGTCCGGGCAATCGGGGACGGGTCAGGCATTACGCGCTTCGGCCATGCCTACGCGCCCCTGGACGAGGCGCTGGCCCGGGCCGTATTCGACATCAGCGGACGGGCGCACCTGGAATTCGACGCGGATTTCTCGCGTTCCTCGGTCGGCGATTTCAGCACGGAAATGGTGCGGGAGTTCTTCGGGGCTTTCGTCCATCACGGACGCGTAACCCTGCACGTCGGCCTGCTCGCGGGCGTAAACGCCCACCACCAGGTAGAGGCGGTCTTCAAGGCGGTGGCCAGGGCACTGCGCCAGGCCGTGGGAATGGATGACCGCGTATCCGGGGTCCCGTCCACCAAGGGCAGTCTTTAGCCGCCTGACCAGGGACGCGGCCAGCAGGATACTCGGAACGCAGACCACGTATCTTCGTCGTATATACTGGTCCAGACGTTAAAACTGGAAATGTATCTACATAGCATACGCGGGTAGTCATGCACATCGACGAACTGGACACGCCGGCCTATACGGTCGACCTGGACGTGATGGAGCGGAACATCGCGTCCATGGCGGAACACTGCCGGAATATCGACATTTCCCTGCGGTGCCACACAAAGAGCCACAAGATACCGGAAATCGCCCACCGGCAGGTCAGGGCCGGCGCGATCGGCATTTGCTGTCAGAAACTCGGCGAGGCGGAAGTCATGGCCGCCGCCGGCATCGAGAACATCCTGATCCCCTATAACATCGTGGGCGCCCGCAAGGTGGAACGCCTGACCCGTGTCGCTAAACGGACCGAGATCACAGTGGCCGTCGATGACGTAATCACGGCTCGCGGCATATCGGATCAGGCCGTGAAAGACGGCTGCCGGGTCAACGTGGTCATCGAACTGGATACGGGAACGAAGCGTTGCGGCGTACAGTCCCCCGAAGCGGCGGCGGACCTGGCCGAACGCATCATGGACCTGAGCGGCCTGACATTCAAAGGCATCATGATCTTCCCCAGCCATCCCGAGGCAAAGGGTTTCCTGCGGGAGACCGTGGAGCGGATCACGCAAAAGGGCATCCCCATCGAGATCATCAGCGGGGGCGGCACCGGCGGCGAGGAGAACTCGAAGGCCCTGGGCTGTACCGAAACCCGCAGCGGTTCCTATATCTGGGAGGGCATGAGCCGCATCGGGAATTCCGGCATGCTCAACGCCGAACGCTGCGCCTGCCGCATGATCGTTACCGTGGTGAGCGCCCCGACGCCGGACCGCATCATCATCGACGGCGGCATGAAGACCTTCGCCAGCTATCCGCCCACGCCCTACGGCCATATCATCGAACATCCGGATGCGGAGATATACGGGATGTCCGTGGAACACGGCCACGTGGACGTGTCCCGCTGCACCCACCGGTTCAAGGTTGGCGAACGCCTGTCGGTGATCCCTCTGCACCAGGAGATGGCCCTCAACCTGCACGACGAACTCAACGGCGTGCGGGGAGACCAGGTGGAAGTGATCTGGCCCGTCGCCGGCCGGGGTAAAGTGAAATAGCCGCCAGCAAACCGGAAGGAGTGCTTGATGTCCGTAACAAAGGTAAGGGAAGTCTGGCAAAGTCGCATGGGCCTGATCATGGCCATGGCGGGCAACGCCATCGGCCTGGGCAATTTCCTGCGGTTCCCCGTGCAGGCGGCCGCCAACGGCGGCGGGGCCTTCATGATCCCCTATTTCGTCGCCTTCCTGGTCGTGGGCATCCCCATGATGTGGGTGGAATGGAGCGTGGGACGGTTCGGAGGCAAGCACGGCCACGGCACCACGCCGGGCATCCTGTACCGCCTGTGGAAGCATCCGGCGGCCAAGTACATCGGCGTACTGGGCATCGCGGCGCCGGTCGCCTTCGCCCTGTACTACTCCTACGTGCAGTCGTGGACCCTGGCCTACAGCTTCTTCTCCCTGACCGGCCAGTACTTCGGCATCACTACCCAGGAGGAGATGGGCGCCTTCCTGAGCAGCTTCCAGGGCATCACCGAGAGTTCCTACTTCAGCGGTCTCGGCACCGCGTACATCTTCTTCGTGATCAATCTGGGCATCGTGTTCTGGGTACTGTCCCGCGGCGTGGTTCGGGGCATAGAGACCCTGGCCAAGTTCGCCATGCCCATGCTCCTGGTCTTCGCCATCATCCTGGTAGCACGGGTGTTTACCCTGGGCACACCGGACCCGGCCTTTCCGGACCGCAGCGTCATGGCCGGTTTCGCCTGGATATGGAACCCGGACATCAGCCGCCTGTCCGAAGCCAGCGTATGGCTCGCGGCCGCGGGACAGATCTTCTTCTCCCTGGGCATCGGCATCGGCAGCATGCAGTGTTATGCGAGTTATGTCCGCGCACGGCAGGACGTGGCCCTGACCGGACTCACGACCTCCATGAGCAACGGGTTCGCCGAGGTCGTACTGGGCAGTTCCATCGCCATCCCGGTGGCCGTGGCCTTCTTCGGCGTCACCGCCACCGAGACCATCGCGACGGGGGGTTCCTACGACCTGGGGTTCCAGTCCATGCCGCTGATCTTCCAGCAGCTGCCCTTCGGACAGTTCATAGGCACGCTCTGGTTCGGCCTGCTGTTCTTCGCGGGGATTACCTCGACGGTGGCCCTGACGCAGCCGCCCATGGCTTTCCTCCAGGACGAAATGGGATGGTCGCGCAAGAAGGCCGCGCTGCTCGTTATTTCCGTCCTGTTCATCTTTGGGAACTTCATCGCCTTCCACATCCAGCACGGCGTGATCGATGAATTCGATTTCTGGATCGGGACCGTGGGCCTGGTGGTCTTCTCCTTCCTCGAGATCATCATTTTCGCATGGATATTCGGCATGGACAAGGCCTGGGATGAGATCACCGAAGGCGCGGCGATAAAGATACCCCGGATCTTCTACTACATGATCAAGTACGTGACGCCCGTTTCGCTGGCGATCCTGCTTGTCGTATGGACCTATCAGGCCGGTTTCGACCTGCTCCTGTTGCGGAACGCCAACCCCGTGGACCTTCCGTATCTGCTGATGACGCGCGGCATCATCGTGGCGCTGATCCTGGTCGGGATTTTCCAGGTACGACGCGTTTCGCAGAAGTGGGACTAACGCTGAGCGACTCCTGAGCAACGCCCATGAGCGCGGTGAATGAAAACCACCAGAGTGCCGGCCTTCCTCCGGGCATGGTACGCCTGAGTCGAAACGAAAATCCCCTCGGGCCTTCTCCGGCGGTCATTGAAGCCGTAATGGCGCGATGCGCCCGGATCAACCGCTACGAAGACGCCGACCAGATCGCCCTCTTCCGCAAGCTGGCGGAACTCCACGGCGTGCCGCACGATGAAGGTCTTTCCCTTCCCGGTCTCGATTCGGACGGCGCCTGGATCAGAGTGGGAGATGGTTCAGAACACCTGATGCACGCCATCGCCCGCGCCTTTTTGGCCGAGGAGGACGAGGTGATCGAACCTCAGCCATCCTTCGGACTGATGACCCGGTACGCGGAGGCGTTCGGCGCCCGCGCCGTGAGAACGCCGTTGACCCCTGCATTCGGTTACGACCTGGACGCCATGGCCGCGGCCGTCAACGGACGCACGCGCATGGCCGTCATTACCAATCCCAACAATCCCACGGGCACGATCCTGACCCACGAAGCCCTGTCCCGCTTCGTCGAGAACCTGCCCGGGCGCGTGATCGTCCTGGTGGACGAGGCCTACATCGACCTGGTGGAAGACGACGCGTGCGCCGACGGCAGTGCCCTGGTCAGGGAACATGAAAACGTCGTCCTGGTCCGAACCTTCTCGAAGGGTTACGGGCTGGCCGGCTTCAGGCTGGGCTATGCGGTCGCACAACCCCGGTTGATGAAACGCGTTCGTCAGTTTCACGGAGGTACGCCCAGCGCCATGGTGATGACCGCCGCCAGTGCCGCCCTCGACGATCCGGGCCACGTGGAACGGACCCGGCGGACCGCAAGCGCGTCCAAGGCGATCTACTACGACACCTGCGAGGAACTCGGGCTTGAGTATGTCCGGAGCGAGGCGGCCTACGTACTGATCGAGGTGGGAGACGCCTCGGCCGTTGCCGACGGACTGGCTGAACGGGGTATCCTGGTGATAGATGCGGACGCGTCCTGGGGCATTCGGGGCATGATCCGCGTCTCCTATGGCAACGAGGAGGAAAGCCGGATCTTCACCGTGGCGCTGCGGGATATTCTGCGCTGAGCCCTCGACGGTGATGGCTGATTCGACGTTACCCGGTACCCGCGGACCTCGACGCGTTCGCCCGTTATTGCGCTGACGCGCCGGCGATGGCTGATTCGACCCTTTTCCGAAAAACGTAATCCCAACCTGAAAACGATCAGAAAGGCGCACGATGCCCGCATCCGAACTGTGTTTCACCCCGGCGACTGACCTGGTGCGCATGATTCGCCGCAAGGACGTATCCGCGACGGAAGTCATGGAAGCCCACCTGGCCCAGGTCGACCGGGTGAATCCCTCCGTGAACGCCATCGTCACCTACCATCCCGAGCAGGCGCTGGACAGCGCCTGGAAAGCCGACGAGGCCATCGCGCGGAACGAAGCGATGGGTCCCCTCTTCGGCCTCCCCATCGCCCACAAGGACCTGGTTTCGACCAGAGGGGTTCGGACCACCTTCGGATCGCCGATCTTCCGGGATTTCGTCCCCGATCAGGACGAACTGATCGTGGAGCGGCTGAAGAAGGCCGGGGCGATTTCCTTCGGCAAGACGAACGTGCCGGAATTCGGTGCCGGCTCCCAGACCTTCAACCCGGTCTTCGGCGCGACGCTCAATCCTTACGACACGTCCCGGACCTGCGGCGGCAGCAGCGGTGGCGCCGCCGTGGCACTGGCCTGCGGCATGCTGCCCATCGCCGACGGCAGCGAC
>JAJEHX010000019.1 GCA_022823465.1 Candidatus Latescibacterota bacterium
AAGCGGCCGGCTGGTTCGGCCAGCTCATAGCGGGCGTGGCGTCGGCCGGCGCCGTGGTCCTGGTCTGGACGGGGCTTTCCCTGGCATGGAGGCGATTCCGACGGTTCAACAAAACACGGCAGGACACGGCATTGACGACAATAGATCTACCAGGAGAATTCGATGAAGACCAACACCTTGCTCGCACAGGATGAAGAGAACCGGACCCGGGTGTATTCGTGCCATTCCGGGCATATTCACGTCATCTACGGGCGTACCAATATCGCCATATCGACAAGTGAGTTCCGCGAACTACTGGACTGCGTCGCGCAGACCTTCGAATACGTTCAAAGTCAATGCCAGGAGCGCATGGAATCAAAACACATCGACGTGACGTTCGACGACACGGTCGTAAAAATGCCCCTGCCCGGCTTCAGGACGTTCGTACGTGTCCTCAAACGGGCCATGACCAGTTTCCAGAGACTATCGGGTATACACAACATGCCCTCCGAGGCGGAATACGAAGCGAGCGGTAAGCTCATTCCCTTCACGCCCTGCAGGTACAACCATCTGAATTGACTGGCCGGTCTGGACACCCGGGTCGGCCTGGGCGGAATGGTCTGTTCGGACGGTCCGGAAGCTCCGCTTTTTATTCCCTTTTCATTTACATTGCGTTATATTTGGTCTGATCCGGGCGAGACGGTTTTCCGGTCCGATCGTGACACCGATTCTATTCCAAACGCTTCATGGACATGACCGAAACAACTGATACCTTAGCTGCACGGGAATCCCTGTACGACGTACTTCTCGTCGGTAACCCGAATACCGGCAAGACCTCTGTTTTCAATTCCCTGACCGGTCTACGCCAGAAGACGGGCAACTATCCCGGCGTGACCGTGGAGAAGAAGACGGGCATCGTGACGGGGCCGAACGGCGGCACGCTTCGTCTGCACGACATGCCGGGGATGTATAGCCTCACCCCCAAGTCCCTCGACGAATCCATCGCCCGTGAAGTGTTGATCGGGGAAGCCGACGAGGAGCTGGACATCCGGCTCATCGTGGTCGTGGCGGATGCCTCGAATCTCAACAGGAACCTCTACCTGGTCACCCAGCTCATCGACCTGGGCATCCCCGTCGCCGTGGTCATGAACATGATGGACAACGCCATCAGCAGCGGTGTTCACATCGACCTGGACGCCCTTTCCGAACAGCTGCAGGTACCCGTCGTCCCGGTAATCGCTTCCCGCCAGCAGGGTATAGACGCGTTGCGCCAGATGATGTTCGACGCAGTGGGCTCTCAGACGCAGTCGACCGGATCGTCAGCGGATGCCGCGACCGGTTCATCCGGATCTTCCTCGTCGTCCGCCACGGTTTCCTTTGCCGAGCGGTTTCCCCGGCGCAGAGTCCTGGGCGGCCTGCTCGACGAAGCGCTATCCCCGGCGGCAGCCTGGTTCGGCGAACACACGAACCTGAACGAGGTCGCGCAGACCTCGGAGGCGCTGCGCGTGACTTCGAGCGACCAGGCGCTGAAGACCTGGATGGAGGGTCACCACGAACAGACCTGCAAGGACGACCTGAAGCACGTCGTCGAGAAGACGCGGGGTCAGCTGGATGAAATGCAGGTCCCCTGGCGGATGCTGGAGACGATACTGCGGTATGACCAGATCGACGAACTCTATTCGAAGGTCGTCCGGGAAGAGCGAAATGCCGGGGCCAGCCTGAGCGTCCGCCTTGATCGGGTGTTCACCCACCGCGTTGCCGGCCCGGTTATTGTACTGGCCGTATTCGCACTGGTCTTCCAGTCCATATTCTCCTGGGCCGAGACGCCCATGAACGCCATCGAAGACGGGGTGGGCGCCCTGGGCGCCTTTGTCTACCAGCTTTTGCCGGAAGGCCTGCTGCGCAACCTGCTGGTGGACGGCGTCATCGCCGGCGTGGGGGCCGTACTCGTCTTTCTCCCCCAGATCCTCTTTCTCTTCTTCTTCCTGGCTCTGCTCGAAGACACGGGCTATATGGCCCGCGTCGCCTTTCTCATGGACCGTTTCATGAAGAGCATGGGACTGTCCGGCCATTCGGTCATGCCGTTGCTTTCATCCTTCGCCTGCGCGATACCGGGCATCATGGCGACCCGTACGATTTCGAACTGGAAGGACCGCCTCATCACGATCATGATCGCGCCCCTGATGAGCTGCAGCGCCCGGCTGCCCGTGTACATACTGCTGATCGGCGCGTTTTTCCCGTCCATGACGATTCTTGGCGTTTTCACGCTCCAGGGACTGATGCTGTTCTCCATGTACCTGCTGGGCATCGCCGTCGCCATAGGCGCCGCGCTGGTATTCAAACGGCTTTTCATGAAGGACGCCGTTCCCACGAGTTTCGTCATGGAACTGCCGCCCTACCGGCGGCCGTCCCTGAGGTGGGTTTTCCTGCAGATGATCGAACGGGCCAGGGTATTCGTGACGGACGCGGGACAAATCATCCTGGCCATTTCGGTCGTCCTCTGGTTCCTCGCCTCGTACCCGCAACCCGACGACTACGACACCATGTCCTCCAGGTCGCGCATACAGCAGAGTTACGCCGGCCAGCTCGGCCAGCTGATCGAACCGGCCATCGAGCCCCTCGGGTTCGACTGGAAAGTGGGCATCGGCCTGATCACTTCCTTCGTCGCCCGGGAAGTGCTGGTCAGCACCATGGCGACGATCTACAACGTAGAGGAGGCCGACGAGACCTCGGTCGATCTCAGGACGGCCCTGCAGGGAGAGATGGATCCGGAAACGGGCGAACGGGTATACACGCCGCTGGTCGCGGTGGCCCTCATGGTCTTCTTCGCCCTCGCCTGCCAGTGCATGGCCACGGTCGCCATCGTGAAACGGGAGACCAACAGCTGGAGATGGCCCATCGTCATGGTCCTGTACATGACCGCCCTGGCCTACGTCGGATCCTTTGTCGTCTACCAGGGGGGACTGCTCCTGGGCTACGGGTAGCCGCGCCCCGGACCACTTGGCATTTAACCGTTTCGTCATTATCTTTAAACCATGGACCTGCAAACCCTGATCGTTGCCATAACGGTGGGACTGGCGGCCGCGTTTGTCATCCGTACCTTCACGCGGCAATTCTCGTCCCGGGGCCAGAAGGGCTGCGCGAGTTGCGGCCATAACGGCGCCAGCGGCCAGCCGGGCACGGCGCGGCACGGAGATCTGATCCAGGTGGAATCGATCCGGGAAGAGCGCCGGTAGACACTAAGACATATGTCCGTACTCGACACAATCCGGAACAGAAGGTCGATATACGAGTTCAAGCCCGAGCCGGTCCCCCGCGAGGTGATCGCCCGCGTGCTCGAAACGGCCGTGTGGGCGCCGAACCACAAGCTGACGGAACCCTGGCGCTTCCTGGTCGTCACGGGGCAGACCAAGGAGGCCCTGGCGAACATCTACTGCAAGATCCAGCGGGGTAAAACAAAGTCGGACGATCCCGCCGTCCTGCGGAAGGCCACCGAGAAGGGCTATGCCAAGATCTTGTCCAAGCCCGTCATCATCGGCGTGGTCTGCAAGAAGGACGAGGACGCCTTCCGGGCGCGCGAGGATTACGCCGCCACCTGTTGCGCCATTCACAATATCGCGCTGGCCGCCTGGGAAGAAGGCATCGGCATGCAGTGGAGCACGGGGGGCTTGATCCGGGACCCCGACACGCTGGGACTGCTGAAGATCGATGCCCGGGAAGAAGAGATCGTCGGCTTCCTCTACACCGGTTATCCCGAGCAGGTCCCCGCCCAGAAAAGAGTGCCCGCCGCCGAACGGACCGAATGGTTCGCCTGATGCATATATAACCCGCTTTGTTTCAACCTGGATACAGTCTGGAGCCGCCATGCCCGTAGTTTCCGAAGATAGATTCGCCTCGGGATTCCGCTGGGACGACTACATGCGGAACAGCGAGAAGAATCTTGAAAGATTCCATGAGAATTACGATAGAATGACGCTGGATCCGGAGGACTCCGGGTTCTTCGCCTCCATCACTACCCCCTTGAAGGTGCTCATCCTCGCGGAGGACTGGTGCGGCGACGTAGTGCAGAGCCTTCCGCCCATCATCCGCATGCTGGAGCAGAGTCCGTCCATCGCATACAGGATCTTCCGCAGGGACGAGCACCTGGACGTCATGGACCGGTATCTCACCGACGGTTCCAGGGCCATTCCCTATCTCGTCTTCATGGACGACGGCCTGAACGAGGTGGCCCGCTGGGGACCCCGCCCGGAGGAATGCCAGGCGATCATGCGGGACAACAAGGGCAGGATTCCCATGGAAGAGATCTACCCGCGCATCCGTTCCTGGTACAGGCAACACGGAAACGGTCCACTCGTGGCGGAAATCCGGGCCGTCCTCGAAGGGATCGCCTGATCCTTCCATGGCCGGCACCGTCACGGAAATCAAGCACAACCCCGGCAAGCCCGACCAGTCCTTCTCGTGCCGCCTGCTCTACCACGGGGGCAGCCGCATGGTGATCTCCTACCGGTCCACGCGGGCATACCTGCAGGGGGACATCCGGATTCCCCCGGGCACCCTGACCCTGGCCTATTACGAGGAAGGACTGCCGTACGTCCTGTGGAAGATGCTCGGGCCGGACGGAAACCTCGTCGGGCACTACGTACACCTCTGCGACCGGGTGCGGATCGGACCGGACCGCGTGGAGTATGACGACCAGTTGCTGGACCTGTGGTTCTTTCCGGACGGCGACTGCCGCGTACTGGACGAAGAGGAGTTGCAGCAGGCCTGTGACAGGGGACTGATCGAAACCGGTACGGCGGACCGCATACGGACGTCCGCCGAATATGTCCGGCGTCGTATCCACACGATCACGGCGGATTTCGACGCATTGCTCGACAGCCGTGGACTCTCGCGGAACGCCGGCTAGCCCCCTGTATACACCGTACACAGGCGATACCCACGCGCCCTTTCGAGACGCGCTGCGGCCGGCCTCGTCCGGCGGAATCCGCTTGACACAGGCTGGCTTTTCCGTTAGATTTGAGTTACGGGAAACAAGGCGCTTTTGACTGTCCGTCCTGGGCGACGGGAACAGGCAGTCGGATCGCGCAGTACATGTATCAACCTGCCAATCTATGCCATCATTGAAAAACACGGTTACGCATCGACTGTCGGCCAAGGGCATCGATCCCCTCGCGCTCTACGGCCAGTATGACTCCAGGCTGCGCGCCATAGAAAGCGAATTCGACGCTAAAATCACCGCCCGGGGCGAAGAAGTCGTGATCACGGGCAAAGCGGAAGAGGTCAGGCAGATCACCAGCGTGCTGCGCGAAATGATCAAGTCCGTCCAGCAGGGCCGCACCCGCGAAGTAGACGACATCATCCGGGACACGAAGACGGTAAAGAAGAACGGCGAAGAAACGGGTGCTTACGACGGCGAATCGATCGAGGTGCTGTCCCGGCGGGAACGGATCCGGGCGCGGAGTCCCAACCAGCAGAGGTACGTGGACCAGGTCCGGAAATGCGACATCGTGTTCTCCATCGGGCCTGCCGGCACGGGAAAGACCTACCTGGCGGTAGCCATGGCCATCTCGGCCCTCCGCAGGGAAGAAGTCGACCGGATCGTGCTGGCGCGGCCGGCCGTGGAAGCGGGCGAAAGCCTCGGGTTTCTCCCCGGCGATCCTCGGGAGAAGGTCGACCCGTACCTCAAGCCCCTCTACGACGCGCTGCACGACATGATCCCGAACCACAAAGCCGGACGCCTCATCGAAGACGGGACCATCGAGATCATCGCCATGGCGTACATGCGCGGCCGGACGCTGAACAACGCCTTCGTGATCCTCGATGAAGCCCAGAACACGACGACGGCGCAGATGAAGATGTTCCTGACCCGCCTGGGCGCCAATTCCAAGGCGATCATAACCGGCGATATCACCCAGATCGATCTGCCCGAGGACAAGGTTTCCGGCCTGGTGCACGTCCAGGACGTCCTGGCGGACATTCGGGGCATCGCCTTCGTATACCTGACGGAAACGGACGTGGTCAGGCACCGGCTCGTCCAGGACATCATCAAGGCCTATGAACGGCATGAGAACCCGTAAGTCCGCCCGCTTTCATCTTGAGTGTTGAAATCGAAACGACCCTGCCCGCGCTGGACGTGCCGCGCGAGGCGCTCTGCAGTGCCGTTTGCCGGGTACTTCGGGGTGAGGGCCGAGACCATGCGGCCGTGACCGTAGTACTGGTCGACGACCCCTACATCCGGCAGTTGAATCACAAGTATCGCCATCTGGATCGCGCGACGGACGTGCTGTCGTTCAACCTGGACGACGGTACCGGGCTCGACGAGGAAGCGCTGGGCGACGTGTACATTTCCGTCGACCGGGCCCGGGACCAGGCCGGCCGTTATCATGTGTCCCTGGACGACGAGTTGCATCGGCTCGTGGTCCATGGGTGTCTGCACCTGCTGGGATATGACCACCACAACGCTTCGGAACGCAAAGTGATGCGGGAGAAGGAGCGGGTCTACTCGGCGGCCGCGGACGCAGGCGGGATTCCAGGGGGTCACGTGGGAGAAAAGTGTTGTGGATGACGACATTCCCCTATTGGTCGAATGGCTGATCCTGACCGCCTGCACCATCTACGCCATGCTCCTGACCGGAGCGGAATCCGCGTTTTCCAGCCTGCCAAAAACCACGCTCCAGGAACTCAAGGCCGCCCACGAAGGCGGACAATCCAGCCGCGTTACTCGGTGGCTCGACAACCAGGAACGCCTGTTCACCACCCTGCTTATCGGAAAGACCATCACCACGGCCGGCGTCGTAATCTCCGTGGTTGCCCTGACCCTGGCGCCGCCGCTTACCGAATCCTTCGGCTCTACCCTCACGCTGACTTTCTCCGGACTGTTCGCCATCGGGGTGTTGCTGATCCTGATCGAGTGGCTTCCCAGGCTCCTCGTGTCCCGGTACTCCGACCTGGCCGTTCGCGTCTCCGCCGTACTGGTCCTGGTCAGCTACTGGCTGTTCTGGCCGCTGATCACGCCGGCGCTCGTGTTGAATCGGCGCATGGCGCGGGGGGGACTCTTCAGCAGCGGACGCAATCCCTACTGGCTCGACGACGAACTGCACCGGGTACTCGAACTGGAAGAAACCCGCGAGCTGAAGCCCGACGACAAGGAGATGATCAGCAGCATCATCGAAATGCACGACACCAGCGTACGGGAAGTAATGGTGCCGCGGGTCGACATGGTGTGCGCGGAAAAGTCCCGGCCGATACCGGAACTGCTCGAGCTCATCCGCGAGATGGGACATTCCAGGATTCCGATATACGGCGATTCCGTCGATGATATCGTGGGCGTGGTATACGCCAAGGACCTGCTTCAGTTAAGCGAAGATCCTGAAGAGGAGAAGGACCTGGAAGACCTCCTGCGTCCGCCCTACGTCGTGCCGGAAACCAAGAAAGCCGCGGAACTGCTGAAGGAGTTCCAGCAGGAAAAGATCCACCTGGCCATCGTCGTGGACGAACACGGGACGACCGCGGGCCTGGTGACCCTGGAAGATCTGCTCGAGGAGATCGTCGGAGAGATCCAGGACGAATACGACGACGAGGATCCGATGTACGTGGCGCTGTCCGACGGTTCGTTCCTCGTCCACGCCCGGCTCAACATAGACACGCTGAACGACATCCTCGACCTGGACATCACGCCGGACGGATTCGAAACCGTCGGCGGCCTGATCTTCAACGAACTCGGCCGGGTGCCGTCACCCGGAGAGGCCGTGCCGTTCCGGAATTTCCGGATCGTGGTGCGCGAGGTAGAGGGACAGCGGATCACCAAGGCCGTGGTCAGCCGCCTGCAACCCGAGTCCGAAGAAGACGGTACCGGTACGATGGAGGACCGGGTGGCGTAGCAGCGGCCCGGTCATTCCCGTGCGCATCTCTTCATCACCCTTGTACCCATCTACCCTGGAGCCCACGGATGGCCGCGGACCGTCCCAACATCATCCTCATCATGACCGACCAGCAGCGAATCGACACGATCCGCGGCTGGGACAATCCCCATATGACCACCCCCGCCCACGACCGGCTGGTCCGGGAAGGGGTTTCCTTCCGGCAGGCCTATTGTCCGGGCGCCACCTGCGTGGCCTCGCGGGCGGCCGTCTTCACGGGTATGTACCCCCATAACACGGGCGTCTACAGTTTCCAGCCCTGGGGACGCCACCGCAACTGGGTGCAGGACCTCGCGGAAAACGGCTACTGGTGCGCCAGTATCGGCAAGATGCATTTCATGCCCCGGGACATACCCGGCGGGTTCCACGAGCGGGTCGTCGTCGAGAACCCGACCGGCATGAGCCTGGCCGGCGGCGGCGCGGACGACGACTGGGGCCGCTACATGACCTTCCACGGGGTGGAACGGCCCAACGACCGCCACCTGACGGATCCCGACTGGTGGACGAAACTGCAGGGCGTGGCCTGGCACGAGGAGGAACGCTTCCACAGCGACGTCTTCATCGGAAACTCGGCGCTCAACTGGATCCGCAGCCACCGCGGCGAGAAGCCCTTCTTTCTCGAAATCGGGTTTACCGGTCCCCACGAGCCCTGGGACCCGCTGCCCCGACATCTGAGCCTGTACGACGGGGTCGAGATACCCCGGCCCGTAACCCGGGAGAACGAACTGGCGGAAAAACCGCGACAGCATGAAGCGCTGAAGAAGATGTTCTCCACGGCCGGTCACGAATCCGGCATCAACATGTACCTGGCGAACGACGACCGCATCGACCACATGCGGCGGCACTATTACGCCAAGGTGACCACAGTGGACGAGAAGATGGGGGAAATCCTGGACGCCCTGGAGGAAAGAGGCTACCTGGACAACACCCTGGTCGTCTTTTGCTCGGACCACGGCGAGAACCTGGGCGACCACGGCATGGCCTACAAATGGCTCATGTACGACACGATTACCCACATCCCGCTCATCATCCGCTACCCGGACCGCCGCCGTCGTGGAGACCACGTGAGCGACCTGGTCTCCCTCATGGACCTGGGGCCCACCATACTCGAGGCGGCCGGCGTTCCGGTCCCCACCTACCTGGAAGGGCGTTCGCTCATGCCCTACGCCGACCCCGACGCACCGGTCGTACCCCGTGATTACGTGTTCTGCGAGGACAACTACCAGATCATGATGCGCAGCCGGACCCACAAGATGGTCTACTACATCGGGCAGGATGAAGGCGAGTTATACGACCTGGAGGCTGACCCCGGAGAGCTGTGGAACCGTTGGGACGACGATGCGTTTGAGGCGATCAAGGCGAAGATGAAGGGAGATCTGCTGGAATGGCTGGCGACCAGCAACTACTGGCACGCCGGGTACAAGCGGGACCGCTCCTCACGATACTCCGTACGCTGGCCCACCGGGGACAACGTCAACCTGCAGGGCCCGGCTGCGGAGGACGCGGAGAAGCCGGGGTTTTAGATCGGCAGGATCCGGCAATCCGGCGGTTGCGGACTTCGCCGCCAATCCCAACTTTAAACCCTGTTCTTCAGTCTTACGTATATGGCAGCTCAACCGGCTACCGGCCGTACCTCTGCATTGCGAATCTTAACGATGACGATTGCCGTCGCAGTCGTGTTCATGCCGAATTGGGCAGGATGCGCACAGAAGAGGCCTTCTGTCTTCAAAGACATCTTCAGGGAAGAAAAACGCATTACCCTGGATGCGAGAGACGAGTTTCTCATCGGACCAATTCCCCGGATCGGCACCGTAACGGCGGCTGGTGACATCGTCATAATGGATATAACTCCCCGTGTGGGAATCTACGATAAGTCGGGGGTTGGCAAAGGGAGAATTGGCGGGGCGGGCGATGGGCCGGGCGAGTACCGTTATCCCCTGTCAATCGGTACAGACGGCCCGGACTTCTACCTGTACGACATGATGTTGATGCGCATATCGCGCTACGACAGCAGTTTTAAATTCGTACGTAGCTTTCTATCGACAACACGGCTGGATGAGCTCCACGTTTCGCAGGAAGGCCGTTTTTTTGGTTATGGAGATTCGGGAAACAAGGGCGACCTTGTCTTTGAATTGGATGATCAGGGACAAGTCCTGCGCCAGTTCGCGCCACAGTCCAAAAACTTCAATCCGGCGGCGAGGTCGCGGGGCGGCGGTATCGTTCTGCGGGAAGAGTATGTGTTTTTCATTACGCCTTATGAATATACCCTTCACAAATACACGCCCGATGGCCAGTTTATCGATATGGCACAGCGCGAATCTCCCCGATATGTCGCGCCGCCGGAAGAGTACGACCCACGAATACTTGACGACCCGTCGAAACTTAATGAATATCATGACCAATGGAGTCATATTCTTCAGATACTGCCCATCGGCGGCCGGAGTCTCGGCGTGGTCTTCGCGGAACCGGGATATGCGCGGACTTTTCTCGAAATCTATGATTCCGATCTCAACCTGATCGCAGGGGATATCCAACTTCCCGATTACATGAATTATCCCGGCGCGCTGTTCTCCATCGAGGATCGTCTTTACATGTTGGTGGAACCCATCGACGAGCAGGCGAATCCCTCGGTGGTCGTCTATTCCCTGAGGCAGCCTTTCGTCGCTTTGTAAACCGGCGTGTATCCACGCACAAGTTTGTTTCGTAGTAGTCAGTGGCTTGATGCGAAACCAGAAAATCGGTCATAATATGACGGTCTTCTGGTTTTTCTATGGACCGACTCAAGGACGAACTACCGTGAAAACACTTGTACCAGCCTTCGTCATCGCCCTCGTGGTGGTTGTAACATCCGTACTCTACCTGAGTTCGTGTACTCCAGAACCTGCGGAAGAGGCTGCCGAGGTCGATTCGAGTGAAACCACCGTGCAGCCCTTCCCGGTCGAGGCCGTAATCGTGACCCCCCGGACCTTGACTCGTTCGATCGTCGCCTCGGGGCGACTGATGGCCATCCGGCGAACGGAGTTGAGCGCCGGCGTTCCGGGCAGGGCGAAAGAGGTGCTGGCTCGCGAGGGCGATCATGTTACGGAGGGCGACCTTCTCCTTCGTCTGGATGAAGCGCGATTCGAGCTGAATGTCGAAAAGGCGGAGGCGGAACTCCTGGACAAGCGGATCGACTATGCCGTGTTCATCATGGACACCTCCGCCGTTATGGATCCGGACACTGCCTGGGTGAGACGCGAACGAGACGCGCTGGAACAGGCGCGGCAGGCATACGAGAACGGCGAAGTCGACGGCGGCGCGTTGCAGTCGGCGCAGAGGAATCTCGACGCCGCCCAGTTGCTCAGCGGTTCGCGGCGCCTGGACCTCATTGCACAGAACACCGGTTTGATCCGAGCTGAACTGGAACACGCCAGCGCGCAGTGGGAGCTGGGGCAGACTTCCATCCATGCCCCGTTCTCGGGTATCATCGCAAAAAGAATGGTGGAGGAAGGACAGCAACTCGGTACCGGAGAGACCTGTTTCGAGCTGATTGACATCTCCAGGATACGCGTCAGGGCGGCGGTGCTGGAAAGCGACCTGGGCGCCGTCGGCATCGGACATGGCATACGCATCAGTGTCACCACCTGGCCCGGCGAATTCTTCGAAGGCAAGATCTCCCGCATTCACCCCTCCGTCGATGAAGAAAGCGGGACGGGTATCGTCGAAGCGGAACTGGCCAATCCGGGAGGGCGGCTCAAATCGGGCATGTTCGCAGAGGTACTTATCAGAGGTATCTCCTACGAAAACCGGATCGCCGTGCCCGACGAAGCGATCGTCAGTCGTGACGATCGCACGTTGGTTTTTGTGGTTAAAGATGGAAGGGCCCAGTGGACCTACGTCACCCTGGGGCAGGAAGGCGACGATTGGCGTGAAGTGACCACCGGGATCGCCGAGGGCGATACGGTGGCCGTCACGGGAAACATCACGCTCGCCCACGACGTGCCGGTACGGGTAAGGTTGAGGGAATGACAGTCACGGCCGTGCGCTGACCCGACACACTCCGGTCTGTTCATTATGTGAAATTCAGGATTCTGCAGGTTCGTGGTATCATCGGTGCTGATGTTCGTCGGTCATTCGACGAACAATGCCTGTTCGACATTCATCCTGGAGATTTGATTCATAAAGTCACCTTTTACTTTTCTGCTTACCAGTCTGATCTCGTTGGCTGTCCCTAGTGCCTCTGCGCAGAATTTCGCCATCGAGAAATCCGGTGATATACCCCTCGATCTGGGTGATGAGATAACGGGCCATATCCTGGATCTGTACAAGAACACCGATGGGCTCTATTACCTGACCGACTGGCAACAGCATGCGATCTGGGTGATTGATGAGGAGGGGATGCTGATCAGGCGTATAGGCCGGGAAGGTTCTGGCCCCGGAGAACTGCGGGCTCCCGGCGGAGCAACTGTATTTGAAGACAAGGTCGTTGTACTCGATACCGATAATCGCCGGGTAGTGACTTTCGGAGTAGATGGTACGTACGTAAACAGTTTCCGATATGATTTTCCGGCGGCATCGGGGATTCTGGTGAGCAAACATGGACAGGTAGCGGTGAACTCCCTTTGGGAGCCAACGTTCTTTACGGTTTACGACATGGAAGGCGTTACAGTCGGGAGTCATGGCGAAAGAGAGCCGGACACGAGGCTGTTTTTTACCATGGGAGACCAGCATTTCAGCCGGACACCCGATGGTCATATTCTGTGCTCAACGGTCAAGGAATATCCCGTGTACAGGATGGCATGGGACGGAACTGTTTTAGCGACGTACGCGGCCGATTCGCCCGGCTACGGTCCGTTTGAATATCCTGGTGGCGGGCAGATTGAGTCGGCCACAGAACTCTTCAGAGAAATGTACAAGACCTGGACACCCATATTGCGTCCGCTGGATGTCGCCGATCACGTTCTGGTACAGCGCAAGAAAATGAATTTCGATACAGGCCCAACCCAATACTTCGGCGATCTCTTCACCATGGATGGCGCGCCAGTACAGTTGTCCATGGAACTGCCTATGCAGTTTTACACGGCGGAGAACGATCTCCTCTTCGGCATTGACACCACGCCGGTGGATGAAGGG
>JAJEHX010000013.1 GCA_022823465.1 Candidatus Latescibacterota bacterium
ACCTGATGCCCACGCTGCTCGACGTGTGCGGCCTGCCCGCGCCCGGCCGCATGGACGGACAGTCACTCATGCCGCTCCTGCAGGGCGAGACGGACCGGCTGGACCGGGATCATCTGCACGCGGAGCACCTCGAATTCGGTCATTACCTTGTAGACCACGCGGAGAAGTTCATCTGGCACTATCGGACGGGGCAGTTCGAATACTACGATCTCCAGGAAGACCCGCTCGAGTGCCGGAACCTCTACAGCGATGATCATCCAAGGGCCCGGATCCTTCGCGACCAGTTAAGTGACCTGATCGTGGAGCAGGGCCGGGAGAAGGATTTCATGCGTGACGGCAAATTGAGCAATGAAGTCGCGCAAAGCCACACCCACGAGTTTCCGCCCTATGCCGTGTAGGATCGGAGACACCTGGCGAGCCGGCCAGGCCCCGCGGGGTTCCGGATCCTTCCGGCGTCCGGGCTCTGACGACTTCCAGATCCTGCCGGCTTCCAGGCTCAGCCGGTTTCCAGACCCTCTCGCTGACCCATAGTGAGGTGCATTATGGAAAAGCCCTTCGAGACCACCTATAACCGCAAAGGGCTGCGCCCCAGGTTTCCCGAATCGATTCCGCCCGATAAGACCCGCGATAAGCTGCTGGAGCTCTTCGGCATGGCGGAAATCCCGGAGCAGATCGATTTCACGGTCGGTTCGTCCCGCGTTGAAGACAACATCCGGCTCACGCACCTGGCATACGTGAATTCCCACGAGGAGACGGTCCCGGCCATCCTGATCGAACCCCTGGACAATCCGGCCGATCACCTCCCCGGCGTGGTCTGCGTTCCGGGAACGGGCGGTTCTGCCGAACGCATGGCCCTCGAAAAGTTCTACAAGGACGGTCCGAATGAACCGCCGCTCTATGGCTGGGCCCGGGAACTGGCGCGGCGGGGCTACGTCACCCTGGCCATCTCTCCCAAGGGTTGCCACGGCCGGGGCACGAACGAGGAATCCTGGTACATCGAACTCAAGCATCTGTCGGTCTACGGGATTTCGCAGATGGGACTGCTCGTGGAAGAAGCGCTCAGGGGCGTCCGCGTGCTCGAAGCCCAGGGTCGGGTCGGGAACAACAAAGTGGGACTGACGGGCATGTCGCTGGGGGGCAACGCGACGTGGTATGCCATGGCCTGCGCCCCGTGGCTGTCGACCGGCGTTCCCATCTGCGGCGGCGTAGGACAGTTGGAAAGCGTCGTACGGGAAGGCGATCTGTACCGGCACAGCGCCTACTTCTACGTGCCCCACATCCTTCGCTACTTCGACCATCCCGAAATCGTCGCGAACTGTATAGCGCCACGGCCCTTCATGATGGTGGCGCCCACGGCGGACGAGGACATGCCCCGGGTGGGCGTCGACGAACTTATTCGCGAGGTGGCGCCGGTTTACCGCGACGCCGGCGCCGGCGACCATTTCCGCGTATACCAGCCCGACGGAAACCACGTCTTCCGATTCGAGTACTTCGAATGGATGGTGGACTGGTTCGACCGCTTTCTCAAGGGTGAGACCGGCAAGTAGGCGATCCTGGTCGGCGTGGTACAGCCGCGGTCTCAAAGGACAATGCGGGGATAATGCGCTTGACTGTCGTCAAAAACCGGCCTTAATTATCCGTGTCTCCAACCACATCGTTCAGGCAGGAAAAAAACCATGAGCGAAACTGCCAAGGACACCCACGGACAGGTTAAATCCTCCAAACCGGTTGAATCTGCCGGACAGCCCGAAATCGTCGGTCCGGACCCCGCCGCGTTGACCGACGAGGAAGTGCTGACCGAGGGTCCGCAGTACAACAAGCCGCTCCCCAAGACCCGCGTGAAGTGGTACCGTTGCCGCGTGACGCGGGAGCAACTGGCCAACCTCAACAAACGCAGCGATTTTCTCGGATTCGTCCAGACCCTGGGCTATCTCGCCGTACTCGCCGCGGGGGCCGGGATCGCCATCTACTCTTCCCTTAACTGGCCTTGGTACGTCACTCTCCTGCTCGTGTTTGTCAACGGCCACTTTTGGCATTTCCTGGTCAACGGGTTTCACGAACTGGTACACGATTCCGTCTTCAGGACCCGCTGGCTGAACCGCTTCTTCCTCCGCGTATATTCCTTCCTGGGATGGCACAACCACCATCATTTCTGGGCGAGTCATACCGAACATCACAAGTATACGTTACACCATCCGGACGACCAGGAGGTGGTCCTGCCCGCGAAGTTCGATCTGCGTAACATGTGGAAGTGGTCGATCGTCAACTACCGCTATCCCTACGACCTGGTGAAAGGCAGGCTGGCGGCCGTCGCGGGCAAAATCCCGGACGATCGCTGGTCGCAGGAGCTCTTCCCAGAGAGCGACCCGGAGCGGCGCAGGGCCTACACCAACTGGGAACGGATCATGTTCACCGGGCACGTGCTGGTCGCGGGCGTATCGCTGGTATACGGCCTCTGGGTCGTTCCCCTTGTCTTCACCTTCCCGAAGATGATCGGCGCGTGGTTGCAGTTCCTGTGTAACGCGACGCAGCACGTGGGTCTGCAGGATGAGGTACCCGACTATAGACTGTGCTGCAGGACGTTCTATATCAACCCCATCCTGCAGTTCCTCTACTGGCACATGAACTACCACACGGAGCACCACATGTACGCCGCAGTCCCCTGCTACAGACTGGGCCGGCTGCACCGGCTCATCAAGCACGAGATGCCCTACTGCACCCGGGGGCTGTGGGAGACGTGGAAGCAGATCATCCAGATCATGGACCGCCAGGAAAAGGAACCCGATTACCAGTTCGTCGCAGAACTCCCGGCGGCTTCTCCCGCACCTCGGAATACCCCATGAAAATCACCGGCATCAAACTATTCGTCCTGGAAGATCCGGACCAGCCGCAGTACTACCATGAACTGAGGCGGGTTCCCGGCCTGAGGCGCACGCAGTACACCCACGGCAGCACGCACCATCCGAAGGGCGGCAATCTGCGGCAGCACTTCATCCGCGTCGAGACCGATGAAGGCATTCAAGGCACGTGCACGACCACAATGGACCGCGAGCAGGTGGAAATCCTGCGCACGCAGGTGCTGGGCATGAACGCGTTGAACCGAGAAGAACTGTTCCAGCTGCTCCACAAGGGCACGCGGTGGCTGTACCAGAAGCCCGGATGGTTCGGCGATTTCGACAACTGCCTGTGGGACATCGGGGGCAAGAAGGCGGGATTGCCGGTCTACGCCCTGATCGGTCGGGTCCGGGATCGGTTTCCGGTATACCTGACCGGGGGTGACTCAGACATCGAGACCTACCTGAAGATGATACAGGGAGGCAAGGAATACGGCGTCAATGCCTATAAGTTTCACACGTACAAGGGAGGCAAGGCGGACATCCCCATATTCCGCGAGGTGCGCCGGATCGTCGGCCCCGATTACCTGCTCCTGAACGACCCGGTCTGTTCCTACACACTCCAGGAGGCCATCGAGGTCGGCAGGGTCATGGAGGAACTGGACTTCATCTGGCTGGAAGAACCGATGCACGAACAGAAAGAGCACCAGTACCGGATACTGTGCGAGGAGTTGACCATACCGGTTATGGGGAACGAAACACTGATGCACGACCTGGGGATATCGACCCAGCGGCTGATGTCCGGGGCAACCGATCTGCTCCGCGCCAACGCCCGTTTCGGGACCACGCAGGTGCTCAAGATGGCCCACTTCGCCGAAATGTACGACACCAACGTCGAGTTGAACGCCGAAGGCGGCCTCTTCGGGCTCGTCCACGCCCATTTGGGATGCTGTATCGACAATACAGGCTTCTATGAAACGGGCGGCCACGGATTCGTAGACACGGCCAGCACCTGGGGCATGGTCAACAAACCGTTGGTCGCGGACGGCCATATCGTCCCGCCCGACGGTCCGGGCTGGGGCGCGGAGTGGGACACGGACCGCTTCGAGGCCATGACCGTGGCCGTGCACTGACGGCTCTCCGCCTATACATCCAGATCGACGATTTTCCCTTCTATACCCAATGAGGATACTTCCAGCCGGGCGACTGTCACGGGCAGGCCGAAGCGCCGCGGTCCGGCGCTTCCCGGGTTGAGGTACCACACCCCGCCGCCGCGTTGTTCCAGCACAGGCTGGTGGGAATGGCCGAAAACCACGACATCGACCCCTGCGGCAACGGGATCGACGCCCAGGTCCTCGATGTCGTGCACGACGTAGATCGACCTGCCGGCAACCTCGATCAGTTCGGAAGCCGGCAGCCGCGCCGCCCAGGACTGGTAGTCGGTATTGCCCCGGACTACCGTGACAGGCGCGATCGACCCAAGGGCTTCCAGGATATCCTCGCCGCCCACGTCCCCGCCGTGAATGATCCGTTCAACGCCGGTCAGCGCGGCCAGGGCCTCCGGCCGCAACAGGCGGTGGGTATCCGAAATCACCCCGATCTTTACCGTCTGGCTAATGGCGTGAACCGGTTCCTGATATGCTTTGGCTGGTAGCACTATGTATCCCGGAACTAAGCCTGTTCTTTCATTCTTCCCGGCATCAGGCTGTACTTGCCCGGTCCGGCAAACCACAGGGCAATATAGACGGCGCAGAGTTCCATGGCGTGCGACGCGCCGCTGAGTCCCGAACCCGGATCGTCCGCGGGCAGTGACAGGTGGCGCAGCATGGCCAGTAACATGGTCAGCGCGAGCAGTGTCGTCGCGGGCCGGAAGAACACGCCGAGGATCACCAGGATCGAGCAGAAGAACTCCGCGAACCCGGCCATGAACCCCCAGAACGCCGGGAGAAAGCTGATGCCGACGAGTTCCATGTTCCCGCCGATGGCGGCCCAGCGCCCGGGATTGGATATCTTGCCCCAGCCGTGAAAAGCCGCCATGCTGAAGCCGATCACCAGGCGGATGATGAGCAGGCCGAGGTCGGTCATGCCGAGGTTGTTGGTGAGGAAGCACCGTAGTCTGTTCATGACTGTTTCCTTTAATGAGGGGTGAACGGGTTCAATTGGTTGCGATCGACACACGAGGACATCCGGTATGGCCGCGGGGCCGAACCGTCACGTCCATGACACCTCCCGCGACTCGCCGCCGGGGCCGGCCTGCAGGATGGTGTCCGCGACGGCGATAGCCTTGATCGCCTCGGTGCCCGGCGAAAGGCACGTGACGTCTCCGCGGACGCAGGACAGGAAATGCTCCGCCTGGTAGGCATACATGTCCGGCTCCGATCGTGACCCGATCAGGGTCTGCCCACCCTCCCGGTCTGTGAAACAGCAGTACTGATGAGGCACGTCGTCTTCCGGTTCGGGCAAGTCGCCGGTACCGAATTGAATGAAGCCCTTCGGCCCGATGATGTCGTGTAGTCCGTTGCCCCGTGCCGCCCAGCTCCACGACATGAGCAACTGGTTTCCGTTACGATAGCGGACAATGGCGGAACAAGTGTCCAGGGCGGTGGATTCCGGGTCCAGATTGACCGAGCTGGACAAGACGCTTTCCGGATCTCCGAAGAGGAAATTAGCAAAATCGTAATTGTGGACGGCGCCATCCATGAGGGGGCCGCCGCCCATATCGTGGTCCATGTACCATCTGCCCGGTCCGAAACCGGCCATGGCGTTGCGCCAGAGGATGGGAGCGCCCAGTTCCCCCGATGCCACGTAGGCCCCCCAGGACTTCCAGTAAGGATCGAAGCGGCGGCAGTGGGCGACCATGAGGACGGTGTTGCGACGATCCGCCTCATCGTTCAATCTCTTGCATTCCTCCACCGTGCGGGCCATGGGTTTCTCCACCAGAACCGGAATGCCGGCGGCCAGGGCCGTCGATACCGCGGCGCAATGCAGGCCGGTGGGCACAGCGACCACGACGGCGTCTACCTTGCCGCTGTTGACGATGGCTTCGGCGGAATCGAACAGTTGCGTGCCAGGGAAGTTCCTGGCGAACCCCTCCCGCATCTCCGGGGATGGGTCCGCACCGGCGACCAGTTTACAGCCATCGACCCCATTAAAGACCCTGGCCTGGTGCGACCCCATTCCGCCAAGCCCGATTGAACCCACTCTGATCATGATCTGTCCTTTCTTGGTATATCCTCGACGCAAATGAAAACCGTACAGAAAAACGGAAACTGCGGACTCAGGTAATCTGTTGATTTTTGGCGCTGAAAACAGACTTTATAAACGGGCCGATGTCGAGTACTCCGTCGTTCGCCGGGCGCATTCAGAACGCATCGAGAGGTGCGTGCCAGGGACCCCAGACTGTCCTGTCGCCTGGAAACAATCTAAATCTACAAGGCGTCTAAATTCCAGAAAGATCTGGAAAACACACTTTGGGCGAACTGGTAACAACTTACGCGTCACGGAACCACGGGAGAAACGAATATGTCCAACGTATTGGAATTGCAGGAAGCGAACCTGGCAAAAAAGGAACTGACGAACGAAGAAAAACTGCAGTTCGACGTGCAGTTCGCAACCCGGCGAAAAGACCCCAAAGCCGCTCTCGCTATCAGTATCATTAGCGGTTCGCTCGGAATTGACCGATTCTTCATTGGTGACATTGGCCTCGGTATAGCCAAGTTACTGACCCTCGGCGGGTTCTTCATCTGGACGATCATTGACTGGTTCCTGATCATGGATGCGACCCGGGCCAATAACAGCGAACTCATGCGCCAGGTCCATGACAGTATTGTACAGTCGAGAGCGTGAATCAGAGATTGATCCCGTACAACCCGCCCGACCTGAATGCCGGGTGTCGCCCTCGGCCTGGCCGCTTGCGGAGACGCCTTGCAGTTCACCAGGTACCCGATGCCTCCGATGCCTTCGGATCCGGTCCGAACCGGTTGTCTCCTTCGGTTCCCCTTAGAATCAAGAATACGAGCAGCACTATGGCGCCGATGAGCGGGATAAAGGCGATCAGAATCCACAACCCGCTGCGGTCGGTGTCATGGAGTCGTCTGAAGACCACCGCGAGATAGGGTATGAGTACCGCTATATAGTAAAGGGTACTGAGGAACCCCAGGTTTTCTCCGCCCATCTCGAATTTCAGCCCCATAAACTCGTCGATCACCGCGAGGAATATGGAGATGACGGCGGAGAAAAGAAAAAAGTACCAGAACTCCGCTCTCCTCGCCCTTCCGTTGAAAACCGCGTACTTCTTGAGTACTTCGATGTACCAGTGCATATTCCCTCCTGGCCTTGATTGAATTTGTAACGTCCAGTTAATCGACCGTGGAATCTCCGGCGGATTGCATCACTGCCACAACGCTTCCCCGTCCTCCATCTGCGACGCCAGAAACGCCTCGTTCAATTCCACGCCCAGTCCGGGCGCTTCCGTCAATACCACGTGCCCATCCTGGATGACCGATTCGTCCGTGGCGAGCACGTCGTCCCAGGTCGGGTCGTCGAAGCGGTGGTATTCAAGCACGAGGAAATTAGGCACGCTCGCGCAGACGTGGGCGTCGCCGACCGTGCTCAGCGCGCTGGAGTTATTGTGCGGCGCGAAGGGCACGTAGTAGATCTCGGCCATGTTGGCGATCTTCCGGCATTCCGACAGGCCGCCGCATTTGGAGATGTCCGGCATGATGATGTCGGCCGCCTGCTGCTGCAGCAGGTCCCGGAAGCCATGGCGGAGATAGAGGTTCTCCCCGACGCAGATCGGCGTGCCGGTGGCATGGGTGATCTTCGCCAGGGCGTCGATGTTCTCCGGGGGAACCGGTTCCTCGAGCCACAGTAGATTCAGCGGTTCGAATTCCTTGGCCATTTTCATTCCCGCGGTCGCGTCGTACCGGCCGTGCAGATCAATGGCCAGGTCGAGGGACGGGCCGATCCCCTCGCGAATCGCGAAGGCCTGGTCCACGAGGGACTTCAGTTCGTCGGGCGTGACCGACCAGTTCCACGGGTCCAGCTTGTGGGGGTTCTCCGCGTCGTCGAGATCGAATTTGATGGCCGTGAATCCCCGTTCCTTTACCTGCGCGGCGCGCTCGTTGTAATCGTAGTGCGCGCTGTCCACGTACAGCCGGACCCGGTCCCTGAACTTGCCTCCAAGGAGCCGGTAGACCGGAACGCCCTGTGCCTTGCCGGCCAGGTCCCAGAGGGCGATTTCTATGCCGGTGAGCGCCGATATGGCCGGGCCGCCCGCCCCGCCCATGAATATGTACTTCCGGCGGATGAACTCGAAACAGGCGTCCACGTCCCGCGGGTCCATGCCGATGATCATCTTCGCCATGTGCCGGGTCGACTCCCGCCAGCCTCCGTCAATGTGACTGGCCTCTCCGGTGCCGTAGACCCCTTCGTCCGTGTGCACGCGGACGTAGTGGTACGTATACCCGCTCGGTACGGTCACTTCGGCGGTCTTGATGTCGGTGATCTTCATTCATGCTCCTGTTCTGATTTGATAAACCACGGCGGGGACGGCCCGCTTTACGGTGCCCTGTCGGGAGACCAGACCGCCGCATACGACGGCGAACCCCCATTCAGTCGGCAATCCGGACCGCCTTCACCCGATTATTGAAATGATCGCTGACGAGCAGGACTTCCTCACCGTAGAAACACAGGCCATGGGGCTGATTCAACGGCGCATCCCGTGCCGCCCCGGGCCGGTCGCAATCGCCGTAGTCCCCGCTTCCGAGAACGGTTTCAAGGCGTCCGTTCGCTGCTATGCGCCGCACCCGGTTGTTGCCCGTGTCGGAAAAGTACACCCGCCCCCGCGCATCCAGGGCCAGGCCCCGGGGAACGGATATCGCGGCGCCCGACGCCTTGGCGCCGTCCGGGGAAAACCCCGCTTCGCCTGTCCCCGCTACGGTGGAAATGATCCCGGTATCGCCATCCACCCGCCGGATCACATGGCGTTGGTCGTCCGCGAAGTAGAGATGTCCGGAACCATCTACCCTGATGGCCGTCGGCGAACCGATCCGCGCGCGGTCCGCCGGTCCGCCGTCTCCCGAATAACCCTGCAGGCCTGTGCCTGCAACCGTGGTGATGATGCCGGTTCCGGCGTCGATTCTCCTGATGCGTCCGCAGCCGGCGTCGCCGATGTATATGTCGTCGCCGGGTCCGTGGGTCACCGCGAGGACGTGCATCAGGCACGCGCTCAGAGCCGGCCCGCCGTCGCCCTTGTCCCATTGAAAGGCCGCGCCGGCGAGATTGCGGATTACGCCATCCTTATCCACGCGCCGCACGTGACCGTGCCGCGTATCGGCGATGACGATTCTCCCCGCACGGTCCACGGAGACGTCGTGGGGATTCCCCAGGTGGGCGTCGACGACCGGTCCGCCGTCGCCGCCGTAGGCCCGCGCTCCTGAACCGGCGACCGTGCTGATCAAGCCGGTGTCGGGATCGATCGCCCGTATGCGCTGGTTCCACACGTCCGCGATATAGATCGTGCCGTCGGGGCCGATCGACAGGCCGCCGGGCCCGTTGAGGAATCCTGCGGCCGCGATTTCGCCGTCATGTACGCTCGTGCCGCCGAGTACGGTGGTGACGATCCCCGTGTCACCGTCGCAGCGCCGCAGCCGGCCGGAGCAGTCGCCCCAGAATACCGTCCCGTCCGGGTCGGCAAAGATCCCCGCTTCCACGGAATTGCACCGCGTGACGGCACCCGGCAGGTCTTCTTCGCCGAAGCCCGGTTCGCCGGTGCCCGCCAGCGTGCGGACGATGCCCGTCTCCCGCTCAACCTTCCGGACCCGGAAGCCGTACTTCTCGCCGACGTAGAGATTGTCGCGGGCGTCCAGGCAGATGGCGTCCGGCATGAGCGTGCTCGCCTCTACGGCCGGCCCGCCGTCGCCGTTGGATGCGCGCTGACCGTTACCCAGGACCGTGTCGATGATCCCCGACTGCATATCGATCTTCCGGACCCGGTCGTTGGAATTATCGCACACGTACAGGTCGCCCCGTGAATCGAAGGCCAGGTGCTCGGGATGATAGAACCCGGCGTCGCGGGCCGGTCCGCCGTCGCCATGGTATCCGCCCAGGCTCAGTCCCCGGCCCGAGTACGGCCGGCTTTCTCCCCGCTCGGAGTGATAGTGCCGGGCGTGATGGCCGAAGACCGTATCGATGGTGCCGGTCGCCGGGTCGATCCTCCGGATGTTGTTGGTCCACTCACTGGACAGGTAGACGACGCCCTCCCGGTCCACGGCCACGCCGCAGGTGCAGTCCAGTTCCGCGTCGAGCGCCGGTCCTCCGTCGCCGCCCCGGCCGACTCGGCCGTTGCCCGCGACGCGGGTGACTACGCCGGTCTCGTAGTCGATGCGCCGGATGGTGAAGTTGCCCAGGTCGGAAAGATACAGATTGCCGTGCCCGTCCTGGTACAGATCGTGGGGATGGTGAAACCGCGCTTCGGCGGCCGGTCCTCCGTCACCCGAGTCGCCCGCGATCCCGTCGCCGGCAAAGGCGTGCAGGATCCCATCGCGATCAATTCGCCATATGCGATGCCACTGGTAGTCGATTACGATCAGGTCGCCGTCGGGTCGGCGGACCACGCCCATGGGCCAACCCGCGTCCGCCTCTTTTGCCGGAATGCCGGCGCGCTGGCCCACGCCGGCTATGACCAGGGTTTCTCCGGCGGGCAGGTGTGCTAGTCTTTCGGTAATACGCATGCGGGAACGGAGTACTCCGGCACTTGCTCTGCGTACCTGGACGGCGGATGACCGAGATCCGCTCCTCAGGTATTTTCGCTACGGCAAAAGACGTGTAAGACGACGGCGCCGGCAGGCGGCCGCCGAGTCATGATGGTACAGATTCCACCCATGCATGGCAACCGTTAAATGCAAATTGACACCGGCTCCGTGACCGGTTAACATACCTCGCCGCACGACCGCGCCAGTAGCGCTTCAGTATTGTCCCGATCCGATGGAGAAGCCCTGCTCATGAACTACGATTTTGACCAGATCATCAGTCGCAACGGCACCAATTCGTACAAGTGGGACTACGTGAAACGGGACGGAGGCATCGTACCGTGGGACGAGACCGACGTCAGGCGGCACGCGAAACCCGTGCTTCCGCTCTGGGTCGCGGACATGGATTTCCCGTGCCCTCAGCCCGTGGTGGACGCGGTGACCGAAATCGCCCGCATGGGCGTATACGGATACGCCTTCCCGCCGTCTTCCTACTACGATTCCGTGGTGCGATGGATGAAGCGGCGCCATGGCTGGATCGTCGATCCCGATACCATTTGCTTCACCCCGGGCATCGTTCCCGCCCTGCACTTTCTGGTTTCCGCCTACACGAAACCGGGCGACAAGGTGCTGGTGCAACCGCCGGTATATTACCCCTTCTTCAACGCTATCGAGAACCTGCAGACCCGGCCTGCATTGAATCCGCTGCGCTACGAAGACGGCCGGTACTACATGGATTTCGACGACCTGGAAGCCAAATGCGCCGATCCCGAGGTGAAACTGGCCATCCTCTGCAGCCCGCACAACCCGGTTGGCCGGGTATGGTCCGCGGAAGAACTGCGGCGGTTCGGCCGGATCTGCATGGACAACGACGTGCTGGTCGTCTCCGACGAGATCCACTGCGACCTCATACTCGGGAACCATGCCTTCACGCCATACGCCACACTTGGACCGGAATACCAGGAACGGTCGATCATCTGCACCTCCCCCAGCAAGACCTTCAACCTCGCCGCCCTGCAGGCCTCGAACATGATGATCCCCGACCCCGGCATGCGGGACGCCTTTCAGCAGACTGTCCGCAGCGCAGGCATATTCACCCTGAACCCCTTCGGCATCGCGGCGGTGGAAGCCGCCTATGACCACGGCGAGGAGTGGCTGGAGCAACTGCTGGATTATCTGGAAGGGAATTTCCGGTTTCTCGAATCCTTCTTCCGGGACCACCTGCCCGGCATCCCGGTTATCGAAACCGAGGGCACCTATCTCGTCTGGGTGGACTTCACGAGCCTGGGACTGGACAAGGACGCCCTCCAGCGCCTTATGATGGAGGAGGCGCGCGTGTTTCTTGACGAGGGGTATATCTTCGGCCCCGAGGGCGAGGGCTTCGAACGGATCAACATCGCCTGTCCCCGGTCGATCCTTGCCGAGGCGCTGAAGCGGATCGAGGCGGCGGTGAAGGGATTAAACACATAAACCCCGCTGGTTAGCATCCCACTGGCCGCCCGTTCGACCAACAGACGAAAACCGCTTAATTGTCGAGTCAGATCCTCATTGCGCTCCTGTAGGCCTCTTCCTTTAAGCCCGCGACCCATTTGACGGAACAACTATTGTCATTCAAAGGGCATTTTGTATCTTCGAAGATACTCGATGAATAGTTTAAATGTCCGAAACTACTGATCGATCCGTGTCCCCATCAGCGGGCTGATACCTGCGTTAGGATGTAAGATGATACGGCCGGGCGCTGAATCTTTGCGGAAAATCGCGGTCATCGGCCAGGGAACCGCAGGCTCCCTGGCGGCCGCCAGCGTAACGGGTCTTCACCTCGGCGACGGCCATGAGCTGCACCACATATATGATTCGCGCATACCGGTCATCGGCGTGGGTGAGGGCAGTTGGCCGAGCCTGGTTCAGGAACTGCGGAAGCTGACGAGCCTGCCCCATGAAACGGTCCAACAGCGCTTGAAGGGAACGCGCAAGTACGGCGTTATCTTCGAGGGGTGGGGCCGGCGCGATCGAGATTTCACCCACTACTTCACGCCGCAACAGGTGGGCTACGCCTACCACCTGTCCGCCGACCTGATGGCGGACTTGCTGCGCGAAGGCACGTGCGCGCGCCACATCGACGCGAAAGTGCTCGACATCACCCGGGTGGAAGGCGGCGCGCGAGTGGAATTCGAGGACCGCGCGCCGGATCGCTACGACCTGGTCTTCGATGCGCGCGGATTTCCGAAGGAACTTCACCCCGACCGGCACATCGACATTGCTTTCATTCCGACCAATACGGCCGTGATCCGACGTGGTCCGGCAATTATCGAAGCAGAGCGGGATGGTCTGGTACTCCAACACACCTACACCCGGGCGGTTGCGCGTCCGCACGGGTGGATATTCGTCATTCCGCTGACGGTACACACCTCCTACGGGTACATCTTCAACCGCGATGTATCCAGCCTGGCAGAAGTCGAATCGGATTTTGACGCCTTTCTTGAGACCGATGGCGTGTCGGAGTTCGAACAACGCGCCGTCATTCCGTTTCCCAATTTCGTCCATCGTCAGATTTATGACGGCGCGGTGGCTCGTATCGGTAACGCGGCGGCCTTCATGGAACCCCTCGAGGCCACGGCGATCGTATCCGCCCAACTGCAAATCGGTATGGTGCTCCAGACGCGCCTCAACCGGCCACCAGAACATCTCGAGCGCGACACGCCGGTGGTCAATCGATTTCTAATCAACAACATGCTCTGCTACGGCCTGTTTGTCGGCTGGCACTATTCCTGTGGCTCGAAGTACGACAGCGATTTCTGGCGTTACGCGTGTGAACATGCCTGGCCGCGCCACCGCAAGGCAACGGACCCCGGTTCGGTGGATTGCGCGGCGCTCAGCAAATTCGACGAAATGATCGAACTGTTGAACCGGCCGGTCATCGACAAGACGGACTGGGACCGGATGTGCGCGGTGCCGCTCACCAGTTACGCCCAGATGTCCCAGGGGCTGGGCTGCCAGGCCCTTCAATGATAAACCTCATTATGTGCGAAGAATGCAATTCTGTTCGGTGAAACTGTAATTCTCCGGCTCCAGATCGTGACAATTCTTGATCTGGTTCGTGTATAACTTCATATTATATACCTAAATAACCCAGGTCTTCTACCTTGCGCGCGTACCATCGAGGAGGCAACGCCAAGTCGTGTTCAACAATCCATTAAACTCATTTCATGAAATCGTCGCCGAAGCAAAGGAAGAACGTGAACAGTTCGACCGGCTGCTAACGATTTCCACGCCGCGGGAGCGTCTGCTCGTCGGCGTTATTGCCGTGGTTCTGTGTATTCTCCTGGGATGGCTTTTCTTTGGCAACGTGGCTCACAGTCTTGTGGTAGACGGCGTTCTGGCCGAGCAGGGTGAGAACTTGACCGAGGGCAGCCGGACCGTCCGGGCCTTCATATGGGTCGAGACCGATATCGCTTCACATATCGAGGACGGGATGCCGGTGATGATTGAAACGGATTTGACAGATGGCGAAAAAGGCGCACATGGCGGAACGGTCGCGGCAATATCCGATGTGCCCTTTTCCGGTGGACTGGGGGCTTCCGAACCCGAAGCGCCGGTATTTGTGCACCGTGTCGATATCGTCCTGGATGAAAGTCTCGATCTGAACACTCTAGCAGACCGGAAATGCCGGTTTGTCATCGAAATTGGCAGGCAAACTCCGATTTCGCTGTTTCTGATGAGGCGACCCTAGGATGCCGACGCGCGCTTCCAAAAAGGCGGGGAACAAGACCGCTACGGATAAACCGGACCAGAGGGTATCCACGCCGGTCCTGTTGCAGATGCACGCTTCGGAGTGTGGCGCCGCCTGTCTGGGCATCGTGCTGGGTTACTTCGGGAGATGGGTACCGCTTACCGAATTGCGCGAGAAGTGCGAAGTGAGCCGGGACGGCAGCAGCGCAGCGAGTATATTGCGCGCCTCCCGGTACTATGGTCTCGAATGCAACGGGCTCAGCGTACGCGCTGATCAACTGGAAATGCTGCCTTTGCCCTTGATTCTGTTCTGGCAATTCAGTCATTTCCTCGTCCTCGAAGGATACGATGGTCGGAATTACTATCTGAACGACCCTTCCACGGGGCGGCGCAGAGTTTCCGCCGAAGAGTTCGAAAAGGACTTCAGCGGCATCGCGCTCCGCTTCAAGCGCGGCGACGATTTTACGCCCGGGGGCGAGCAACCCGACCTGTTCAGGCAACTGGGCGCCTTGCTCGCCGGATCCTGGAAGTTGCTCACCGGGGTGATTGCCTGCGGACTCATGCTGACCCTGCTGACCCTGGTGATTCCCGCATCGCTCAGTGTCTTTATCGACGATGTCATGGCAAAACACGGATCCTGGGCCGGACTGGTGACCGCCCTGCTTGTTGGCGGGGTCCTGGTATACGTTCTTTCCCTGCTCAAACACCGGTTTCTCAAGCGGCTCGCGGTCCGGGTGTCGGTGATTGGTTTTAGTCGCGGGATGTCACGGCTGCTGCGGCTGCCGGTGGAGTTTTTCGAACACAGGCTGACCGGCGATCTGACCGATCGTATCTCGTCCACGGACAGAATCGCCAGGAAACTGGCGGACCAGTTTCTGGTACTCATTGTCTACATGGCCATGAGCGTGGTGTTATTCGTTGCCATGCTGGCCTACGATGTCCTGCTCGCGCTGGTTGTGGTTTTGCTGGCGTTGTTGCACGCCACGCTGGCCCGCTTTTTCGACGTCCTTCGGGCCGTTCGAAGTCAGACGATGCGACGCGAGCAGGGACTGCTGATCGGCCTCGGCATGCAGATGTTGAATCATGCGGACAATCTGCGTATGACGGGAGCGGACGATCGTTTTTTCTCGCGCTGGAGCGGTCAACAGGCCCGTGAGCTGCGTGCGCGCCAACGTTATTCCGAACTGGGCGCCGTCAACACCTCGCTCCCGGGGCTGGTTGACGCGTTGCGCAGTGCGGCGATTCTCGCCATCGGCGGCAGTATGGTCATGAATGGCGCAATGACGCTGGGCATGCTGGTCGGGTTCTACATCCTGGCGGAGATGTTTCTGGCGCCCATCGAGCGCTTCCTGGAGTTTGCCGAAACCCGCCAGGCGCTCGAAACCGACCTGCAGCGTCTCGAGGACATCTCCCGAACCGATGAAGATCCCGTTTTCAGCCGAAGAAGTCCGGAATCGGAGTCGATACCCACGTTCAACGGCCGACTCCAGCTCGCAGGCCAGCTCGAACTGCGAAACGTCACCTTCGGTTACAACAGGAGCAGGCCCCCTTTGATAAAGGACTTCAACCTCGTGATCAAGCCGGGGCAGCGCGTTGCCGTTGTCGGTCCCGGCGGTTCCGGCAAGTCGACCCTGGCGCGGCTGGTTTCGGGTGTCTATCAACCCTGGTCGGGCGAAATCCTGTTCGATGGCGGACACCTGCGGGATCAAATCCCGGAAGAAGTGCTGCGGCAGTCCATATCCATGGTGGATCAGGACATCGTGCTCTTTTCGGCGTCCCTGCGCGACAATATTACACTTTGGAACCCGGCCATTCCTGATGATGTCCTTTTCGCAGCGACGCGGGACGCACAGATACACGACGAAATCCTGGTCAGGCCGCAGGGATATGCGACCGTCGTCGAAAAAGGCGGGGCGAATTTCAGTGGCGGACAGCGGCAAAGGCTGGAAATCGCCCGTGCGCTGGTGGGCAACCCGACGGTGCTCATTCTGGACGAGGCCACCAGCGCGCTAGATGCCGCGACAGAGGAAGATGTCGACGATGCCCTGCGGCGTCGCGGGGTCACCTGCCTGATCGTGGCCCACCGTCTGAGCACCGTGCGGGACTGCGATGAAATCATCGTACTCGACAAAGGCGTCACCGTGCAGCGCGGCACGCACGATCAGTTGATCGCGGATCGGGATGGCGCCTATTTCAAACTGGTCAAATCGAACTGATGCAAGAAAAAGCTAGCGTACACTCTTCTATAGCCGAACTCGCGGCTCGCTTCGGCGAGTCCGTGCCCTGCGCAGGCAACCTGCCGGTCAAGCTCGACGACCCGGACAGTGTCTGGTTCATTGATCAGGGCGCCGTCAATCTGTTCCTGGTCGAATTCAAGGATGGCGTGGAGCAGGCGGCGCCGCAGCATCTGCTGGCCCGGGAATCGGGCAGGATACTGCCGGGGGTCGCGCCGGACCGGCGAGACCGTGACGAAGACACCACGCTCAGCATCATTGCCAAAGGACTGCCGGGCACCCTGCTGAAACGTCTGCCGGCTTCCTTGCTGTCCCAGGTGCATCCATCAGAACTGGCAGATCAGACCGACACATGGTTGACCGCCATTACCGAAACGTTGTCGCGTTTTGCCATCCCCCTTCCGCGTCCGACTGCGCTGGCCGAACCCGGTCTGACGCAGACCCTGGCTCCCTGTACGCTATCCGTACGGCGCGGCGTGGTATGGGTGTCGGAACCGCCGTCCGGAGCAAGCCTGTTCATGGGGATAGTCGACCCTGCGGAACTCGCGGTTGGAGGCGGTCCGCATGGCCCGCATGATCCGCACGAAGAGGTCATTCCGCTGGCGCGGACAAGCTGGCTCACCCTGTTCGACGAGGCGACGCTGACGGGCCAATCCACGGAAACGCTGGCGGAGCAAGGCAAGCTGCTGACGGCGCTTGCCTCCTTTCACGCGGTTGCTTTCACCCTGGAACGCCTGAACCGCCGGCTGGTCGTGGTCGATGCCGTCAATCTCGAACGTGCGCGGACAGCCAGCCGCCGCACAGCCGAAAGAGCCGCGCGGCAGCGGCTTTTCAATATCTATGACCGTCCGATTGACCGGGATGCCAGTGTCGAGGATACGTCTCTGCCGGATGCCCTGCACCTCATCGGTCGGCATGAGGGCATCGATTTCAAGATACCGGCACATTCGGGTCATTCCGATTCTCCCGTCGGCCTCGTTGACATACTGGACGCTTCAGGCGTGCGGGCCCGGCGCGTGAGATTTAAAGCCGAGGGCAGTTGGTGGCGCGGCGACAGCAACGCGATGCTGGCGTTCCGGGCCGAGGACGGCCAGCCCGTGGCGCTGCTGCCGGGCATATTCGGGCGGTACCGGGCAATCGACCCGGTCAGCAAGCGCAGCGTCCGGGTTACGGCGGCCCGCCTGGACCGTACGGTCGCGCTGGCAGAGGAAGCCTGGATGTTCTATCGGCCCTTGCCTATAAGGGACGTCAAACCGACGGATCTGCTGCGCATCGCCCTGTGCGGGTCGGCCGCGGATTTTGCGCGGCTGGTCATTGCCGGGCTTCCATACGGCTTGATCAGACTACTCCCGGCGCTCGCGCTCGGGTTCGTTGCGAATCAATTGGTATCGGCGGGCGGAAGCGCGGAAACGCTCTATGCCGTCGCCGTGGCGGTCGCGGCGTTCGGCCTGCTCGGCGCCCTGCTGCACCAGTTTCAAAGCACGGCTATGATGCGGCTCGAGGGGCGTTCGGCATCCCGGGTCGAAGCGGCCTTCTGGGACCGTCTCTTGCGCCTTCCGCCTAGCGTTCTGCACCGCCATCCGGCCGGCAATCTGGCCATGTCGGGCATGACGTTCCAGCAACTCCGCGACGGCTTACGAGGCGCTGTCGCCGACAGTTTCCTGTCGATCGTTTTTCTGCTTCCGGTTTTTGCGGTCATTTTTTACTACGAGCCCGCCCTCGGTAGCATAACCCTCGCCTTCAGCCTGACTTCGCTGCTGGTCACCATCGTCCTGGGGTTACGTCAGATTTCACCTTACGGGTGGATGATCAGCGCGTCGCGGCGCGTAGCCGGCCGCCTGTTCCAGATCGTGGAAGGTATCTCCAAGCTGCGCATGGATAGCGCGGAAGGGTCGGCTTACGCTATCTGGGCGAGGGACTATCGTCAGCAGAAACGCGCGGAGATCGAACTGGGCGGACTCGAGGGACATTCCCGGGCTTTTGGCGCCGCGCTTCCCTTTCTTGCGGGCGGGGTACTGCTTTTCGGCGTGATCGCCGTGGGAGACCGAGACATGATGGTCGGCGATTTTCTTGTCGTCTACACGCTCTTTATCGTTTTTCAGTCGGCCATCTCCCGGCTCGACGAGTCTTTCGGCGCCATCGGCGCCATCCTGCCGGCCTTCGAGCAGATGCGTCCGTTGCTCTCGGCGGTTCCAGACAACGAGACGGAAGGAGAGCCGGTTGAATACCTGGGTGGGGACATATTGTTCGACCACGTTTCCTTTCGCTATGAATCCGACGGTCCGTTGATTCTCGACGACGTTACGATTCACGCCCGTCCCGGCGAATTCGTCGCGATTGCCGGTGAATCCGGCGCCGGCAAAAGCACCCTGTTCAGGCTCGCCCTCGGTATCGACTGGCCGACAGCCGGCGCGGTGTATTACGACGGACGCGATCTGGGACACCTGAATCTGAAACAGATCCGAAAAAAAATCGGCGCCGTGCCCCAGTCCGTCGGGCTTCATCCCCAGGATCTCTGGGACAATCTGGTCAGCCACCATGAAGACGTGGCGACCGAGGAAGTCTGGGCGGCGGTTCGGACCGCCGAAGTCGAAACACAGATCAAGGGAATGCCCATGGGCATGATGACCATGGTGGGGGCCAGCGGGTCCGTCCTTTCCGGCGGCGAAAGCCAGCGCGTCACGATAGCCCGTTCGGTGATTGGAAGCCCGCGTGTCATGTTGCTGGACGAGGCGACCAACTGGCTGGATAACGATAATCAGGCCAGGATAATGCAGAACATTGCCGCCCTGACTTCCACCCGCGTCGTCATCGCCCACCGCCTGTCCACGCTGGAACAGGCCGATCGCATCTACGTGTTGAAGGGCGGAAAAGTCGTGCAAAGTGGAACCTTCAGCGAACTCAAGGAGATCGACGGGGTATTCAAAGAACTGATCAGAAGACAAATCGCCTGATCCGAATACGCCGATGGCAACCTGGCGGCAAACGTGCGTTCGGGGCCGGAAAGGACCGGCGAAAACGGAGTAGACATCAATGACGAAGCCCTTTGACGCGCTTGAGTCCCTTCTATCGCGAGCCGGCGACGACCACGACTTCCGGGAACGTCTTCTCGCCAGGCCCAGGGAGACCATCGAAGAGGAACTCGGCGTGACGATGGCCGGCGGCCATGAGATACACGTGCACGAAGAGACCTGCACCGCGACGCATCTCGTCCTTCCGCCGCGCAGCAAATACACGAAGGCGGAACGGGAGGAGGCGAGAACCGGCGCATCATCGCTCGAGTTCCTTCGCAGGACGATGTACGATCCCGCGCCGCCCCTTCGTCCGCCCGAGGGCGAAGCGAAAAGCGTCCCGGGGCTCGACGGTACCGCCGAGGCGCTTGCAGACGCCGCCAGAGAGAGCATCCGCCGCGGCCTCGAATTCCTGGAATCCACCGTCGACGAAACAGGCGCATGGCACTGCATCCGGTTCAACGTGGCCGACCCGAGTATCCCGCGGCATTTCGAAAAACCCGCCTTCATAACGGCTTACTGCGTCCTCGCCCTGGAACGCTGCCGGGAGGAGCGGGCCCGGTCTATCTGCGCCGCGGGCAGGGCGTATCTTGCCAGCACTGTCGAATACCCCGGATTCTGGCGTTACTACCGCCATCTGCCCCAGGATCTCGACAGCACCACGCTTTCTTCGCTCGTGATTGGAACGCACCCCTGGATTTTATTGGGGAGAAACGTTCCGCAGATACTTGCAAATCGCGACGCGGAAGGCCGCTTCATGACCTGGATGCTGACGGAAGACGAACCCGACGTCGTGTCGCGCTTTCGCATCGAAGCCGATCCCGTCGTCAATGCGAATGTCATCGCCTATCTCGGCGACCGCCCGGAAACCAGGGATGCCCAACGGTGGCTGGAAGCGCTGATAACCGACGGCGATCTCGAGGGGTCGTCCAAATGGTATCCCGACGAGGTGGCCATTTACTATGCAATCGCCCGCGCCATGCGTCGCGCCAGGCCCGCGCTGGAAAGTTTGGGGCCGGTCCTTGCGGACCGCGTCCTGGGCTTACGGGACGACAATGGGGATTACAGCAACACCCTTCAATCCGCCCAGGCCGTGTCGGCGCTCCACGAAGTCGGGGGTCTCGACCACATCGACGCGAAACGCCAGGCGAATAGACTTTTAAGCTCCCAGCGCGAGGACGGCAGCTGGCCGGAACTTCTCGCTTTTGGTGACCAATCGTTGAAGTGGGGCGCAGTAGGACAGATTGGACACGGCTCCGAAGCCGTGACCTCTGCGTTCTGTATCGAAGCGCTTGAGCGTCTCGTCACATCCCTGCGAACGTGAATCCTTCCGTTCCAGGCAGTTCGTGGCGGACAACTTCCTGCGTAGGTGTTCAGTAATGCTTACTTAGGAGGACATGCCATGTCACAAAACAGTTCCGCTGCAGTCAGTGGCGCCGACCCGGGCAGCGCCGAAGCCACCCGGCAGATCGAACCGTCGGTTCTGACCGCGCTACCCCATTATCTGCCGCTCGGCGTTTTTCCGTTGATCATCCTCGCCGCGCTGTATGGCGGCTGGTGGTTGCTGCCGCCCCTGGTGTTCATGAGTCTTTCCTGGTCCTTTGACCGGGTATTTGGCCGGGACGGACGCAGCATGGATCCCTGGAGCACACCGAAACACCGGCTGATCTGGCACAATCTCCCGGTCTGGACGTGGGCGTTTCTGTGGCCGCCGACGCTCGTTTTCGGTGTCTGGCAGATCCTGGTGACGGGCCAGTTCCTGTGGTGGGAAAGCGTACTGCTGGCGATCATATTGACGATGGAAGCCCAGGCCGTATTCGTCGTCGGCCACGAACTGATTCACCGGCGCACGTCATGGGAACGCCGGATCGGGGAATTCCTGCTTTCCTCCTGCTCCTATCCGCAGTACGCCACGGAACACGTGTATATCCATCATGCCCTGGTCGGCACGCCCCATGACGTGGGGTCCGCTCCCAAGGGCGAGAGTTTCTGGAAGTACATGCCCAAGGAAATCGCCAGCAACCTCGTCAATTCCTGGGAAGTCGCGCGGGACCGCCTGGGACGTCGCCGCCTGACCATGTGGCATTTCAGCAATCCTTTCTGGCGCTACGGCATCGGGGTCGCCTTCTGGTACGGACTGGTCTTCTGGATGGGCGGGATATGGGCCGTTCCGGTCTTTGCCTTCCTCGGTCTTTCCTGCGTCTTTTCCATGAAGATCAGCAACTACTTCCAGCACTACGGCCTGCGCCGGGTCCGCCTCGAAAACGGCCGCTGGGAAAAGATCATGCCCCGGCACTCCTGGAGCGCCGACTGGAAGTTCAGCAACTGGATGCTGTTCAATGCCCAGCGCCATGCGGATCATCATGCCGTGGCGTCCCGCCAGTATCCCCTGCTGCAGGTCAGCAGCCTCGACGAATCGCCGGAACTGCCGGGAACCTATTCCGATATGATGAACATCGTGCTGAAGCCCAAGAAATGGTTCGAGAAGATGGACCCGCTGGTGGACCAGTGGCGGAAGCACTTTTACCCGGATATCGAGGACTGGAGTCCCTACGACAGTTCGCTTGCCGCCGCCCGCCCCGACGCCTTCGACGCGATCGTCGAGATCTTCGGCGCCGCCCCGAGACTTGCGAAACGAGTTGAACGGAACCCGGAACTCCTGGATAACCTGCAGGATCAGGAATTCCTCGATCTCGACCTGCCGAAGGGATTTGAGCAGGATGAGGAATTCGAGTCGATCGCGCGGCGCGGGCTTGCAAGAGTGTACTGGACATTCGAAATGGGCGTTCGGGAAATGAAGGAACTGATCGTCGAGCTGCCCGTGGTCGATGCCGGGGAAACCGCTGAAATCGTGCGGAACTGGTCGAACGACAGGGCCTTCCAGATCGGTATGCACGTGGTGCGGGGAAACCTGTTGCCGGCTGAAGCGGCCACCGCGTTGTCGAACCTGGCCGAGGCATCGGTTTCGACCGTGCTATCCTCCGTGGTCGCGGACCTTACCGAAAAGTACGGGGCGCTGAGCGTGGGCGAGGTCGCCGCCGTTTTCCTGGGCGACCTGGCCAGCAGGGAGGCCTATCCCGGCGTTGCGATGGATATGATGCTCGTCCATGACGGCCGCGAGTTTCGCGAGAATGAACGCATGTGCCGGAGTTTCCGAAAGGCCCTGGGCGACCTTGCTCAGGACAGCCTGTTGTTCTCCCCCACCAGACCCTACCCCTTCCCCGCGTTGCCGCTTTCTAATCTGGCCGAACTTGCAGGAGCTTCGGCTCCCGGCGATATTCCGGTCCTCACGAGGGCTCGGTGCGTGTTCGCGTCCAATGGTTCCGACATCGGCAGCCGCTTCGACGCCGCGCGGCGCGAAGTCCTGGTCGGGTGCGGCGCGAAGGAGTCTTTGCTGGCCCGGTCGAACGAGCAGCCGGAAGACCGCGCCGACACGGGCGCGTCCGCGTACGCACGGATGCGCGGCGGGCTGGACGATGTAGAGCGGGCCGCGCGATACCTTCAGCTGGCAAATGGTGGCTCCCATCTTGAAGATCCGGCGCCGACAGCCGCCGCGGTCTTCGAAGCCGCTGGCGACGAGCCGCTGGCGCAGGCCGCAAAACTGTGGCGTGACCTGCAGGGCGTCATGCGCCTTGTCGGAGAGGATGGATTTGACGTGGCGGAGGCGGGACCGAAGGTCAGATCTCTCGTGGCGAACGCTTGCGAGCAGGCCGATTTCGATGCGCTGACGTCGGCGGTCGCCGAAACCGCATCCCGCGCCGCCGCCCGGATCGACAGGCTTGTTCCAGGCGCATGATGGCGCCGACTGAGCCGACGCGGAACCCCCGGATCCCTGAGCAGACGAAAATGGATTCCCGCAGCGGACAATTGACGAGAACGACACCTGCGGACAGGGGCCACGTCGATCTTCCCGCCCTTGCCCCGCACCTGGTCTGCCACGTCATTGGCGAGCAGCAGATCCTACTGGTTTCCGAATCCTTCGATACGCTGCTGCACGGCGGCCTGTATTGTGACCTGCTGCCGCTGCTCGACGGCCGGCGTCCGCTCGCCGGGATTGTCGCCGATCTCGAGGAGCGCTATGCCGCCGCCGATGTGCACTCGGCTGTTGTTTCGCTCTCCGGCAGGGGCTATGTCGTCTCCGCCAATCATGGCATGGACCGGGACCGGGCGGCCTACTGGTCGTCCCTCGGCGCATCGCCCCGATGGGTTGAACAACGGCTGGCGGAATCGCGCATCGCGGTCGAAGGCGACGACGGCCGGTTGGTCCGGCACCTGGTAAAGAGCGGCGCGGGCCTGGCGAGTGGTGGTCCTGACTCAAGCGGCGCCGGAGTAGCAAGTGGCGGTCCCCGGCTCACTGTTTTCGTCTGCGACGATTACCTCGAAGCACGATTTGCCGACGTGAATCGGCGCCGGCTTGAGGCGAAAGCGCCGTGGCTGCTGTTACGGCCGCGCGGCATGGAGGCCCTGTTCGGCCCCGTCTTCCGCGCCGACAGGCAGGGACCCTGCTGGGACTGTCTGGCCAACCGCCTGCGCAATCATAAGGAGGTTCATGGTTTCCTGCGCCACGTTGCCGGCGAGGAAGCCGCCTTCAAGCCTTTCGCCGCCGAGCCCGCGGCACTGGAGGCGGTATACGGGCTGATCGCGGCGGAGATCGTCAAATGGCTGGTACTGGACGAGGCGGCCCCGCTCCACGAGCAGGCGATCTCGATGCATGTCGGCGCCTTCGCAAGTTCGAAGCACCTGGTAATGCGCCGGCCGCAGTGCCCGGCCTGTGGAGACGAAGCGTTGCACCGGCCGGACCGGCCGCCGGCGCCGCTGTGCCTGAAGGCGAGTCCCAAACCCCATCGCAACAGCGGCGGGGCGCGGGCCGTGACGCCGGAAGCCACGCTGGCGAAATATCGTCACCTTGTGAGCCCGATAAGCGGCGTCGTAACCTGGCTAACGCGCACCACCGATGAGGACGATTCCTGGCTGCATGTCCACTGGGCCGGAAGCAATCCCGCCATGCGAAGCCGGAGCCTGAGTTCGCTCAGGCGGAGCCTGCGCAGCAAGAGCGCCGGCAAAGGCAGCACGCGGGAACAGTCCGAGGTCAGCGCCCTCTGCGAGGCGATCGAGCGTTATTCAGGCGCCTATTACGGAGACGAGATCCGTATCCGCGGGCGATTCATCGATTTCGCCGCAGAAGACGCGGCGGTCCATCCCAACGATGTGCAGTTGTTCAGCGACCATCAGCTCGACAATGCGGAAAGCATCAACGCGAAAGGCCACCCATACAACATCGTCCCGCCGCGTCTCGATCCCGATGCCGAAATCGACTGGACCCCTGTGTGGTCCTTTACGCAGCGGCGGCATCGATATCTTCCGACGTCAATGCTCTACGGCATGTCCGCCGAACAGCGTGGCGTCGCCGATCTGATTGCCGATTCCAACGGCTGCGCCGCGGGGAACACGCTGGAGGAGGCCATCCTGCAGGGTTTCTACGAACTGGTCGAGCGCGATGCCTTCGCCATCTGGTGGTATAACCGGCTGAGGGTGCCCGGGGTCGACCTTGCCAGCTTTGACGACGAATTCCTGGCATCGGCCGCGGATTACTACGGCCGCTGCGAGCGGGAAGTGTGGATGCTCGACGTTACTTCCGATATCGGCATTCCTTCCTTCGTAGCGCTCTCGCGCAGACCGGACGCGGAATCCGAGGACATCATATACGGCGCCGGCGCCCATGCCGACCCGAGACTGGCGGCCCTGCGAGCGGTTTGCGAACTGAACCAGTGCCTTACCTGGCTGCCCCGTCCCGGCGGAGGAAGCGGGCGGGATGATCCCTCTGGCAGGCCTGGTCCGCCTGTTCAGCAAGGTCCGCCCAGTCAGCCCGGTATGCAAAGCCGGTCCAGTCAGTCCGGTCCGACCGCCCGGCCCATGATCGACGATCCATTCGCCCTGAACTGGTGGAAGACGGCCCGCATCGCCGACTGTTCCTGGCTCGTGCCGGAAACGGACACTCCGTGCAAGCAAGTCGCACAGTATCCGGTGATCGAAACCACGGACTCGCGGGACGACGTGGAACATTGCAGGGCGCTGGTCGAAGCCAGGGGCATGGAGTTCCTCGTGCTGGACCAGACCCGGCCGGACATCGGCATGCCGGTTGCGCGTGTCATCGTGCCGGGCATGCGCCATTTCTGGGCAAGATTCGCGCCCGGGCGCCTGTACGACGTGCCCGTCGCCATGGGCTTTCGCAAGCACCCCCTGGCCGAAGCCGATTTGAATCCCGCGCCTGTAATCGCGTAAGGAGCCGATATGAACATCGACGATGCAGTCCTGCTTACCCAGGATCGTCTCGCCGAAGAAGGCAGCACGATGGCTGAATTACTTGAGCGCTTCCGGGGCAGGATTTCTCCAGCGCTTATCGGAGAGCGGGAATGGAAGCTCCTCCTGGAGCGCGCGAGGCGACTTCCCATCACCATGGGCGCCCAGCCCTTCGGTTTTGAACTGCCGCTGCATGACCGTCGCCCCGTGGCGGATTTCGGTGTCTCGCTGGCGAGCGGGAACCGGTCAGGCGATTTGTTTGAAGCGCGTGCCCGGACAGACGAGACGGACGAGACCGCAAGGGCGGTCAGACGGCTGTTCAGGGAAATGGAGGCTCAGCCCTCGCCGTTGCGGGAAATCGTGGGGCGCAAATTGATGCTGGAGTATGACATCGGTTCGGCGCCCGGCAGCAAAGAATCCCTGCCTGGCATGTTCCTGCGTCCCAACGAGCGCACGTTGTCCGGCGGCGGTGGCTTCCAGCATGATGTCGGGATAGTGGTCGACGCCCTCGTTTCCTGCGTCGGATGGGAAAGGATCGCCGCTGAACGTAAAAACGTCGAAGGGGTCTACCTGGCGCAACCTGAAGACACGCGCCTGGATTCCTTCGGCGTATTCCCGTCTCGGAAGCGCACGATTCGCCTGGCGATCATGGGCTTCGGCGCACAGGAAATCTGCGCTTTTCTTGAAAACATCCGCTGGCCGGGGAATATAGCGGCTGTCGATGCCGTGATTACTCGCTTCGGGGAACGGGCAGATATCGTAAAAGTCGGAGCGAATGTCGACGTGCGGGCGGACGGACCGGGTCCGACACTCGGCCTCACGCCCATTGTCAAGCAACGATATACAGCAAATACCCGTTACTGGATCGACGGCCAGACCGATTGGGATCCCGTGCTGGAAGCCCTGCGCTACGAGGACTTTATCGTTCCGGAGAAACTTGCGGCGCTTGGGGACTGGGCGTCGAAACCGGAAACGCTGTTTTCCCGGACCGGCCCCTTCATCCTGTTACGTGGCATACACCACATCAAGCTGGTCATATCCGATAACAAGCTTGAAAAGGTCAAGGCCTATCTTTACATGGTGCTTTCTGGAGCGCTCTCAGTTTGAGCGCTTGATGGGCCACTTCAATTTGAGCGCCATTCAGGAAAATAAAGAAAAATCCCCCGACCAAGGTGATCGGGGGGACTTCTTTTTGACCTTTTCGATCATGCGGATTCCAGGCATCCGCAATCTGAAAACCGGCGTTTCTCGTCTACCAGCAGCAGCAGAGGCCGGCTGAAACGGCTTCGAGTTGCTCCTCGGTGATATTGGCATCCGGGGGCAATGCGATATGCACCGTCTGCATGTCGCTCTCATGCACCTGGATCGACATGGATTCAGGCATCGTAATGTCTAATTCCTCACAAATGGTCGACTTCGGGTCTGCGAGCAGCTTTTGCCTGAAATCTGCGTCCAGGGAGGACTTCTCGACAATCTGCTTCATCATTTCATCGCCACTTCTCATGATTAAACCTCCTTGTCAAATAACAAAACAACCAACTGTTATGCCCGGGTCCTGCCAGAGGATCATCGCTTGTTTAGGATAAAAATCACAGAAATATATATACTGTTAAAATCCTGAAATGTCAAGTGTTTTCGGGGCGAACGGGCATTGCGGCGCATGGCACGGGGGACGAAACACCGGTCTTGTTATGAGTAAATTGTGCCTTGGTATTCGTCTCATTCGGCCTTTTGGAAGGGTTGGTTTTTAAGAGAACCTTGGCGGCTACCGGCACCTCTCCCCGCCCAGCTCACGCTTATCCCGACGATCACGTTCAGCGCCAGGCCCAGCACGCCGGCGTGCCATCCCCAGACCTTGCCCAGCCCTGAGAGGGTCAACCTGGCTGCCAGTATGGTGCCCGCGGCCATGCCCGCGGCCGCGCCTGTCCCGTTGAATCGCGGCCAGAGCACCCCTATAGTATTCTCCGTCCCTCGGACCACCGCGCTTGGCCGCCCACGCCTCGCCCCTCTCGTCTCCAGCGTAACGTAGATACAAGCCCTATGATCAGCGTTTCGCGAATCCCGCGCCATACTTCTCTGGATAACCATTTTCCTGGATCGCCAATCTGCCCATCCGTCGGGCTCAACTCCACCAATGGGACTGACCAGAGCGGATCATTACGGGTCAAAAGAAACACCTCATTAAAATGAATACTATAACATCTGTTATACTCTTCCTTGACAATCACGAAACGTAGATTTACATTCTTGTATATACGGTGATGTTCGATTGAAGCCGTTGCGCTGGTGAAGAAACTTGTACCGTTGAAGACGTTGTTCCATAAAAGCCGTTGTTCGGTCGAGATTGTCGATCAGTTGAGACTGATCTTTAGTTGAAAGTCTAGAGTCCTATGTCGATTGTCGAAACAACCGAGTTGCCGCAAGACTACTCACAAAGGATCAAAGACTCAAGGCATGTCCGGGGGTTGACGCAGGAGCAGTACGCGGACTTGGTAGGCGTATCCTTCGCTACGGTCAACCGTTGGGAGAACGAGCAAGCCCGTCCTAATAAACTGGCCTGGCAACACATTCTCGAACTTGATGAGCAGGTAAAGCGGGAATTGAGCATCGCGCAACCTCAGGAAGAGCCTGATCATTCTGCAATCGACCTGGATTTCTCCGCAGATCCAGATGCCGTACTGGCCGTTGCGGAAGCGCACCGGCTGACCTATGGCCATCTTTTCAACCCGGCCTTCGCCACGGAAACGTCCCTGATCGACCCGCTGCCCCATCAGCGAATTGCCGTCTACCATCACATGCTCAAGCAGTCTCCACTCAGGTTCCTGCTGGCCGATGACGCAGGCGCGGGCAAGACCATCATGACTGGCCTGTACATACGGGAAATGCTGTCCCGGCGCCTCATTCGCCGCGTGCTCGTCGTACCGCCTGCTGGTCTCGTGGGGAACTGGGAGCGGGAGATGCGGACCCTGTTCCGTCTGCATTTCAGGATTCTCTCGGGTGCCGACGCCCGTACGGTCAATCCCTTCGCGGAGGCGGACCTGGTCATCGTCAGTATCGACACGCTCGCTGGAGAACGGACGTTCGGACGCTTAAAAGAAGCGTCTACGGAACCTTACGATCTGGTCGTCTTCGACGAGGCACACAAACTATCCGCAACCTGGGACGGGAACCGCAGGATCCACAAGACGGGCCGGTACAAACTGGCGGAAACAATCGCCGGGGCCGGCGCGGATTCCGAGGCCTGGCGACTGGGATGGTCCGCGCAGCACCTCCTGCTGTTGACCGCGACGCCGCACATGGGTAAGGACGTGCCCTATTATTTCCTCTGGCGCCTGTTGATGCCGGACACCCTTTCGACGTACGAAGCCTTTAGCGGGTTTCCACAGGAGGACCGGTCCGAACACTTCATTCGCCGGACCAAGGAGGAGATGGTCCAATTCGACGGCGAGCCGTTGTATCCGCAGCGGCGCTGCGATACCCTGAGTTACGAACTGAGCCAGGGAACCGGCGGCGAGCAGGAACTCTATGACGAGACGACGGAGTACATACGGGACTATTACAATCGGACCAGGAAGATGAACCGGTCCGCAGCTCGGCTGGCGATGAGCGTGTTCCAGCGGCGCCTCGCCAGTTCGACCTACGCGCTTCTGAGATCCTTTGAGCGGCGCAAGGAGCGGCTGCAGGAATTGATTGACGAAATCCGCAGTGGGGAGATCACCGAAGCACAACTCCCCGCCATACAACGCGATCTAGACCGCCAAATCGACGATGTTTTCGAAACGCATACCGCGGACGAAGATTCGACGCCGGAGGGCGGCGGCGAGAAGCACGAGGATTACGAGGCCAGGGTGATGGGTGGGACCGTCGCGGTCAGCCTCGCCGAATTGGACGCCGAACGCCGGAAGGTCGACAGTCTGCTCACAAAGACGCGGGTTTTGTTCGAGGCCGGTCGGGAGTCTAAATTCGAGAAACTCCGGCAGGTGCTCCGGGATCCGGTATATCTCGGCGAGAAGTTCATCGTCTTCACCGAGCATCGGGACACGGCGAACTTCCTCGTACGGCGGCTTGAAGGACTCGGGTTCACCGGACAGGTCGCGCTGATCCATGGCGGCATGCCCTACCGGGAGCGGGAGCGCCAGGTCGCGTTCTTCAAGAAGACGACGGACGAAGGCGGCGCCGATTACCTCGTGGCGACCGACGCGGCGGGGGAGGGGATCAATCTCCAATTCTGCTGGCTGATGATCAACTACGACCTCCCCTGGAACCCGGCAAGGCTCGAGCAGCGCATGGGCCGTATCCACCGCTATGGGCAGAAGCACGACCCCGTCGTCATCGTCAACCTGATTGCCGGCGACACCCGCGAAGGCCACGTCATGAAGACGCTGCTCGACAAGCTCGAGGCCATTCGGCGGCAACTGGACTCGGACAAGGTGTTCGACGTGATAGGCCGTCTCTTCGAAGACGTGACGTTGAAGGAATATCTCGAAAGAGCCGTGACCGAAACCGACCCGGACGAGGCCCTTCGGAGCCTGGAGGGACAGCTCACGGAAGAACAGGTTCGCGCACTGGAAGAAAGGGGGCGTGCGCTCTACGGGGAGGGAGGAGACGTCCGGTGTGGACTGGACGAACTCAATGAAGAAGCGGGCCGGGAACACTATCGACGTCTACTCCCGGGGTACGTCCGACGCTTTGTGGAGAAAGCGGCGCCACTGCTGGACCTCCGAGTGGCGGGCGATCCCGGCGGGTGCTTTTCGCTTGTGGCTATGCGTCCGAAGGCGCTCGATCCTCTACTTCCCGCGCTGGAACTTCACCCTGAAGAACTCCACGGCCGGCTGACCGTATATCGGCCGCGGGAAGGTGACGAGGCGATCTGGCTGCATCCAGGCGAACCGGTCTTCGATCATCTGGCGGCTTCCGTGGTGAACAGATTGGGCGAAGAAGCACGCAAGGGTGCCGTGTTTGTCGACCCGGCAGCCGAAGAACCTTATCTTTTCCATCTGGCGCTGCTGACGGTCAACCGCGACGACGATGGACCCGGTGCGCACCCGACCGAACCCGTCGAATCGGTCGAACTGCCCGATGCACTGTCAGGTGTACCGTTATCGAATGCTACAACGCGTCCCGAGGCTGCGGAATCACGCCTCGTTGGCCTCGTTCAGACGAAAGAGGGCAGCGCGGAACAATTTCCGGTAGAACACCTCCTACTGCTGCGAGGGGTTTCGGGTTTCGCACCGAGTCGTGTTCCCCTCGCTGCGCTTGCCCGCATGATGATGCCAGACGCAACTGCCTACACGCGAGACGTGATCGCTGAAGGCCTGGCACAGGTCCATCGTCAACGATTGATCGACTCGCTGCCCCGACGCCTCGAATTCCTGACCAGAGGCTTCGACTACCAGGCCGCGGAACTCGCGACCGTGCGTGCCCGGCTGACCCCGAAGGCCCGGTCTGGAGATCAACATGCGCTGTTGGAACTGTCGAGGGTCAGAGAAAGTCAGCGTAGCCTGGCCGCGTCTCGCGAACTGCGGCTGGAAACGCTCAAATCCGAGGTGGATCAGATCCGTTCCGGTGAGGTCGAATACCTGGCACACGCCCTTGTGATACCGGCATACGATACGGAAGACACGGAGCGATACGATGCTGACGTTGAAGCAGTCGCCTTGGAAGTGGTCACGGCATACGAAGAAGGACTTGGCGCCAAGGTGGAAGACGTCTCGCGACCCGAACTCGCCCGACGCGCCGGGCTGACCGACTGGCCGGGATTCGACATCAGATCCCGCCGCCCCCCCAGCGATCTAGGCGACCGGGAAGAACGCGCCATCGAAGTAAAGGGCCGCGCCGGGACTAGCCACGTCGAACTGAGCGAGAATGAGTGGTACAAGGCCTGCAATCTGCGCGAACGATATTGGCTCTACGTCGTCTACGATTGTGCCACGCCGAACCCGCGCCTGGTGAGGGTATGCGATCCGTTCGGCAGACTGCTTATGCGCGGCAGGGAAACCTCCTCCCACACGGTCGCGCCTTCTGAAGTAATCGAGGCGGCGGAGTAGTATTTAAAACTTAGGTAGAGAACGTGATTACTGAAGTTTGATTTGCAGCGTATCAGGGTGGTATCTGTAATCTCGGATAAATGTCTTGATTGGTTCAAGTTAATCTGGAGAAACCAATGACTCAATCCGGTATTGGTTCAACACCAGCTCAGACACTTGTTGGTGTCAAACTGACAAATGGATGGACTGTAGAGAAGTTAGTCGAAAGAGACGAGAACGCAACTGGCGGGACTTTCTCCTGTTCCTATATCGTTCGGTCTGGCGACGGGAGGAAGGCATTTCTTAAGGCAATGGATTATGTGATGGCGCTACGTACACAAGATCCAGCTAAAGAATTACAGATTCTCACACAAGCATACATTTTTGAGCGATTTGTGAACGAAAAATGTAAATCAAAGCACCTTTCCCGAATAGTAAGAGTAATTGATAGTGGCACTATCCCATCACGCGACGGAGAGCCCAGTAGCGTTGTGCAATATTTGATTTTTGAGTTAGCAGACGGTGACATTCGTTCATTTATGGACTATGGAAAGTCTTTTGAAGCAGTTTGGTTGTTGAGGAACATGCACCAGGTGTCCGCAGCATTGCAACAACTTCACAATATAGAAATAGCTCATCAAGATCTAAAGCCTTCAAATGTTCTAGTATTCAACAACGGCAGTTCCAAATTAGCAGATTTGGGGAGAGCATCCGATAACCATCGCAGTTCTCCTTACGACAGTTTAAACTGTGCAGGGGATTGGACGTATGCACCCCCTGAACTTCTATATGGACATGTTTCAGAAGACTGGAGGGTAAGACGGTTGGGTGGCGATATTTACCTGTTGGGGAGTCTTGCAGTTTTCTTTTGCACAGGGGTTTCGATGACACATTTGCTTTTTGAACGACTTGATGTTACCCCGTTTTCGTGGACGGTTTATCATTTGGGATTCAGGCTGTTTTCTTGAGCCTCCTTTCGTAGTTTAAGGGTGAGAGATACCCGAGGGAAGAGTGTCTTCTCCGGGTGTTGTAGAAGCCCTCGATGTATTGGAACAGGGCGAGTCTGGCCTCAGACTTTGTGGCAAAACGCCTGCGATCGATCAGTTCGCATTCCAGGCTGGCGAAGAAGCTCTCGCACAGGGCGTTGTCGTAGCAGTCACCGACCGATCCCATGGAGGGTCTGACCCCGGCCTGTCTGCATCGCTTTCCGAAGGCCACCGAGGTGTACTGTGATCCCTGGTCGCTGTGATGGATCACCCCTTCGGGTCTGCGCTTTTCAAGGGCCATGTCCAGGGCGTCTTCGACCAGTTCGCTTCGCAGGTGGTTTTCCATGGACCAGCCGACCACGCAGCGACTGAAGGCGTCTATGACCACCGAGAGATAGAGGAAGCCCGCATGGGTGGGCACGTAGGTGATGTCGGCTACCCACAACCGGTCTCTGACTGGCGCGGTGAAGTCCCGGTTGACCAGATCCGGCGCCTTCCTGCTTTCTTCGGATCGCCAGGTGGTGCGCACGGCTCTACGTCGCGACACCCCGCATATAGAGGCCAAGCGCATCAGGCGGGCCACGCGTTTGCGTCCTGCGCGGACCCCGGACTCGCGCAGTTCGGCATGGATGCGCGGTGCCCCGTAGGTACCGTAGGAGCGTTGATGGATCAAGCGGATCCTGCCAAGAAGCATGGCATCCTCTCTGGCCCTCCTGGAGACGGACCGTCTGAGCCAGACGTAGTATCCGCTGGGGGAGACGTCCAGCAGACCACACATCCGGCGAACGGGATAGGCGGCCTGATGCGCCTTTATGAACGAGAAGACCCGGGGGGAGTCTCGGTCTCCCGGGCGAACCAGGCCGCGGCTTTTGCCAGGATCTCCCGATCCATCCTGAGCTGTCTGTTCTCACGGCGCAGACGACGCAGTTCGGCCCGTTCTTCGGTGCTCAGGCCGTCTTCACGCCTGCCCTGGTCCAGGTCGTCCTGCTTGACCCAGTTGCGGATGGCTTGGGCGGTGGGCTCGAACTCCTTGGCCAGTGCTTCAGGACTGCGGCCGGCGCGTACCAGGTCGACCATCTGCTGGCGGAAGGCCGCCGGATAGGGGGCATGGGATCTGGGCATGTGGCTCTCCTTTCAAACACAAGAAGTTACATGTCCACTAAACCGGGTCAACTCCAACTTGATAGTGAGCACCATTTTAAGAATTGGAGTCATACTTACTACGACGTCTTGCCGTATCTACAACGATGCTTCCTTCAAATTGTCAGAGAACTTCGGCAAGAGATAAGAAATGACTTCGCAGAAGAAATCAGCCAACTAGTTATGCAACTCTGTAATCCTGACTACAGAAAACGGGGGCATCCAAGGAACATTATTTACAATGGTAACCAGTACTCAGTTGAGAGATATGTCTCAATTTTCGATCGTCTAGCAAGACGAGCTGAATTGTCACTTAAACCCAATGATTCAATACGAGAGGTCACCTGATCATGTCAGGCTTCAAAAAGGATGAAGATCGCAATGTAATTCCACGTTGGAGGTCCTTTGACCAAACCATAAAGTTTGGAGAACTAAACTCCACATTACCAGTTAATCCCCCAAAATACGAATTCGGATCGGACTTCCTGGCTGAAAAAAAGTCAAGTTGGCTAAAACACCGAACTGTAGGTCATGCCTCTGATCTTGTAGGTGCAGCACTCACGCTGGGAAGAGAAGCTGAAGCAACAGAAGCAGCCGAATACCTTATAAACAGTAACGCAATGGTTTCTCCGTGGGCGAGAGAATTGGCGAAGCGGGTTTTAGGGGGCTCCAAAGGGTTAGCGAACGTGCTAGAGACTACGGCATCCACAAGCGGTATTCTGTATGGTAAGATTAGAAAACTACGAAGGAATCTTAAGGTAGAATCTAAAGATCCAATTACATGGGTAGAACTCTCGCTAATGTACATAACACTAGGACTCGAGAATCAGGCCGAACGTTGTATGATCATCGCGCTAGAACTCGCCCCCACAAATCGATATGTCCTTCGATCTGCATGCCGTCTATGGTTACATATTGGAAACTCAGAAAGAGCACATGATGTTGTAGTTAAAGCAGAAACATGCCGTTACGATCCTTGGTTACTGGCGGCAGAGATCGCAATCAGCAACGTAAATAACAAGACTCCAAAGTTCGTTAAAACCGCGCGTGGTCTGATTACAAGCCAAAGATACTCGTATCATCACACAAGTGAACTCGCCTCTGCTTTAGCCACATTGGAATTAGGAGCAGGACGGCTCAAAACATCTAAAAAGCTCTTTGATATATCTTTAAAACAACCGACAGAAAACAGTATTGCGCAAGTAGCGTGGGCGTCTAATCATCATCCAAGAATCCGATTTGTAGTTCATAACACTGAGCATCTTAATGCATTTGAAGCAGAATCATGGATAAACTACCAGAACGGTGAATGGGAGCAGGCTATAGTACAATGTGAGTCTTGGTTGTACGACCAGATGTTTTCGAGTTGGCCAAGTGCTTTCGGTTCGTATGTTTCCGGAACAGCACTTGAGAACTACGATAAATGTATATGGTTTTCGAAGCAAGGTTTAGTAGCCAACCCAAAGGACTTCACACTTCTGAACAATTTAGCGTTCGGCTACATAAATCAGGGTAACATTAACGAAGGTAAAAAAGCACTATCGAATATCAACAGAACTGGATTGTCCAATCAGGAAAGCATAGTACTAAATGCAACAGAAGGCCTTTTGGCATATCGTTCAGGGGATTCGATTCTTGGAAATCACCTGTACTTGGAGGCGCGTAATAAAGCGAATAGGCTAGGTGTTGATGGGTACAAATTGTTAGCACTAGCAACCGCATATCACGTTAGAGAAGAACTACTAAACAACTCGAAACGCCAATCACTAGTACAAGAGGCAAATCAGGTTTTGAGGCGAATAGAGGACGATCCGTTATTTCGAGCACTCGAAAGTAGGCTACAAGCATTGACTGAGAATTGAATCTCTCATGCAGAACAGGTGGAGGGGTGGATATACAAGGCGTATTAGTCAATTTCATTTTCCGAACAAGTTGTTTAACAAAAATCAAGGACTGAGTGTGCGAAATCACGAGATCCTGGAGATATAATGGTGAATGCGTTATTCATGAAAAGATTTGCAGAACTGAAGAACGAATCAGATTTGATACCTTTTGAATACGATGAGTATGGTAGTGGGTACGCAAAAGGTGGGATCTGGAGGAAATGGGCTACAAGTGCCGAGAGTTTGATCAAAGCTGTGTTTGGTCAAGACTCACCTCACTACCGGAATTTTGTATTGGAGTTTAAGAACTGTAGTGGCAGTGATTATGGTATTGAGTCGTTACAAGGAATCTTTATGAGCGCCAAAGAAGCATATGAAGGAGGTTATCTCTTCAACGTTGAACTCACTATCTCTGGTGAGATATTTGGAAACTTCGTTAATCTGGCAAAGCAGGCACTCAATGAAGGTCACAAAAACGTAGCAGCGGTCCTGGCTTCTGCCGCGTTGGAAGATGCCCTGAAGCGATTTGCAAAAACCAACGGGATTAATGTCGATGACTCGACAATGCAGAAGGTTATCGGCGCGATAAAGTCTGCCGGTCTCGTTTCTGGAGCCAGAAAGACTTTATTAGAAACTATGCCCAAGATCAGGAATTGTGCAATGCATGCGGAATGGGACAAGATCACCGAACCAGAAGTCAATAGCATGATCGGATTTGTCGAACAATTTCTGCTGACCGAGTTCAGTTAGCCAATAGAACCAAATCCTAACCGGAAATATCCAACAATGATCTTCGCTCGATATGCGAGGACCTCAGAAGGCAGGAACGGGAATCAGCCCGATTCAAGATGCTTCCGATGAAAGTCATTCATCAGTACGACAAACTGGACCAAGACCGATCTGGCTGGCATAGCTCGCGTTTTGGGTTCTGGGCAATTGGAGGATTTAACAGGGGATTCGGCGGATGTCGTGCACAGTTCCAAAGCTCTTCGCAGCAGTAGGCCGGGATTGGAAATGGATAATAAGAACATGTCGACGTGCAACCAAGCTATTCGTATATAAGACTCGCGTTGATTTCCAACCCAGCAGCTTTTAGTTCTTTGAAAAGAAGTGACTTCCATTCTCCACTATCGAGTGGAATATAGACGACTCCATGGTAGTCAGATGGAATCTCAGTTTTACCTTTGCGTAACGCGCAGACCCGATTGCGACCAATCTTTCCCATGAAAAAGCCTAGCTCAAAAATCACGTTCTGCCTGGCTCGGGGTTTATACTCTTCTTCGCCTGAGATTGAACCTTCATCATCAGGTGTCAATAAGACTAAGGCAAATGCAACTTGAGAAGCGTTACTCTCGAATTTTTCGATAATTGTGCGACCCTGATTTGGTTGTTCGTGCAGTATTACCGGGTTAAGGCCTAGTTTTTCTATGTATCTCGCTACCATTTCTTTAGTTCCGTCATCTCTGCCGTGAATTATGAACACATCTTTTGTTTTCGGCTGTTTGGTATCACGGGAAGCGTCATGAGTCGTATCTTGATTATCATCATCTTCCCAATACTCCTCGATTTCCTCAATCATCGATTCGAGTATGGATTTTGCGTTTTCCAATCCTTCTACAAACCTTTCCTGAAATCTAGATTCGGGTGTATCTAGACTGAAAGCGAGTAACGAATAACTGACGCCATTAAAGTCCCGCAAGTGGTTTGCACCATTACCAAAGGTCTTTTCTATTGCCACCTGAGTATTCCTTTTCCACTTTTCGAACTCGGGAGAAAAGCGCTCCAATTCTTGGAGTTCAGGTATTGAGTTCACCAAGCGTCGCAGACGGTCTATTGACTTAGATTTCGAGGGTTGTTTCATTGTAGCCCATTTATTGTAGTACTAACCCACTTGATTGAATACGTCTATTGGGTAGTGGGGATCGTCCTAAAGAATGTGATTAAAATGGCTAAGGACCTTCCAGACTGGTAGATTGGAAGGTAAGGGACAATCCTCATGATTTGTAACGAAAAGCCACACTCAGCGAGTCGAAAGGTAGTGAAATCGCGGACGGAGGTCAATCGATACATAGACACAACGCCCGCTAATGAATCCCTCGCTACCCTGGCATTTTGGGATTTTCAACACATTGCTTACGATAACTCTGAATCAATCTCGGAAAGCTCTCTGATTTAACAAACGAAGTTGGAAGTAAAAAACATCCTTAGGGATTGTTAGATGCCCGGCAAACGCCTCATAGAAATCGCATTCCCCTTAAAGCAGGTTTCTCTCGACTCGGTACACGAGAAGAACGTGCGGCATGGGCACATCTCCACGCTGCACATCTGGCCGGCGAGGAGGCCACTGGCGGCGTGCCGGGCCGCGCTCATCGCGACGCTGTTCCCCGACTCTGGCGACCCGGTTGAACGGAAGAGGATACTGGAACGCATGGCCGGTCGCGTAGTGGAGACTGTCGAGCGCAAACGGGTGAATGGTCGTGAGGTCGAGAAGACGAAGGAGGAGACCGACGGGGGCATACTCCACTGGGGGCGCGAGAACGGCCCGGAACTCGAATGGTTCCGATCGGAGATCCGCAAAGCGTACGGCGGACGGGCGCCTAGGGTGCTCGATCCCTTCGCGGGCGGTGGAGCGATACCTCTCGAAGCCATGCGCCTCGGCTGCGATGTTACGGCCATGGACATCAATCCGGTAGCTTGGTTCATTCTGAAATGTACCCTCGAGTATTTCCAGAAACTGTCTGGTCAATCCTGTCCGTTGCCCGCATTCGCGCTACAGGATCGGGATTTCATGGAGGCGTTCCTGAAGGCGAAGGGGCTAAAGGGGGTCCGCCTAAGGAGATTTCTGAAGCGTTTCGACCAAGGCGATCAGACTGATCTCCAGATTAGTGCCTTGTCGCGAGACGAATATCTGACCGAAGCAGACTTAGCCTGGCACACCCGTGCGTGGGGCCGGTGGGTTCTGGCTAGAGCACGCAAGAAGCTGGCATCATTCTACCCGACCTATGCCGAATGGGCGAGGCTTGACGGAGAGACGATTTCAGAGCCTCCCCTGCAGGTTGACAAGAAGCATCCGGAGCGGACCGATGAATCAAACACGTCGATAGAAGGACTGCGGCTGCTTGAACCGGACTCAGACGGTATCACCGATGTTAATACTCTGAACGCCGGTTTTGATTCAACGTATCTGAAATACCCCGGCAATCCACGGTGGGTAGCCAAACCGGCAGTCGCCTATCTCTGGGCACGAACTGTAACCTGCAAGTACTGCCGGACCGTGTTGCCTCTGCTCAAAACGCGCTGGTTGTGCAAGAAGGACCGCAAACGCGTGCTGTTGACCATGGATACTAAGACCGAACCGAATGGCGTCGTGTTCAGTGTGCAGAAAGACGTACCGCAGACTGGCGGCAACGCAGCCCAGCGACGGGAACACGATAAGCGTATTGGCGCAGGGACCATGTCGCGCACCGGGGCAACGTGCCCTTCCTGCGGCATGATCGCGACCATGGAGGATATCCGGCTCGAAGGCCGATCAGGGCGGCTGGGTGCCGTAATGACGGCCGTGGTGGTCGATGGGCCGAATGGCAAAGAATACCGCCTACCCACCAAACATGAACGGGATGTGGCGGAAGTGTCCGAAGAACAACTTGAATCGCTGTATACAGAGATTCCGTTCGGATTGCCGGAGGAACCCCTACCGAGCAAAGAAGCACTTGGATTCCGTGTGCCTCTATATGGTTTCAGCACGTGGAGGAAATTGTTTACGAATCGGCAACTGTTGGCGCTTGGGGTATTCGTACGAGCGTTGCGCGAACTGCCGGATCAATTGGCTGACTGGCCGCCGGAATGGAGAGAATCCCTGATCGCCGGTTGCATACCGATCATCAGCCGCATGGCCGATCGCGGGAGTACATTGGCGACATGGACAAATGATAGGGAAACTATTAGGAGTACATTTGCCCGATTCGCCTTGCCTATAACCTGGGATTTTTCTGAGTCCGTGCCGATTTCGGATACAACGGGAGGATTCATACAATCCATCGATTGGGTGTTCAAGGTATACGAACACCTTCAAACGAGCGTCGACACAGCCCAAGTAGGAGAGTGCGTGCTTGGATCGGCCATTGCTGGGTCTACCGACAGCGTCGATCTGATCGTGACCGATCCTCCCTACTATGATGCCATACCGTATTCGGACCTCATGGATTTCTTCTATGTCTGGCTAAGGCGATCAGTCCAGGGATTGTCCGAGGAGGTCGATGTAGTCTTCTCTGATCGACTCGGCCCCAAATGGAACCACGACACCGGAGACGGCGAACTGATTGATGATGCAAGCCGGTTCGGCGGCGATAAGGCGCGGTCTAGGCAGAACTATGAAGACGGCATGGCCGACGCCTTCGAATCATGCCACACCGCGCTGCGGCCTGATGGGCGTCTCGTGGTCGTCTTCGCCAACAAGCAACCCGATGCTTGGGAGACCTTGGTAGCCGCTTTGATCCGGGCAGGCTTCGTCGTTGATGGTTCGTGGCCAATCCAGACGGAAATGGGCAATCGCAATCGGGCGATAGCCTCTGCCGCGCTTTCATCCTCCGTATGGATCGTATGCAAGAAACGCTTTAACACTCGACCTGGCTGGGATAACGTCGTGCTCGACGAAATGCGTGAGAACATTACCCAGCAACTCCGGGATTTCTGGGACGCGGGCATTCGCGGACCGGATTTCGTCTGGGCCGCGACCGGTCCGGCACTGGAAGCCTTCAGCAAGTATCCGGTGGTCAAGAAGGCCAACGACCCAAACCAGCTAATGACCGTATCGGAATTCCTACGGGAGGTGCGGCGCATGGTCGTCGATTTCGTTGTCGGTCGCGTCCTGACGCACAATGGCCAGGAGATCGTTAGCGGGCTCGACGACGTGACGACTTACTACCTGCTTCACCGTCACGACTTCGGTATGAACGAAGCGCCTGTGGGCGGCTGCATCCTTTACGCACTTTCCTGCAACCTCTCCGATGCCGCACTGGCGAATCAATACAACATCCTCTCCCGGTCTGGAATTCGCGGAGGTAGCGACGAGGAGGATGAAGACGACACGACCGAAGAATCGGAAGAATCCGGTGGTGGCGCGAAGGTAAAGCTGAAGCCTTGGACACGCCGTCGTGGACGCAATCTCGGTTTGGGAACTCCGGAGGGACGCCCCGCACCTCTCGTCGACCAGGTTCACAGGCTCATGCATCTCTGGCGCGCCGGCGATCAGGTGAAGGTGGACGAGTTTATCGATACGCGCGGTCTCCAGCGAAACATCTTGTTCGGCCAGATACTCCAAGCCATCATTGAACTTGCCGAAGCGGGATCTGACGAGCGCTCCGTCCTTGAAGCGCTTAGCAATCACGTGGCCATTCGTGGAGACGTAGTGCCATCGCGACAAAGGCAGCTTCAACTGGGAATAACGCAATGATAAAATCGATCAAGCTTGTCAATTTCAAGAACTTCGTGGACGAGACGCTACGCGTCGGATCGTTCACAGTAATCGTGGGCACAAACGCCAGTGGAAAGAGCAACGTCCGCGACGCCTTCCGCTTTCTGCACGGGATTGGACGAGGATATACATTGGCGGAGATTTTCGGAGGGAAATACGGACCAGGCGGCCAGTTGGAATGGTCTGGTATTCGAGGTGCACCGTACGCAATCGTCCGCTTTGGGCAACCAGCGTTTTCCATTCAGTTGGATCTGGAATATGAGGGAAATCAGGTCACCTATTTCATTAAAATCGAATTCCCGGCAAATAGCGAACCGTACGTATCGCAAGAAACTCTGACTAAGGAATCAAAAAGCATCTACAAGGCCAGAGCTAATCCGGGTTTCGGTTTACAGCTATACTCGGGTACCAACGACAGAGAATCGGGAATCCTCGATTGGTCTAAACCTGCTCTAACTCAAATCGTGTTAGGTTCGGTCGACCAAGAAAGTGGCCGGTCTAGTTGGTCGACACCGACTCTAACCCGGATCGCGGGCGATTACATAGAGTTATACAAAGAAGTCATATTTACGGGTATTCCTCTTTACCTTTATGGATTCCGCTTCATCGAACCAGAACCTGCGTCAATGAGGGTACCTTCAGTACCGGGCACGACCATATTGGGGGAAACCGGACATAACCTTTCTACGGTTCTTGAAGCGGTCTGCGCCGACGCCAATCGAAAGAGGATCTTGACCGAATGGGTGCATGAACTCACACCCATGGACGTTACGGATTTCGAGTTTCCGCGCGACCCCAGTGGTCTCGTTCATCTGTTGCTTCACGAGTCGAATGGGAACAAGGTCTCCGCATACAGTGCGTCGGATGGGACGCTTCGTTTCCTAGCCTTGCTTGGGGCCCTGTTGACCAAGGATCAGGCTGGGCTTTACTTTTTGGAGGAGATTGACAACGGCATTCACCCCTCGCGGCTGTCCCTATTGGTCGAGCTCATCGAAAAGCAAACCTCGAAAGGCGGGATTCAGGTGGTAACCACAACCCATTCACCTGATTTCTTAGGTTTGGTCAACGATAGCACTTTTGAGAATACATCCGTGATCTTCCGTGACGAGAGTGCGGCAAGCGGCGTCATTCGTCCGGTTTCGAAATTGCCCAAAGCCAGAAATCTACGCCAAACACAGGGGTTGGGCAGGCTCTTAGCAAGCGGTTGGATGGAAGACGCACTTGCCTTCTCGGAGTTTGACACTAAGGGGGAGAAAGAGGAGGAGAACGACGAGTGAGGGTCCTCATCATTCCCGAGGATTTTCGAAAGGACCAGTACATTCTGAAGCCTATGTTCGACCGCCTGTTTCGATCCATCGGCAAGCCAACGGCAAGGATTCAAGTGTGTCAGGAACCTTTGCTGGGTGGCGTTATCGAAGCACTTAAATCGGATCGAATTGTGGAAATAGTAGAACGGTATGTAGGAATGACGGATGTATTCATACTATGTGTCGACCGTGATGGAAAAGAAGGACGGCGACAAAGACTGAACGAAATCGAAGCCGAGTTCGGCGCATCTTTCTTTTCAGAAAATGCCTGGGAAGAACTCGAGACTTGGGTTCTTGCGGGTCTGGACCTGCCTGACGAATGGAAGTGGCGTGACATTCGTGCCGAGACAAGAGTAAAGGAAACATATTTTGAACCACTGGCCGAGCGGCGGGGACTGTCGGACTCACCCGGCGGTGGTCGAAATCCCCTAGGCGAAGAGGCATCAGGCCGGATCGACGCAGTTCGCCAGAAATGTCCAGAGGACTTTGACGCGCTTGCTCGTCGTTTGGAAATCGCGATTGGCGAGAGGTGAGCGCCTTAATCTTGTAACAGTTCCCGGTCAATAATCTGGAGATGTAGCAAGACCGTCATTCAACGGTCAGCAAAGGGAGGTGGAAAATGTCCGGTTCAGCACAGAACGAAATCGCGTTGGCGAAGGTTGTACATCGCGACCCTGAAATCCACAGTGGCGATCTGGTGTTTACCGGAACGCGGGTTCCGGTTGACAGCCTTGTGGATTATCTCAAAGGGGGACGCTCTATCGAGGAATATCTTCAGGATTATCCCACGGTCGAACGGTGGCAGCTTGAGTCGTATCTCGATTTTTCGCCTCTAGGAATGGACTTTTTAAGAGGGCGCGATGAAAGTGCTTCTTGACGAGGACATCCCAATTCGACTCAGGCAATACTTCCAGACAGCGGAGGTCGAAACGGTAGAATATCGTGGCTGGAAGGGCCTTAAAAACGGTGCATTGCTGCGTGCCGCCCAGGAACACTTCGACGTACTCGTAACGACTGACAACAATCTTCCAGATCAGCAGCCACTCCAGGATTTCGATATCGCTGTCGCAGTCTTGCGCCCGTCCTCCAAGACCCTTGAGGATTTGGTAGGCTTGATGTCCGAACTCGAGCGAGCGATTGCCGAATTCCAGCCAGGAGAAGTGAGACGGATCTACCCTTCCAAGTAGAGGCATCCTTAAAGCACGGATTACGAGGCATATATGACGACGAAGACTCAATGGCAACCTTGGCACCGCGTCGTGGAACTGCGCGATGATCTGAAGACGGGCGAATTGTCTCTGGCCGTATTCGCCGCGGACCTTTATGACGTGGTCATGCAAAAGGGACAAAGGCGGGTTTACGAGGATCCGGTCGAGTTTTTTGCGCTCACATTTCCCACCTACAACCTGCGGCAACTGGTTCGGGACGTAGCCCTTCGTCTGGCGGGCGAAAGCGACAAGGCATACCGGAAACTCGCGGTCAATTACGGCGGTGGGAAGACTCATACCCTTATCGCGCTCAGGCATCTGGTTCACGATCCGAACGGGCTGACCGAACTGCCTGCCGTCAAGGAGTTCGAAGCCCATGTCGGAAGACGGGTTCCGAAAGCACGGGTGGCAGCGCTGTGTTTCGACAAGATCGACCTGGAAAAGGGCGTGGAAACCGCGGCCCCCGACGGATCTATCCGGATGCTCAGGCACCCGTGGAGCGTCCTCGCCTTTCAACTGGCCGGGACTGAAGGACTCAGGCTCATCCATGCCAAGGGCTTGGACGAGGAACGAGACACGCCGCCCGCGGAACCTCTCATGGTGGACCTGCTGTCGAAGCCTCAGACCGACGGACTTTCGACCCTGGTGCTTCTGGACGAAGTGCTGATGTACATCAGGACCCAAGTGGAAGCGGAATCGACTTCCCGGGGACGCCTGGTGAGTTTCTTCCAGCATCTGACCCAGGCCGTCGTGAAGGTCGACCGCTGCGCCATGGTAGCCTCGCTGCTTGCCTCCGATCCCAGGAAGCATGACGATCTGGGCAACGAATTGCTTAGAGACGTGTCCGACGTCTTCGGCAGGCAGATGGAAGAAGACGCGAGTCCGGTGTCTAAGGATGACGTTGCCGAGGTCCTGCGGCGCCGGTTCTTCAAGCCGGAGTCGATCCGGGATCCGGGCGTCTTCCGCCCCCACGTCACCTCCGTGGTGGGCAATATCGCCTCGGTCGACGAGCGGACCGGCAAGGAACAGGCGGCGGCCGAGGAGCGGTTTCTGAACAGCTATCCCTTCCACCCGGATCTCACCGAGGTGTTTTACTCCCGGTGGACGCAGCTGGAGGGTTTCCAGCGGACGCGCGGCATCCTGCGGACCTTCGCCGTCGCCCTGCGCGACGCGGAGGCATGGGACGACAGCCCGCTGATCGGTCCGAACGTCTTCTTGGACGAGCCGGGAAGCGCGGATCTGGCGGAAGCGGCGGGCGAACTCGCCACCTGCGCCAGCGTGGACGCGGAAACCGGGAAACCCCAGGAGTGGCGGCCAATTCTCGAGGGTGAACTCGCCAAGGCGCAGTCCATCCAATCCGAGAGTACCGGACTGCGTCACCGGGAAATGGAACAGGCCGTCGTTTCCGTTTTCCTGAGTTCTCAGCCAATCGGCCAGAAGGCATTGACGCCGGAACTGTTCGCACTGATTGGTGCGGGCAAGCCCGACCGGATCGAACTGGAAAAGGCCCTGCACCGCTGGACGGAACTGTCCTGGTTCCTCGACGAGGTAGAGGTCGCAACGGGACAGGCCAGCCGAGACGGGGCCAGGCAACTGCCTAAGGCCTGGAGGCTGGGCAATCGACCCAACCTGCGCCAGATGCATCATGATGCCTGCAACAACCGCGTAACGCCCGCGCACGTGGATTCGTATCTCCAGGACGCCATTGCGAAGGCGAAGACGCTGACAGCCGGCGCAACCGCCGCCGGCGTGAAGGTGCACAATCTGCCGGAGCGACCCGCCGACGTCGCCGACGACGGCGAATTCCACTATGTCGTCCTCGGTCCCCAGGAAGCTTCGGAGTCCGGCAAGCCTAGCACGGAGGCCAAGCGGTTCATCGACGAAACGACCGCCCCTGACCGCCCAAGGGTGCATCGCAACGCCCTCGTCCTCGCAGTACCGTCGCGGGACGGACTCGACGCGGTCCGCACGCGCATCCGCGAATTCCTCGGATGGGAGGAAGTGCGCGAACAACTTAAAAGCCAGCCAATCGACCCGATCCGGGAACAGATGCTCGCCACAGATACGAGCACGGCGCGAAGGCGCGTCCCCGACGCGATCCGTCAGGCCTATTCCATCGTCGTGACTGTCAACGAAAACAACGACGTACACGCCTTCAAGCTCGTCGTAACCGAGGAACCCCTGTTCTCAATCATCAAGGCGGACAAGAGGGCGCGTATACAGGAGACCGCCATCAGTTCGGAAGCGATGTTGCCCGGTGGCCCCTACGACCTGTGGCGTGAAGGCGAGCAGTCCCGGCGGATCAACGACCTCGTTGGCGCCTTCGCAAGGTATCCGAGGCTGCCCAAGATGCTACGTACCAGAGAGATCCTGGAGACCGTAGTACAGGGTGTACGGAACGGCATCTGGATCGCTCGACTGGAACGCCCCGACCGGACGGTCCGGACGTTCTGGCGGACCGGTATCGACGAAACCGCAATCAAAGACCCGGGTCTGGAATTGCTGCTGCCTGAAACCGCATCGCTGAGCGAACTCACCTCCGAACTGCTGCAACCCGACAGCCTTCCTGGCTTGTGGACCGAGCAGGAGATCAGTGTACAGACCGTATACAGCTACTTTGCCGGAGGGCACACGGTAAGCATCCCGCGCACGGGATACGAAGAGACGCTGTCTATCCCGCAGTGCGACACGGCGCACGTGGAGGCGGCCATTAATCAAGCAGTTGAACAGGGGATATTGTGGCTGATCTCCGGACCGGCCTCGATCCTCAGCGAGCAAGTACCCGCTGGCGTACTCGTTCCCGCGGCGAAGCTCCGTCCTCCCCCGGAACACATCCCGGTCAGCGAACTGACAGCCGAATCCATCCCCGATGCATGGAAGGATGGGCAGGCGAACGTCCTGGCCATCGCCTCTGCCCTCTCGCACAAGGCAGGTATTAACCTTCCCTGGTTCACGGTGCGCCAAGTGATCGAAGACGGTATCAGGTCGAGATGGGTCGAAGTAAGCGAAGAAGGCGCGCCTTGGCCCTGCGAAGTAACCGGCGCTCAACACGTCTTACTCCGTGTACCGGAGAAATCAGGGGTCCGAGACGGCACGGATGGTTTCAGAACGCCGAAGCCCGGACAACTGTCCACCGAAGCCGAACTGGAAGCCGATGGGATCCAGGACCTGTCGGATATTTTGCCGAACATTCTAGATGCCGCCGTCGGGGCTGGGATCAGATTTAGCGTCCGAATTGAATTGGCGGGCGGGACTCCCCCTAAACCGGAAACCGTGAAGAAGCTCAACGAGTTGCTTGCGGAGGTTTCTGATAAGTTTAAGCTTGAGTGAAATTCTGGGGAACTTGAAGAAGGATATCTAACTTTGTGGTAAGCCTGTGGCGATTCTGCTTCACTGCATTTGTGTGATAAGCGTACTCATGGCCAATCTAAGTTTCTGTAGACCAATGTCTATTGCCCTTTATTGCCGTTTTGTTCCCGATGAACGGTACTCAACTTCTGCCATAAGACAACGGCATATCGACTCGACCGTGTAGCCGACATCAGCGTCCTTGCTATTCAATTCTGTATAGGGAATGGATCGACTTAGGCCTGGAACCAACTCCGTATCGAGCTTTACTTCAAACCCTAAGGTCCCGATGTCCAGTTTCCACGCAATTAACAGATTCAAGTCGAACCCCTGATTCTGTAGGCCATTATATCCGTTGAAACGGTATTGTACTCCGAGCTCGATTTGCTGCTCATTGCCTAGCGTGAAGCCTGGCTTTAGAATGTACTCGTCCTTTATCCCACCCCAGCTTTTTACATCAAGTACACTTCCACCAGAAACACTACTGCTCTCGCTCGTCCTTAAGTAGTGTTGACCCGAGTATCTGTTAAACAGTTCGGATCCATACCGTTCGCAAAGGCCGTCCAGTTTTTCGATGATTGGTCTGACGAACCGAAAGTACACCTGATCCAACACTTCAACGTCCGATGGGTTTGGCTTTGGTCCTTTCTTGCTTCTAATGAAGAGTTCCATCTCCTTGTCAATATCGTCGGATTCGCGTATCGATTCGCCTTTTGCTGCGCGAATCCCCAGGTCCAGTGTCCATATCACGTTATCCAGCATGAACCGGGTAAGAGGTAGTATTTTACCAGTATCTGCGTTTTGTAGTCCGTTTAGGTAGCGATCCCTTTCCACGCTCTTGATCACGATTGGAGGTAGGTTTTTTTTCAATAGTACGTAGTTTGCGATCAGCCTCGCCGTTCTTCCGTTCCCATCGTCAAAAGGATGGATACGCAAGAATCCATGGTGTGATTCTGCTAGAAACATCGGCAATGGATAGGCGTTTCTCTCCAGGCCGTGTCGGAAACCATGGATCCATTGGTCCATCAAGAAAGGTGTTTCCTCCGGTTCGGCGAATCGATACAACTCCCCCGTTACGGTTCGCACGTGATTCGGTTGCGTTTTGTATTGACCCGGGACAATGCGCTTTCTCGTCGGTTGGCCGTCTGGCGTGACTGCGGTTTGCCAGAACGGTTCCTTGAGGAGTATTTTGTTCAGATCCCTGACATCTACCTCCGTTAGTACCTGACTGTCGCTGGCTAGACGACGCGTGTGTTCAATCGCGACGTTGTGCGCCTTCATTTCTTCGTAATCCCTTAACGGATGACCACCGCTTGTGCGATCATGAAGGAGCAGTAATTCCGTCTCGTGATAAGTAAGCGTGTTGCCTTCGATATGATTGCTGTTAAAATTCCACTCCATTCTTAGTTTGGTCCAGAGTTGATCATCCTCTTCGCTCTGTATCTTCTTGCTTCGATCATTCCATTCCAAAATCATTCTGTCCAAATCTGCAAGACGTTCAAACAACTGGACGTATTCAAGGGAAAGGTTCGGTACATCGATACCATGTAAACGGGAATCGGCGATCCAATCTGCAATACGGTTTCTGACTTCACTTTTGGCAGGTAGTGACGGAAGTGCGTCGGAGTCCACAACATACCGACCATACTTCGGGTGTTGGACGACGATACTGTCTGTATGTTCTACTATCTCGGCCAATTCTCCCGTGATAGGGCAGTTACCTTTCACCAGATCGACTCCCTATGCTGAAGAACCATCGTAAACTCCACACTTATGATACCGACTCTTTTAGATAACCTACCGGTATACATATACGCAAGCTCGTTTTGAAATCCAGTGGACGCTTCTTAATACCGCTAACTTTTTGGCCTGATCGCCCAGCTCACGCCCACCCCCACGATCACGTTCAGCGCCAGGCCGAGTACGCCGGCGTGCCAGCCCCAGACCTTGCCCATGCCCGCGAGGGTCAGCCCGGCCGCCAGCATCGTGCCCGCGGCCATGCCCGCTGCCGCACCCGTCGCGTTGAATCGGGGCCAGAGCACGCCCAACACAAACAGCGGCGCCGTCTGGATCAACACCTCCATCTTGAGCTCTATGAGCCCCCACAGGGTGAGGTCCGGGGTCAGGGCGATGAGGACCAGGACGGCCATGATGATCCAGGACAGGCGCTTCCCCCACGCGGTAAGACGCGCTTCCGGGAGCGACCCCATCCGAAACCGGCCCAGGACATCCTTGACGAGCAGGGAGGAGAGGCTGAGCAGGACAGAGTCGGCTGTCGACATGATGGCCGCGACGATGCCGGTGAGTACGAGCACGGTCATGACGTACAGCCAGAGGGATTCCGCGGCCCAGACGCCGAGCAGTCGCGGCATCACCTGGTCGGTGGCGACGCCTTCCAGGCCCGTCAACTGGGGGATGGCCAGGATGCCTACCAGGACAACCGCCGTGATGGTGACCAGGGGCATGAAGGCCATGAAGGTGAAGGACCGTTTCAGGCTGCGCGCGCTCCGGGCCGCGAAGATGCGCTGGATCGCCTGGGGATAGACGGCGGCGGCGAAGCCCACGAGCAGGATCGTGCTGATCCAGGTCCGGACCGTGTCTCCCCCGGGCAGCGCCGCCTTCGCCGGCTGGTGGGCGATGATCCACGCCGTCGCTTCGCCGAGGCGGTCGCTGCCCGCGACCACGGCGGCCAGCATGCCGAGCAGGCCCGCGAAGAGGAGCAGGCCCTGGATGCAGTCGGTCCAGGCCACGGCCTGCATGCCGCCGAGGGTCTCGTAGAACAGGATGATGACGCCCAGGACCACCACACCCGCCCAGAACGGAATGGCCCCGCCGGAAAGACCGGAAACGATGTGCCCCACGGCCAGGAGCTGCGCGAGCAGGTAGTTGGCGATGGCGACCACGAACAGCGCACCGGCGAAGAGCGTCAGGCGGGTGGATCCGAAACGATGGGTGATCCAGTCGCCCGGCGTCACGAAGTGGTATTGCCGCGAGGCGCGATAGAGCGCAGGCGCGAACAGCAGGTAGGCCACCACGATGGACATCATGAACCCGATGCTCATGATCCAGGAGTAACCCAGCCTGTAAGCCTCGCCGGGATAGCCGATGAGCGTGTTGCCGCTGTACTGGGTGGCGTAGAGGGTGAAGAAGAGGACCAGTGCGCCCAGGTTCTTGCCCGCCAGGTAGAAGGACGACATGGAATTGTCCCGCCGGCGGGTGCGGGCCACGTATCCGAGGACGATCATGAAGACGAGGTAGGCGGCCAGGAACAGAAGTGCGCCGGGTCCGTAGGGCTGGTCCACCATGGGTTAACCGTCCTCCCGCCAGTACCGGCTGATCACGAAGGTGGTGAAGCACGCGATGGCTAGGCAGACGCCCAGGCAGATCACGACCCAGTACGGCACGCCGAGCCACACGGGGACAGGGTCGATTTCCGGAAGGTACCAGGGAATGGACAGGGCGAACAGGGCCAGGTAAACGGCCCAGATCCACCTGGGAAACCGGTGAACGGAAACGGAAGGGCTCATGTAAGGACCCGGTTTTTCACACGCGGACGTATTTGTGTACGAGGTTCTCCACGCCCACCTCGCCCACGTAGATATCGCCGTGGCGGTCGACCCAGACGCTGTGAGCGCCGTGGGCCTGATCGATCGGGCCACCCCTGACGACCCACTGGGCGATGAGCCTTCCGTCCATGTTCATGATGGTGACCCCGCCGCCCTCGCCCAGGAAGACCGTATCCTCGTCATCTACGAACAGGCCGCAGGGTGCGGGACGCCCGGGCCATTCCGCGAGGAAGCTTCCCTCCGAATCGAAGACCTGTATCCGGTTGTTGGTCTCCCGGTCGGCCACGAGCAGGCGGCCGTCGGATGCGGGGAAAATGTTGTGGGGGAGGGTAAACCGGCCGGGCGCGGCGCCTCTTCCGCCCCAGGTGTGGACCAGGTCTCCCGAGGGCGTCATCCGGTGCACGTAACACTGCCCGTATCCATCGGAGACGTACAGGTCGCCATTGGGTCCCTTCACCACGCGGGTCGGCATATTGAAGGGTTTGCCCGGTTCTCCGGTCCGGTTCGGCTCGCCCAGCGTCTGCAGCAGCGTGCCGTCGGTGGAGAACACCCGGACGGTATGGTCTCTGCAGTCCGGAATGAAGATCCTGTCCTCCCCGTCGATCCATATCTCGTGGGGCAGGGCCAGTATGTCGTGACCCCATTCGTTCAACAGGTGGCCGTCCCGGTCGTAGACCACTACGGCGGGATTCGGCTCCCGGTCGACGACGTAGACCCGGTCCCGTGAATCCACGGCCACCGCCGTGGCGATACCCAGCGTCCGCTCGGATCCCCAGCCGGGCACCTTCTCGTAACAGTAGTCTCCCGAACCCCAGATCATCGCTCTGTCCTCCACGTTGGTGATGCCGAACTCCCAAGCGGCGTCCGGTCAGCAGTAAGGGTTATCTCGACGAATCCGGCAGGTACAAAGGTTTTGTTCCCCCTGGCCATGGTGTTTATACTCTGTCGATACGGCAGAATGTGGCCTACGCCTGGATACTGCGAATTGGATTTCTATGCCACTATCAAGCGTCCGTCCGGAACCCCTGCCGAAGATCTATTCACAAGTCAATGCAACTGGATGACAGGAGCCTATTCATGAGTGTGCTCGACAGCTTTTCACTGGCGGGCCGCATCGCCGTGGTCACGGGCGGCGCCGGTCCGCAGTTCGGCAGCAGCATCTCCGAAGCCCTGGCAGAAGCGGGGGCGACCGTGGTCGTCGCTTCCAGGGACCTTGACAACAACCGGAGGTTCGTCGCCGGCCTGAACGAACAGGGTCTCGATACCTACCCCGAAGCACTCGACATCACGAGCACCGAATCGATCGACAACCTGAAAAAACGCGTCATGGACCGTTTCGGCCGCGTGGACGTCCTGGTCAACAGCGCGGTGGTCGGCCGGGGCGGCGGTTTCGACGAGCAGACCCCCGATTACTGGGCCGCCAGCGCCCAGGGGAACATGGTGGGCCTATTCGCCCTGTGCAAGGCCTTCGTGCCGGCCATGGCCGATCAGGGCGGCGGCAGCCTCATCAACATTTCAAGTATCTACGGCGTCGTCGCCAACGATCCGGGCCTCTACGAGGAGACCGGGATGAAGCAACCCCCGGACTACACCTTCGTCAAGGGCGGCATGATCAATTTCACCCGGTACATCGCGAACTACTACGGAAAGCAGGGCGTACGGGCCAACTGCATCTGTCCGGGCGGCTATTACAACGAACAGCCCGGTCCGTTTGTGCAAAAATACGAACACCGCGTGCCGCTCGGGCGCATGCTGAACAACGAGGACCTCAAGGGCGCGGTCGTCTTTCTGGCCTCCGACGCGTCCAGGTACGTCACCGGGGTCTCGTTGATGGTCGACGGCGGCTGGACGGCGCTTTAAAGCCGGATCACGATTCCGGATCGACGATCGATTTGTCCTGGGGGTGAAAGTCGATCGCCCGGCGGCCGTGGTCCAGGTCGTACATCCGCCAGGTGCTGTCGGACACGCCGAAGACGACCTCGAATCGAATGCCGGGGTGAATGACCGCCCGTTCGAACACCCTGACGGCATCGCCGTGGCTCAAATGATGGGGATGGCCGGGCTGGTCCCTCTGCTTCTGGAAGTTGCCGATGCGCACGCACACGACTTCCATGTCGAACCGCACCGCGTACATGTAGCCCAGGCTTTCGCCGAAGACCTTGCTGATGGAATAGTAGCTCTCCGGCCTCGGGGTCATGTCGATCGTGCGGAAGACGTCCTGCGGATAAGGGGCAAGCAGTCCGGCACGGCTCGCGAAAGCGACGCGGCGCACCCCGTTGCGGCTGGCCGCTTCGAAGAGCGTGTAGGTCCCGATGAAGTTGGCGTGCAGGATTTCCTCCCACGACGCGCCGCCGGACGGGTTGCCGGCCAGGTGGATCACCGCGTCCATACCTTCCGTGGCTTTGGTCACCGCGTCCATGTCGGTTATATCGCCCACGACTTCGTCTTCCAGTTCCGGTGTCGATACCCGGTCGAAGCCGCGGAGGGGATAACGGTCCTTAAGCCCGTTTACGATGGTCGAGCCGATGACGCCAGCGGACCCGGTGACGAGTATACGAGGTGTTTCGTTCATTCCGACTCCTTGCGCGTGAATGGTCCGTGCCGTTCGATCCAGTCGTACGTTTCCTGCCACGGCGCGCTGCCGTCCTCTTCCCAGATCTCAAGCCGCACGCCGCGGATGTTGCCCTCGGGAAATCCCGTCAACCGGCTGACTGAAGGATAACCGATCGTATAGTAGACATTGCCGCCCGGGAGGCTCAGCTTTCCGATATGCCGGGGTATCTCGGTCATCGGATTGCCCGCGATGCGCACCAGTTCCGCTTCGTCCACTTCGACGCCGAGTCCGGGTCCTTCGGGCACCGGGGAGCTTCCGTCCGCCACTTCGATCCGTCCGCCGGTGACGTCCTCGCCGTACTGGTCGTCCAGGTTGACCGTATGTATCACGTTGGGGATCACCGCGCCCAGGTGAAGCGCCATGGCCTTGCTGAGCGTCCCGCCGGTCAACTGGATCACGGTGGACACATTGGCCTCCGCGCAGGCGAACCCCCGCTTGAGACTCATGCCGATGCCGTGCTCGCCGACCATGTAGGCGTCGGCGCATCCGAGCGTAATCTCCGGTCCGCCGCCGAGCTGCGGTACGTGCATCAGGAGGGGTATGGAAGTCTTCTCCCGCAGGCGGCGCCATCCGTCCACGTCGCGCCAGACCAGCGGGTCTTCGATCACGCCGACGACAGGCGACTTCTCCAGGTGTTCGACGATTCTCGTCACGTCGGCCGCCGACCTGTTATGGTTGAAATCGTAGTGCATCTTGAAACCGGGCGGGGCCACCTCTTCCACGGCGCGGTTTTGTTCGTATACGTCGAAGTACTCGCCGGTGTGCATCTTGAACGCCATATATCCTTCGTCCACCGCCCGCACCACCTCGGCGGCCAGGTCTTCGGGAGACGCAACGCGCGTCCACGCGGCGACGGGCACCCGGTCCCGCACCTTCTGCCCCATGAGCTTGTAGGCCGGGATTTCGAGGTGTTTGCCCATGAGATCGTACAGGGCGCCCATGAGGCCTACGGGGTGACTGGCATTGACGTGGTCGAAGGGATGGCTGCCCGTCAAGCGCTCCACGTCCCCGATATCCATCGTGACGTGGCCCCGGCTTTCCCCGTATCCCACAACCCCGTTGTCCGCGGTCACCTTGAAGACCGTCTGCGTGTCGATGGTCCTGAACTGGACCTTCTTTCCCACGTTCCTGTCAGCCAGCCGGGGATTGATGTGCGTAATCGCGATATCGGTGATTTTCATGGGCTTCTCTTTCCTGGGATGATAAATGAACTCATGACCGCCCTTGCCCTAACCGAAGGGCCTCGCGCCTCGAAGCCATGCGAACCGGCCGGTCCCGCGGGCATGCTCAGGCGTTCGCCAGCGACCTCGGGGCCCCTTCCTGGTTCACCCCGTCCCGCACGGTGGGTGCGATGGGCCAGTTCTGCCCTCCTCGCTTCACGTACTCGTCCTCGATGCCGCACAGCCAGGTGAACATCCGCGCGGCGGCCAGCGCCCCTTGGAACTGTTCGAATACGCCGGCCGGGGGATTGAAATCGATCGTGTTGAAATCGACATCGTCCTGTTTCACCCAGTCCCGCGTGGGCGGCGTGGTCCGCCAGTAGTTGTACTTGAGCAGGTTGCGGTACGCGCTCTTGCCCCGGGGGCCCGAGGTGGCCCGCGACCGGCGGTGCCAGATCCCGTAGACGGTAAGAAAGATCGTCCCCGCCGGGGCGGCCGTCGACACGGTTCCGCGGATGGAACCCAGGTGGGCCATCATGGGCGCCTTGTTCCGCATGAAATGAGAGCCGGGCAGCACGACGGTCGGCCCCATGTCTTCGGTACATTCCTCGGGGTAGTAGAACACCTGAAGGTACTCCAGCGCGGGGGTATAGATCGTGCCGCCGTCCCGGTGCCAGTTCTGCGGCTTGTCGAAGGGCAGCGGGCCCCGGTGATTGCTGATGATGAGCGGCAGGGTGAAGTCCCGTCCCAGGAGCGACCGGACGGCGCCCGACGCTTCCGGGTTCATGAGCACGCCGTCCACGAAGAACGACTCGCCCACGATCGGCGTGGGTTCGTAGGTGCTGTCGTGGCGTTCCAGGTAGTCGACGACCTGTTCGTTGATCTCCTTCGGTACGACTTCCGGCAGCATCAGGTAGCCGTTCCTGCAGAAATCGATCACCTCGCGGTCCGTCATGGTCGCCGCGCAATCCATTTTCTTGCCGTAGGGTGCCGATGCCATGCTTATCTCCACCTTTCCAGGACGAATTCGTAACCCAGGCCGTAGTTGTCCTGCTCGTTCATGGCCAGGGACGCCTCCGGGAACTTGATGATGCGCCATCCGTCGTCCAGCGCTTCCTTGATCGACCGGTACCTGAATTCGCCGTTTTCGTCGAGTCCGTCGGAGTCCGTCCCGTCCTCGTAAATACTGATGCCGACCACGGCCGAGTGGGGGTTGGTCGTGGGGGCGTGCAGGTAGAGCAGGCTCTGATTCAGTTCTGCTGAGGCGTCTCGCGCCGTACGGGCCTCCTGTACCAGCCCCAGCGCCAGATCGATGTCTTCGACAGTGAGTTCGTCGTCTTCGAATCGTTGCCTGATACGTTTCAACTGTGCCGTCAGGTCGTCCATCTATTCATCCTCGGGCGTGAGGGACAGGGTGCGCGGTAGCCCGGCCTGCTGCGGCCACGGCCCGACATGAAATCCCGACTCTGGCGAAACCGGCATGTAACCTCAACGCTGGCGAAACCGTCGTGAATCTCGACTCGGGAGAAATATGACCAAACATAACTGGACGGCCTGCCTGTGAAAAGAAGAAATCTGCAGTATACGGTGCAATGCGAATCCACCGTCATCTTCCCTCCGCGCTGACCATCATTGCAGCGCCAAGCGGAAGACCATCATCGCCGCGCCGCGCTGACCATGAGCAGCAGCATGCACTCGGCGCAAACCAGCAGCGTGGCCAGCGTGAGATGCATCACCTGGGCGGGTCTCGGCAGATCGCCGTAGGCAAGTGTGATGCCGATCAGGATCTGCAACACGATACCGGCCAGGATGAACCGGGCGACCGGCATCAGACGGCTGCCCGTCCCTTGCCGCCTCGCCGACCTGAAAACAAGCACGCCCGCCAGAAGCACCAGCCACGAAGACAGCCGGTGCACGTGGTCCACCAGACCCACCTGGGCCAGCCATTCGCCCCGGGGCAGGCCGCCGGGGTCCTTGATGTAAGGGTCGATCCCCTCGCGGACCTGCGTGCCGAGGAGCAACTGGAGGATGGTTACCGCAAGGAGCGCGAATCCAAGCCGCCGCAGCGTGACGCGCGCTTCAGGAGCCAGTTCGACCCGCACCCGCTGTTCAAGGGACTGGAAGGTCACGTAGAGCAGGGTGCACAACAGGATCACGGCCAGGGCCATATGGAGGGTGATGATCCCCGGTTGCAGGCCGGATCTGACCACCTGTCCGCCCAGCCAGCCCTGGAAGGCGACCAGCAGGAAACACAGACCGGCACAGTAGAAAATGACAGGTTGTGTTCTTCGATAACGAAAGGAACCGAGGAAGGTGACGAATACAAGGATCCCTATGGCCACGCCCACGAGGCGGTTGGCGTATTCGATCCACATTTTGGCGGCGTTGAATTCGGCGGGATCGTAACCCTTTTCACGGAGATAATCCAGGTCCAGATCTTCGACGCTCGACGGGGGCAGCCAGGAACCCCAGCACCTGGGCCAGTCGGGACAGCCCAGGCCGGCTCCGGTGATCCGCACCAGGCTGCCTACGGAAATCAGCAGGACCGTCGCCGCGAGAGTCGCCACGGCCGTTTTCTGGAAGGCGTTCATGATAGGCCATCATAGACGCTGACGCCTTTTTCGGCAAGGGATATCGTGGGGCTCGCCCGGGGACCTGGAGAAGGTTTTGTGGTTGCCATTTCAGCCGCCGCGCTGTATCTTGTGCGGAGCGGTGCAAGGCGTATTTACTTAGGGGTATAGCTCAGCTGGTAGAGCGGCGGTCTCCAAAACCGTAGGTCGCGGGTTCGAATCCTGCTGCCCCTGTTCCCTGTTACAGATCGCGTGCTGTCGCGGCGCTTCGCCGGATGCAGCCGCAGCGCCTTGCCGGAACGGACGGGTCATGTCATTCTTCGAAGTGGAAACCTGGGTGCCGAAGCCCGGCAGGAAGGTCGATCATGACGAAATGATCCGCACATGGTTCACCTTCGTGGAAAGCCACAAGGAAGAGCTTTTTCCCGAATGGCGGTCGGCCCGGTATTACCGCGAGGTAGCGCGCGGCACCGGGCAGCCCACGGGACGCTACGTCATGGTGTTCGAGTACGTGTCCCACGAGGGATTCCTCGCCTACAAGGAACGGCGGAAAGACTGGTCCGGCCCCTACGCGGAATACAAGAAGGTGGACCCCTACCAGTTCTTCGACCTGGACACCGTCACCGAGACCTGCTGGATGCCGGAAGAGCAGGACCGATGGCTCGATTTCACCTGAGGACAGCGAGATACAGCGAGATACCGAGATACAGCGAGATACAGCGAGATACCGTGAGATATCGAGATACGGCGAGATACCGTGAATAACAATGCGAACCAGTTCATTCTGACTCCCTATTTCCTGGACCGGTATGATCCCGCGCTCCTCGAGCTCGCGCGGGACGACTGGATCGTAAACAGTCCTGACCTGCACGGCGACGACGAAATGTCCCGGACGCTCTGCGTGCACCGTCCCCTCGCCGAAGGGGTCGCCGAAGCCGCGGCGGCTGGCAGGCGGCCGGTCAGCGTCGCGGGAGACTGCTGCGCGACAATTCCGGTCATGGCCGGGCTGCAGCGCGCCGGTATCCATCCGGTCTTCCTGTGGCTCGACGCCCACGGCGACTTCAACACCTGGGAAACCACGCCGAGCGGATTCCTGGGCGGCATGCCGCTGGCCATGATGGTCGGCCTGGGCGAGCAGACCATGATCGAGAACGTGGGCATGGATATGTTTCCCGACGCGGACGTCATCATGTCCGACGGAAGGGATCTTGATCCGGGAGAACGCAAACTGGTCGAAGCTTCCCGGCTATTGCATCTGCCCGACCCGATGGACCTGGTGAACTGCGACCTGTCCGGCCGGCCGGTCTACATCCATTTCGACACCGATCTGCTCGATCCCTCCGAAGCCCCGGCCATGGGCTATCCGGCCCCGGGCGGGCCGGCTGCAGACGATCTCGCCAGGGTCTTCCGGCACCTCGCGGCACACTGCGACATCGCCGCCCTGTCCATTTCCACGTGGCGTTCCAACATGGACGAAGACGGCCGCAGCAAGTCCGTGTGCATGGGACTCTTCGACATCCTCACCGGCTGACTGACGAGTCCTGCCGTGTCTTCCACCGATTCCATCTTCAAAAATCTGATCGTCATCGAGGCCGCGAACGTGCTGGCCGGCCCCGCCGTGGGTATGTTCTTCGCGGAACTGGGCGCCACGGTGATCAAGGTGGAGAACATAAAAACCGGAGGCGACACGACCCGTCACTGGAAACTGTCTTCGGAAGACCGGACCGGCGACGTCTCCGCCTATTTCTCCTCGGTGAACTGGGGCAAGCGGTCTGTCGGGGTCGACTTTTCGATACCCGAAGGATACGCGATCCTGCGGGACCTGGTGCGGCGCGCCGACGTATTCCTGCAGAGTTTTAAAACCGGTGACGCCGAGAAGTTCAGGCTCGACTATCCGGCCCTGCGCGACCTCAACGACAGGCTCATCTACGCCGATATAACCGCCTTCGGAGAAAAGGACGAGCGGCCGGGGTTCGATGCCGTGCTGCAGGCGGAAACGGGATTCACGGGCATGAACGGCACCGAAGACAGCGGTCCCGTAAAAATGCCGGTGGCCCTCATCGACCTGCTCCTGGCCCACCAGTTGAAAGAAGCCCTGCTGATCGCCCTCATCGAACGGATGCAGACCGGCCGGGGCTCTTACAGTACGGTGTCGTTGTTCCACGCCGGGGTCGCATCCCTCGCCAACCAGGCTGCGAACTACCTGGTCGCCGGGTCCGTTCCGGCCCGCGCCGGCTCCGATCATCCGAACATCGCGCCATACGGGACGATCTACAGGACCCTGAACGGTGAGTCCATCGTGCTGGCCGTCGGCACCGACAGCCAGTTCGTGGCGCTTTGCGAAGTGCTGGACATGCCGGAGGCGGTGAAGGACGAACGGTTCGGCACAAACCGCCAGCGGGTTGTCCACCGGGACGCGCTGAATACACTGCTGGCCCATCGAATAGGTAAACTGGAAAGAGCGTCCCTGCTGGCCGCGCTGCACGCCCGGAAAGTGCCGGCGGGCGCGGTCCGGGGGCTGGACGAGGTGCTTGATGATGAATCCACAGACCCGTTACTGCTCCATGGGAAGCGGCCGGACGGTGCTTCGATCAGCGGATTGCGCACGATCGCCTTCGACAGCGACGCCGTATCGCCGCCGCCGGACCTGAACGCACCGCCGGAGTTCAACCGTGACCGCCAGTATGTGCTTTCGGATGTGCTGGGCTATACGGAGGATCGAATCGAAGCATTGAAAAACGCAGGTGCCGTCCTGTAGTGCAGCCGTTTCCGGGACGCGTTGAGTAGCAGGTCCGGCGCGTCGCCCTGTATTCGATCTGCTCGTTTCCAGGCGGCAGCGGCCACCGTGTAAACGACCGGATTTTGGTTGCCAGCACACGGTGAATTGTCGTATAATATCACGTGTTTAAGGTGTGAGGGCCCGGAACCACTGCGCCCTGGTGTATCATAGTTCATTTACGCCTTGGGAGACACAGTAAACCTGGATGGACATTGATCTCGCAGCCTACAGCGCGCGTATCGGAGTCAGCGGTCCGCTGCCTCCGACAGCAGCGACGCTGCGCCGCCTGCACCATGCGCATATGCTGTCTGTGCCCTTCGAGAACCTTGATATCCATTGGGGCCGCCCGATTGTGCTGGAGGAAGGGTGCCTCTTCGAGAAGCTCGTGACGCGGCGCCGCGGCGGGTTCTGTTACGAGCAGAATGGCCTCTTCGCAGTGGTGCTGCGCGAACTCGGCTTCACGGTCGACGTGCTGGAGGCGCGCGTTGGCGCGAAATCCTGGGAGGATGGTCTCCCCTGGGACCACATGACGTTGCAGGTCACACTGAAGGAACGCTGGCTGGTGGACGTGGGCTTTGGCGATGGTTTCCGCGAGCCGCTGTTGCTGGACGATGCGGGGCCACAGACGCGCGCGGAAGGCATCTGGCGTGTGCAGCACGACGGCTGCGAGGGCCTGCATTCAAGCCGCGCGGAGGACGGTGACTGGAAACCAGCATATCGCTTTCGGCTGCGGCCGCGTCAGCTGGCGGACTTTACGCCAGGTTGCGAGCATCACCAGCACTCGCCGGAGTCTCATTTTACGCGGCAGCGCCTGTGCTCGCTCGCCACGAAGACGGGACGCATCACGCTGAGCGACCGGCGCCTGATCGTGACGGAAGGATTTCCGCCACAGGATCCCGCCGCCAGCGATAAGACGGGAAACGTCCGGCGCCAGGAACGGGACCTGGCGGACGAGGCGGAGTTTCTGCAGGTGTTGCGGGAGCGCTTCGGAATCGAACCCTGAGCCGGGATCAGGCGAGGCGCCGGCTGTGGATGGGCCTTACGTGTTCGCGTTTCCATTTTTATGGTCATTGCCGGGCAACTGTACCACACATAGACGCCGGGTTTGACCGTCACGCCTAACCTACGAAATGCGAAGGGATATGAGCGAGTTAATCATTGTAGGCGACCGGGTACTGGTGGAGCAGCATGACGGGGAACAGCTTACCCATTCCGGACTGTACCTTCCCGCCACGGTGACCGAGAAGGAGAAGGTAGGTACCGGAAAGGTGATCCGTGTGGGGCCGGGGCACCTGATGCCCAATCCTGATTACACCGAGGGCGACCCGATTACGAAATCGACGGAATCAGTGCGTTACCTGCCCCTGCAGGCCCAGACCGGTGATTTCGCCTTCTACCTGCGCAAGGAGTCCATCGAGATCAATTACCAGGAGAAAACCTACATGATCGTACCGCACAACGCCATTCTGGCGCTTGTAAGATCTGATGGAGACAACCTGCTGCAGGGACTCGAGGACCTCCTCGGCGAAGAATAGACCCCGGGGACGATGCCCTGCGCCAGGCGAAGTACCGGCGCCTGAAATCTGAATACATACCGGACGTGCATCTTTTCATCCAACCGAAGCGAAGGAGCGTGAGCCATGAACAGAACGGCGGCCTATCCGGCCCAGCGCGCGATCCCCGTCGCGCAACTGGGCGTCGACGTGCGCGGCGCCTTCATCACACGAACTTATACCCATCTGCTGGGGGCGATCCTTGCCTTCGCCCTGATAGAAATCTACCTGTTTCAGACCGGAATGGCCGAGTCGATCGCACGGGTGCTGCTGAGCGGCTCCTGGCTCATCGTGCTCGGGGGGTTCATGATCCTGAGTTGGATCGCGACCCATTTCGCCCACAATGCCACGTCCACGGCCGGCCAGTACGGAGCGCTGGGCCTGTTCGTCGTCGGCGAAGCCATCATCTTCACCCCTTTGCTCTACCTCGCCGATTCCATGGCGCCGGGCGTGATCAACAGCGCGGCCACGGTAACCCTTCTTGGCTTTCTCGGCCTGACGATCGTCGCGTTTCACACCCGTAAGGATTTCTCCTTTCTCGGTGGGCTGTTGCGTTGGGGCTTTATCTGCGCCCTGGTGCTGATCGCGGCCAGTGTGCTGTTCGGCTTCCATCTCGGGACGATCTTTACCGTCGCGATGATTGTACTCGCGGGCGGCGCGATCCTCTACGATACGTCGAACGTGCTGCACCACTATCCTGAAGACCGGCACGTGGGAGCGGCGCTTCAACTCTTCGCCTCCGTGGCGTTGTTGTTCTGGTACATTCTGCAGTTCTTCCTGGCCTCGAGAGACTGAAACGCATGGAGTGGACGCGCTAATCCACCAAATTGGGAGGTGCCGAAATGATCAGTCGCAAGAGTATACATACAACGGTGTCCATAGGCCTGATGGCCCTTGTACCGTCGCTGTTCGCGATAGCCTGCGAGGGAAAGGTGGGACCGACAGGGCCGGCAGGGCCGGCAGGACCGGCGGGACCGGCTGGACCGGTGGGATCACAGGGTCAGCCAGGGACGGACGGCAGTACGGGGCCACAGGGTCCGGCGGGACCGGCTGGACCGCAGGGACCGCCTGGCGAGGTAAGGGTCATCGATCTGGATCTGGTCGGTTCATGGAGATTCGAAGGTACGGATATAGTTCAGACGCTTGCGGAGAATCTCAAGAACTACCTGATCAACGAAGGCGGCCTCGATGAGGCGACCGTGGACTTTCTCCTCGCCGAGTTCTTCAGGGAGATGATTGCAGATCTCATGAACTCGCCCCTTGCTACGCTGAAGCTCGCCGCGGACGCCACGTGGGTGGACGGCGAAGGCGAGTCGGGGACCTGGTCGGCCAACGGCGCGACGCTGCTTGCGAAACAGGGCGAAACCATATTCTTCCTGGGAAGCTATAGCGTGGACGGCGACGATCTGACCATGACGCTCACCAAGGAACAGATGCTGCAACTGACTACAGACTCGTCGGAGGAACCGCTGACCGAGGAAGATATCATGTTCTTCAATATCCTGTTCGGCGAGAACGGTACGACCAACTATTTCTTCAAGCGGGTTTGACCGTGCACCCCAGGCTGAAGACCATCGGCAGGGAAGTCCTTTCCTTCGGTGTCATCGCGCTGTTCCTGCTGGCGGCCCGGTCTACGCTGGCCGACCACTATACCGTACCGTCCGGTTCCATGGAGTACACGCTCATGCCGGGCGACCGGATCTTCGTGGCCAAGTACACCTACGGATTCCGCGTGCCCTTTACGGAATGGAAACTCACCCGGGGCAGCGAGGTGGAACGGGGAGAGGTGGTGGTGTTCGATTCGCCCGTGGAGGACATCCGCCTCGTGAAGCGGATCGTCGCGGTGGGCGGCGATACCGTTTCCATCCGCAGCGGACAGGTTTCCATCAACGGCGCGCCGATGGGGTCTGTTACGGACATGCGCGAGGAATTCTACGGTGAACGCCGGGTCCGTTTGAATTTGAGTTACAGCGGCGGGGAGGACTACGGCCCCGCCGCGATTCCCCCGGGTTATCTCCTGGCCATAGGAGACGCCCGGGGAAACAGTAAGGATGGACGCACCTTCGGGTTCATTTCGGAGGATGCGGTTTACGGCAGGGCCGTGGCCGTCTACTACCGGAGCGGCGAAGGGCTCTGCTGGCTGAAGCTATAGGGGAACGCGGGGCCTACCGCGTTCCAAAGCTCCAGGGAATCGCGGAGCCTACCTCGTCTCCGTCTTCGTATCCTGCGCTTCCTTCTCCTTCTCTTCAGCCCTGTTCTGCCGCTGCATCGGGTTCTCCGGCGCCTGGCGGCGCTGCTTGAACAGCTGGAACCGCGTGGGCTTCGACTGCGGCGGCCAGACGTTGTTGCTCAGGTCCGTGTCCGCGGTCTCCAGGTAGGGATCGAGCGTGATCCGCTCCACCGCCTGGTCCATGACGAATACCTTGGTTACGCGGTCGTCCCGCAGCCGCCAGATTTCCGCGGGAATGTGCTGTACTTCCTTCGTGCCGTCCTCGAATTCGAATTCCAGGATCAGCGGCATGACCATGCCGCCTACATTCTCGAAGGTCAGCTCGTAGAAGTGCTTGTTGCTTTCGAGCAGGGCCAGTTCCTCCGCGTCCAGGTTCTTCACGTAGTTCTCATACTCCTCCCGGTCGAGGATGGAGACTTCGAAGGGATCGTACTTGTTGTAGAAATCAACCAGCGTGGAATCCTGCCGCACCATGGGATCCGGTATGTCGGCCTGGTTGCGCGAGTAGCTGATCCCCCTGTTTTCTTCCGCCCTGTTCGTCCGGGCGATCTCCTTTTCCACGTCCGGATTCCGCGTGTTGATCTGGAACCATTTCACCTCGCCCAGCCCGAGATCCACGTGGTCCGTGCTGTAGAACCAGCCCCGCCAGAACCAGTCCAGGTCCACCGCGGAGGCGTCTTCCATGCTGCGGAAGAAATCCTCGGGAGAGGGATGCTTGAACATCCAGCGTTGTGAATAGCTGCGGAAGGCATGGTCGAACAGCTCCCGCCCCATGATGGTTTCCCGGAGGATATTCAACGCGGTGGCGGGTTTCCCGTAGGCGTTGGGGCCAAGCTGAAAAACGGACTCCGAATTGGTCATGATGGGTGAGATCCGCCCCGGGTCGCCTTTCATGTAATCGACGATCCGGTGGGCCGCTCCCCGCCGGGAAGGATATTCGGTATCCCACTCCTGTTCGGCCAGGTACTGGAGAAAGGTGTTCAGTCCCTCGTCCATCCACGTCCACTGACGCTCGTCCGAATTGACGATCATGGGAAAGTAGTTGTGCCCGACCTCGTGGATGATCACGCTGATCATGCCGTACTTGGTCCGCTCGCTGTAGGTGCCGTCCTTTTCCGGCCGGCCGCCGTTGAAGCAGATCATCGGGTATTCCATGCCGATGCGGTTCGTATGCACGGAAATGGCCGTGGGATAGGGATAGTGGAAGGTGTATTTCGAGTAGACGTCCATCGTATGGGCCACCACCTTGGTGGAGTACCGTTCCCACAGCGGGTTGCCTTCCTTGGGATAGAAGGACATGGCCATGACTTTCTGCGGCCCGGACTGAACCCCCATGGCGTCCCAGATGAACTTGCGCGAACTGGCGAAGGCGAAATCCCGGACGTTGTCCCCGTGGAAGACCCAGGTCTTCTTTTCCGTCGCGCGGCCTTTTTCCGCTTCTATGGCTTCCGCTTCGGTAACAATCATGACGGGTTCGTCCGCCGTTCTGGACCGTTCGAACCGCGCCTGCTGCTCCGCCGTCAGCACTTCCTTCGGATTCTGGAGCACGCCCGTGGCCGCGACGATATGGTCGGCGGGCGCGGTTATGCTGACCTTGTAGTCTCCGAAGGGCAGAGTAAATTCACCGCGGCCGAGGAACTGCTTGTGCTGCCAGCCTTCCACCTCGTTGTACACTGCCATGCGGGGAAAATACTGGGCAATGGCATAAAGGTAATTGTCGTCTTCCTCGAAGTACTCGTAGCCCGACCGGCCGCCTATCTTCATCCGGTCGTTGATGTTGTACCACCATTTGACTTTGAAGGTGAAGGATCTGCCCGGGCGCAGAGGTTCGGGCATGTCGACGCGCATCATCGTCTTGTTGATGGTATGGGGCAGGGGATTGTCGCGGCGGTCCCGCACCCACTCGATCTTGAACCCGCCGTCGAAGTCGTTCAGCAGGCGCTGCAACTGGGCGAAGCTCATCCGCCCCGAAACCCGGCTGCCCGCGATCTTTCGCGTGTCCGAGTCCCGGGCCCGTACGTTCTGGTCGAGTTGCACCCAGAGGTAGGCCAGTTCATCCGGCGAATTGTTGTGGTAGGTGATGACCTCGGTACCGTGAAGCCGCTGGTTCTCGTCGTCCAGCTCGATCCGCATCTCGTAGTCCGCCTCGTTCTGCCAGTACTGGTGACCCGGCGCGCCGGAAGCGGTCCGGTACACGTTCGGCGTCGGGGCTTCCTGCTTGATCTGGCGGAACTTGCTCCGGTTGATCGTTTCGGGACCCTTCTGGGCGGTAGCGGCGGTTGTAGCGCACGCGACAGTCAATGCGCATAGAAAGTACAATAGGCGCTTAGCCATGGATCGGTCTCCTGGTGCTGATCTTTCGTCTGCCATCGATGATGTACGTTATGAATATGTATGGAGATGAATACGGCAAATATACGATTTGGCGGGCGTCGTGTAAAGGACCATCCGAGGCGGCGGGCGTCGCATACCGGGCGGTATGCGTTCTTACCTCGAGAAATACATGGTCATGAATTCTATATCCTTCAGCATGACCCTAAGCAGTTCCGCTTCCTCCTCGTCCTCCGCTTCAAGACCAACGGTAGTCAGCAGCGGGGCTACAGGATAACGCAGTGTAAGTGTCGTGTCTGTAACTTCGTAGTTCACGGTAAAAGGCTCACCGTCTGATGACGTGATGGTAATTTGATTGCCGGAAACCTGATACCGGTCAGTCTGCTCGCTATCGACAATCACCGTGCCGTCTGTCCTGAAGTTCAGGGTAAGGGAGAACGTCTCGTTGGGATCACCGAGCATGTCAGCTATGACCATGTCGGCCTGGCTCGCGGTCAGGCCCTCCCCGAGAAGGTGCGCTCTCAGGTTGGCAGCCACTTTGGTATAGAAATCGTTACCCGTATATCTCCAGGTGCCAATCAGTTTGGCGGCAGGATCCGGTTCCGGTGCCGGCGTCGGGGCCGTTGGCTTCTTGTCATCGCCACAGGCCAAAGCGAACAGGACGGTCAGCATAAGTAGAATACGCATGTCATTTCTCCTGAGGAGGAGGCTACGTTATTCTTTGCCGGTCAAAGATGGATCGTCTGGATTCGTGCTGAACGGAGAGATGACGTCTCGCTATTTCCCTCTGGCCGCACGGTCGTCATATGTGAGTTGTTCGGCGCTGGCCACAGCCTTCGAGTCCACTCTTCCCCACAGGATGAACAGCCATATTTTTCTCAGGAATAATCGCACAATACCCCCAGTTGCAATCACATCTCCTGGCCAAGGAGAAGGACATGCGAATCGAAGATGGAAAGCCAGGATTTGAACCTACCGGTGATTTCAGATTAACACAATACTAATATATGAATAAATCTCGACTTTCCAACGTAATATCGATTGAATGCCATAAAATACCGGACTGCCTAATCTATACTAATGATTTTAGTGTGATATTATCAGTATGATATGTGATTATCTGGCAAACAACCGGGTAGGACGCGTACAGTCTTGCTTGAGGCGTACTAAGTCGCGCAGACGGTGGTGAAGTGGGGGGACTTGACAGCCGTAGCCCGCATATGTACCCTGAAACGACTGCAGATCCGGCCACAGACCAATACCTCCATGAAAGAACCACGGGTACCGTTCACGGAAGAACCGATGAAATCGCAAGGCTTGTGGCTTGTCCTGGCGAGTGTCCTGCTGATGTGTGTAACGCCGGATGCGGGCGCTATGGGAAAAGCGGCCCACCCGTTCTACGTCAGCGTCTGCCAGATCGATCACAACCCCGATACCGACGCGCTGGAGGTGTCTTTTCGCATTTTCATGGACGACCTGGAACAGGCCCTCGAAACGATGGGAACGGACCGGCTGCGTCTGGGTACGGAGCGCGAAGCCGAAAAGGCGGATCTTTACATAAGCCGCTATCTCGCGCGCCACGTGGAAATAGAGATAAACGGCCGCCGCGTCAGCGCCGCCTTTCTTGGAAAGGAAGTGGATTCGGACGCGATATGGTGTTACTTGGAGGTCGAGAACATCCCTGTTTTAGAAACGATGACCATGACGAATACGCTGCTCCTGGAGAGTTTTGAAGACCAGGTCAATCTCGTCCACGTCAACGCCGGCGGTCAGAAGAAGAGTCTGTTGTTCAACGGACAACAGGTCAGGCAGACGCTGGATTTTTGATCCGTATTGCCCGTCCCCGTCACCCTTGCCTGAACCTTCGACCCCGTCATTTCGGCACTCAACCCTCGTTCCTGGACCATGCCCCAGAGCACACGAAATGCGGCTCCCATCGTCGAGCTAAAAGCGTTCCCGGATTTGCGATCCGGCCTGGGCACCATCGTCGCCACCTCCGGCGGGTACGATCCGCTCCATCCCGGCCACGTCTCCTGCCTGCTGGAGTCGGCCGGCCACGGCGACACCCTGGTCGTCATCGTCAACGGAGACGGCTTTCTTCGCCGTAAAAAGGGCAAATCCTTCATGGACCTCAAAGCCCGTTGCCAGGTCGTCTCCAGCGTTCGTGCCGTAGACTATGTCATTCCCTTTGAAATAGAAGGAGACGATACGGTCTGCGAAGCCCTGAGGGTGATCCGGCCCCACGTGTTCACCAAGGGAGGAGACCGGACCGACAGGTCCAATATCCCCGAGTGGCGTGTCTGTAAGGAACTCGGAATCGAAGTGATATCGGGGGTGGGGATGGACAAGGCCTGGAGCAGTTCCGACTACCTGGAATCCTGGGGACGATTCTGGGCCGGTCGGGCGGACCGCAAATAGCGCCGCGATGTTGCATTTGTTGCTTGTCCCGTTTCCTGTGCCGTCATAATATACCAAATACAAGATATGGGCCGGTCCCGGCGACAATCTCACAGGAAATAAACCGTACGGGTAAGTGAATCACCCCGTTCTCCCGGATGACCCGGAGGAGTAAATGACCAGCAGATACCGCGCCGCCGTAATCGGCCTCGGTCGCATGGGCAGCACCTTCGACGACGAGATCGACCAGGGCGGATCCGTTTTCCTGCCGTACTGTCACGCGCCTTCCTACCATGCCGCGCCGGACGTGGACCTGGTCGCCGGGGCGGACCCTCACGACGAACAACGCGCCATATTCGGTAAACGCTGGGGTATCGAAGACGGCCACCTCTATGCCGACTACCGCGATATGCTCGAGCGGGAAAGCATCGACCTGGTGAGCGTCTGCACCACCGCCCGGCTGCGGGCGCAGATCGTACAGGACGCCGCCTGGGCCGGTGCAAAGGCCATATGGGCGGAAAAGCCGATCGCCTTCAGCCTGGCCGAGGCCGACGCCATGGTGAGAACCTGCGCGGAACACGGCGCCGCTCTCGCCATCAACTGCGCCAGGCGCTGGAATCCCTTCTTTTCCCGGGCGAAGTCCCTGATCGAGGAAGGCGAGCTTGGAGAGATCGTCCAGGTAACGGGCTACGGCCACTGCGATCTCTCCCACAACGGCAGCCACCTGATCGACATCGTCCGGTACATGGCCGGCGGCAACGTGGACTGGGTGTACGGCGAGATGGAATCCGACGAGGCGGCGGCGGACGAGAAAGACCTGCGCGGCAATGGGTACCTCGCCTTCGACAACGGGGTCCGCGCCTATATCCGGGGCATGAATTGCGGAAGCGCGAACTGGGAAATCGATGTCGTGGGGACGGAGGGACGTTTCCGCTCGTATGCGAACGGCCAGGACGTCGAATTGACCAAACAGCATCCCGGCGGTCCGCGCGGCAGGGGCGTCCCGGCGCGTATTCCCTTTCCCTGGCCCGCCCGCTATCCCGCGATGGGACTGACGATCGTCGCGGACCTGATTTCGGCCATAGAAAACGGCCATCCGCCAAAGTGTTCCGGAGTGGACGGCCGGGAGGCCCTGGAAGTGGCCATCGCCCTTCGGGAATCGCACCGAAGGGGTGGCCAGAAGGTCCAATTGCCCCTGGCGGACCGGGATCTGCGCATCCTGTCCGTCGAAACATACCAGGACAGCGTTCCGGCCAGGGTACGCCGCCTTCGGGGTTGAAGCGTAGGAGTTGATGCGCCGGCTTCGGAGTTGATGCGTAAGGGTTGATGGGCCTGGGTTGATGCGCCCGAAGCGACTGCGGCGGAGGCGCCTGGCTTTAAAAAAGCCCGTCTGCAGGATTGAAGAAGGAAATCGGATGAAGCTGGGGTTCGTGACCTACCAGATCGGCCGGGACTGGGACGTACCGGCCATTATCGACATGTGCGGCAGGACGGGTTTCACGGGGGTGGAACTCCGCACAACCCACGCCCACGGCGTGGAAGCCTCGCTCAGTCCGGGTGAACGAGGCGAGGTCAGGCGACGGTTCGAGGAAAGCGGCGTGGATCTGGTGGGACTGGGCACGGCTTTCGAGTACCATTCGGTCGATCCCGCCGAGGTCCGGGCGAATGTGGACGGAACCTTCGAGTACACGAAGCTGGCGGCCGACCTCGGTTGTCCGGGCGTCAAGGTGCGTCCCAACGGTCTGCAGACGGAGGCGGGCGTTCCCGAAGAAGCGACCCTCGAGCAGATCGGAAGAGCCATCGGGGAATGCGCGGAAGCGGCTGACGGCCTCGGCGTGCAGATCCGGGTCGAGGTACACGGCCGGGACACCCAGGAGCCGCGACGCATGCGCGCCATCATGGACCACGCGGACCATCCCAATGCGCGCATTTGCTGGAACTCGAATTTCGGCGAGGTGGTAAACGGATCCATCGAGGCCAACTACCGGCTGTTGAGCCACAAGATCGGCCTGGTGCACATCACGGAAATCTACCGCGCCGAGTATCCCTGGCGGGAGTTGTTCCGTCTGCTCGAAGAAGACGGCTACGGGGGATACACGCTCGCGGAAATCGACCACAGCCCCGAACCCCAACGGCTGATGGGATACTACAAGGCCCTCTGGGAAGCATACCAGGCATGACGGCGGCCCGAATTGCTTACCGGGAATAAGCCCCGCGGGAACCTGCCGCTTCGCAGGAACCCGCCGTTCCCGATTCATTCGAAGGACTACCGGCTGGTTCCTTTGAAGGACATTCGAAAGAGAGATCCGCATAAATGACAACGGCACAGAAAACCTCTCCGGCATTCGTCTACCGCGGCCGGACGCCAGCGTCCCACAAAGCGTTCAAGCGCTCGGGTGAAGTCATGCCCGGCGTCGCCAAGGGCGCCTACTACTACGCGCCGTACCCGCTCACCATCGCGCGGGCCGAAGGCTGCCACCTGTACGACGTAGACGGAAACCGGTACGTTGATTTCGCCAATCACCACACGACGCAGGTCCTGGGGCACAATCATCCCGCCGTAGTCCGCGCGGTGGAGCGACAGCTCGCGCAGGGCATCGCCGTGGCCGCACCCATGGGGATCGAAACCGCGCTGGCGGAGGCGCTGTGCCGGAGAGTGGAGTCGCTGGAAATGGTCCGGTTCTGCAACTCCGGGACGGAAGCGACGCTGCACGCGATCCGGCTGGCCCGGGAGTATACGGGCCGGCACGTCATCGCCAAGTTCGAAGGGGGATACCACGGCAGCCACGACGCCGTGGAGATAAGCACGTCGCCCGACCCGGCGAAGGCGGGGCCCGCTAACCGTCCGGTACCCGTGGCCAGCGCCGGGGGTATGCCCCCCAACGCCACCGATAACGTCGTCATTCTTCCTTTCGACGACGAAGCGGCCGTAGAAGCGATTATCGAGGAAAAAAAGGACGATTTGGCGGCCGTGATCCTCGACCCGAAGACGGGCGTCATCCCTCAGCGTCTGGACTTCGTGAAGGCGGTGCGCGAGATCACCGCCAAATACGGGGTGCTCCTGATCCTGGACGAAATAGTCGGATTCCGCGCGGCGCCGGGAGGCGTCCAGTCCCAGTGCGGCATCCTGCCCGACCTGAGCACCTACGGAAAGATCGTGGGCGGTGGTTTTCCCGTAGGCGCCTTCGGGGGCCGAAAGGAACTGATGTCCCTGCTGGATCCCACGCAGGGCAAAGCGCGGGTGTTCCAGAGCGGTTCTTTCAGCGGCCACCCGGTCGCCATGGCCGCGGGTAACGCCATGCTGGAGGTACTGACGCCCGATGTCTACGCCCGGCTGGACCACCTCACCGATCGCCTGGTGAAGGGTCTCGAGGACCTGTTCACCCGTACCGGCACCGTGGCGACGGTAGCCGCTTCCGGCTCGACGTTCAGTATCTACTTCACGAAGGGGCCGGTCAGGACCTACCGCGCCGTTGCGGCGGCGGACAAGGGTCCCGTATCCGATGTTTACCTCTCCTTGCTGAACAGGGGTTACTACCTGTCGAACGGCCTTGCCATGAACTGTCTCTCGGCGGCTATGGACGAATCGCATATCGACGGCCTCGTAGCGGCCATGGCCGAGGTGCTGCAGGAAAACTGACGCCCTGGCCGGGCCTTGCCGGACTGCCTGGCCTGTCTTTGTCCAGTCGAACCATCATTACAGGAACTTAAACCATGTCCCATGTCATGTCCCATGCTTTGAAATGCGCTACCAGGTGTGCGGCCGTCATACCGATCGTCATATTCGGAGCGGCTGCCGTCTTCTTTCTGATCCCCTTGCTGATTTCGGCGCAGGACGGCGCCGGAGGATCGGCGGCCCGGCCCCTGCCCCCGGACGCCTCCCCCCGGGATCAGCAGGTTTTCCGTTATATGAGCCCGGAACCACGCACGCTCGACTCGGCCATAAACGACTACGACACCGAAGATACCATCATCCCCTTCGAGCCCCTGCTCCGGCGCGATCCGAACTGGAATCCCGAGCCCGCGGCAGCCGACGGCTACGTGTCCTCCCCGGACGGAAAGATCTGGACCTTCCACCTGCGGGAAGGCGCGCGTTGGAGCGACGGCCGTCCGGTCACGGCCCATGACTTCGTGTACTCCTTCCGGCGCATGCTGGACCCCCAGGAGGCCAATCCCTACGGGTTCTTCTACCACGATTTCAAGAACGCAAGGCCCATAAACCGCGGCGAAATCAAGGATCTGACCCAACTGGGCGTCCGCGCCGTCGATGATCTCACACTGGAGATAGAGACGGAGAAATCGGCGCCCTACCTGCCCTACATCGTATCCTACGGGAATGCATTGCCCGTTCCTCCATGGCAGGTTGAAAAGTACGAGCGTAAATGGACCCGTCTCGAAAACATCGTCTCGAACTCGGGCTTCAAAGTGTCGGAATGGGTCACGGGCAGCCATATGACCTTCATCCCGGATCCCATGTATAACGGACCTCACAAGCCGTACCTGGAGAAGGTCATCCATCCCTTCCGCAACGCGGCGGTGGCCACGGTCCTCGCCTACGAAAACAATGAAGTGGACCGCGAACTCGTCGACGTGACGGACATGCCGCGGATCATGGCGGACCCCGAGCTCGCGCCGGACCTGGTCAAGGTGGCGGCCAGGGCATCGTGGTATCTCTTCTTCCGCACCCGCCAGCCGCCCTTCGACGACGTAAGGGTCCGTGAAGCCTTCACCCGGGCGATCGACCGGGAGGTCATCACCAAAATCCTGCTGGGCGATACGGCTGTGCCCGCCTATTCCATGATCCCGCCCGAATTCGCGGAGTACAACGGACCGGCCATGAAGTCCTACCAGTCCTACGACCCCGATCGGGCCCGGGAACTCATCCGGGAAGCCGGTTATCCTCGCGGGCGTGGGTTTCCCCGCCAGGAAATGTGGCTGCGGGCGCCAAATCCCACGATCAAGCGGATCAGCGAAGCCATCATGGCCATGTTGAAGGAGAACATCGGGGTCGATGTCACCATCCGGAGCGCCGACCGTACCATGTATATGAACAACATGTACAACTGGCGCATGAACCTGGGCCTGATCGTGTTCTACGCCGACTATCTCGATCCGCGCAACATGCTCGACATGATCTGGCACTCGCAGCCGCAGGGGTACGGCCGGTCTGATTGGACGAACGCGGAATTCGACCGACTGGTGGAGCAGGCGGCCTCGGAACTGGACAGGCAAAAGCGCCGGGCGCTTTACGCGGAGGCGGAAGAGATCATGGTGGCCGACTACGCCGGCTCCTTTCTGTTCCACCCCGTGAACCTGGAGCTCAGGAAACCCTGGGTGAAGGGGATGACGGAAAACCCGGACGGCACCGTCGGGGCCATGGACTATACGCGAGTCTACATCTCCCGGTGATGGTCGCCTCCCGGTGACGATCTCCTCATGCTGGCCAATCTCCCACGGGCAAGCGCCGTAACGCCATGCCGTTACGGCCGTATCGCCGTTGCTGCCGTCGCAGGGAAAACGAAAAGAAAAGCCTCCGCGTGAATCCAGAACGCGGAGGCTTTTACTGTGTAATGCTACGCAATCAGTCAGTCGTTCCCGACGCCCTTCACCGGATCGCGTCCTTCATCTGGGCGACGATGTCCCGTATCGACTTGGCGTTTCGGGCCCTGGGCGCCAGGCTCAGGTACTGCTCGTAGGACTTGATCGCGTTGGGATAGTCCTCACGGGTCTGGTACAGGATCCCCAGGTTGTAGTGCCAGTTCGCCTTCCTGGCGTTGATCCGGATAGCCGCCTGGTACGAGCGAATGGCGTTTCTGGTGCTCTTGATCTTCCGGTAGGCGCCGCCCAGCGCGGCGTGGGCATCGGCATACCTGGCGTCAAGCTGTGTGGCCTTCTGGTATGACTTGATCGCGTTGGACGTCTGGCGCGCCTTTTCCTGGGACAGTCCCAGGTTGTAGTAGGCTTCCTTGTAGTCTTCCTTCAACTCGACGGCCTTCTGAAAGGAGCCGATGGCGTCCGTGTACTGTCCCGCCTTGAAATACGCGATACCAAGATTGTAATGGCGCGGGGGATCGTCCGGCATGGCATCGACTTTTGTCTTCGCATCCGAGATCGTCTGGGCCTGCACCACCGGAGCGGCGATAAATGCAGCCAGCATCGAAAAAGCGGCAAGACGGTACAACTTCCTGATGCGTGTCATCCTGATTCCTCCGTTGGATAACTTGGAACAAATTGGGACTGAGTATTAGTGGACAATTGGGATTCTTAAGCGTATATTGATTCCAAGATAGATATTATATGTTATTTTCACATGAAAAGCAAGCCATATTCTCAACAATCTGCAGAACATACGGAAACCGCAGATCAAGGGGCCGTCGATGACTCGATACACCGTCGATGATTTCCTTTCCGATGCCCGGGAAATCGTGCGGGAACACGGCATCGGGGACGGGCTGGAGGCGATCAGGGAGAACACCGAGCGCCTGCTCCGCCAGCCCGACTTGCTGGAAACCTACGTGGACATGGGCGAATACAGGGGCCATACCGTGATCGGCCATGATCCGGAGACGGACATCTACGTCATCGTCCATGGCGGCCGAAAAGGCGGTACATCCCCGCCCCACGATCACGGTCCCTGCAGCGTGATCTATGGAAACTACACCGGCCATACGTTAATGCGCCGCTGGCGGCGGCTGGACGCCGGCGGGTCCGAGGGCCGGGCCCGTCTCGAGGTGGCCAGGGAATACACCGTAGGCGCGGGCGAGGCGACTGCCTTCGCGCAAGGGGATATCCACTCCATCGACTATCCCGACGGCGCCTTCTTCGTCCGGGTGACCGTGGGTGACGTGGAGAAGCAGAAAACGCGCCGTTTCGATCTCGACCGGGGGACCGTGGAGATCGACGACCGGGCGGTTCAGGCGGGATAGCGGACCACGGTCCGCCGATTCACGATCAGCCGGTCCATGGCCTGTTGTAGATAATCTCAAATCCGGACAACCTGTTTCGGATGCTCCCTGCCGATGTCCGTACTTGAAAACAGCACAAAACAACCCCAGGTAAAACCCACCGATATCGTACCCCCGGACAGGCTCAGTGCGTTGCTCCGGCGACGTAACCTGCCGGGTTTGGTCTTCCTCGGGGGGCATGGGTCGGCCACGCTGCTCACCGGATACCTGGTCGCGCTCGCCCTTGGAACGTGGTGGCTGGCGCCGGCTCTGCTGGTCCATGGCGCCATCGTGGTGCACTGGTTCGCGCCCTTCCATGAATGCTCCCACGGAACGGCCTTCAGAAGCCCGGCGATGAACCGGATCGTCGGCTGGATCACCGGCACGGGGCTGTTTCTCATCCCCGCGTACTTCCGCTACGAGCATCTCGCCCACCACTCCTATACGCAGATTACGGGAGACGATCCCGAGATGATCCCCATGGCGGAACGCCTGGGCGGCTATCTCTGGTATGCGACGGGCCTGCCCTATTTCTACAGTAACCTGACCATCCTGGTTCGGATGCTCTTCGGGAGATTCAACGCGGTCGAACGCAAGTTTCTACCGGGGAGGGCCCTTGGAAGCGTGGTAATGGAGGCCTGGAGCATGGTCCTGGCGTACGGAGCGCTGGCGGCCGCGTCGATCTGGTTCGATACGACGACGGTGCTCCTGTTCTGGCTGGCGCCCCGTTTCCTGGGCGAACCCGTCATGCGTCTCATACGCATGTCCGAACACACGGGCTGCCCCCGCGTCCGCCACATCCTGCTCAACACGCGGACGGTCCTCACCACCCCGGTGGTCCGATGGTTGAACTGGAACAACGCGTACCACGCCGAGCATCACGCCATACCCACCGTACCCTTCCACGCCCTGGGCGACCTGCACCGGATCATGGGTCCCCACTTCGAAGAAGTGCGTCCGGGATACGTGAATACGCAACTGTACCTTATGGCAAACGGAAGGAAGAACAGCGCCGTTCCAGGCGGCTGACCCGCGAAACGGCGGACCGAGGGTTCGGCCTCAGGCGGTATCCGGGGCGTCGTCCTTGGGGGGCACGACGCACAGGAATCCGAGCGGTTCCTCGCCGACGCTCTCGAACTGGTGCTGTTCGTTGGGAGCGATGTATACCACGTCGCCCGGTCCCACGTCATGCACGTCCCACCCGATGAGCACCTTGGCCCGGCCTCTCAGAATGTAGATACCGTGGTCGTGGGGGTGGCGGTCGAAGGAGGATTGGCCGCCCGGTTCGATTTCGAAGTAGCGCATGGAGAAATTGTTCGCGCCGTCGTCCGGACCGATCACTACCCGGACCGACCCGCCTACGGCGCCGCCCTTGGTGTAGGGCGCCATCTCCACGTCCGCCCAGTCGTTCGCGCCATGCTGGCCGCGGTGCTTGTGTACTACGCCCATTTCAAGCCTTTCCCGGCGTTCTCTTCATCGCCCGGCGACGTCCATTTTCGCAGCGACTTCCGCTTCATCGGATGGCATCCGCTTTCCCGGCGGATTCCACTTAACCCGGCGACATCCTCCTCACCTGGCGCCGTCCAATTTCGCGGCGACACCCGCTTCACGCTTAAGGTAATTAACTACATGAAGTTGCGTACGCCGCTGCCGTGCAGCTCCGATATGCGTTCGGCGTCCGGGCGGTCGAATCCGATGGACACGAGTTCACGCACGCGCTTCCGGTGCATTTCTTCATAGAGACCCATCACCGCGTCCCGGCCCCGGGCCAGTTGCTCCGGGTGCGATCCGCCGCCGGCCAGCGTCATCATGGCCTTCAGCACGAAGGGACTGGAACCCGAAGCCTGCTGCAGGAACAGGGTCCGTTCCTCGGCAGCCCGCATGAGATCGTCTTTTATCGACGGGTCCTGTTCGATGTGGTAGGCGAAATGGGATATGCCGTACCCCACGTGCCGGCCCTCGTCCTGGCGCGCCAGCTTGAAGGTCCGGGCCGTCACCGGATCGGGCGCGACCTGTTCCAGGAACATCAGGAGTTCCATGAAGGTGCCTTCGCCCAGGACGTGCATCAGGAAGGAACCGTTCGAGTAGTCGTCCTGCGCCAGCAGGCTCCGCAGGGACCATTCCGTCGCGGCCGAGACGTACTGCAGGCCGCCGCCGTTGGCGAGGGCCCGCTTCGTGAAGACCTCCGCGTGCCTGGCCTCGTCCATGACCTGCGTGGCCAGGAAGAGGACCACTTCGGAAAACTGGGGGTCGATCCGGTTCATGAACTTGGCAGGCAGGTACATGGCCAGGTATTCGTTCTGTATCAGGAAGGTCATGACCTGGCACACGGCCTGTTCCAGTTCGTCCGGCAGCTCGGGCAGTTCGTGCCACGGGATGTCGGTCGTCGCGTCCCACTGCCCCGCCTTGCCCTGCTCGTACAGCTCCGCGATGTTATCGGCCCATACCAGCTTCTTCTCCCGGATGGTAAACTCGAAATCCGGCGTTCCGGGATCGATTACCGACCCGCGCTGTGCCAGTCCCCGGCCCTCGGGCGCCACGTCCGGCACCTCGCCCGCCCGGCCGACCTGGCAGTCCCGCATGAGGATGCCGCGGCCGTCCACGGGCTTCACTTTAATGCCGCGGTCGGGCTCGCCCCATTCAGACGTATCGGGCAGCGGAATACTGAAATCCTCGGTCATGTGCGGCTCAATTCCTGGCAGAAATTGACTTGATCATCATCGCGAAGTAGTATGTATGATACTGCGTTTCGTGGTTGATGACAAGGTGAAGGTGAATCGGGAGTCCCATGAATCTGTCACGATTGAGGGTGTTTCGTCTCTGGCGCGTAATGGCGCGGCGCTTCAGGCAGCGCCTGCACGCCAATATCGAACGCATGCGAACGACCGATCAGGTCTTCATGATCAGCGCCGCCGCGCTGATCGGCGTGCTGGGCGCCGGTGGCGCCATCGCCTTCCGCTGGCTGATCGATACCATCGAATACCTCGCCTGGGGCGGAGGCATACCGGATGTCGCGCCCGTTGATTCGCTGCTGATCATCGGCGTCCCCGCGGCCGGCGGGCTGATCGTCGGCATCCTGATCTATTTCAGCACGAGAGAGGCCCGCGGATTGCCCGACGTAATGGAGGCCGTCGCACTGCGCGGCGGCCGCATCAGGCCCCGCGTCGCCGTGGAAACCTCGATGGCCACGGCCATCAGCATCGGTACCGGGCTGTCGGTGGGCCGGGAGGGCCCCATCGCCCAGATCGGCGCCGCCCTGGGGTCCACGTTCGGACAACTAACCAGGGTAAACATGCATCGCATGCGCACCTTCGTGGGCTGCGGCGCGGCGGCGGGCATCGCCGCCACGTTCAACACGCCCATTGCCGGTGCGCTCTTCTCTCTCGAAGTGATCCTGGGCAACTTCTCCTTCAGCCGGTTCAGCCCCATCGTGATTTCATCCGTGGTGGCCACGGCCATATCCCGCCACTACCTGGGCAACCAGCCCGCGATCATCGTTCCGCCTTACAGTCTGAACCACCCCCTGGAACTCGCGTTCTATGCGGTACTGGGCATTCTGGCCGCCATCGTGGGCACGTTTTTCGTCAAAGCGCTCTTCGGCGTGGAAGACCTGTACCGGAAAGTGCCGCTCCCCGAATTCCTGAAACCCATGACCGGCGGGCTGCTGGTAGGCCTGATCGCCCTGTTCTATCCCCACGTCCTGGGCGTGGGATACGAGACCATGGACCGGGCGCTCTTTTCAGAGCTGGAGTGGAAACTGCTGGCCATCCTCTTATTCATGAAAATCGCGGCCACGTCCTTTACGCTGGGCTCCGGCGCATCGGGTGGCGTGATCGCGCCTTCCCTGTTCGTCGGCTGCATGCTGGGCGGGGCTTTCGGCGCCCTGGTGAATCTGCTTTTTCCCGACATGAGCGGTGCGTACGGCGCCTATGCGCTGGTGGCCATGGGCGCGCTGATGTCCTCAACCACCAGGACGCCGCTGACTTCGGTCCTCATGATCTTCGAGATGACCGGCGACTATACGCTGATCCTCCCGCTTATAATCAGCATCATTATCAGTACGGCATTATCCGCTTATCTCCTGAAACCCTCAGTCTATACCCTGCGCCTGTTGCGAAGGAACGTGGACCTGGAAAAGGGACAGGAGTCGAACATTCTCAGGTCGCTCACCGTGGGGGAGGTCCGGGCGCCCTATTTCGAAACGATTCCGCCCGATGCGCCCCTGGAAGACCTCATGTCGCGCCTGGCCGACAGTACCGACACAGAGTTTTACATCACCGACTCCGAGGATCGGTACCAGGGAACCGTCACCTTCGACCGCATTCGCAGTCTCGTGGCGTACGGCGAGGACCTCGAAGGCGTTATCGTGGCCCACGACGTCGCCCAGTTCGACCTCCCGACGGTCATGGACGGCGACACGCTGGACCGGGTCATGCTGCTTTTCGGCCAGCATCACGTAAACGCCTTCCCCGTGGTGGAACCCGGGACGGGGCGGCTTGTCGGAGCCGTCAGCCGCGAACACGTCATGGACGCCTACAACCGGGAGGCCGCGAGACGGGACCTGGCAGGTGAATTCGGCAGCATGGTGAACACGCTGACCGGAGGACACGTGGTTCAACTTGGGGACAATTACGCCATGGTCGAGATCAACGCGCCCCGCCGGTTCACGGGCAGCACCATGCGGCGCCTGCAGATCCGCAGCCGGCACGGCGTGCAGATCCTGCTCATCAGGAAGCAGGAGAGCCGGGCCGGACAAGTCCATTTCGTTCCTTCGCCCGACTATGTAATCCAGGAGGATGACATTCTGCTCGTCGCGGGAGAGCGGGACAGTATCGAACGCGTTAAGAACTTGTAACGTTTTGTTTGACAGTTCCCGATTCCACAGTAATTTTGCGATGAGTCCTGAAAATCGAGAGGTTCCTTTTCTATCACATCATATCATGGGAGCGTGAAAATGGGTACCTTCTTGTTTCGACGATTCGCCGCGTGGCTGCCGGTCATGGCATTCACGGCCCTGACCGCCGCCGCACAGGGGAATGACACGGATGCCGGGGACGGCATGGGGAACGGAGGGAGCGCGGGCATTTCGGACCTGGTGGAAGTGTCGGGTTTCGTGGACGCCAGCTACACCTATAGCAACATCGATGACGCTAATACCTTCGGCCTCGATCAGGTGGAGATCGACTTGTCGAAAAACCTGGGGGGTATCGGCACGCTGAGGGCCGACCTGGAATGGGTGAGCGACGGAGAGGGCGGCTTTACCCTGGACGCGGAGCAGGGATACGTGACCCTGGATCTCGGACTGGGGCGGGGAGAGGGGAACCACCCGACCCTGACTTTCGGGAAGTTCAATGCGCCCATAGGGTTCGAGCTCCTGGACGCCCCGGACATGTACCAGTTCTCCCACGCGCTGGTCTTCGATAATGGACTGCCCACCAACCTGACGGGTGCCATGCTTTCCATGGACCTGGGCGGCGGTATCGACGCGGTGGTCCACCTTTCGAACGGGTGGGACCAGAACGTCGATTCGAATACCGACAAGATGATCGGCGGCAGACTCGGGTACAGCCACGAAGAAATGGGCGGGATCGGATTCTCGGCCATGCGCGGCAACGAGTCGGGCTTAACGGGCAACCTGACCGTCTACGACATCGACCTGACGCTGACGCCGAGTCCCGGCCTGATCATCGGCGGGGAGTACAACAACGGCAAGACGGAACTGGATGAAATCAATGTAGAAAACAGCTGGAACGGCTTCATGGTGATGATGCACTACAGCCTTACCGAAGTCATGGGGTTGACGGGCAGGTACGACCGATTCAGCAGAGAGATATCGCGTAGCGCAGCACGTCGCAGCGGCGCACAGGATCATCCACCGGGCAACTCGGAAGTAACCCAGCAGGCCCTCACCATAGCGCCGACCTTCGCGTTGACCGACGGCCTGGGGTTCCTCATGGAACTCCGCCGGGATTTCTCGGACGACGAGATCTTCGGCGATGGGGAAAAGTCGATGGTCAATTTCGCCTTCGAGATGACCTACTCGTTCTGATCCGCGCAATACGCCGGACTGTACAGAACGGATATTCCGGGGCCGGTTCAGTAGAGATCGGCTTCACCCGTGCCGGCACGCAGGATCTCGGGCTCTTCGCCGGTCAGATCGACTACCGTCGAAGGCTCCGCAACGTTGACGCCGCCGTCCACGATGGCGTCCACGGCCTTGCCGTACCGGGATTGAATGGCCTCGACGTGGTTTATCGCAGTGCCGTCGCCCATGGTCTCGATGCTGGTACTCAGCACGGGGCGCCCGAGGGCCCGTACGATTTCCAGGCAGATGGGATTGTCAGGTACGCGGATGCCGACCGTCCGCCGCTTGCCGATCATGAATTTGGGCACGTCCCTTGAAGCCTCGAGAATGAAGGTGTAGGGGCCGGGCAACAGGCGTTTCATCATGCGGTAAGACGCGTTGGAGATGTTCTTCGCGTACCGGGCAAGATCCTTCAAATCCGAACAGACGAAACTGAGCGGCTTTCCGGCGGGCGCCTGCTTGATCTGGTAGATCCGGTTGATGGCCTTGCGATTGAAGATATCGCAGCCCAGGCCGTAGACGGTGTCCGTCGGGTAGATGATCACGCCGCCCCTGTGCAGCGCTTCGACGACCCTGTCTACGTGCCGTGTCTGGGGATGTTCGGGATGGAGTTGGAGGACGGCGGCCATAACTGGTCAGGAACCGGGGGCCAGCACCTGCCTGCAGACGTCGATGGCCCGGTCGATCTGTTCGCTGCTCACGTCGAGGTGGGTAACGGCGCGGATGACACCGGGTTTCATGGCCAGCATCCTGACCCCTTCTTCCGACAGCCGGTCGACGGCCTCGAAAGGGTCAAGACCGTTCCGCAGGCGGAAGAAGATCATGTTGCTGTGTACCTCGTCCAGGTCGATCTCGACGGTGTCGAGGTCGGCGAGCGCTTTCGCCAGTCGATAGGCGTGGGCGTGATCCTCCGCGAGCCGGGAGATATTGTGCTCCATTGCGTAGAGACCTGCCGCCGCCAGGACGCCCGCCTGCCGCATGCCGCCGCCCAGCATCTTGCGGTAATACCGGGCCGCGTCAATCGTGGCCTGGTCGCCCGCCAGCACGCTGCCTACCGGGGCGCCCAGGCCCTTGGACAGGCAAACGGAAACCGTATCTACGTGCTCTGTAAAGGTCTGGGCCGTAAGGCCCTTCGCCACGCAGGCGTTGAACAGCCGGGCGCCGTCCATGTGGATGCGCAGGTTGTTTGACCGCGCGCACGCGCCGACCCTGGAAAGGGCATCTACGGGCCACGGGTAACCCGCGGACTTGTTGTGGGTGTTTTCCACGGCGACCAGCGCGGTCCTGCCGTAATGCACGTTGTCGCCCCGCTGTATCACTTCCTCCATCTGCGCCGGGGTGAAAACGCCCCGTTCGCCCGTCAGCAGCCGGACCTGTACCCCCGACAGCGCGCCGAGGGCTCCGGCTTCCGCGTTGAACAGGTGGCTGTACTTTTCCGCGATGATGTCATTGCCGTGATGGGTCTGCGACCGGACCGCCACCTGGTTGCCCTGGGTGCCGCTGGTGACGAACAGGCCGGCCTCCTTGCCAAGCATGGCGGCCATGGCTTCTTCCAGTCTGTTGACCGAGGGATCCTCTCCGAAACAGTCGTCGCCGACTTCGGCGTTGGCCATGGCCCGGCGCATGGCAGGCGTCGGTTTGGTCATGGTATCGCTTCGAAGTTCGACGAAACTCATTGAATCTCCTCAGTCTCCATACTTGATCAGCGTCACGCCAGTGCCGTTTTCCGTTACGTCGAACTCTACTTCGTCCATGAGGGACTTGATCATAAGGATGCCCCGGCCATTCTCCTTGAGCAGATTGTCCGGGTTGCGCGGGTCCGGCAGGGATTCAGGATCGAATCCGCTGCCACAGTCGCAGATATGGATCCGGAACACAGTCGAAGTGCAGCTGCAGGTGATGATGACCTGCTTGGTCTCGTCGCACCCGTTTCCATGAAGTATCGCGTTCTTTACCGCTTCGTTCACGGCGATCATGATGTCGCCGCGCATTACCTGGTCGTAGCCGAGCCGCGCGGTCAGATCCTCTATGCGGCGATCCACCTCCGCAGTCAACTCGGGCTTGCTGGGAATCGTAAGTTCCAGCGTCATACCGTTCCCGGCCGGGTCCTGCCGCCTCTCGACCATGTAGGATGCTCCCTGAGGCCGCCACGTATAAGGCCGACGCGCGGCCTGGATCCCCGGGGCGCGTCTCGCCCCGGTACATAGCCTTCCTTCAATAAAAGTATGGGGTGGGCATTACCGTGTCAAGGACGGGGATGGTATGCGGCGCCGGGACGGCTGTCTCTTCAGGACGAGTCAACCGCCCGCTCGGCGTCGCGAACCATTTTGAGGTAGGCGTCGCGGACTTTGTTCGTGAAGGACTTTCTCGCCTGCCGGGGAGCGCGCAGTTCGCACGGCTCCCACCAGGCTAACTCGTTGAGGTGGTCGGCGGGGACGGGAAAGACTTCCTGGCGCACGGTCTTCGATCCCAACTTGCCGGTCCATGCGGCCGAGGTTAAAGGCACCAGCCCGTCGTTGGCGCCTTCGCGCCCGGCGATGATTTTCCAGGGCAGCTTCAACGGCGTGAAGATCCGGGCGTAGTCCTGGTGGGCGGCGTAGGTGGCATAGTGGACGGAGTTCTGCGCCTCGGCGTTCAGGGCACGCTCGTTGAAGGCGGCGGCAGCCCTGGTGCTGAGATCGCGGAAGCCCTTGAGATTGAGACCGAAGGCGCCGGCGAAGCCGATCAGCCAGTCCACCCTGGCAAGGCCGAAGTCGGCGAAGGAGGTGCCGAGGTGCGGCGTGCCGACGGTCGTCAGCGTCGCGACGCGGTCCGCCATGTCGAAATCGACGATCATGTGGCGGGCGTCGAGGCCGCCCATGCTGTGGGCGATTATGTGGACGCGGTCGGATCCGGTGCGTTCGAGGATGGCTTCGACCCGGCGCTTCAGGGCCTGGGCGCGTTTATGCACGCCGGCGGCGAAGGGGACGCGAGGGGCGAAGGCGGTGTAGCCGTGATTTTCAAGGTGGCTGGCGATCCCGCCGAAGTAGTCGCATTTGTCGGGCGGACGCAGAAGCTTGCGCAGACCCGCTTGGAGGAGCGGCCTGTAGACCGCGTCGAAGGGGACGATGCCGTGGGCAAGGACGATGGGCAGGCTCATGGCGCGCGCCAACCTGTGGGTTCTGTTGAATGGGGCCCTGTTGAACTACGGGGTCTTGTTGAAACGGCGTTCGATCTCTTCTAGCGGCATGCGCACCATAATGGGCCGTCCGCCGGGCGTCACATAGGGCGTTTCCGTGGCGAACAGGTCGTTGACGAGCGTGTCCATCTCCCGCTGGGACAACGAATCCCCCTTCCTGATGCCCGCATGGGAGGAAAAAGTGCGCGCGATACGTTCTTCCGCCTTGAGATCCCTGGCCGGAAGGTCCTGCAGGTGCTCGACCATGCGCTGAAACAGGGTATCCACGCCCTGTTTTTTTGCCGCGCAGGGCACGGCGTCGACGACCACGGTCTGCTCGCCGAACAGTTTCACATTGAATCCCAGCCTGCCGAACAGATCGAAATGTTCCTGGACCAGGGCGAGCTGCGGTACCGGGAGATCCATGGTCACCGGAAACAACAATTGCTGGGAAGGAGCGGACTCGCGGTCCATTGTTTGTAACGCCCGCTCAAACAGCACGCGCTCATGGGCGCCGTGCTGATCGATCAGGATGAATCCGTCCCTGACCTGGGCGAAAATGTAGGCGTTGTGCAGCTGCCAGAGCGACACTGGTTCCCCATGGGTATCCTCCCGGACGGTTCCCTGCCGCGCTTCGTCGCCGCCTTCCCGCACCGTATCGCCCGGAGTATAGGTCCAGTCGCCCGTCGCGTCGCCGCCACGACGCTCGGGACCGAAGAGGTCGATCTGCGTCCTGCGTTCCATGGTCGACTCGGGACCAGGCGCGTTCCCGGTGCCCGGCGCCGCGGCCGGCGTCATATCGGATATATCCGGCGTATCCGTCTCGAAAACGGGGACCACGTCCGAATTCTGCAGCGCCAGGCGAACGGCCTGCAGCAGCCTTTTGTATACACTGGATTCATCGGAGAACCGGATCTCGCGCTTCGCCGGATGGACGTTGACGTCCACCTGGTCGAGATCGACTGCCAGGAAAATGATGGACACGGGATACCTGTCCCGGGGGAGGATGGATCCGTATCCTTCGAACACGGCGTGATTGAGCGCGCGGCTGGAAACCGGCCGCTGGTTGATGAAAAGGTACTGGTGGGTGCGGGATACCCTTGTTGCGTCGGGGCGGCTGATGAACCCGTGTATCTTGACCAGCTCGTCGTCGTAAGTGACCGGTATCATTTGATTCATCAGTGTGTTGCCCATGACGGCCTGGGCGCGGACATACGTGTTTGAGACGGCCGGAAAAGACAGGCTTTCCCTGCCGTCTATCGTCAGGGAAAAGGCGACTTCCGGATAGGCCATCGCCGTGGTGGAAACCACCGACACGATATGACGCGTTTCCGTGCCTGTCGTCCGCAGGAACTTCCGGCGCGCGGGTACATTGTAGAACAGCTGGGATACGGAGATCGTCGTGCCCTCCGCGCGACCCGCGTCCGTTACCCGCGGGGCCGCACCGCCATCGATGCGGATCCGGGAGCCCGCCTCCTCCTCCGCCGTATTGGTCGTCAGATCCACCCTGGCCACCGAGGCAATGCTGGCCAGGGCTTCTCCCCGGAACCCGAAGGTACCGATGCGATAGAGGTCGTCTTCATTGTCGATTTTGCTGGTCGCGTGGCGCTCGAAGGCCAGCACAGCGTCCTCGCGGGACATCCCCCTGCCGTTGTCCATAACGCGAATGAGCTGCTTGCCGCCCGCCTTGATCTCGACGGCGACACGCGAGCCGCCGGCGTCTATGGCATTCTCTACCAGTTCCTTGACAACCGAGGCGGGACGTTCTATCACCTCGCCCGCGGCGATCTTGTTGGCCAGGTTTTCAGGTAACACTTTGATTTGATCAGACATAGGAGACTTCTGGTTGCCGTCGCAATCGGTCAGTTCTCGTAGGTGATCCGGTAAATCATCCCGGCGTAGTCATCGGATACGAGCAGAGATCCGTCCGGCATGACTTCCACGTCGGCGGGCCGTCCATAGACCTCCTCGTCCTCCAGCCAGCCCATTGCAAAATCCTCGTACCCGGAAGCCTCATTGCCTTCCAGGCGCACGAGGGTGACGCGGTAGCCGATCTTGCTGTCCCGGTTCCAGGAGCCATGTTCCGCGATGAACACCTGGTTTCGGTATTCGGGCGGGAACATGTCGCCGGTATAGAACCGCATGCCCACCGCGGCCACGTGGGGTCCGAGTTCCTGGGCGGGCGCCACCATGGTTTCCAGGGGCCGCCTGCCGCCGAATTCGGGATCGGGAACATCGATGCCGTGGTGATAGGGAAAGCCGAAATGCTGACCGGCTGCAGTCACGCGGTTCAGTTCGTCCGGCGGGGTGTCGTTGCCCATCAGGTCCCGCCCGTTGTCGGTGAACCAGAGTTCGCCCGATTCCGGGTGCCAGTCGAAGCCCACGGTGTTGCGCACGCCGCTCACGTAGACCTCCAGGTCCGATCCGTCCTGATTCATGCGCATGATGGTCGCGTAACGCGGGTCGCTGCGTTCGCACACGTTGCACGGGGCGCCCACGGGAACGTACAGCCTGCCGTCCGGGCCAAAGCGGATGAACTTCCAGCCGTGATGGCGGTCGGACGGGAAACCCCGGCTGACCACGACGGGTTCCGGGGGATCGTCGAGCCGGTTTTCGATGTCGTCGTACCGGAGGATCCGGCTGACCTCGGCGACGTATAGCGCGCCGTCACGAAAAGCGACCCCGCTTGGCATCCTGAGCCCTCTGTCGAGGGTCAGCACCTCGTCGGCGGTGAAATCCCCGTCCCTGTCCCGCACGGCGTACAGGTTGCCGGCGCGTCGCGATCCCACGAAGAGGGTGCCGCCGGGTCCCAGGGCCATCGCCCGCGCGTTGGGGACGTCCCTGGCGTATATGCCGATCCTGAAACCTTCGGGCATCTGAATACGGGCGAGGAGGGGATCGGCTTCCGGTTCTCCGTTACCGGGCGCCGGGGCGGTTCCGCAGGCGGCGGCCACCGAGAGGACCGGAAGGATCAGGCGCAGGAATGAAAGGCGAATTGCGGTCATTGAAAAGGGCCGGCGGAAGATCGTTGCGGGCAAGTGTTGCGGCCGGAGGCGCGGTGATCGGCGCCAGGGTCCTGAAGTCCGGACCGGCTCCACCTATGGTATAGTCGACGGTACCGAAAATCAAGACCAAAGTGGTGCTTGCCTTTGTCCCAATCGACCGTTAATGTTTACCACGAGTTCAGACGATTCCAGGCGATTCCAGGCGAGTCCAGGCGAGTCCGGCAGCATCCGTCGTCCCGGGAACCCGCAATGTCACGTATCGAACACCTGCTCCAGCACGGCGTTGAAGCCTACCCCGCCCGGGTCGGGAGATCGCATACGGTTCGCCAGGTCCTGGAATCCCGCAACGGCCGCGGCGCTTCCGTTCTTGCCGGCAGGCTGGTCCGGCTGGATCCGAACGTCCGGAGCGGCGTGTTGAAGGACCGTACCGGTTCGCTCGGCCTGGATCTGTCCGACCCGGGCCTGTCCGGGATGCTGGCCGTGCTATCCGAGGGCGACCTCGTGGAGTGCACGGGTACCTGGGACGGCGACGCATGCGCCGTGACCGCCATGAGGCTCCTGGCGCCCTGCCTGCGTGACGCGCCCGAACCGGCGGCGGCCGGGGCCGTGGACATCAGGGCGCGGCTCCTGGCCCATACCCGTTCCTTCTTCGAATCCCGCGGTTTCATCGGCGTGGATACGCCGACCTTCATGACGGTGCCGGACCTGACCCCGGCGCTGCATTCCTTCAGGACGGAATACCTGGACAGCGAAGAGGAATCGCGTCGCTTCTATCTGCAGACCTCGCCGGAACATTACATGAAGCGCCTGCTGGCGGCGGGATGCGAACGGATCTACCAGATCTGCCGCTTCTATCGAAACGGCGAACGGTACGATACCCACCATCCTGAATTTACCGGTCTGGAGTGGTACGAGGCCTTCGCCGATTACGAATCGGTCATGAAGACCACGGAGGATTACGTGACGTCGCTGGCGGCGGCGTTTGATTACTCCGGCAAACTCACCTACCAGGGAACCGAAATCGACCTTCGACCGCCCTGGCCCAGGCACCGGGTGAGGGAAGTCTTCCTGGACCGTACAGGTATCGACCTGGATGACTGCGATTCCCGCGACGCCTTCGCTTCCGCGGCCAGGCGCGGGGGATTCGAAGTGCGGGAAGACGACGGTTGGGACGATCTGTTTCATCGCGTCTTTCTGACCGTCGTGGAACCGGCGCTGCCCGCCGGACGTCCGGTCTTTCTGACCGAGTATCCTGCCCGGTTGCCATCGCTTGCGCGCCGGGTTCCGGGCAACGACCGGTACGTGGAGCGGTTCGAACTTTACATGGGGGGTCTGGAACTGGCCAATGCCTTCACGGAATTGAACGATCCGGCGGAGCAACGCGCAAGGTTCGAGGAGGACCAGCGGTTGAAACGTGCGCGGGAAGGCTACGACGGCGGGGTTGACGAGGCGCTGCTCGCGGCCCTCGAATACGGAATGCCCCCTTCGGGCGGCATCGCCTTCGGCCTGGACCGCCTGGTCATGCTTTTCGCCGATGCGCCCACGATCGACCCTGTGATCTTGTTCAGAAACTACTGACCGGCACTCGACTGCTGAAACGAATTCATCGCATACAGGAGGATGGCATGCGGGCATTGATGTATCTGGGCACCCGACAGATGGAAATGCAGGAAGTTACCGAACCCGTGGTTACGCCCGGCCACGTCGTGTTGAAGGTAGGCGCGGCGAGCATATGCGGTTCGGACCTGCACGGCTTTCTGGGCAAGAGTGCCAAACGCGTTCCGCCGCTGATCATGGGGCACGAATTCACCGGGGAGATCGTGGACCGGGGCCAGGGCGTGAACGGTTTTTCCATCGGCGACCGGGTCACGGTCAACCCGATCCTGTCCTGCGGCCGGTGCGAAGAGTGCCTCCGCGGCCGCACCAGTATCTGTCCGCACCGCACGGTCATCGGCATCGAGCATCCGGGCGCCTTCGCCAACTACGTTTCCGTTCCGGCGGAATCGTGCTTCATGCTGCCCGAGCACGTGGGCGATCTCGAGGGCAGCATGGTCGAATCCCTGTCGAACGCGTTGCACATATTCGACCGAAGCCTGCATGGTTTCATCAAGAGCGTGGCCGTCATCGGCGCGGGTACCCAGGGACTCCTCGCCCTGCAGGTGGCCCGTCACATCGGGGCGACCCGCATCGCGGTGACGGACATGGTCTCCTCCCGACTGGCACTGGCCTCCACCCTGGGCGCGACCCACGCAATCGACGTGCGCGCAGACGATCCGGTCGATGCGGTACTGGACATGACGGACGGACAAGGCGTGGACCTGGCAGTCGAAGCGGTGGGTCACACGGCGACGCAGGAACAGGCCGTGCGCATGCTGCGGCAGGGCGGCGAGGCCGTGCTGCTGGGTCTGGGCGCCGAAGCCCCCATGGCCGTCGATGGCGTGGCCATGGTGAACAGGGAACTGGTGATCAGAGGATCCTACGCCTATACGAGCCTGGACTTCGCCTACTCCCTCGACCTGATCTCCTCCGGAAAGATCGACGTCGCGTCCATGGCCGTCGCCCGGAGCCTCGAGCAGGGCCCCGGAATTTTCGAGAAACTGGTGGACGACCCGGGCGACCTGATCAAGGTGGCGCTGGTTCCGGGTTCCTGATGCGTATCGAAAGCGGGTCTGCGGCCTGCAGGAGGTCAGCGGCCTGAAGCCGGGTCAGCGCGGGCCATGATCAGCGGTCCGATGTCGGGCAGCGCCCGCGCCGCGCTCAGCGGACCAGGCCATGTAGTCTTACGGCTTCTCTGAACCCCGCCTGCGACACCCAGCGCGTGTTGTAATCGTCCCGGTATTTCCGGTGATCGGCACTATCCGGGTAACGGGATTCGATACCGTACGGATAGCGCTCCATGCCGTGAAAGGGCAGGGGTTCGATCGTGGCCGCGGTCGCCGTGTTAAGGTCGCCTTCCTTGAGCCATCCGTCGGTGTGCAGTACGAAATCCCTCGTCCAGCCCGGCGGGGGTTCGGGCAGGTCCGCGGCATCGAAAGTCACCGTGATTTCTTCGCCTGAACTGTAGATGACATATCGATCGTCGGATGCCTTCAACAGGGACGTCACGTCGCCGTACCGCGTCCTGTATCCCTCGAAAGGCAGCCACTGGGGTTCGCCGCTCAGCGTCTGGTAGTCCCTCACGAAGGGACCGTAGGGCGCCTCCCTGTACTCCCGGGAGTATCCGCGGTAATGGAGGTCCGCGGCAGCGGGAGACAACTGGGTGATCCTCCGCTCGGTGCGCTCGGGCTCATCGACGGTGAAAAAGGCCTCGCTCCAGTACAACTCCAGGTTCGTGGTAAGCCTGACACGGTAGTCGTCAGCAGGGAAGCGGCCCGTCAGGTCGATGAAGATCGTCTTGTGTTCCCCCGACGGAAAGCCGGTGTACGGGATGACGGTCCGCCACCGCCCCTCGCCATCCGGTGTTTCCAGGTACGGCGGGACCACGGCGGTGTTTCCACGCTGGGACAGGGCCAGGTTGGAACTGGGTTCGGCCGGCATGATCCAGCCGCAGAGGTACAGGTGGATCCGTTTCGCATCCTTCAGATCGCCCAGGTCCAGCGTAATCGAATGCAGTTCGGGAACGCCCTGGAACTCACCAAGTTGGTAATCGCCGACGTACAGGCTGTCCCGGGCAGTGAGATGGGGCAGGATGTCGTGTCCGTGGTGGTCGCTGGCCGCCGCTGGAAGGCGCGGATCGGTCACCGTATGGATCTCCAGTCCCGGGTAAGGGGGCGGGAGGTACTTTTCATCCACGTAGATATCCGTCTCCGCCGGGTGATCGACGACCAGGAGTTCCATTTTGTCCATATACACCGCGTCCCAGAGTTCCTCCACGACCCGGATCTCGTATCTGCCGTCCCGCTTGCTCAACTGGTCGCCCCGGATCTTCACGTAGTCGTTCGCCGCATCGGGCCAGGCCGGTGCGCCGGTTTCCGTCAGGGCGCCTATGGCGCTCCGCGTCATCAGGTGCGTGACGAAAACGTACCGGTCGCCGTTCCAGGCATACAGCGACGGGCACGACCCTTTGAGCCGTTGGGGTTCGATGATGAGCGTGCGGGATTCCGGATCGATCCGGTTCTGGGGGACCCCGTTGCTCCAGATGACCCGGATTACATCCGCCTGTGCGCGGCCGCCGAGGCCGACGTGGGTAACGGGCGCGTCGACCAGCAGAGACTGGTAATGCGCACCCGCGTTGATCTCGATCGTGGACCCTATGCCATAGAAATTGTTCTTCCCGCTACCTTCAAGCGCCGCGGCAAGTTGTACATTGATCCACCCGTTCACGTTGCCGCCGTCATTCCGGAGCGCGATCACGCGGCCTTCCGACAGTAGCACGAGGTCCACGTCGCCGTCATTGTCCAGGTCGCCGGATTCCACGTCGTCGACGCGGGCTGGCAGTTCCGGCAGCAGGGCCGCCTGTCCCTCGAACCGGCCGTTGCCCAGGTTCCTGATCAGCCGGAGTCCTGGACGGCCCGGCACCGAAGCACCGGCCAGGACCAGGTCGATGAAGCCGTCGTTGTCGAAGTCGACGGGCCTTGCTGCTATCGACTCCAGGCCGTCGCACGCGCCGCTTACCGCGGCCGGCGTACGCGAACCGTCGAACCGGCTGCCTCCGTCGTTCCACAACAGCCTGCAACCAACACCGCCGGACCCCGCCATGAACAGGTCCAGCGCGCCGTCGTTATTGAAATCGGCCGCGGCGACCGCATTCGCTCCATCCCACCGTATACCGCCGAGACGGTCGGTCCAGTCCACCCACCTGCCCTGTCGCAGGTTTCGATAAAGGCGGTGTGCGCCGTCGTCGAACAGCGCGATCACATCCACGGCGCCGTCCAGATCGAAGTCACCCCAGGCAATCGGCTGAGCAACCGCGGCGGCGGTGACGCCATCGTCATCCCCGGTCGCGCCGGAGACTTCGCCGGCCGTCCCCGCTGTACTGGCCGATTCTTCGAATCCTGCCGCGGCCGTGGCTTCTTCGAACTGACCGCCCTCCGTATGCCGGTAGAATCGTAGTGTCTTTCCGTCGGACGCCATGAGATCCAGGTCGCCGTCATGGTCGAAATCCGCCCGCGAAACGTGCACGGACGAATTCGACCCGGTAGAATCGAAGGTCTGGGCCAGGACGTAGGTCCCGTCTCCGGTATTGTGAAACACCCGGGACTGCCCGGTTCCGGCCGCGTGCAGGTCCGCGTCCCCGTCGTTGTCGAAATCGCCCGTGGACAGCCGATACCCCGATCCCGCCCGTTCACCGGTCCACGGGCTCGAACTCATCTCCCAGCGACTTTCGCGGTTGTACAGGACGGTCAGTCCGTCCAGGCCTGCCAGCACCATGTCCAGCCGCCCGTCCCCGTCCGCGTCCGCCAGCGCCAGGTCCGTCCACATACCCTGCGCCTGGATCGAATCACCGATCAGTTCGTCTCCCGCATCCACGAATCTCATATCGATCAAGGTGTCGGCGGACACGATGGCGAGGTTGGGCGGGGCCGTTCGGAAATCGTAGAGCGGGGGCGATTGCTGTGAAGGATCCCCCAGGCGGTCCCGCGACGAACGGTAGGCCGGGTCCACCACGAGCAGGTTGCCCAGGACGCCCGCACTGGATTCGGCTTCGGCCGCGTCTCGGCGTTTCAGCGCGTCTACGGTTCGATCCAGCCAGGTCCGGATGTCGTCCGGAACAGGGACGAGCAACCGGGACATTCGTTCGTACCCGGCCGAGGCTTCCTGCAAGCGGCCCACTCGAACCAGGGCTTCATTCATCTCAACGAGCACGGCCAGGTTGTCGGGTTCGTATTCAAGCATGGCCTGCAACTCGCTTAGCGTGTCTTCGTCCCGGTGATCTGGTCCTCTCAGCCTTCTCGTCTCGGTGAGATACTTGTACCGGAGCGCCACGTCGGACTCGTTGTGCCCGACCGCGCGGGCAAGCTGGTCCACGGCGCCTTCCCGGTCGCCCAGGGCCGCCACGATATCGGAGCGGATGGAAAGGACTTCTCCATCCTCGGGAGCGAGGTCCGCGGCTCGATCTATAGCCTCGGCGGCGCGTTCGAATTCCTGAAGTTTCAGCAGCGCCAGGGCCCGATTCGCGTGACCAAGGGGTTCTCCGGACACTAGACGGGCGACCGCCTCAAAGGAACTGGCCGCCCCTTCGAGATCGTTCCGGTACAGGTAGGCCAGACCGGTATTCTTCTCCGACAGGGCTTCCACCCAGACATCGCGGGAGGGCGGCGGATCACTACATCCCGCAAGCAGGCATATGACCAGAGATATCGCTATCGCGCCCGTTGGCATCCGCATCCGCACCACCTCGCTAAGGGGAGGGTTAATACCTGTTGACGGCCATGAGTTCGCTATGCCCGTCCGGAGCCACGCGTTTCACGGCGATAGCGATCCGGTTTTCCCTGTCGAGGGCGTTCCAGTACGTCCCCATGACATCCTCAGCCCCGCCTTCCAGGGGCATGACCAGGGGATCTCCCGAAAATCCCGGCAACGGGTCCCCGTCGCCTGCGTATGTCGTCAGGCACAGTCCGAGTCCGGGCTCTGGCGGCGCCGGGCGGTAGGTCACCCGGTCGGTCCGGGCGGGATCGACCGGGTTCGCCTTGAGTATGCTCAGCGTAACGGCGGGCGTATCCGACAGTTCCAGCATGCCACTGATTCGAGGCGTGTAGTTCGGGGCGTCGGGCTCACGCTCCCGGGTGGCCAGAGCGTCGTCGAAGGTGGCGCCGTTTCTCAACGTGTCGTAAATGGTCTGAGTCTGGTCGCCGTTGGAAACGATGTATATCCCGGGCAACTCGAGCATGGCCGGATAGATGATCAGTTCAGGCGCGTCCAGCCTGGAGGGGTCTACCGGTTCTGTCCGCAATACAGGCCCTTCGATTTCGAGCCGGCGGTTCCGGCTGTGGGCGCTTCGGCCCATGATCCAGTAGAGCATCAGCCAGGCGTCGTCATCGGCCGACCGTCCGATGACCAGTCCCCGTCCGGGGTAGCTGTTGGCGGCGATGTGTCGCGCGAGATTCCGTTCCGGGACCAGCATGGGGTGCCTTTGCTCTCCTGACGACGATCTCTTCATTCGAAAAGGTTCAACTGATCGAGGTTGCCGGTGTGGGTCCTTTCGAGGGAGGCCTGGTCTTCCGAGGCTTCCCGCTCCAGGAGCATAAGGGCGTCACTCACGTTTCCGGTCACCTCCGCTTCCGATCCTTCCGGGACGGGGTTCAGCAACAGGACTTCCTCACGCTCGATATCGGGGTCGGACAATAACGCCGCGCTGTGCGTACTGATCAGCACCTGTCTGCCGGTGTTCCGTTGCATGCGCTGGATCAGGGCGGCAAGCCGGTTGACCATGCCCGTATGCAGACTGAGTTCGGGTTCCTCCAGCATCAGGAGCGAATCGCCGTCGAGAAGCGCCCACAGCATGCCGATCAGACGCAGCGTACCGTCCGAGAACTGGTCCTCCCGCTGTATGCCGGCCCTCGGCCGCCAGTGGGCGTACAGGGCCTGGAGATGGGGCCGGCCCGTTTCCTGGTCCCGTATGAATTCGAGCTGCTCGAGCCGTGGTACGGCCACCTTGAGTATCTGCTCGATCCGGGACAGGCGGGCCCTGCGCGTCCGTTCATGCTCCCGGGCGATCTTCTCCAGGAAATCCTGCCCGTATGGATCGCCCTCGAGGGTACGACCGGGTATCAGGTCCGTATGGCGAAGGAGCGGTGGGAGCAGGTGATGGTACGTTATCGCCTGAAAGAACCGGGCTATATCCCGGAAGGCCCGGTTGGCGGCGATCTGCTCCAGGTAGGTCTGCGTAAGCCGCACGATGTCTTCCTGGTCGTCCTCGTTCGGCCTGTCGAGAATGGATGTGCCGTCCCTGCTCACGCGTTCGTAGGTAATCAGCGTATGCCTGTTCCCCCGGGCCTGCTGCTTCAGCCCCAGTTCGTATCGCCAGGTCTCGCGTCCGTTCACAGGGTCGGAGAACCGGATTTCGATGGCGATATCCGGATCCCGGCGCGCGGCCAGATTCCGGATCTTGGTCATGCCGCCCCGGTCCGCGACGGCCTTCTGCAGCCCGCCGCCCTCGATCTTTGCGATATCCCGCAGAAACCGGAAGACGTCCATCAGGTTGGATTTTCCGGACGCGTTGGGGCCGACGATGAACTGCCTTTTTTGCAGGCCGACGTCGATCCGCGGGAAATTGCGCCAGTTTCTGACTTTAAGGTGACTCACATACATGGATCGCTCCGGGGATCCGAGGCGGCTAGTCGAAGAATCCCAGGTCTTCTTCTTTCAAATGAGGAACGGTCTTGTCCGGCACCAGGTCGACCCCAAGGCCGGGACGGTCCCAGACCTCGATGAAGCCGTCTTTCACGATGGGGTCCGGCAGGCCCTCCACGATGTCGTACCACCAGGCCGGGTTGCCGACGGGATATTCGAAGGCGATGTAGTTGGGCGGCATGGCGGCCGAGGCGTGCACCAGCGCGGCCAGGCCGATCAGGCCGTCGATGACGCCGTGGGGCGCCATGAGCACGCCGTGGAGATCGGCGTATTCGGCGATCCACTTGAGCTCCGCGATCCCGCCCACGTCGGCGGGATCGGGCCCCACCACGTCCACGGCCCGTTTCTCGATGAGATCGACGAAATTCTCCCGGAGGTAGATCTGTTCGCCCGTGTGTATGGGCGTGGTAGTCTTCGAATTCACCTCCCGGTAGAGATCGGCCAGGACGAAGGGCGTATAGTCGCCGGTGATCATGTCTTCGAGCCACATCACGTGCAGGTGCTCCACGGCTTTGGCGAGGCGCAGTGCGTCGGGCACGAGCATGCCGGGGCCGCAGTCGAGGGCCAGGCCGACCTCATCTCCGAGGACCGCTTTCATGGCCTCGATGCAGGCCACCAGGTGCTTCAGGCCTTTTTCGGTAAGCGGACCGCGATTGCCGTGAAAGCCGTGGCGCTGAAGGTCGCCGTAGAAGAAATCGGGTACCTGCGACGGCATCTGGCTGTGGAAACTGATGCCCTGCTTGATGATGGTAAATCCCTCTGGCGCCGCCTTCATACGGGCCATGTCCTCGGCGTAGTCCTCCACAGTGGAACCCTTCATGGGAAACCGCACGGCGCCGTTGTAGACCCGGACCCGGTCCCGCATTTTCCCGCCGAGCAGCTTGTAGACGGGCAGGCCCGCCGCCTTGCCGGCGATATCCCACAGGGCCATTTCAATTGCGCTGACCGCGCTGCCCCAGGGCTTGAAACTGCCCAGCCGCCGTATGCTCGCGACGACGCGGTTGACGTCCGTGGGGTCCTGGCCGATGATGAAATCCCGGTAGAACAGGACATGGGGCTTCATATAAGGCTTGGAGTTCTCGATCTCGCCCAGGCCGTGAATCCCCTCGTCCGTGGTGATCCGGACCACGGGATTGTCTCCGATCACAGCGCATTTCAGGTCGGTGATTCTCATGTGGCGTCTCCATGGTGATCCGTGTGGCCGCCTAATTCCACCAGCAGCCGCTCGACGACTTTCTTCGGTCCCTGGAATCCGCCCTGCCGTTTCATTTCGCAGACGCCCTCCGACAACAGGTCCCGGTGCTCCTCAATGGGACCCGCACCGGGTGTCCAGGACGCGTAGGATGTGCAGTACCGCTGGAACATGGTACGCCGCGGCGGATCGCGCCAGGGCCAGGGCAGGGCGCCATGGCAGAGCGCCTCGGTAAAGACGACGGCGTCCCCGGCGTTGACGGGCACGTTGACCACCGTCGGCGGTCCTGAGCGGATGTTGATGTGTCCGGGCCGTTCGAAATAGGTCTTGTGGCTTCCCGGTATGCAGACGAAGCCGGCGCCGTCCGGAACGTCCACAAGGGAAATGGCCGCGTTGATGAAGGTGGCGAACACGTCGCCTTCCGCGGCCTGGTAGTCGTTGGCCGGGTTCCTCCACGCGCCGGAGGCGCCGTTGTGCAGCGTGATCTCGTCGCTGTCCGGCAGGTTCACCGTGAGGGCGGACAGCAGATGCTGGGGGCGCTCACGGGTCAGGGCGAGCACGACGCGCATGATCGGCAGGTTGAGGATCAACCGGTCGAAAACCGGGTCGGCGTACTCGGCGTGGAGAATGGCCCGCGCGGCCGCTGGCTTTTCCCCGGGGTCTTCATAGGAACAGAGCGGAGGCGGCAGTTCGTTCTCGTCCATCCCGTGCCACGCGTCGCACCGCGCGATCATGTGCTCCAGATCCTCCGGAGACACCACCTGGCGGAGGACAAGGTAACCGTGCAGATCGAAAAGCCACTTCTCTTGGTCTGTGAGCATCAGGATTAACTATTGGATGAGCCGCTGCGGCGCAGGGCAAAACAGGGATGAGCCATCCGATCGGCCAGGCACCGATTCACGGGCTGCCCGCCTCGGTCAATTCACGTAAGCGTTGTGGAAATCGATCCATCTCGGAAGGACCTCCTCGATGACCTCCCTGGACGGCAGAAAGGCGATCCTCAGATGACTGGTGCCCGGTTCCTGCCCGAATCCCTCGCCGTTGACCGTGACCAGCCCGGTCTCTTCCAGGAGTCCCATGCAGTAATCGAAGTCGTCCTTCCCTTCCGGCAGTCTGTCCAGGCGGGGAAACAGGTACATTGCGCCGGTCCGCCCGAAGCAGGCCATGCCGTCCATGTGATCGAATCCCGCCCGTATCATGACCGCCTTGTCGTGCAGGTCGTCGAGGATCTTTCTCCGCTCGATCGTGAAACGGCGGTAGGGCTCGGCGTTTTCGGGCGGGGGACTGACGAGCAGATACATCATCAACTGCCCGACCGTGTTCGAACATATGTTTACCGAAGCCTGCTTGAGCACGAGGTCCGTGAACGAAAGATTGGCGTCCTTCACGCGCGGAGCGTTCCTGATCTCGAGGTATCCGCCCCGGTGGCCGCACTCGCCGTAGAATCCCTTCGAGGTGCTGTGCACGCTGAACAGCGGAACGTCGCTTCGCCCCAGCACCCGGGCAAAGGATACGAAACCCGCGTCCGCGTCGTACACGTTCTCCTGGTAGACCTCGTCGGCAATGATGGCCAGGCCGTTCTCTCCGGCGAAGGCAATGACCTCCCCTATGGTCTCCTCGTTCAGTACCGCACCGGTCGGATTGCCCGGGTTGATGACCACGATGGCCTTGACGGCCACGCCGCGTTCCCGCGCGGCTGCAAGGGACGATTCCAGCAGGGTCCTGTCCATAGCCCAACCCGATTCCTCGTCGAGGAAATAGTCGACCTGTACGCCGCCGCACCGCTTGATGGCCGCGGAGTACAGCGGATACTGGGGAATGGGGATCATGACGCCGTCGGATTCGTCGCCAATCAACAGGTCGATGACGTACCGCACCGCTTCGCTGGCGCCGTTGGTAATGAATATCTGCCCGGGGTCGGAACGCGGAAGATGTACATCGTCCGCGCCGTCTCTCCGGTCGATGTACCGGGCCACGGCTTCCCGGATGAACTGCGGCCCGCTGCTGTCCGAGTACGCGCCCATGCCGGTTTCCATCTGCGCCAGGTAGCGTTCGCCGAGATCGAGCACGTAGTCGGAAGGGAAGTCGTCAGCGTCCATTCCGCCGAGGGCGCCGCCGTTGAACAGCGTCTTGAGCCGCCGCTCGCGCGCGATGCGGACCGGATGTTCGACCAGGCTCAGCACTTCCCGGTAAAAGGAGATGGGCTGCTGGCCAAGGGCCTGGGGATTGCCGAGATTGCACGGAATGATCCTCCTGCCCTGCTTCTTCAGTTCGGCCGCCCGCTGAGGTATCGGTCCGCGCACGGCATACTCCATCTCGAGTATCCGCCGGTTGACCGACATATCCCAGGGCGTATTAACGTTCATGATTCCCGGTTCCGCCGGACGGCGGGGTACGCGCCGCCGCATTCCGGCTTGATTGCATCGTTACTTGCGTCGCCGAATCCGGTTACTTACACCACCGAACCCGTCAGTTGAATACAATAAAGGGCGATTTAAGGGCAATATAGAGTATAGAATCCCGTCCCGCGTTTGTCGATGTATAAAATGACCGGCCCACGCGATGTCATCCAGCGAATATTTGCTTGACCCTTATTCCCACGCGGGGTAACTTCGCCCTATACCGATCTGGTAACCTGATGGTCGAAGAACGAACTTTCCATTTTTGCCTGCCGGCAGAATACCGCAATACCAATAACGTTTCGTGTAACGCTGGCCGTGTCGCCGCGTGTTTTTACATGGCGGTCGAACGACCCGCACGGGGCAAGCGGAACGAACGCCGGAGAAACCCGGGAGGAATCATGATACGAAAGTCAATAGAGCGCATGGCCGCTGCCCTGTCCGCAGTCGGAATCCTGCTTTTGGCGGCCGCGTGTGCGGACGTCGAGGTACCGGAGACCGCCTCCGACGCGGTGATGGCGCCGGTATTCGAGGTGGATCCCATGTGGCCGAAGCCGCTGCCGAACCACTGGGTCCTGGGTTCGGCCATCGGCGTAACGGTCGACGCCAATGACAACATCTGGATCATTCACCGCGGCAACGGCAATCCGAGTACCGAACTGGGCGCCGCACAGGACCCGCCCGTGGCCGAATGCTGCATTCCCGCCCCGCCCGTGCTCCAGTTCAGTCCCGAAGGCGACTTATTGAACCACTGGGGCGGTCCGGGCGAGGGATACGACTGGCCTGGCTCGAATCACGGCATCACGGTCGATCCCATGGGCAATCTCTGGATTGGCGGCAACGGGGGCGACGACGCTCACATCCTGGTCTTCGCCCAGGACGGCACCTTCCTGAAGCAGTTTGGCAAACCAGGCGCACGGCGGACCGACTCCTTCGACGAGGCGGACCCTGAATGGTCAGGCAACAGCATGGATCCCGAGAATTTCGGGCGGGTGGCCAAGATCTCCTTCGACGCCAGCGCGAGCGAGGCCTACGTCGCCGACGGCTACCTGAACAAGCGGGTCGCGGTGCTCGACATCGAGACCGGGGCCCTGAAGAGGTACTGGGGCGCCTACGGCAACGAACCGGATGACGCCAATATCGGCCGGTATGATCCGGAAGCGCCCCCGGCGCAGCAGTTCCGCAATCCCGTTCACGCCGCCGATCCGTCCAACGACGGTCTCGTATACGTCTGCGACCGCCCCAACAACCGTATCCAGGTCTTCCGGACGGACGGGACCTTCGTGATGGAGAAAGTCCTCTCAGGCGCCACGCTGGGCGCCGGGTCTACGTGGGACGTCGCCTTTTCAAAGGATCCCGAACAGAAATACGTATACGTGGCGGACGGCCAGAACATGAAGGTGTACGTGTTGCTGCGGGAGACGATGGAAGTGCTGACCACCTTCGGAGCCGGGGGCCGTCAGCCCGGCCAGTTCTTCGGCACGCACAGCATCGCGACCGATTCGAAGGGCAACATCTACACCACGGAGACCTACGAAGGCAAGCGCGTCCAGAAGTTCGCCTACATGGGTGAGGGCCCTGTCGAGCAAAAAGACCAGGGCGTCATATGGCCCACCGCATCCCGGTAGGAAGGACTGACCGGGTTTCTCCGCTCACAGGACACAGGGCGGCGGCCTCGTCGGCTGCCGTCCGCGTCCTGCTGTTCCTGGCCCTCGCCGGTACCATGGCGGCCGTACCCGTAACCGGCGTTCACGGCCACGATATCCCCAGCGATATCACCATTAGAGCATTTGTAAAGCCGGAAGGCCAACGCCTCCGGTTGCTCGTGCGCGTGCCGCTCGAGGCCATGCTCGACGTCACGTTTCCCCTGAACGGCCCCGGCTACCTGGACCTCTCCCGCGCCGAAGAATCCCTGGGCGACGCCGCCATGCTCTGGATCGGGCAGGAAGTGTCGATCTACGAAAACGGCACCCGTCTTGCCGTACCCGAACTGGCCGCCGTCAGGGCCTCCCTTCCATCCGACCTCTCCTTCAGCGCATACGACACCGCGCTGGCCTCTACCCTGGGGCCGCCCCTTCCTGTCGACACGCAGATCTACTGGCAACAGGTGATGCTGGATGTGTTGTTAGAATACCGGATTGCATCGGATCGTTCGGAGTTTTCCATCCTGCCCGGGCTGGAAAGGCTCGGCATGCGGGTAGCGACCGTCCTGCGCTTCCTGCCCCCGACAGGCGGCAAGCGGCTATACCAGTACACCGGGAATCCGGGACGTGTCGTGCTCGATCCCCGCTGGCACCAGGCCGCGTTCCGGTTCGCGCAGCTCGGATTCACCCACATCCTCGACGGCATGGACCATCTCCTGTTCCTGCTGTGCCTGGTCATCCCCTTTCAACGGCTGCGGGTACTGGTGATCCTTGTCACCGCCTTTACGGTTGCACACTCCATCACGCTGATCGCCGCTACGCTGGGCCTGGCGCCCGCCGCCCTCTGGTTCGTCCCGCTCGTCGAAACGGTGATCGCCGCTTCCATCGTCTACATGGCCCTGGAGAACATCATCTCACCCGGGCTGCGCCGCCGCTGGATGGCCGTTTTCGGTTTCGGCCTCGTGCACGGCTTCGGATTCGCCTACGCCCTTCGGGAAATGCTGCCCTTCGGAGGAGACCACCTGGTGATCTCGCTCCTTGCGTTCAACGTGGGGGTCGAGATCGGCCAGTTGCTCGTGATCCTGATCTGCGTCCCGATCCTGAGGATCCTCTTCAGGTACGTCCCGGGCGAAAGAACCGGTGCGATCGTTCTATCGGTGCTTGCGGGCCACACGGCCTGGCACTGGCTGGTGGAACGGGGCGGAACGCTGTGGGAATTCGATGTGCTGTCCACTTCGCCGGACGGCGCGCTGTACGGCGTGGCGGGGCTCCTGGCGCTGATGTTGATCATCGCCGCCTTCGCCGGCTGGGCGCTTACCCGTCCCGGCCGTCCGCTTCAATAAAGGTCTCGGACAGCGCGAATACGCAGGAGCTGCGCTCCCCGCCTAGACTGGGCTTCCAGATATCGACCGTATAGGGTTCACCTTCCACCAGGTGTCCATTGAACATGATCCGGGCGGAATCGGCGAAGAACAGGCAGGAGTATACATCCCATCCGTCTCTGAGCTTCGGCGCGGGCGCTTCGAGCAGTTCCGGGGACCGCAGGCCGCTCCAGCGGGCAATGACCTGGTCATCTTCCGTATCGATCGTCCAGGATGGCGCATCGAGGACGCTCCCGCCCCGGGTAAAGGCAGCCTGCGTGATCTCCAGTTCCATATCGTACATGCCGCCCCGGCCGCGCATCCACCCTTGAATGAAGGCCGCCATTTCCGGGTTGTCCGTACAGATCCTGTGATAGGAAGCCCCATCCTCGATCAGGACGTACGCCACGGTTCCCTCGCCGGCCGAACTGTAGTGCGTATGCCACAGACTGACCATCCCGCTGTTCTCCTGTGCACCCGCCGGGCGTATGTAGTTGATCCAGTGCTGTCCCGTCCAGTACAGCCTGCCCGGGTTTACTATAGGCCGGTCCATCCATACCCCCGATCTGTTCTGTCCGCTCTGGCCGTTCTTCCGCTCTGGCTGTTCAGACTGTTCTGTCCGCTCTGGCCGTCATACGCGCAAACTGCCCGCTGTCCGATCTATCCGTTATACGCGAAAACGACCCGCTATCCGCGTTCGTGTAAACTGGCCGGAAGTGGATAGGCCGTCAAGAGTGATCTGGAAGCCCGCCCGCCACGGTCCCCGTGGGCGGCTTGCCCGCATTATTCACTTGCCCGGTCGCGGCTTGCCCTGTACATTTCCCCATAACGTCTCGCATCCATGGAAGGGCCGCCAGACGCGGCCGCTATAGAGCCGCGAACGCTCGTCCCTTCACTCCAGGAGTATGGCAACATGATCGGTGACATCGGGATGCAGGAACTGATGGTGATCTTCCTGATTGTCCTGCTCCTGTTCGGTGCGGACCGGATTCCGTCCCTTGCAAGGGGACTGGGCAAGGGGGTGCGGGAATTCAAGCGGGTCGTGAACAACGCAAACACGGAAATCCAGCGCGCGATCGACATCGACGAGGAGGAGCCGCCTCGCCGAAAGCCGCCTCCAAAGGAACTGGACCGGTCATAAGACAACATTGAACCTGTCCTGTCAAATGGGCGTGCCGGCCGGCTGGCGGTGCGCCCGTTTTGCTTGATTCGTAGTCCGATCCGCGGACCCTGGCCATGTCCACTGTCGACCTCCGAACCGACGCGCGTTGCATGTTTGACGCGGCCCTGAAAGCCGCAGATCCGGCAGCGGCGACAATGCGTCATGTCGTGCGTGACGGGAACCGTCTGAACATCAGTGGCGTCACCTGCGACCTGGATCTCTTTGACGGGATTTACGTCGTCGGCGCCGGCAAGGCGGGCGCCATGATGGCGGGCGCCATGGAATCGATACTCGGCGACCGGCTCGCCGGGGGCGCCGTCAATGTCAAGTACGGTCATACGACGCCGCTGCGGCGCGTGGAACTGATCGAAGCGGGGCACCCGATTCCCGACGCCGCCGGCGTGGCGGGAACGGAGAAAATCGCCGGACTCCTGGATCGGCTCGGGGAGGACGACCTGGTGTTCTGTCTGCTCTCGGGCGGAGGTTCCGCGCTCATGCCGCTGCCGGTCGAAGGGGTGACGCTGTCGGAGAAGCAGGCGGTGACCGGCCGGCTGCTGCAGTGCGGCGCGACGATCAACGAGATCAACACGATTCGCAAGCATATCTCCCGCGTCAAGGGGGGCCAGTTGGCCAGACTCGCTTCGCCCGCGCGATTGGTGAGCCTGGTTCTGTCGGACGTCATCGGAGATCCGCTCGACGTCATCGCGTCGGGCCCCACGGTGCCGGATAAGAGCACCTATTCCGATTGCCGGGCGATTCTGGGAAGGTACGAGTTGGAGAATGAGCTTCCGCCTTCGGTGATCCGCCACCTGGACGCCGGGATGAAAGGAACTGAGCCCGAAACGCCGGGTCCCGGAGACCCTGTCTTCGATCGTACGCAGAACGTGATGATCGCCAACAATCGCCAGGCCCTCGATGCCGCCCGGACCGAGGCGGAGAAAAGAGGCTATAACACCCTGGTGCTGTCCAGTTCGATCGACGGCGAGACTCGGGAGATCGCCCGCGTTTATTCGGCAATGGCCCGGGAAATCGCTCAACATGGCGATCCGGTGCGAAGTCCGGCGTGCGTGATTTCCGGCGGCGAGACCACCGTAACGCTTAAGGGCGAAGGAAAGGGCGGACGGAACCAGGAATTCGTACTGGCCGCCGCCGCCGGTATCGAGGGACTGGAACGAACCGTGGTGTTCAGCGCGGGCACGGACGGCACGGACGGTCCGACCGACGCCGCCGGCGCCGTGGCGGACGGACAGACGCTGGCGCGGGCCGCGGAGAAGGGCCTGGCCGCCGATGTCTGCCTGGACGACAATGACGCCTATCATTTCTTTGAACCGCTGGGCGACCTCGTCATGACCGGACCTACCCATACCAATGTAATGGATATGCGTCTCTTGCTCGTCGGTCAGGAACTCACTTAAAAGGCTGGAATCAAACATGATGACCGAAGAGCAAAGATACCTGTTCGACCTGACCGGCTATCTGCACCTTGAGGGGGTCCTTGGAGAAGCGGATCTCGCCGAAGCCCTTGATGCCGCGGAGCGGTATATCCGGACGCCTTCCGAAGACCTGCCGCCGGATTTCGGGAGCAGGGATGGACGTATATACGATAACGGGTTCGCCTTCGACAAGTCGCTGGAGCGGCTGGTCTTCCAGCCGGGCTACTGGCCCATCATAAAGGAATTCACCTCGGGGAAACCACGTTTTGTCCGGGGTTCCATGCTGGTGAACCAGGCGGACGGAGTCGTGGACGCGGGATCGCTCCACTGCGCGCGGGAGTCCTATGGATGGCAGAGCACACGCTACGAATGCCGGGATGGCCGTATCTACTGCGATGATTTCGTCATATTCATCTATCTCACCGACGTGTATCCCGGAGACGGCGGGCTCGTGGTCGTGCCCGGATCCCACAAGTGCAATTTCGACCGGCCCGATACGATCTTCGACGGGGGCGACCTGGAAGACGAAGCGCCGCCCGGCACGGTCAACGTCACGCCCAGGGCGGGAGACGCGGTGGTCATTTCCGAATTGCTCACCCATGGCACGCTCAGGTGGAAGCCGGCCGACCGGAAGCGCATCGTGCTCGTGCTTCGTTACGCACCCCAGTACAGCGGCGGCGGACCGTGGACGACGGATACGCTGGAGGCCCGGCTTTCCCCGGAAACAAACGAACTGATGGCCCTGGCCTCCTATACGGAAGTCAAGGACGTCGCCCGCAGGGACGTAGTCACGTTGACGGTTTGACCCGTTCGCGTCTAAGGCAGGGGGATGCCACTGCGCGTCGCCCGGCCGTCGGGATCGCCCGGCATTGGACCGGCGCATCGTTCAGGTAAAGTACATGGACACAGCCTGGCAGGAACAGATCGAGAAAGAAACCGGATGCGCGTTCCGGTTCGACGAAACGGCCAGGGTCCTGTACAGCACGGACGCCAGCATCTACGAAATCGAACCGCTGGGCGTCGCCTGGCCCGCCCACGCGGACCATGTCTCCCGCATCCTCCGGTTTGCCTACGAAAGAGGGATTCCCGTCACGTCCCGCGGCGGAGGCACCAGCCTGGGCGGTCAGGCGGTGGGCCGCAGCATCCAGGTCGATTTCTCCCGGCACATGAACCGGATCCTCGAGGTCGACGTCGAAGAACGCTGGGCCCGGATCCAGCCCGGCGTGGTCCTCGACGAACTCAACGCCCACCTGAAACCGATGGGACTGCTGTTCGCGCCGGACGTCTCGCCGAGCAACCGGGCGAACGTCGGCGGCATGATCGGAAACAACTCCTGCGGTTCCCATTCCATCATCTACGGGAAGACGATCGACCACGTCCTGGAACTCGACGTGGTCCTGAGCGACGGAACGCAGACCGTCTTCAAGCCGGTCGGCGACCGCGAATACGGCGAGAAGGCCGCCCTGGGCGGCCTGGAGGGCCGGATCTATCGCGAAATCCGCCGTATAGCCCACGAAAACCGGGACGAAATCGAAGCCCGGTATCCCAAGATCATGCGGCGCGTGGGCGGGTATAACCTGGACGAATTCATCGGAGACGGCCCCTTTGATCCCTGCAAGATGATCGTTGGATCCGAGGGCACCTTGGCCGCCGTCACCGAGGCGCGCGTCAACCTGGTGCCGCTGCCGGCCCATACCGGACTGGGTATCTGTCATTTCACGGATCTGATCGAATCCATGGAAGCGACGGTCGAGATACTGAAGACCGATCCCTCGGCGGTGGAACTCACCGACAAGGTCATCCTTGACCTGGCCAAGGAATCTCCCGCGGCCGCCCATCAGCGCGACTTCATCGAAGGCGACCCAGAAGCCATCCTCATGGTCGAGTACTACGGAGAATCGGCCGGCGAGGTTTCGGACCGCCTGGACGCCCTCGAGTCCCTGCTCCGGGAGAAGAACCTGGGCTATGCCTGCGTCCGGGCCACGACCGCCGCCGCCCAGTCGAACGCATGGGGCATCCGGAAGGCCGGCCTGGGACTGCTGATGGGCATGAAGGGCGATACCAAGCCGGCGACTTTCGTGGAGGACACGGCCGTCTCGCCGGAGAAGCTGCCGGACTACATCCGCGACTTTCGCGAGATCGTCCACAAACACGGTACGGTCGCGTCCTACTATGCCCACGCCAGCGTAGGCACGATACACATCCGGCCGCTCATCAACCTCAAGGAGACCGAGGGCGTCGCCAAAATGCGGACTATCGCCGAAGAGATCCGCGACCTGGTCATTGCCTACGGCGGCGCAGTCAGTTCCGAGCACGGCGACGGACTCGTGCGGAGCGAGTGGAACGAGAAGGTGTTCGGCCCGCAGTTATACGAAGCCTTCAAAGCGGTCAAGGCCGTGTTCGATCCGAACGGCATCATGAACCCAGGCAAGATCATCGCGGACCAGAAGATGACGGACAACCTGCGGTTCGGTCCGGCCTACCAGGCAGAGGAGATCAACACCCATTTCGATTTCTCCGGCGACGGCGGGTTCTCGCGGTCCATCGAGCTCTGCAACGGAGTAGGCGCCTGCCGCAAGAAGCTGGTGGGGACCATGTGCCCGTCCTATATCGCCACGCTCGACGAAGAGCACAGCACCCGTGGCCGCGCGAACGTGCTGCGGGCCGCCCTGTCGGGCAAGCTGGACGACGAAGGGTTCACGAGCCGGCGGGTATACGATGCCCTCGACCTGTGCCTTGAGTGCAAGGGCTGCAAGGGCGAGTGTCCCTCCAACGTCGACATGGCCAAGATGAAATACGAATTTCTCGCCCACTATTACGAGAAACACGGACTGCCCCTGCGCAACCGCCTGTTCGGCCGCATCGAGACGCTCAACCGGCTCGGTTCCGCCTTCGCGCCGCTGAGCAACAGGATAGTGAACCATCCCTGGCACAAGCGGTTCCTTGAGCGGATCATTGGCGTGGACAGGCGCAGGTCCCTGCCGGAATTCGCCGAGGAGACCTTTGAGCAGTGGTTCTATCAGCGCGGTCCGGCGAAGAGCACCGGCCATGATCGGCAAACCGTCGTCTTCTTCCCGGACACTTTCATCAATTACAGCGAGCCCCATATCGGCATTGCCGCGGTGGAAGTTCTGGAGCGCGCCGGCTACCGCGTGGTGCTCGCCGAACCCCGCGCCTGCTGCGGCAGGCCGTTGATCTCCAAGGGCATGCTCCGCCAGGCCCGCGCGGCCGCCCGGTACAATATCGCCCAACTCGCCCGTTACGTGGACCGCGGATGGACCATCGTGGGATGCGAGCCCAGTTGCGTCATGACGTTCCGCGACGACTACCGCGATCTCGTGGACGACCCGCGGGCCGACCGGGTGGCGGACGGCGTACTCATGATCGACGAGTTCCTCGCCCGGGAACACGCGGCCGGCCGCCTCTCGCTTCCGGTCAGGCCCTCCGACAGGGCGATCAGCCTGCACGGGCACTGCCAGCAGAAGGCCATCGCCGGCACGGGTTCCACTGCGGCCGCGCTGGAACTGGTGCCCGGATACGAGGTGACGACGTTGAACACCGGGTGCTGTGGCATGGCCGGCAGTTTCGGCTACGAGAAGGAGCACTACGGCCTGTCCATGAAAATCGGGGAAGACCGGCTCTTCCCGGCCATCCGCGCTGCCGATGAGGGGACGGATTTCGCGGCGACGGGGACCTCGTGCCGGCACCAGATCGCCGATGGCACGGGGAGGACCGCCTTCCATCCGATCGAATTGATCAGAATGGCCCTGGGTGACTGACGAGGTATGCATCGTTGAACCACGCCCGGAGTGTGCACCGTTGAACCACGCACCCTGTTTCTCCACCTTTTCCATCGTCGCCCTGGATCCCGGCACGGGCGATCTCGGCGTGGCGACCCAGTCCAGGTACCTCGCCGTGGGATCCGTGGTCCCCTGGGCGAGGTTCAACGCGGGCGCCATCGCCACGCAGGCCTGGGCCAACGCGTCCTTCGGCCCCCGGGGCCTCGACCTGCTCGAACAGGACGTGGGCGCCATCGACACCCTCGAACGGCTGATCGAATCGGATCCCGGCCGGCAGTCCCGCCAGGTCGGCGTGGTGGACGTCGACGGCACGGCGGCTGCCTTCACCGGGGAGGAATGCCAGGAATGGGCGGGACACGTAACCGGTCCGGGTTACGTCTGCCTGGGCAATATCCTCGCGGGTGAAGAGGTGGTCGCCGCCATGGCGGAAACCTTCGAGGCTCCGGGCGAGGAGGATTTCGCGGCGAAACTGCTCGCCGTGCTTTCCGCGGGCCAGTCAGCCGGCGGGGACCGGCGGGGCATGCAGTCGGCCGCTCTGCTTGTGGCGCGGGAGGGCGGCGGTTGCGGTGGCACCTCCGATTTTCTCGCGGACCTGCGGGTCGACGACCACGCCGAACCCATCGAAGAGTTGAAGCGCCTGTACGTGCTCCACGGAAGGCTTTTTACATGAAGTCCGACATGCAGCGCGCCAAGCTCGCCCTGCTTACCGTGGTTCATTTCCTGGTGGACCTGTTTTCCTCCCTGGTGACCCCGATCCTGCCTGCGCTCGTAACGCGACTTCAGCTTTCTCTCACACAGGCGGGCATACTCGCCGGCCTGCCGGCCATGACCTCCTCCCTGGTCCAGCCCCTGATGGGCATCCTGGGGGACCGGATGGAGAAACGGTACTTCATCATCCTCGGTCCGGTGTTCTGCGCCGTCTTCATGTCCGCCGTCGGACTGGCCCCCTCCTTTCTCGTGCTGCTGCTGTTCATCATCCTGGGCGGTTTCGGCACCGCCAGCTTCCACCCGCAGAGCGTGTCCATGGCAGGAGACGTCAGCGGGTCGAGGCGCGGATACGGCGTGTCCCTTTTCATCGTCGGCGGCACCGCCGGCCTGGCGGCAAGCCCCTTTGTCGTGCCCCGCATCGTGGAGCGGTTCGGTCTCGAAAGCCTGGTCTGGCTCGCCGTGCCCACGGTGATCGCCGTGCTGGCGATGGCCCGGGTCATCCCCATTCGCAACGAGGACCGCAGGGTGACCCGCCTGGCCGACGTGGGCGCTTCGTTCCGGCCCAACCTGTGGCCCATGGTCAATCTTACGGTGGTGGGCATCATCCGGACCATCTCCGGGGTCGGTTTCGCCACGTTTTTTGTATTGCTGCTCAAGGACCGCGGACTTACCCTGCAACAGGGGGGCGACCTGCTCTTCGTATTCCAGGCCGGCGCGGTGATCGGCGGTTTCATCGGCGGCTGGCTTTCGGACCGGATGGGCCGGGGCCGGGTGATCTGGTCTACGATACTGCTTTCCACGCCCTGCCTGCTCGTTTCGCTCTATGACACGGGGCCGCTGCTCCCCGCCTGGCTGTTCATGGCCGGTTTCATGAACATGGCGTCCAATTCCGTCTCCGTCGCCATGGCCCAGGAACTCGTCCCGGACAGCGCGGGAACGGCTTCGAGTTTTCCCATGGGCTTCAGTTGGGGCGCGGCGGGCTTCGCGCTGATCGTCTTCGGCGGTATCGCGGACCGCGTCGGCGTAGTGGCAACGCTTGAAGCGCTGGCGTTGATCCCGCTGGCCGCCGTGGCGCTGGCCCTGATGCTGCCGCGGGACCGCGAGTTCCGTAGCGCCGTTACCCGGGTGCGCAAGGCGGCCGCGGCCGCGGAGAAAGTAACCTGAATCGTCAAGCTGTCTGCGTAGGACCTGTCGCATCATCGTAAAGTCCGGTATATACTGGTATGGATCCATGATCCAGGGAGGTTTGCCTGATGTCGGATCGTGTCGTGCGTCTCACGAAGATGGAGGAACTGGACGAGGCCGTAGTTTCGTCGTCGGATCGTCCCGTGTTTATCTACAAACACAGTACAGTGTGTCCGGTCAGTGCCCGGGCCGCCGACCATTACCGCGATTTCGCGGATGAGGATTCGTCTTCGCCGCCGCCTCTTTTCACCCAGGTCCTGGTCATAGAGAACCGGGATCTCTCCAATGAAATCGAATCCCGCCTCGATATAAGGCACGAGTCTCCGCAGCTCCTGCTCCTGCGGGACGGGAAGGTAGCCTGGCACGCTTCTCATTTTTCGATTTCCACGGATAATATCAAATCGGCGCTGGAGGAATAGGAAATGTCGAGACACGCCGTCATAGTAGGCGCGGGCGTGACCGGGCTCAGCACGGCGTACCATCTCGCCCGCAAGTCTTACGGCAAAGTCACGGTCATCGAAAAGGGACGGGTCGGAGACGGCGCCAGCAGCCGCGCCGCCGGGATCATCACCGGCCTGCTCTGGTCGGAAACCGGCGTCAGGGCACGGCAGATCAGCCTGACGCGGTTCAGGGAACTTTCCGAGGAGCTGGATGGATACCGGTTCCAGGACGTGGGCTGTCTCAATCTCTTCGACGCGGAGAGTTGGCCGGAGCGGGAACGTCTGCTGCCCCTGTATGATCGCCTGGGCGTGGAATACAGGATCATGGACAGGGCCGAAATGGCCGCGACGTGGCCGGACCTGGCGCCGACCGGTGAGCCGGTCGGACTCTTCGACCCCCTGGGTGGATACAGCGAACCGGATCACTACCTCCCGGCCCTGGCGGCCGGTTGCCGGGCCCTGGGCGTAGAGATCAGGGAAGGATGCATGATCTCGGACTTCATTACCGATTCGGGACGCATGGCCGGGGTCGTCGCGGGCGACGAACGCATCGAAGCGGACGCCGTGGTGAGTACCGTCCACGTATGGACCCTCAAGGTACTGGAAAGCATCGGCCTGCAACTGCCCCTGAAATCCTTCGTTCACCAGCGGTATGTCACGGCGCCGTTGCCTGCCCCGGTCCGGATTCCGGCGGTCAATGCCAATCCTTACGGCGGCTATATCAGGCCGGCATACGGACAGCGTCTGCTTGCGGGGATCGAAAACCCGTCGGCGCCTGAGTTCCGCGTGCCCGACAGGTCCTTCGAGATGGCGGCGATCTCTCCGCCGCCGGGACTCGGCGACGCCGCGCGGGACAACCTGCTGCCACTCGTCCCCAAAGCGGCGCGGTCCGGCTGGACGGACTCGGCGGGTTATGCGGACAATGAGGGCTCGGCGGGCTCTGCAGGCTATGCGGATTGGGAAATCGAAAAGGCGGGGCTGCTGTCCTTTTCCCGGGACGGAGAACCGGTACTCGGCCCGGTCGATCGCTTTCCGGGACTCCACGTGGGGGTCGCCTTTCATTCAGGGGGATTTGCCTATAATCCGGCGTCCGGCGTGCTGCTGGCGGAGTGCGTCGCCGACGGCAAGCCTGGAATCGATATCGGGGATTTCTCGCCAAACCGGTTCGATCCGGATGAAACGGATGCCTACAACAGGACCCTGATTACCCACGCCGAGTACAGTCTGTCCGGCCACTCCCGCCGCCATTGAAGCCTGCGCGTCACCCGAGGTGAGGCGTTCCCGGAATGCGCATCGTCCTTTTGCCTTTTCGCGGCGCGGGGAACAGATGCCTACGTGGATTAATCCGTGAAGAACCTCCTGGAATCCGGACAGACCGAAGCGTTTCGCAACGCCCTGCTCGCCTGGTACGAGGCGCACAGGCGGGATATGCCGTGGCGGCGGACCCGCGACCCCTACTCGGTCTGGATTTCCGAAATCATGCTCGAGCAGACGCGAGTGGACCAGGCCCGGCCCTATTACGAGCGGTTCATGAACCGTTTCCCGACGGTTGGCGATCTGGGTGAGGCGCCGCTTGAGGACGTGCTGAAGGTGTGGGAAGGCATGGGATATTATGCCCGGGCGAGAAACCTCCATCGGGCCGCGCGGCAGGTTGTCGCGCTACACGGCGGGCAGATTCCCGAAGATCCGGCGCAGATCTCCGCGCTGCCGGGTATCGGGCCCTATACCGCAGCGGCCATATTGAGTATTGCCTTCGGAAAGGACTGCCCCGTAGTCGACGGCAATGTCATCCGCGTGCTGAGCCGGCTGTTCCACCTGACCGACGATCCCGCTGCCGCCGCCACAAAGAAAGTAACCGCCGGCCTGGCCGAAAGACTGCTCCTGAAGGGCCGGGCGGGTGATTTCAACCAGGCCATGATGGAACTGGGCGCGACGGTGTGTGCGCCGCGACAGCCAGAGTGCGGCGCCTGCCCGGTGAGCAGCCTGTGTCTCGCCCGCCAGGTACTACCGGACCCTTCGGTTCTTCCACGAAAACAGCCGCGAAAACAGCGCCCCCACCATCATGTCGCCGCGGGCATCGTGCGCAAGGGAGACGAGATGCTGATCGTACGGCGTCCGCTGGAGGGCCTGTTGGGCGGGCTGTGGGAGTTTCCGGGCGGGATATCGGAGGAAGAGGCGGCCAGGGAAGAGTTCCTGGTCAGCGAGATGAGTCGGGTGCTTGGTATCGACATCCGCGTTGACCGCGCCTTCGCGGTCGTCAGGCACGCCTTTACCCATTTCGAGATCACGCTACACGGCTACCATTGTACCTATCTTGGTGGCAAGGCCGTGCCCGACACCTTCAACGACTGCCGCTGGGTCTCCTTTGACGCCCTGGAAGAATTCGCTTTCTCGAGGGCACACCGTCGTCTCATCGAGGCCCTGGCTGCTGAAGTAAGTCTGTAAACCACTTTGTTTTCATAACCCAGATCGTTCTGTAATTGTATTAGCACTTCATGCATTGCCAACCGTCCAACTTGGCCGGTGGACATTGCCCATCCCGGCTCCGGTCTACGTCCTATCCCATTCCACATGAACTGTGCAGGCCGAAAGCTGAACTCGCCTGACTGTTATCTTCGCATCGGACCGGTCGATAGCCACCGATGCCACCACGCGATCATCAACAGTACATTCGATCACTGGTGCATCCCGTTCGAAGACTTGTAGGGGTGCCTGCTGAATGGAGTCGAAGATTTTCACCGGAATCTCAACAAGCTGGTATTTGTACGGCACCATGTCCAATCCATCCCGGAACGCTCGAAGCATGATAATCTGAGTAACGGTACTCTGGTACTGCCTGAACAATTCGAGCGTACGGTCCTGTCGATCTCTGGCGGTTCGTGTGTCCTGAATCCACGCGGCCTCCGTCAGTTTGGAAACATGCAAACTCGACTCAGATAAGTTTCTGGCGGAAGTAGACTTAAGAGACAATCTCCGGCGGTTGCCCGACTTGGGGCAAACGACCATATCAACAAATCGCTGAGTTTGAGAACCCGGACGATCAACTGACCAGTCAAGGTGTGCACAGGCGTTTCTAAACACCGTCTCAAACGACGAAAGCCCCAACGGCTCAGTTGTAGCTCCATGGTGAACCGATAAAGCCAGTCCAAAATACTCAATCCAGTCCGTCTCGCTCGTCAGCCATGTTCCTCTGGATCGAATACTGGCGCTTGGAGGATTCGCCAAAGATTCCATGACCTTAGCAACAAATTCGATCTTGACCGGAGAGAACGAATCAAGCGTTGTCTTGAGTTCATCAAGTGTCATGACACACATAACCGCCGTTCAATCAGGTCTACGAAAGCGGGCTTGATTTCTATACCAACCCACCTTCGACCGAGTTCACTAGCCGCCAGAAGTGTAGTACCCGAACCCGCATACGGATCGAGTACGATACTGTCATCCCGGGTTGTAATGGCTACACAGCATCGAGCAAGCGACAGAGGCATCATCGCAGGATGGTCATCTGCTTTCCCTTTAATGCGTTTCACTGGTTCGGTGGGAATCTCCCATACCGTTCGCAGGCGACGGTCACGCGGTCCCTTGACCATTTCTTGGTCGTAGTAATAGTCCTTGTTTTTAGACAAGAGGAAAACGGTCTCGTGAGCTTTGGTCGGTCGGTCTCGTACGGACTCTGGATGAGCATTCGGCTTGTACCATATGACTTCACTACGTACCCACCAACCTGAATCTTGCAGAGCAAACGCCAATCTCCACGGTACGCCTATCAGATCTTTTGGCTTAAGCCCTTCTGGCGTCGGCGGTCGAACTGCCATAGCGCGCGCACGGTTTTTCCTATCTGGCGCCCGATATCTTCGGTTGCCGGATGTGTAGGAATCACCAACATTCAGCCAAACAGTGCCATCGTCACGCAAGACACGCTTAATCTGCTCGAAGGTGCAAACGATGCTGTTGACATAGCCTCGCAAGCTGTCGTCCCGCCCAATCTGTTCCGCAACCCCGTAATCGCGCAATGACCAATATGGTGGTGACGTGACAACAGTTTGAATAGACTTTTCAGGGAGGAGCTTCATAGCTTGCGTGGCATCGCCACAAATCACCATAGGGCGATCAACAGTATCGAAAGGCACTCCATTAAGCGTGTTTACTCGAATATGGGGTTCTTGTCGCTCTTTATCAACTTGCGTACGTCGTCGTATGGAACGCTCAAAAAGTGCGATCTGGTGAACTTCATATGGATTTGCTTGCAGGTTTTTGTCGCTCACATTCCACTCACAATAACAGGGTTCGACGGGAAGCTCTGACGAACTTTGCTTTCTCCAGGGCGCACCGTCGTCTCATCGAAGCCATGGCGAAGGAGGGCTTCCCCAGTTGCCTGCCAATCTCATAGTCCGGTACCCTTTCCATCAGGCACCGCGATACGCAATATACCCTCGACTCGACCGAGACGCGTATTCATATCATGCATCTCTTTGCCAATGACCGATAACTCCTGATCGAACCCGTCGAGTCTGCGATTCAGATTTTCCATGTAGAATATAAAAATGGCCGTGGCCGCTGCTATCAACGCAGCCTTTATAGTGGAATCCCACCACGGCTTCGACGCAATCGTCATGCCACCGCTGGCTATGGTCTCGTTAAGGTTTTTCATGTAATCCATTGCCGCCATTGTTCCTTGATGAGAGACATCCGTCCCGGCGCTAAACAGCCTGTCGTGATAAAAAGAAGGTCACCGTCCCTTGCCCGAAGATGCGGACCTCGACACGGGTTGCTCCGGGGCTCCGTTATTCGCGGCGGCGTCCTCGCCCGCGGGCGTAAAAAGCGAGCGGACTTTCTCTTCTATTTCCAGGGCAAGCTCTTGCCGTTCCCGGAGCAGTTGCCGCACGTTCTCGCGGCCCTGGCCCAGCCGTTCGTCGTTATAGGAGAACCACGTCCCGCTCTTTTCTATGATCCCGTTGTTCACGCCGAGTTCGATCAGGTCGCTTTCCTTGGAAATACCCTCGCCATAGATGATATCGAACTGCGCCTCGCGGAAAGGCGCTGCCAGCTTGTTCTTCTTTACGGTGCCCCGGACCTGGATACCAGCGGAAGCGTCGTCGCCCTTGATGTTCCCGATCCTGCGCACCTCGATCCGGACCGAGGAGTAGAACTTCAGGGCCAGACCTCCCGTCGTCGTCTCGGGGTTGCCGTACATGACGCCGATTTTCTGGCGGATCTGGTTGATGAAGATCAGGCAGGTTCTCGATCGGTTGATTACAGAGGTCAACTTGCGCAGGGCCTGCGACATCAGGCGGGCCTGCAGGCCGACGTGGGAATCGCCCATTTCGCCTTCGATCTCGGCCCTGGGAACCAGCGCGGCCACCGAGTCGATGACGATCACGTCGACACCGCCGCTGCGAACCAGGATCTCGGCCACGTCGAGGGCCTGCTCGCCCGTGTCCGGCTGGTGGATGAGCAGCTTATCCATATCCACGCCGAGCGCCTTTGCGTACCGGATGTCCAAGGCATGCTCCGCGTCGATGAACGCGGCCATGCCGCCCAGCCTCTGGGCTTCGGCCACGATGTGCTTGGCCAGGGTCGTCTTGCCGGAGGACTCGTTTCCGTATATTTCGACCACGCGCCCACGGGGGACGCCGCCGATGCCCAGCGCCAGATCCAGGGTCAGGGACCCCGTCGGTATGGACTCGACGGACAGCTGGGGATTTTCGTCCCCCATCCTGATGATGGACCCCTTGCCGAACTGTCGCTCGATCTGCATGATGGCGCCGCTGAGCGCCTTTTCCCTTCCCGGATCGTTATCGTTCATAGCCTGGATCTCCCTCTCGTTGATCTCATGATCATATCTATGGCATATTGCGCTGAATATACCAAACAAATGTATAGTGTCAAGCGGTTTCGGGCCGACTGAATGAATTAGTCGGGTTCAGGTGAGGATGCTTGAAAAAAAGTATCTTCGGGCAGCCTTAATGTAAAGCAGATTCGATTTGATTCCTCCTTTTGAGATACCTGCCGAACAAAAACAGGCGGACTGGAACTGGAATGCGGTATATTGGAAGAGTAGGCACAACACCTTCGCTTCTCGAAAAAACCTTGAAATGGAGCGAAACAGGATGTCTGTCCGGTTGAAAATCTGTCTCGGAATGACCTCAGTCTTCATTCTGTGGGCGGGCACAGACTGTTCGAGCGCGCCGAGACCCGTTACCGACGACGTCGACGGCGGAAGGCTGATCGAGGCCGGAAACGCATCCATGCGCAACGGCGACTACGAGGGCGCCATCGGCTACTACCGCCGGGCGCTGGCGATGGACATGACGGATTCCGAAGCCTTCGGAAACCTGAGCGTGGCCTACTATTACATGGAAAGATACGACGAGGCGATCCGGGAAGCGCTGCAGGCGGTGGTCCTTTCGCCGGAAGAGATCAACTGGCGGCTCAACCTGGGCGCGAGCTACTCGCGCAAGGGGAATCACGAAGGCGCGGCAAGAGCCTATGGCGCCGCCGTAGACATCGCCCGCGGACTGGTGGACGAAAACCGGCACAAACTGCGGAGCGCGTTGATCGGCCTGGGACGGTCGTGCGAATTGGCCGGGTTGTACGACCGCGCGATGGAGGCCTATAACGAAGCATTGGTGTTTGCCCCCGATGACACGGAACTGCTGGCCGGCGCGGGCAACGTCTTTTTCCGCCAGGGACGCCTGGACGAGGCGGAAGCGCTGTACCACCGTACGCTTGCACAGGATTCCACGCATACCGTGGCCCGATACAACATCGCCCTCATCTACGCCAGGACGGGACGTTTCGACGAAGCGATCGGACTGTTCGCGGACCTTCCCGCGGTGGACCGTCGCCTTGAAGGCGCCCTGGAAGGCAGTTCCGTAAGTGCCGTGGACCGGACAAAGGCCCGCAACATCGCGGCCTACCGGGCCAGGCTCGGGCGAATGGGCGGACTGGGCGGACCGGGCGGATCAGGGGGGGCGCCTTCTCCTGCCGGCAGGCGGGGACGCCGTCCGCCACCCTATATATACATGATGGGGCTGACCTATTACGAGCAAGGGGCGGAAATCGCGGCGATGCAGGCCTTTGAACAGGCGTTGGAGGAAGATCCCGGGCTGGCGGAGGCACACCTGTACATCGGCAATATCCATGCGCGGCAGGATCGCCCCGCTGCGGCGGCCGAGGCCTACGAAAGCGCGATAGAGATCGAACCGGAGTTCGTCGAAGCCTACAATAACCTGGGCACGATGTACGCCTACATGAACCGCACCGAAGACGCCATGGAGGCCTATCGCGGGGCCCTTTCGTTGAACGACCGTTTCTACGACGCCCGCACCAACCTCGGGCTGCTGTACGCGGAGGCGGGCCGACTCGATGACGCGATTGAAGAATACATGAAGGTTGTCCGGGCCGAGGTGGGCATAGCCGAGGTACACAACAATCTCGGCATGGCGTACCTCGGGCAGGGACGGAACGAAGACGCCAGGGTACAGTTCCAAAAGGCTGTCGCGCTTCGGGACGATTTCGCGGAGGCCTACAACAACCTGGCCCTTTCCTACAGTGGGGACGCCGTACTGGACGCCGTAATCGATGACTGGCGCAAACTCGCGGCCCGGTGGGCGGGACATGAAAATGAAACCACGGCCCGGGTGGCTTTCGATTGGCTGCCGCTCCGGCAGATACCGGCCCGTTCCTCCGCCGTGGGCGGCGAAGCCAGGTCCGCCTACCGCCGGGGGGTCGATGCCGCCTTCGCCCACGATCTCGACGGCGCGCTGGCGCATTTCGAAGACGCCCTCGCCGTACGGCCGGGATGGCACGCCGCACGGCTGGCCCAGGGCGCCGTACTGCTGGCCCAGGGAAAATGGAGCACGGTGGAATCGGCCGTCGGGCAGGTCCTTGACCCGGAAACTGCAGATCCGTTGCCCAGCGCCGTCCTGGCTATCGCGCAGGTATCCGGCGGCGACTACGATTCGGCGATGAAATCCTGGGAAGAAGCGGTCCGGCTGGCCGGCGAACCGGATGGAACGGCGGCGCGGGAGGCTCTGGCGGCCATGCGGGCCCGTACCGAGGCCGCGGACAGGGTTTTGCGCGCCCTTGAACGGGCCAAAGCGTTGCGGCCGGGTTTCACCACGGCGCATTTCAATATTGGACTTGTCAATGATCTCCTGCACCGTTACCCTCAGGCCATTCGAAGCTACGAGGAAGTCGTCCGCCTCGCACCGGACCTTGCCGCCGGTCATTTTCGCCTGGGTATCGCGTACTACCGGCTTGGCGACACGGATAGCGCCCGGGATTCGTTGCGTGAGTACATTCGCCTCTCCACGGATCCCATGCTGCTTCGCCAGGTGGAGACCTTTCTGAATAAGTCGCAGTGAAACGGGCAGCCGGTTCGCCAAACCGCAAATGGCAGCAGATTTGAACATTATGCCTGCGAAATCTCTCGAACTCGTCGTACAGGAACGTCCTTTTCCCGAATACGCCGCGTGGTGGCCGGTCGGTCGCGAATTCACCGCGTTCATGTCCGACGCCATCGTCACAGAATGGAAGGCGCTTAAAGGGAACGACGGCGCGTTGGATGACGTGCGGGAATACGTCGAAACCTACATCGAGACGGTGTACCACAGGCCGGCCGGGAGCGGACCAGGCAACCCAGGAGGACCAGGCGGCCCAGGTGGACTAAGCGGGCCGCTTGAATCTTTTATCCATCGTGACGGCGACGGGACGAGGTCATCCACACAGTCCGGTCTGTCAGATCAGTCCGGTGAGTCCGCGCAGGCCGATGGGTCCATGCAGTCCACGCAGTCCATGCGGTCAGTACAGTCCGGGGAATTCGACGCACTTTCCTACGCCTTCTACAGGTCGGCTTTCGAACGCATCGAACGTCACATCGATCTTTATGATCACGCGCTGGAACGCGAGCGCCGTCTTTTTACAGTCCGGGTAGGGAAAAGGTTCTTCGAACGGCTGCGTGATCACCTCGCCCTGGACCTGCCCGACGGCCTGGCTACTCCGGACCAGATGAGGCAGCTGTCCGAGGGAATCGGCCGCGTCGGCCGTTTCCTGCACGACCAGGGATACCTTCGCAGCCACTTCGCTTTTCGTTTCGACGTGGACATCGAGCATGGAGGCACGCGCATCGTGCAGCAAGCCGACGACGTCCTTCGGCGTCTGCGGCAGGACCAGCCGGCCTACGCGCTGTACGAGATGGGCTACCCGGTCATACTTCCCTCGGCGGTCTATCTGTACCACACGATCGGCGAGGCGCAGCATCACTCTTCCCGTACCATCGAGAACCTGTTCGGCGAGGTGGGATACGACGCGAGGGAGACGGACGACTTCGATCCCATCGGCTATCCTTCCGAAATGGTGGTGGAGCTATGGGAGATCCGAAAAGGATGAACCCGGGGCCTTGCAGGCCGTCCCGGTTCAGCCTGCAGTCTTGAGAAGGCCATGAATCCCGCAAGTCCGGACACACTGATAGATACCGGCCGGTACCCGCTGGAAAACCTGGAAAGCCCTGGCGGACAGGGTTTTCTCGCATCCTGCCGTTCCGAGCTCGATGAGAAGTCCATCTGCGTGCTGGAGGACTTTGTGAAGCCGAATGCGCTGGCCGGCATGGTGAAGGAGGCCAGCGCCCTGATCCCGCAGGGGTACTGCTACGACCGGCCGCGCACGAGCTACGAGGGGAACGACTACGATGACCGGACCTGGCCCGCGGACCATCCTCGAACGTTCGAACACGTCAACCGGTACCGGCAGGTCCTGAACTACCAGATCCCCAACGACAGTCTCGTGCGCAGCGTTTTCCACTGGCCGGCGCTGACCGGGTTCGTACGCGAGATGCTCGGATTCGATACGCTGTATACGAGCGCCTGCCCCCATCTGGCCCTGACGCTGCAGATCGCCCATGAGGGCGACAGCAACGGGTGGCATTTCGATTCCAACAACGGCAACGTCACGCTGCTGATCCAACAGCCCGATTCCGGTGGCGTCTTCGAATACGTCCCCGGTCTCCGGGAAGATCACGACGAGCATTACGACTACGTGCGCGACGTCTTCGACAGGCCTGAAAGACACGTCCGCAAGACCGACATCAAGCCCGGCACCCTCGTCCTGTTCAACGGCAAGTACGCGCTGCATCGCGTTTCGCCCGTGGGTCCCACGGGCCGGCCCCGCATCATAGCGATCTTCAGCTACGACAGGCGTCCGGACCAGCTCTTCTCCCGGGACTACATCGACATGGTGCGCAGCTTCAGACAGGATGCGGCGGCGGGTTGAACCCGTATCGCTTACCCCATGGATTTCATAGAACCCTACGTAGTCGCCTTTTCAAACCTGGTGTGGTCCTACGTATTCTATCTGATCATCGGTGGCGGAGCCCTACTGCTGCTCTATAGCCGCTTTATGCCGTTCCGGTACGTGAGGCACGCCTTCGACCTGGTCCGCGGCAGATACGACGATCCCGACGATCCCGGCGACGTTTCCCACTTCAAGGCGCTGGTCAGCGCCCTTTCCGCCACGATCGGCATGGGGAACATCTCCGGGGTGGCAATCGCCATCACCACGGGAGGTCCGGGGGCGGTGTTCTGGATGTGGGTCAGCGCGCTCGTCGGCATGGCGACCAAGTTCTTCACCTGCTCGCTGGCCGTCATGTACCGGGGACGTGACACCGCGGGGCGCATTCAGGGCGGACCGATGTACGTGATTTCAGAAGGCCTGGGAGGCGTCTGGAAACCCCTGGCCGTCCTCTTCGCGGTCGCCGGCGTCATCGGCTGCCTCCCGCTCCTGCAGCCCAACCAGTTGATACAGATCGTCCGGGACGTCGTGTTCGCGCCGTACATGTCTTTCGAAGGCGGCCACTTCAGATTCGATCTCATCGCCGGACTGATCCTGTCCGGTCTCGTGGCCGTCGTGATTTTCGGCGGGATTACCCGTATTGCCGAAGTCGCTTCCCGCGCCGTGCCGGTCATGGTGGTCCTGTACATGGTTTCGACCCTGTGGATCATCCTGTACAACCTGGATGATGTGCCCCGGTATTTGTCCCTGATCCTGACGGACGCCTTCACCGGGTCCGCGGTGGCCGGCGGGGTGGTCGGCACGACCATCGTGACGGGCGTCCGCCGCGCGGCCTTTTCAAACGAGGCCGGCATCGGCACGGAAGCGCTTGCCCACGGCGCGGCCAAGACCGGCGAGCCGGTCCGCGAGGGCCTGGTCGCCATGATGGGACCGGTCATCGATACGATGATCGTCTGCACCTGTACCGCGCTCGTGATCCTCATGACCGGGGTATGGCAGACCACGCCGGACAACGGCGTGACGCTGACCGCCGGCGCATTCGAAGCGGCCATGCCCGGTTACGGCGCGTATATCCTTGCCGTCTGCGTGTTCTTCTTCGCCGTTACCACGCTGTTGACCTACTCCTACTATGGCGCCAAGTGCCTGAGCTTTCTGATCGGCGCCGGGTATGTAAAGTTGTATAATGCAGCCTACGTGGTTTTCGTCGTGGTCGCATCGGTTTCCTCGGTCGACGCGGTGATCAGTTTCGCCGATGGCCTGTTCGCCCTCATGGCGATTCCGACCATGGTCTCGACCCTGCGCCTCGCTCCCCGGGTGATGGCTTCCTTTCGGCGGTACAGCGCGTCTTCGCCGATTGGGAGTTCCAGTCCTGGCTGACCGAAAAATGTAGCGCGACCGTAATACCGAAAACGGCATATTCAGCGCTTCAATCTGCATTCTTCACAAATCTTCAAAAAATCAATATTTCGTATTTACAACTATAAAATAATCCGACATATTGTAGTCACTCCACTAATCACCCCACAATCTATCCAGGTACAGAGGAGGGAGGATCTTATAGACTCCACCACTCACGATTAAGGAGATTTGTCATGAATTACAGCAAATTCCTTTCCTGTCTGACGGTTGCCCTGATTTCCTTCGTGGCGGCCGACACCTTCGCCCAGGAAGCCCAGGAACCGGATGACGAGGTCGAGTTCGTCATGGAAGAAGTGACGGTGACCGGTTCCCGGATCAGGGGCGAAGCCGCGGAATCCACCGCACCCGTCATAATCCTCGCCAAGACCCAAATCCAGGAAAAGGGGCTCGCGTCCATCGGCGACGTGCTCCAGACCCTGACCGTTCAGTCCAACGCCATCAACACCCAGGCCAACAACGGAGGGGACGGATCCACCCGGATCAGTCTTCGCGGACTGGGCTCCACCCGAACGCTCGTACTGGTCAACGGCCGACGTTTCGTGCCGGGCGGCACCGGGGCGAACTCCTCCGTCGATCTGAACTCCATACCCGCTTCCGTCATTGAGCGGGTCGAGGTGCTTAAAGACGGCGCCTCGGCCGTGTATGGTTCCGACGCCATAGGCGGTGTGGTAAACATCATCACCCGGTCGGACCTGGAAGGCGTGGAGTTCGAGTACTACCAGGGCGTCGCGGGCGCGGGCGACGGTGACGTGATCGACGCGAGCATAACCGCCGGACTGCGAAGCGGCCGGGGCAGCATCCTGTTCTCGGCGGGGTACCACAACCGCAAGCCGGTATGGACCGGCGACCGAAGTTTCAGCGAGGCGGACAAGAGTTACGACTGGGGAACGAACGACGGCTCCTTTACCACCAGCGGCAGTTCGGCGACGCCCGAAGGAACCATCATCGACCGTCTGGGGGAGGAAGGCAACGCGGCCTGGCAGGCGATCGTTGAAAGGGCCGGGGAAGACGCCGGATTCTATTTCAACGATCCATCGGGCGGCTGGCGTCCTTTCAACTCCGCCGGGAACTCGCTGGACGGCACAGGAGACCTGTACAACTACCAACCGGAGAACTACCTGTATACGCCACAGACCCGTTACTCCGCGTTCCTCAGCGGGAACTACCTTTTCAACGATAATCTGAGCGGGTTTTTCGAAGTTTCCTATACCAACCGGCAGTCGGACCAGAAGCTGGCCCCGACCCCGCTTTTCATTATCAGTGAAGGCGTCTCGGTGTCGGCAGAGAACCAGTACAACGAGTTCGGCCGCGACTTTATCGACGTGCGCCGTCGGTTCGTCGAGGCGAGCAACCGCAACTTCCTGCAGGACCTCGACACCTACCGGATTGTCCTGGGAATGGAGCACGAGTTCCAGGGATTTACCGGGGACCTGGCCTTTTCCTACGGCCGTACCAGCGGCACCAACATCAACGAGGGCCGGTTCATCCTGAGCAATATCGAAATGGCCCTGGGGCCCGATTCGGAATGTGTGGGAAGTTGCGTACCCCTGGATATCCTGCATGGTCCCGGTACGATCACGGAAGACATGCTCAGGTTTATTCAGTATACCGGTATCGCAAGGGGCTATACGACGCAGAGAATCCTGCAGTACAACCTGACCGGTGACATAGCCGAACTGCCGGCGGGCAACCTCGCCGTAGCCATCGGTGCTTCGTCCAGGTGGGAAGCAGGCAGCGCTATCCCCGATCCCATCACCGCCACGGGCAATACCACGGGCAACAAGCAGGAAGCAACCGAGGGCGACTACTCCGTCCGCGCGGTGTACGCCGAAACAAGCATTCCGGTCTTCCAGGGAGAGATGGGCGGCCTTGACGTTACGGCCGCGGGCCGGCTCTTCAGCTACGACACCTTCGGTACGGACTTCACCTACGAAGCGGGCGGCCCGCCCTCTTGGAA
>JAJEHX010000025.1 GCA_022823465.1 Candidatus Latescibacterota bacterium
ATGGAGAAATACTGGCTGCCCTGGCTGGTGGGCATGCCCGCTGAGACGTCCCGGGCGATCTGTTCCATGATCTTCGGCGGGGTGCTCGAGCGCCTCCCCGACCTGCGCGTGGCCTTTGCCCACGGCGGCGGATCCTTTCCAGCGACCATCGGACGGATCGACTACGGATTCCAGATCCGCCCGGACCTGTGCGCGGTGGACAACGACGTGCTGCCCAGCCACTACCTGGGCAGATTCTACCTGGATTCCCTCGTCCACGACAGCCGTATCCTGGACTACCTGATCCACCTCATCGGGCCGGACCATATCGCCCTGGGTTCGGACTACCCCTTCCCCCTCGGCGAGGCTGTTCCAGGCCGGATGATCGAATCCATGGACCACCTGGACGATGACGTGAAATCCAGGCTGCTGTACCGCTCCGCCCTCGCCTGGCTCAACCTGGAAGCGGAACGGTTTTTCGATGGGAACGGTTAGCCAATGGATGATGCCGCGCTCGACCTGCGAATGAACGCCGCCGAAATGGACACCCGGGACGAACTCTCGCCCTTCCGGTCGCGCTTTCATGTTCCCCGGGCCAAAAACGGAGCGGATACGGTCTACCTGGTGGGCCATTCGCTCGGACTCCAGCCGAAATCCGCCCGGGACTACGTGGACCGGGAGCTCGATGACTGGCGCAGGCTGGGCGTCGAGGGCCACTTCGAGGGGGACAATCCCTGGATGCCCTACCACGAAGCACTGGCAGAGCCGCTGGCCCGCCTCGCGGGCGCCCTGCCCGGCGAAGTCGTGGCCATGAACACCCTTACGGTGAACCTGCACCTGATGATGGTCTCCTTCTACCGTCCCACGCCGGAGCGCAACCGCATCCTCGTCGAGGGGTCCGCATTTCCCTCGGACCAGTACGCCGTCGCCTCGCAGGCCGCCTGGCACGGTTACGACCCCGCCGAATGCGTGATCGAATTGCATCCCCGGGAAGGGGAGGACGTCATCCGTACCGGGGATATCGAGGACCTGCTCGAACGGGAGGGCGAGCAAATCGCGCTGGTCTTCCTGGGCGGGGTGAACTACCTGACCGGCCAGGCCTTCGACATGGAACGGATCACCCGGGCGGGCCACCGGCAGGGATGCGTCGTGGGGTTCGACCTCGCCCATGCCATGGGCAACCTGGCGCTGAGTCTTCACGACTGGGACGTCGACTTTGCCGTCTGGTGTTCCTACAAGTACCTGAACGGAGGACCCGGATGCGTGGGCGGATGCTTCGTCCACGAAAAGCACGGCCGTCGAAACGACCTGCCTCGGTTCGCCGGATGGTGGGGCCACGACAAGTCCACCCGGTTCCGGATGCCCCCGGCTTTCGAGGCGATCCCGGGGGCGGAAGGCTGGCAGCTCAGCAACCCACCCATCCTCCCCCTGGCGGCTCTGCGCGCCTCGCTGGAGCTCTTCGACGAGGCGGGCATGGACCGGCTGCGTGAGAAAAGCAAAAGACTGACCAGGTACCTGGAACATCTGCTCCGGACCCGCTTTGCGGATGAACTGGCCGTCATCTCGCCGTCGGACCCGGAACAGCGGGGGTGCCAGCTTTCGCTCAGGACGGGGCCGAAAGGACAGCGCGTGCACGAGCACCTGTCGGAGCATGGCATCTGGTGCGACTGGCGGGAGCCTGACGTGATCCGTGTCGCCCCCGTGCCGCTCTACAACCGTTTTAAGGATGTCCATCGTTTCGTGGAGGTCATGGCGGAGGGGATGGAATCGGCCGGATGACCCTGTTTTGTTCCGGGTTTCATACCGGTCCCAATCCGTTTGAGGGTGCCGATGAGCATCAAGCGGGAAACCATAACCCTGGTAGGCGCGGGGCTTGCCGGATCCCTGCTGGCGGTCTTTCTCGCCCGCCGTGGATTCCGGATCGAAGTATACGAAAAGCGGCCCGATATCCGGCGGGAATCGGCCGGAGCCGGCCAGGCCGGCCTGGCCGGCCGGTCGATCAACCTGGCCATGTCCGTCCGCGGTCTCCATGCCCTGCACCAGGTCGGCCTGAAGGACGAAGTCCTGGGCATGGCGATACCCATGGCGGGGCGGCTGATCCATCCCGTGGAAGGCGAAAAGGTCCTCCAGCCCTATGGCCAGCGGGACGAAGAGGTCATCTATTCCGTCTCCCGGGGCGAACTGAACCGGGTCCTGGTGAGCGCAGCGGAGCGGCAGGACGGCGTACGGCTTCATTTCAATGCCCGGTGCACCGGGGTGGAGTTCCGTACCGGCGTGCTGTACGTCCGCGACGACGCGACCAATCATGTCCACTCGCTCCGTCCGCGGCGGATCATCGGCGTGGACGGCTCCGCTTCTGCCATCCGGACCGCCATGATGAACGCGGGACGGTTCGATCTCTCCCAGCAGTACCTGACCCACGGATACAAGGAACTGACCATTCCCGCCGGACCGGACGGCGCATACAGGATGGAGCCCAACGCCCTGCACATCTGGCCCCGGGGGCTGTACATGCTGATCGCGCTGCCCAACCTGGACGGCAGTTTCACCTGTACCCTCTTCTTTCCCCACGAAGGCGAATACAGTTTCGACAGCCTCCAGGATCCGGCGCAGGTGCTCGACTTTTTCGGCCGACAGTTTCCCGACGCGACGGCGCTTATGCCCGACCTGCCCGCCCTGTACCGCGGCAATCCCACGGGCTCCCTGGTCACGCTCAAGTGTTTCCCCTGGCACTATCGCGACCGGGTCCTGCTCCTGGGTGACGCCGCCCACGCCATCGTGCCCTTCTTCGGCCAGGGCATGAACTGCGCCTTCGAAGACTGCACCGTCCTCGATGAATGTATCGAGGCATACTGGCCGGACTGGGGACAGGTATTCGAGTCCTTCGGGCAGCGCAGGAAGGAGAACACGGATGCCATCGCCGACATGGCGCTTGCGAATTACGTCGAGATGCGCGACCTGGTGAGCGACCCCGGTTTTCAGTTGCGTCAGAAGGTGGGCTTTCTGCTGGAGCAGAGGTTCCCCGACCTGTTCATCCCGCGGTATTCCATGGTGTCGTTCCACCGGTTTCCCTACAGCGAGGCCCTGCAGCGCGGCGAAATCCAGGACGGCATCCTGCGGGAGCTTTGCGCTTCCGTCTCCTCGGCGGAACAGGTCGACTGGAACAGGGCGGACCGCCTGGTCAGGGAGCGGCTCGGCACCAACTGACCGAAGCATGGCGGTACGCCGGAAAAGGCCGTGATGATCGGCGCCCGCCGGCTTGACAGGCCATCCGGCCAGGTCTACATTGTATATTACCTTACGCGGCGCACAGGCCTGGCGCTTCCACCTCCACGTCTCCAACGGTTCTCTCCACAATAATGCATGTACTGAACTACATTGGCGGCAAACTGCGCGAGCCTGCGGGCGGCGGCTACCTGGACAACGTCGATCCCGCCACGGCCACCGTGCTGGGCAGGATTCCCGACTCGGACGCCCGGGACGTGGAAGAAGCGGTGAACGCGGCGGAAGACGCCTTCCCGGCCTGGTCGTCGCTGTCCGTGCAGGAACGTTCCGGGCATCTCCTCCGCATCGCCGACCTGATCGAGGAAAGGCGGGATGAACTGGCCCTGGCGGAATCGAACGATACGGGCAAGCCGGTAACCCTGGCGGAGACGGTGGACATCCCCCGCGCCGCGAGCAACTTCCGTTTCTACGCCACGGCCATCGAGCACTTCTCCAGCGAGACCCACTCCATGGGGAAAGCCGCCTTCAATTACACCCTGCGCGCACCCATCGGCATCGCCGGGTGCATATCTCCCTGGAACCTGCCCCTCTACCTGCTGACGTGGAAGATCGCGCCGGCGCTCGCCGCGGGCAACTGCGTGATCGGCAAACCCTCGGAACTGACCCCCACGACCGCGTTCCTGCTGTCGGAGATCTGCAAGGAGGCGGGACTGCCGCCCGGCGTACTGAACATCGTGCACGGCTACGGGCACAGGGCGGGATCGGCGGTGGCGGACCATCCGCGTATCCCGGCCGTATCCTTCACCGGCGGGACGGAAACGGGCAGGAAGATCGCAGCCGCGGCCGCCCCGCACTTCAAGCGGGTCTCCCTCGAACTGGGCGGAAAGAACCCGAACATCGTCTTCGCGGACTGTCCCTACGAGGAAGCGCTGCAGACCGCCCTGCCGTCCTCTTTCTCCAACCAGGGCGAGATCTGTCTGTGCGGCCCGCGCATCTTCATCGAACGTCCCCTCTACGATACCTTTCGCGACGATTTCGTCGAGCGGACCCGGCAACTGACCGTCGGCGATCCCCGGTCCGCGGGCAATCGGCTCGGCGCCGTGGTGTCGGAGACCCACATGGACAAGATCCTGTCCTACATCGAACTGGCCAGGGACGAAGGCGGACGGATCCTCTGCGGGGGTCACAGGGTTCGGGAAAAGGGGCGCTGCAGGGACGGATGGTTCGTGGCGCCCACGGTGATCGAAGGCCTGCCGCCGGACTGCCGGACCAACCAGGAGGAGATCTTCGGCCCCGTCGTGTCGCTCATGCCCTTCGATTCCGAGGATGAAGTAATAGCCCAGGCCAACGGCACGCCGTACGGTCTCGCCGCCATGCTGTGGACCGGCAGCCTGGGCCGGGCTCACCGCGTCGCCGAGCGACTGCACGCCGGCATCATCTGGATCAACTGCTGGATGCTGCGGGACCTTCGGACGCCCTTTGGCGGCATGAAGCATTCGGGCGTGGGCCGCGAAGGGGGATTAGAGGCCCTTCGGTTCTTCACGGAACCCAAGAACGTGTGCATAAAAATGTAGCGGAGAGTGGAATTGCATAAACATTATGATTCCGACCGCGCACCCGAACCGGTGGGACCCTATCCCCACGCCCGCCGCGTGGGCAACCTGCTGTTTCTCTCGGGCATCGGTCCCCGCGCCAGGGGCCGGCGGGATATCCCGGGCGTGACCCTGGGACCGGACGGCGAGATCGCGTCCTACGATATCGAGGAACAGTGTCATTCGGTCTTCCATAACGTCCGCTGCATCCTCGAAGACGCGGGCAGCGCCTGGGAGAACCTGGTGGACATCACCGTGTACCTTACCGACATGGAAAGGGACTTCGCGGTATTCAACCGGATCTACCGTGAGTATTTCAAAGAGAACCAGCCCTGCCGGACCACGGTTGGCGTTTCGCGGCTTCCCACCCGGATTGCCATCGAACTGAAATGCATCGCCACTATCTGAACAAGGAGGTTCGATCATGGCGGTAACGGCTCCATTCAACTTCAAGGCCTGGATAGACGAGCACAGGCATCTGCTCAAACCTCCGGTCGGCAACCAGTGCGTCTACACGGAAGCGGAGGACTTCATCGTCATGGTCGTCGGCGGACCGAACGCCCGCAAGGACTACCACTACAACGAGGGCGAGGAGTTCTTCTACCAGGTGGAGGGTGACATCGTACTGAAGATCATCGACGACGGCAGGCCGGTGGACATCCAGATCCGGGAAGGGGAGATCTTCCTGCTGCCGGCCGGCGTGCCCCACTCGCCCCAGCGACCGGCGGACACCGTGGGGCTGGTCATGGAGACCAAACGGAGAAGCGGTGAAATCGACGGGTTCATGTGGTATTGCGAAAGCTGCGGAAAGAAACTCTACGAAGAACACTTCGAACTGGAAGACATCGTCAGCCAGTTGCCGCCCGTCATGAACCGGTTCTTCAGCAGCGAGGAAAACCGAACCTGCAGGCACTGCGGCGCGGTCATGCCGAAACCGGAAGGCGGGTGACTATAGGGTAAACGGGGCGCGAAGCCGGATTTCCAGGTTTTCCACGGTTTTCCAGACCCTTTTCCGACTAAAAGGTTGAATAGCATCGAACAGCGCGTTACTGGGAATTCAGCGCTAAATCGCGGGAAAATCTCCCGCAAATCGCGGAATCCTCCCATAAACGCGGTGTCAGACCGGATTTTCTGAGCATAAAAAACGACAAAGAGTTGACAAGTCGCCGGTTTGTGCTTATCTTATGTTTAGTAATTCGGTGATGCTTTCGGAAAGGGGTAGAGTATGGTACTCATTTACCGCGGATTCGAAGGCAACAGGGTGTTCAAGTGGAGCCGGGGAAACTCGGACCGGGTTACCGTGATGTTTCCGGCGAAACCGTTCTTCAACCGGTGCATCAGCCGCGTGCTTGACCAGACACGCGCCGGAAAATCGGTTCTGGCCTGGGGAGATCCCGAAGGCCTGTCCCGCCTGGGGCTCGCCCTGAACGAACGGCATATTCCGACCACGCCCTTTGGCGATAGCGTTGTCGGCCGGTAGCCTGTGCCGAACGGCTGGACAGAAAGCGCAAGCGCACCTCGGCGAAGATCAGAATTCCAAGCCGAGTTGAACGGTGAAGATATCCCCGTTCGCGCCGGTGCCTTCATAGGCGGTCCCGTAGTCCCGGTCGTGTACCCACTCGAAGGTACCAAAAAGCAACTCGTTCCACAGATCCACGCTGAGCACGGCGAGGTACCTTGAAGCGGGCAATCCCAGGCCCGACGCTTCGGAAGTTCCCTGGTAACCCAGCATGAAGTCCCCGGACCTGCCCGCCAGTTCGAACCCATAGGCGGCTTCGAACGACCACGCCGAAGGACGGGCGCCACGGGCGCCGAATGCCAGCAACTCCGGCTCGAAACGGTTCTGGGCGATCATGTATTCTCCGGCCACCGACACTTCGCCTAGCGCCAGTTGAGTGGCCAGCGACCAGCCCGGCGCCCGGTCTTCGTTATAGACTGCGGTCGGTCCGTGCCCGCCGTCGGCCGATGACTCGTGTTGTTCGTACAATCCCTCCTGGAAACTGTCCAGCGTACCCAGGTCGTCGATATAAGACAGGTTGAAAGCCAACCCGCCTTCTTCTTCCTCGCCCTTCTTGTAGCCCAAAGCGGCGCCGAATCCGGTTCGCGGGTCATGGGTGCGTTCGTCGTCGCCGTAGTATCCATAGACATTCCCCAGAAACGGACCCATTGAAACGCCCAGCACCAGCGATTTCTCCCGCTTCGAGCCATACTCGAAGGACAAAGGATCGATTATCGCGCCGGTCTCGAACGGTCCGATGCTCGCATCGTGCACCGCATGGACTTCGGCCAGTTCAAACAGGGTGAAGGGAAGAAACTGGATACCGCCCTTCAACCACCACCAGCCGTCCGGTGGCCCGATGACGACTGTCGCCATGATGATCCCGATGCCGTGACCCGCTTCATGTTCTTCTTCGTCTTCTTCGTGTTCGTGTAGCCAGATGACCTCGGTACCGAACCAGTCATGGGGCTCGATACCGATTCCGAGTTCCAGTTGCTCGGCCGCCGTGGAAGTGGAAACCTCGTCCTCAAAAGACCTTTCGCGCGACGCCGAAAGCTCCACGACACCGCCGATTTCAATGTATTTCATCAACGATCCCGCTTCAGCCTCCCCCGAAGCTTCCTGGGCGCTCGCGGTACTGCACCAGAATGCGGCAAAAAGCAGGGCGATAAGCGCGACCGGGACTCGGTGTTCATGCAAATCGCTGCTGGCGTTACACACGTGGCTCGCTACTCCTTAGTATAGAATCAGTATAGAATCAGTATAGAATCGCGGCTGTTCGTTTCCGGACCACCGGGAAAAAATGGAATCGCCACCGTGCATTCCCGGCCTCGGTTTTCTCTCGAATCAGGGATGGGGCGCCATGAATACCAGCACCACCAGCCGCTCTCCGCCTGAGTTCAGAACGCCGTGATCCACCCCGGGGGGACACAGCACGGCCGTACCGGGAACACCCTTTACGGTTTCATCTCCGACCGTGAAATCTCCGTTACCTTCCAGCACGTAGTAGATCTTGTCGTTTTCGGCGTGACTGTGAGCCTTCTGTTCCTGTCCCGGCTCGAAACAGTAGATGTCGCAGAACATGCGTTCCGTGTCGAAGAGATTGACCTTCTGGAACTTCTCTTTCGAAAACTGTTTCTGTTCCGGTACGAACGTCACCGGCATGACGGCACGCTCCTTTGGCGATTGGCGCCTGACTGATATCGAGTCATCTCGAAGTATCTGAAAACCAGGTACTCAGTCGTTGCAGGTCCAGGTGAAAGATGAATGCGGAACTCGATGCGGATGCCGGTCTCGGAATCCGGTGCGGAAGACAAACCACTTGCGACCGGACCGGATACCGCCTTAACTTCAACGCGGGCAACCGATCAGGACGCGAATCTATCTGCACATTTCGCCGTTGTCAACTTCCAGTGGCGCGTGATATGGACTGTCGTAATTTTTAGTCTAGACTAAATATATAGTTATATAATATATGTGTCAATAATTAGATTAAGAAAACAGCAGGGCCGATCTGAACCGAAACCGGCAAGACCATGCCTGAGAAAACCAGTGGAGCCGCAACCAGTCCATGACCCGTGAAATCGCCATAGGCCCGCACCGCATTACGTCGCTCAGGCCCGACATGCCGATCCTGACGCTGGCGCCCATGGCCGGGATCAGCAACTGGCCCTTCCGGTTGATCTGCGCGAGAATGGGCGCGCAGATGGTCGGCGTGGAGTTCATCAACTGCAACGCCATTCTCCACCGGAACCCGAAGACGCTGCAGATGATGAACTTCTGCGACGCCGACATCTACCGCGATACCGGGATGTCGCTGCTCGCGGCACAAATCTACGGGAACGACATCGGCCGCATGGTGGAAGGCGCGCTGGTCCTGGAGGAAAAAGGCGCGCAGATCATGGACATCAACTTCGGCTGCTCGGTGCCCAAGATCCTGCGTTCCGACTCCGGCGCCGCCTTCCTCAAGGACATCGACAGGATGATGAACGCGGTGCGCAGCGTGGCCGACGCGGTCTCGATCCCGGTTATCATCAAGACGCGGCTGGGCTGGGACCACAACAACATCAGCATCCTGGAAGTGGTGAAACGCGCCGCGGATTCCGGCGCCCACGCCGTGGCCGTGCACGCACGGACCGTGGCGCAGAAGTTCAACGGGAACGCGGACTGGTCCTGGATCGCCCGGGCCGTGGAGGTCTCGCCCGTGCCGATCTTCGGCAACGGGGACGTGTTCACCTTTCGGGACGCGGTGCGCATGGTAGAAGAGACAGGGTGCGCCGGGGTGATGATCGCTCGGGCGGCCCGGGACAACCCCTACATCTTCTCCGGCGACGTGACGCCCACGTTTTCCGACCGGGTCAGGCTCGCCCGGGACCACCTGGGCATGATGGTGGAGTACAAAGGAGAGAAAGTCGGCGTGATGGAGATGCGGAAGTTCTTCGCTTCCTACTTCAAGGGCTTTCCCAACGCCTCCCACCTCAGAACCAGCCTCGTACAGGTGGACACCGTCACGCAGGCCCACCGGATACTGGACGAGTGGGTGACTGATTCGGATCGTCGGTCCCATGATGCTTGATCACGCGGCCCTCTGAAAAATACACCACCCCTTCGGCGATGTTCGTGGCGTGATCGCCAAGCCGTTCGATGTGACGGGATATGAAGATCAACTGGAGGGCCTGGGGCACCGACCCGGAGTCCTCCACCATGCAGGCCACCAGTTCCTGAAAGATCTGGTCCTGCAGTTGATTGACCTCTTCGTCCCTGGCGCACACGTCCATGGCCAGTTGCTCGTCTCCGCGGACGAAGGCGTTCAGGCTGTCCTTGACCATGGATTGGGAGAGGGCCGCCATCCGGGGCAGGTCAATGAGCGGTTTGAGATGCGGCATCCCGGAGAGCTTCCTCGTCTTCTTGGCGATGTTGACCGCGATATCGCCCATCCTCTCCAGGTCGATCGTGATCTTCATGCTGGCCGCCACGAAACGAAGGTCCCGCGCGATAGGATGCTGAAGGGCCAGCAGCCGGATACACTGGTCGTCGATCTCCAGTTCCATGGCGTCGATGGGCTGATCGCCGCGGATGACCTGCTCGCACAATTCGAAATCCCGCTCCACCAGCACCGTAATCGCCCGGGCGATCTGTTCCTCCACGAGCGACGCCATGCGCAGCAGGGCGGACTTCAACGCTTCCAACTGTTGTTGCAGGTGGGTTTCCATGGTCGTCTGTTTCGTGAGAGGACTTCCGGCGCCGTCCTGCACGGCTCGTGACCGGCGGCGCTATCCCGCCCGGCCCGTGATGTAATCCTCCGTACGACGGTCCCGGGGCGTGGTGAAGAGCACGTCGGTTACGCCCGTCTCCACCAGTTCACCCTCAAGCATGAAACCGGTGAAGTCCGATACACGGGCTGCCTGCTGCATATTGTGCGTAACGATAACAATGGTGTAATCGTCCTTCAGATCAAGCATTAATTCCTCGATCCTGGACGTGGCCACAGGGTCCAGCGACGAACAGGGTTCGTCCATGAGCAGCACTTCCGGCTCGACGGCGACCGCCCGGGCGATGCAGAGCCGCTGTTGCTGTCCGGCGGAGAGCTTGAGGGCGCTTTCCTCGAGCTGGTCCTGGACTTCGTCCCACAATACGGCCCTGCGCAGGCACCGCTCCACGATCTCATCGAGGAATTCCCCCGACTTTACTCCGTGGATTCGGGGACCGTAGGCTACGTTCTCGTAGATCGACTTGGGGAAGGGGTTCGGCTGCTGGAATACCATGCCCACGCGCCGGCGCAGTCGCGTTACGTCCACGTTCGCGCCATAGATGTCTTTCCCGTTCATCCGGATCGATCCCGTCATGCGGGTCTGGGGAACCAGGTCGTTCATGCGGTTCATCAGCCGCAGCAACGTCGTCTTGCCGCAACCGGACGGGCCTATATACGCCGTGATGCCGTGGCGGTCTATGGCCATGGAGACGTTGCGCAACGCGGCGTTTTCGCCGTACCAGAAGGAAACGTCCTGGATGTCGATCACCGGAAGATCCTGCACGATCTTCGGCGTGGACGGTTCGCGTGCTGTCGCCATGGAACTGAATTCCTTTGAGACGTGCGTGTCCTGAAGTCGGCCGGGTCAGGCCTGGGCCGCGGACAGTGAATACCGCCTTCTCAGTCGCGTGCGGAGTCCGATCGCCGCCGCGTTCAACACAGCCACGGTAACGAGCAGGAGCAGCGTAGTCGTATACGCCATCGGCAGCGCGGCCTCGCCGCCGGCCGGACGAAAACCGGTGTCGAATATGTGGTAGCCCAGGTGCATGAATTCCCGTTCCAGGTGTACGAAGGGCCAGACGCCGTCCACGGGCAGTTCAGGGGCAAAGGCGACCACCCCGATGATCATCAACGGCGCCACGGTACCGGCCGCCCGCGCCACGGACAGGATCAGACCCGTGAGTATGGAAGGCAGCACTACGGGCAGGACTACCCGCCACAGGGTCTCGAACCGTGTGGCACCCACCGCGTGGGAAGCTTCGCGCAGTGCAACGGGCACGGCGGCCAGACCCTCCTCCACGGCCACGATGACTACGGGCAGCGTGAGCAGGGCCAGGGTCAGCGCGCACCACAGGATGCCGCCCCGGCCGAAGGTCGGCTCCGGCAAAGCCTCCTGGTAAAACACCCGGTCCAGGGTTCCCCCCAGAAAATACACGAAAAACCCGAGCCCGAAAACCCCGAAGACGATGGACGGCACGCCGGCCAGGCTGTTGACGGCGACGCGCACGACGCCCAGCAGGGGTCCCGGCCTGCCGTATTCTCTCAGATAAAAGGCCGCGAGCACCCCGAAGGGCATCACGACGACCGCCATGATGACGACCATTACGGCGGTTCCGAAAATGGCCGGGTAGACCCCGCCCCGGCTGTTCCCGTCTCGTGGAGAAGCCCACAGGTACGTCCACGCCCCCGCCATGTAATGCCGGATCCTGTCCCATGCGCTCATTGCATTGGGACCGTACAGGCGAAGGACGTCCGACAGGGGCACTGCGTACCTCCGTCCGTCCGCGGCAGACAGCTCGATGGACAGCGCCTGCTGCCTGCGCAGTCGTTCCAGCTCGGGAAACCGTTCCCGGTACGCGGACCATACCGCCTCGTGTCCTTCGGCTACGATCCTGCCGTCGTCCACGAAGGACTCCAGGAAGCCGAAGACGTCTCCGCCCGCGGTCCGCTCGACGACCACGGCCCGCCGTGGCGCATCCCGCGCTACGACCTGGCCTTCCTCGAACCAGGTGTGCCCGTTCGGATAAAGCGCCTGGTTCCCCGTCTTCACCCGGATCCGGTACCCAAAGGTTGTGCCACCGGTACGATCCACTCCCCGGACGGTTTCATGGTACATTTCCTGGCCCAAAATGATCCGCCCGTCGCGCAGGACATACCGGGTCAGGTCCTGGGGCCAGAAAAAACCCAGGCCGTGCACGGCAATTATCAGCACCAGTCCCGCGACCAACAGGAAAATGACGGCCAGGGTTCCGCCGGACAGCCAGACGAGGGCATCGTCCCCGGACCACTTCAAACGCATCGAAACTCCTTACAATGAGGATGGGGCGGACGCCCGACGCATAAGCGGTCTCCTCAACCGACGCCGGATCAGTTCCGCCAGGGTGTTAATCGTAAAAGTCGCAATGAGCAGCAAAAAAGCGGCAAAAAACATCACCTGGTACAGGACTCCCCCCTGTCCGGCATCCGGCAGTCCGAGGGCGATACCGGCCGAAAGCGCTCTGAATCCGGTGAAGACGGACCAATCCATGGCCGGTACGTTTCCCGATACGAACAGGATGATCATGGTCTCGCCGATCGCCTTGCTGAATCCCAGCATGACCGCGGACAGGATGCCGGCGCCCGCCGTGGGAAGGACGATGCGCACCGCCGTCTGCCAGCGCGTGGCCCCCAGTGACAGCGAACCCGCCGTGTAGGAAGAGGGCACCGCGGACATGGCGTCCTCGGAAATCGTGAATATGATCGGGGTCACGGCGAGGCCCATGACCATGCCCACGACGATGGAGTTACGCTGGGCGAAATCAAGTCCCAGTACGTCAATGAACCGGGTACCGTCCTGTAAATACCGGGCCTCCAGCATGGCCCCGCATTCGAATGCCATCCATCCGCCCGCCAGCACGGCCGCCGACAGTATCCAGATTTCCATCCCCGGCCGGTGACGGGGCCGGAACCAGGCCGGTGCGTAGTGCCTGATCATAAAGGCGGCCGCCACGACGCCGGAGATGAGGAGGGGCGCCAGGAAAAGGGCGATTACGTGATTCTCCAGGAACGGCGCGAGCCAGATGCCGCCAATGAAACCGAGGACGACACTGGGGACCGCTGCCATGATTTCCACCAGCGGTTTCAGGCGCTCCCGCAAGCCGCGCGGCATGAACTGCGAGGCATATAGCGCGGCGAGTACCGACAGGGGCACCGCGAAGAGCAGGGTGTACAGCGCCCCTTTCAGGGTCCCGAAGATCAGTGGCAACAGGCTGTATGCGCGTTCGACTCCTTCCGCGGTGTCCGAAGTCTGTCCGCGGTAGGACTCCTGTTGTGCCTCCACATCTTGTGCCCCCACCTCCACGGCCATCGATCGGAATTCCGCACCGGTCCAATCGTCAAACAGAACAGCCGGAGATATAACCAACGGATGAATCACCCAGATGATCAGGGCGAAAACGGAAAGGATGGTCAGTACCAGGACGATGCCGCCCAGTGCGGCGAGGCGCCCGAACAGCAAGTCCAGCAGACGGCGCCGGTCAATACGGCGTCCTCGGGTTCGATCGGCCATGGTGAAGTCCTGGATAAAGTGGCGGCATCATTTCAACAAGGTCATCTTCCGGGTGGACACGTGCTCCGTACGGCCGTCGGCCGTGGCTTCGAGGCGAAACAGGTACACTCCGCTCGAAAGGTCCCGCGCTTCCCAGGTCTCAGAGTAGTTCCCCGGAAGCCGGACCGCGTTTACCACCGTCGCCACCCGCTGTCCCAACAGGTTATATACCTCAATCAGAATGTGGCTCGTCGACGGTACCTCGTAATCGATATGCGTGGTCGCAGCGAAGGGGTTCGGACGGTTTTGCGACAGGCTGAACGCGCCGGTTATTTCTTCACCCGGTATTTCGGGTTCCGGCGGGACGGGAGGAGGCGCGGCACCGAAGTACCCCAGCGCCGAGAGCGCGGTCCAGCTCAACGCCCAGTTTTCGGCGCCGAAGGCGCCCGTGTAATCGACGTCCGTGAAGAACCCGCTCTCGCGCGGCTCATCCCTGAGCATGCCCGCGTCCCAGGCGGGACTGCTGCCGACGGGCCGCGGATCCAGCCCCTGGTTACGGTTCCAACTGATGCCCTGAAGCATCGGATCCATGATACGGATGACGTTGGAGGCATCGGCAAGCAATGCCGCCGAGTGCGCGTCGCCGCCCAGCTCACTGGCCGTGCCGCCCCGACCGAATCTGCCCAGGATGTTGTACTGGAAGGCCAGGTCGCCCGCTTCGAGACGCGCCTTGCTGTCCTGCGAACCCTTTGTCGGGTCGAGGTCTTCGATCGAGAGCATGTGCCCTTTGAACTCCGTGAAGATGCTATTGAAATACATCCCTCCCGCGCTGTCCCGGAAGATAAGGGCGTTGTTCGACTTGCCGCCCGTGGCGTTCGCGCCGCGGCCGATATAGGTCGCGTTCAGAATGGCGGGACTGGCATACGGCGTCCCGTCCTCGGGGTCCGTACCTCCGTCGTGCTCTCCGGCGTGATCGCCCAGGGACGGGTCCTGGATCGAAAACCAGAACTGGTGCTCGCCGCGGAAGCCCTCGTCGTAGTCGAAGCTGTCATCACCGGCAAAGGCCGCCACGAGGTAGCGTGTGTTCACCGTGCCGCCGAACCACTCGAAACCGTCGTCCCTGTTGTAGAACACCTCCACGTACTCTATGGTCGTACCGCGGCCTACGCCGCCCATGGTCAGTCCGTTGATCTCGTTGTCCGCGCCGACGACCGCGCCGCCGTGACGGATCGACACGTAACGGAAAACGCCCGAGTTGTCGTCGTCATCGGGGATTGCGCCACCGCCATAGATCCCCCGGGGCTCGGTCGTCGCGTCAATGCCTTCCACGTTGTTCTCGCCCGTGGCCGTGTTGATGGACGCGCGGCCCAGGATGACGACCCCGCCCCAGAGACCTCTTGACGCGGCTGGAGATGAAAGGAGTATGTCGTCCGGATCATCCACGTCGTCGGCCTCGGCCGTGAAGATGATGGGGTTACTGGCCGTGCCGTCGGCGAGGATCCTGCCGCCACGGGCCACGATCAGCACCGAATCGTCGCCGGAGGTACCCGAGGGCCTGCCCTTGACGACCGTACCCGGCTCGATGGTCAAGGTCTCGCCTTCCTCGACGAAGACCAGGCCCGAGAGCACGTAGACGGTATCGGCGGAGAAGGTGACGTTGCCGATGATATCGGCGTCGGTAACGGTGCGTACAGGTTTAGAGGCTGGCTGAGCGGCGGCGGGGAAAGGAACGGTTAGCGTTAACGCGAAGGCAACAGGGAACAACCTGCTGAACATTTCACCTCCTCAATAGTGAGAACGGTTGGTCTTTCGGACTCGGATACCTTGCATTGCGGAGGCCGCCGGGGTCAGATGCCATAGGAGAAGCCGATGGACAGGCTTCGTCCCCGCTGGTAAAGGGTACGGACAAACTCCTGGCCGTTGAACGGATGAACTTTCTTGATGTCCGGGTTCAACAGGTTCTTGAGCGAAAACTTGAGGGTGACCCGGTTCCACAGGCGCTGCGATCCGGTGATATCGAGCATTCCGGCCGGTTGTTCGAATGCGTTTGGCGTACCGCCGGTACTCACTTCGGAAAGCCGTTCGCCGAAGATATTGTAGTGCAGGCTGAGCAGCGTGCCGGTATCCGGATTGTCGTACATGGCGTCGATATTGACCACGTAGGGCGACTGCCCCTGCAGCTTGCGGGTATCCGCGGCCTGGGGATCGAGCGCTCGAATGACGGCCAGCTCGGAAGGTGCGATGTCTACCTGCGACCTGACTAAAGACAGGTTGCCGCTCAGCTGGAAGTTTCTCAGCGTGGGATGGAACTGATCCAGTTTCTTTCGGTACTCGAGCTCGATACCCGAGACCATGGCCCGGTCCACGTTCTGGAACTGGATTTCTCCGTTCGTGGTCACGATCACGCGTTCGATGGGGTTTTCGAAGTCTTTGTAGAACAAGCTCACCGCATAGATCTCTCCCGGGCGGGTGAACCACTCCCAACGGATATCGTAGTTCTCGATCAGCGTGCGTTTCAACCCGCTGTTGCCGACGAAGATGAAGTCGCCCACGAAGAGGAAGGACGCGAATGGCGCCAGCTCGCGGAACGAGGGTCTCGCCAGCGTACGGCTGAACGCGCCGCGCAGGTTCATTTTGTCCGTGAGCTGATACACGGTGTTGAGTGAAGGCAGCCAGTCGTTTTCGTCCAGCTTGCCCGGCCTGAGCGAAGTTTCGTGGCTGGCCACGTTCAGCCGGGTCGCTTCGAACCGCGCGCCGCCGGTGACCTTGAAACGATCCGCGAGGGGCAGGTCGAGCATGACGTATCCGGCAAGTACATGCTGGTCTCCGTCGTAGTTGTTCTTCAGGTCGGAATCTTCGGTGATGAAACTGCCGAACCGGGTAAAACCCGGGGTGTCCTGGAGATATTCGGGCAGGATTCCGATCCGGTCGGAGGAGAAGAACAGATCGGGATCGTTCCGGTACCGCACGTTGTCCTGGTGGAATGAAAAGCGCCGCTCCCTGAAGGAATGGTCCTTGTCGAGATAGGCGCCGCCGAACTTGAGCCGCGCGGTCAGATCGGCCCATTGCCGGAACGGCAGGGTGACGTCCATGCTGAAGTCCCGGTTCGATTCGACCAGGTTCCTGAAGTACCGGGTGGGCGCCGAGTAATTGGACAGGGCGATCGTATAGCTGTCGAAGTCCGGAGCGCCTTCGCCCCGCGCGTCGACGGTCTGATACTCATTGGTAAAATAACGCAGGTCCGGCTCATCCTGGGTGGACCGGATGAAAGCGCCGGTCCATTCGATTTCCAGGCCCGACAGGTCTGGCAGGACGTGCTTGCCGCGGAGCTGCAGCGACCGCATCTCCCGCTCGGTAAAGGAGAGCACCCGGGTCTCGTACCGTACGTTCCCGCCAGGCAGGGAGGACGGCCAGGCGCCGGTCTGGTATCTCGCCATCTTGTCGCCGCTTCGGTTATAAAGCAGGTTGGCGCCGATCTCGTGGGTAATGCCCGGCTGGTAGGTAATGTTCATCAGCCCGCCCCAGAGCGTTTCCTCCGACCCGCTCGTGTCCGTGGCGAACCGTTCCCTGTTCAGGTCCTCCGACTCCCTGGACACACGTTTCCATATTCCGGATACGCCGTTGTCGTATGCCGAAATGTTGCGATTGAAGCTGACACTGCCGAGCAACCCCAGGGGACGATCGAAGACCGACGTCTGGTTGCCGACGGAAAAGGAATAGCTCTGGCCGAGGCCGCCCGGTTTCATGGACGGCGTCATCGTCTTGTCGGCGAAAGCCCTCGAGTAATGATCCAGCATCTGCGCCTTTTCCGGATCCCGAAGCGCGCTGGTGATGCTGGGTATCTCTACGTCCGGATTCCGAAGCGGCAGCGGAATATCCCGCGTGCCGTCGTCCACGCCGAGGTAATCGTAAGCCCCGCCTTCGTAACTCAGCATGTCCTTGAAGGAGGACTGGGAGTTGATCCTGGTGGACGAGGAGAAGTTCATGGTGAAGGATTCGGGGAGCGACTTGGTCTTCACGTTGACGCTGCCGCCGGTGAAGTTCCCGGGCTTGTCGGGCGTGAAGGTCTTTTCCGTGGTGATGTTGTCCAGGAGATTCGTCGCGAATATATCCATCTGGACCGACTTGCTGTTCGGATCGGCGCTCGGCAGCGCGGTCCCGTTCAACTGCGCGGTGCTGTACCGCTCGCCCAGTCCGCGAATATAGACGTATTTGCCGTCAACGACCGACGCGCCGGTCACGCGGGTCATGGCCGACGCCACGTCGCCCTGAGCCGATCTGGAGATATCCTCGGCACTGATGGCGTCACTGATGGACAGGGCGTTCTGCCTCTGCTTCAACAGCGCCGCTTCCGTGTTTTCCAGGGCTTTTGCCGTTACTTCCACCACGTCCGCCACAATAAGCTCCTGCTCGACGACGATATCTATTCTGCTCACCTGGCCTGGCTCGACCAGGATCTCGGTGATCCGCTTCTGCGCAAACCCGATCATGGAGACAACGATCGCATGCTGTCCCGCGGGAACGCCTCGAATGAGATACCTGCCATCGATATCGGCCATCGCGCCAAGCTCGTATCCTGCCACCATCACCGTGGCGCCGATCAGGGGATCCCCTGTCTCCGCGTCGACGACCGTACCCGATATGCGGCCTTCGAGCCCTTGTGCGCGGACCTCTGTCAACGTGACCGCAAACAGCGTTGCCACGGTCACCGCGGCGAGCATCGACCTGATCATCCATCCGGGCACGATCTTCGAACATCTGGTTTCGGAGTGCAGGAACACCGACGTCATTCAACTTCTCCTTTCGGCTCGTTTAATAACCCGCCGGCGAGTACCTGGCCGCAGGCTGTAGTAAATCAACCGCGGACAATATAAGGAGGCTGTTTGACGATTCTGTTACGAACAGTACACAAGACCATGACATTGACAGGACAATATGACTTATTCGCTCTTGCACTGTGAGGTCGAGACGACAAAGACGGCTTGACAAATCCTCCATTTCTCTTGTTTTATTGTTACTCGGACCAGGACGCGTACCCTGTCGATCCGGTGTTTATCCGGCCCGGTCTATTCCAGTCCGACCCGGTGTCGATCCGGTTCAGTCCGGTCCGGGGCGGCCCAGTCCGGTCCGGGGCGGCCCAGTCCGACCCGGGCCGCAGACATCTGAATCGGTTGTCGTGGCGCGGTACCGCGCGCCAGCCAGTTGCAGGCCCTGAGGCCATCTATCATTCCGGTGACTTGATTATGCCAGCCGCAAACGGAAACAACGCCCGGACCGCCACGGTCCGAACCATCGCTTCGAGGAGAGCCGGCCGCCGGTTCACCCGAAAGCCCCGGCCGTCCACGGCGCCGCTGGTGACGAACTACTGGCGCCCGGAGCACTTCTTCAACCGGGAACTGAGCTGGATGGAATTCAACGCGCGGGTGCTGGAAGAAGCGCTCGACCCGACGGTCCCCCTGCTCGAACGGGTGAAGTTCCTGGCCATATTCAGTACCAACCTGGACGAATTCTTCATGATCCGGGTCGCCGGCGTGAAGAGGCAGATCGATGCGCAGATCCAGTCGACCCGGACGGCGGACGGCCTGAGTCCCCGGGAAGTCATGACCGCGCTTTCGGCCCGGATGCACGAACTGGTCAACAAGCAGCACGGGCTGTTCATCAACGAGATCTTTCCGCAGCTCACCGCGCAGGGCATCGACATACTCAAGCCCGAGCAGCTCAGCCCCTCGCAGAGGGCGTATCTGGACGAGTACTTCCGGAAGACCATCCTGCCCGTGGTAACCCCTCTGGCGGTGGACCCCGGCCATCCATTCCCGTACCTGGCCAACGGCACGCTCTGTCTCGTGGCCGAAATCCGCAAGATCCAGCGGTCCGTATTCCCCCATACCAATCTCTCGGTCATCCACCTGCCCACCTCGGTCATGCCGCGGTTCCTCGAGCTACCGTCCGAAAACGGCCGGCAGGCGTTCTTCATGCTGGAGGACGTCATCCTCATGAACCTGGACCTGTTCTACAACGGCTACGAGGTGCTGAACTGCGCGTCGATCCGGGTGACGCGGGACGCCGACGTGGATTACGAGGAGGAAGGCGCGGAGGATCTGCTGACGGTCATCGAGGAAGGCATACGAAACCGGCGCAACGGGGCCGCCGTCCGGCTGCAGTACGATCCGGACCTGTCTGCCCGCATACTGGATATCCTGGTGGATGAACTGGAGCTGGAGCCGGAGGATCTCTACCCCACGGAGGGCTTCACCGCGTTCTCGGATCTCATCGAGTTCTACGATGCCATCGACCGGCCCGATCTGCTGGACGAGCCTTTTCCGCCCCAGCCGGCGACTTGCTTCGAGGGCGCCGTATCCCTGTGGGAAGCGATAAAAAAGGAAGACATTCTGCTGCACCACCCCTTCCATCAATTCAACGCGGTGGTCCGTTTCGTATCGGAGGCGGCGGTGGATCCTCACGTGCTGGCCATCAAGATGACCCTGTACCGGGTCAGCGCCAATTCGCCCATTACCCGGGCGCTGACCCGGGCGGCGGAGAACGGCAAGGAAGTATCGGTGCTGCTGGAACTGAAGGCCCGGTTCGACGAGGCGGCGAACATCCAGTGGGCGAGGCAGCTGGAGGAGGCTGGGGCCCATGTGATCTACGGCATTCCAGGCATCAAGGTCCATTGCAAGGCCTGCCTGGTCGTGCGCCGCGAGGGAGAAGGGATTCACCGCTACTGTCACCTGGGCACGGGGAATTACAATGACAAGACGGCGCGCATCTACGCAGATTTCGGCCTCTTCACGGCCAGGGAGGAATTCGGCGAGGACGTAACGCAGCTATTCAACCTGCTGACCGGCTACGCGCTGCCCTCGCATTTTCACCACCTCATTCTCTCACCCACGTCGATGCGGGAGGACATGGTGAAACGGCTGCGGCGGGAGAGCGAAAACGCGCGGGCGGGACGGCCGGCCCTTGTCATCGCCAAGATCAACTCCCTCGTCGACCCGGACATGATCGTGGAACTGTACCAGGCATCCCAGGCCGGCGTGCAGATTCAAACGATCATACGGGGCATATGCTGCCTGAGGCCGGGCGTTCCGGGGCTGAGCGAGAACATCAGCGTCATCAGTATCGTCGACCGGTTTCTAGAGCACGTCCGTCTCTTCTATTTCTACAACGACGGGGACCCGGAATACCTGTTTTCCAGCGCGGACTGGATGGATCGGAATCTCAACCGTCGCGTCGAAGTTTCCTTCCCGGTCCTGGACCGGGCGCTTCAGGCGGAACTTTGGGCGTATTTGAAGATACAGCTGAAGGACAACGTGAAAGCGCGGGAATTGCAGTCGGACGGAACGTACAGGTACGTGAAGAAAGCAGGAAGGCGTTTGCAGTCTCAGCGGGAATTGTACGAACTGGCCTGCGAGACGGTGCGGGTGAACGCGGGCATGAAACGCAATCGTACACGCGGGTCCCTGGAGGCCAGGACCCCGGAAGGACAAAAACGGTAGGAGACGGGGGAAACCCGCGAGGCAGTTAACACACAGGCGGACCGGGGCGTGCAATGATCTCCCCGGTCCGTCTGTTTCTGTGTGTGTGTTATCCTCCGATGCGGGCCGCCACTCTCTTGACGAGAATGGTTGCGACACCGGCGTACAGGACCGTGCTGACCGGATCCATGATGGCATCCAGGGCACCGCCGATGGCCGGGATATTGCCGAGTACATCCATGCCCGCGGCCGCGCCGACGGCGATCGTAACCGCCAGGTAGCCCGTCGCGTCTTCCGCGTCAACCGCCATGTGCGCGTAAAGCAGGCCGAGAATCGCCAGCGCCATCATGGTCAGTGCCGATGAGATCAACGCACCGGGAAACAGCCCTTCGATTACTGCCAGGATGACAGAGATTATAACGACAAGCCGTGTTGCCATATACCTAACCTCCTGAATCGAAACTGCGACTCGTTACGTGAGTGTTCCGTGTGGGGACACCGCGCTTGCCGCGGCGTGAGTCCGCCGGATCGCGATCGTCAACCTTTGATCCGGTTTACCGTCCGCATGATCAGGATGGAAACCACGCTGGCATACAGGGCTGAACTGGCCGGATCGAGCATGGCGTCCAGGGCGCCGCCGATGGCCGGTATGTTGCTCAACACGTCCGCGCCCGCGGCCGCGCCGACCGCTATGGTCACGACGAGAAAATCCGTCGCGTTCTCCGCGTCGACTCCCATGAAACCGTAGATGATGCCCAGGACGACAATCAGGAGCATCATAACCCCGCCGTCATTCATCATGCCACCCGCTAAACCCTGAATAATCGCCAGCAGGGCGATTAAAATGACAACTACTCTGGTCACCATGTCTACCTCCTAGAGGAGAGAGATTTTGCCACGGGCCGCGCGCACGCGCCCATGACGGGAAACGACGGCGGGACGAACCTGCGTCGCGTACGCACAGCAAACCCCACCTGTCGCTAACTTCCTTCGAAACGATCCAGTCAGACGTGCGCGTCCGCGCGTCATCGACTGCCTTCAGAAGCCTGGTCGGAGTCCTGCGGGATCGGGCCTGTTTCCCCGATGGTCCTATTGCATTTTTTGGGTTATGTAACCAATAAATATCGGTAGTACAGGACTGTCAAGGGTAATTGTGTGATTTACCCCAAAAAATGGGCCTGGCCTGAAGTGGCCGGAAGTGGAACCGGGGAAGAACTTGCTATTTAAGTCATGCCGTCAGTTGAAGTTCCGGAGACTGCCTCGCGGTCCGACTGAGGAAGTCGACCCGACTCGGCGGCGGTTTCATCTTCCGGCCAGGCGGGGAGCGAAAGGAAGAAGCTCGCGCCTTCGCCGACCCGGCTCTCGACCCAGGCCCGTCCATTCAACAATTCCATGGTGTGGCGGACGATCGCAAGGCCGAGGCCGGTCCCCCCCAGCGCCCTTGATCGCGCCCGGTCCACCCGGAAGAATCGTTCGAAGATCCGCGGTAAGGCATCGGACGGAATACCGGGTCCCGTATCGGCTACGGACAGGACGATCTCCTCGCCCCGTTCCGCGATGCCTACGGTGATCAATCCGCCGTCCTCAGTATACTTGACGGCGTTGTCGACCAGGTTGGAGAGGGCCCGCTCCATCAGCGCGGCGTTACCGCGCGCGGGTTTTTTCGTTTCGAACCGGAGGGCAAACTTCAGATGCTTGCGGGCGATCTGTTCCGCGAATCCCTCCGCGACTCGTTCGGATATCCGGTCGAGGTGGCAGGCCGCAATTTCGACCTCATACTGTCCGGACTCGATCCGGGAGAGTTGGAGGAGGTCCTCGACCAGCGCCTGCAACCGGTCGGTATGGTGCAATATGGAGTTGACGAAGCGGCGCAACGCGGTCGTATCGTCCATGGCGCCGTCCAGCAGGGTCTCGACATAGCCCTTGATGGAGGTCAGGGGGGTCCTGAGCTCGTGGGACACGTTGGCCACGAAGTCCTTCCGAACCTGTTCGAGGCGCCGCAGTTCGGTCGCGTCGTGGAACACGGCGACCACGCCGTGAAGCCGCTCGCCGATGCGTATGGGCGTCAGATGCACCTGGAAGATGCGCTGGCTCCATTCCAGGGTCAGGTCGAAGACGGTGTCCCCGTTCAGAGAGGGCGCGGAGTCGATCGCGGCGTCCACCGCGCTTTGCAGGTCATGGTTGCGCACCACCTCGATCGGCCGCTTGTTCAGGCACCAGGCGTCCACCTCCATCATGTGCTTGAATGCCGGGTTGACCATCAGGATCCGGCCATCGGCGGAGGTGACCATGACGCCTTCCGCCATGCCTGACAGCACGGCTTCGAGCTGGGCGTTCTCTTCCCGGATCTGCGAAATCCGCTCCTTTGACTGCTGGGCCATCTCGTTCAGGGCGGCGGCCAGCGAGGCCAGCTCGGCGTGGGCGGGCGCGGAGGCCGTGACCGTGAGATCGCCGGCGGCCTGACGGAGGGCGACTTCCGTCATGCGTTCGATGGGACGGGATACCAGCCTCTCCGTGGCCCAGCTCAGCACGACGCTCAACAAGAGGCCGATGCAAAGGGCGGCAAGCACGATCTTCCATATGTGAGACTCGATCCACTGGAACTGCTGAAGCGGCAGCGCGACGCGCACGACGCCCCGCGTTCCCTCGGCCTGGAAGGGTACCGCCACGTAAGCCATGTCGGTTTCCAGGGTATTGCTGTATCGGATGCTGTTGCCGACGCCCGACGCGACGGCCTCGGTGATTTCGGGCCGGTCGCCGTGGTTTTCCATAAAAGGAACGGCAGAAAGGGGGATGGATGAATCACCGGCCACGACGCCGTCTTCCGCCACTACGGTCACCCGGGCGCCGCACTGCTCCGCCAGGCGGTCCGCGATCGGATCGACCGTCCCGGGAGAAAGCGAAGGGAGCGGGGTGTTTTCGAGGTAGGACTGGATCAGGCGCGCGTCGTTGAGCAACTGCTGGCGGGTGTGGCCGCTTACGTCCCCGCGCAGGGACGTGTTCAGGTAAACGTACACCGCGCCTGCCACCAGGAGGGTGAAGGCAACGTAGCCGACCAGAATCTTGGTTTGAAGCGAAAACCGCATGACGTGGCCTACCTGGTGAAGCGGTAGCCTACTCCGCGCACCGTTTCCACCATGCCGCTGGCCTCGCCGAGTTTCTCTCTCAGGCGCTTGATGTGGGCGTCCACGGTACGGCCGTACCCCATGTAGTCGTAGCCCCACACCACGTCGAGCAGTTCTTCCCGCGTCTGCACTCGTCCCCGGCGCTGATAGAGGATGACCAGCAGTTTGAATTCGGTGGCCGTCAGGGAAACGGAACGGCCCGCTACGGACACGTGGTGACCTTCCACGTCGATGACGAGGGGGCCGACACGGGCCGGACCCTGGGTTTCGGGTACGGTACGCCGGCGCAGTATGTTGCGGATGCGCAGGGCGATCTCCCGGGGACTGAAGGGTTTGACCACGTAGTCGTCGGCGCCCAGTTCGAGACCGATGATCCGGTCGATTTCCTCGCTTTTGGCGGTCAGCATCAGGATGGGAATGGACCGCGTGCGTTCGTCCTGCTTCAGAATGCGGCAGACCTCGGTGCCTTCGAGTCCGGGCAGCATCAGGTCGAGCACGATGAGATCGGGCGTATCGTCACGGGCTTTCTCCAGGGCGGCGGGGCCGTCCGCCGCCACGATGACGTCAAAACCCGACTTCTCCAGGTTGTACTGGATGATTTCCACGATATCCGGTTCGTCGTCGACGACCAGTATCGTCTGTCGCATCTTCACTCCCTGTCTCTCGCGGCCGGTACTATCAAGGTATCATAAATATATCTGGAGAGCGCCCTGTTGAAAACACAAAACAAGGCCGGATCGGAAACGGCGCCTACTTCGCCGAGGGGCAAAGATCGCTCAGCACGCATTCGTCGCACTTCGGCCGCCGGGCGACGCAAGTCTTCCGCCCGTGGCTCGCAAAGAGATGTCCCAGGCCCGTCCAGTCCGATTCGGGCACGATCTTCGCCAGGTCGGACTCGATCCGGTCCGGGTCGGCCTGTTTCGTGAAACCGAGGAGAGCGGAGAGTCTTTTTACGTGGGTGTCCACGGCAATGCCCGGCATGCCGAAAGCGTTCCCTCGCACCACGTTGGCCGTTTTCCGGCCCACGCCGGCCAGGCTGGTGAGGTCCTCCATGCGCGCGGGAACCTCGCCGCCGTGGAGGTCGATCAACGCCTGACAGCATTTCCGGATATTGGCCGCCTTGTTGCGGTAGAATCCGGTGGTAAAGATATCCGCTTCAAGCGCTTCGGCGGGCGCGGCCAGATAGTGTCCCGGGGTGGGGTACTTTTCGAAGAGGGACGCCGTGACGATGTTTACCCGGTGGTCCGTGCACTGCGCCGAAAGGATGGTCGCGATCAGCAGTTCGAAGGGCGTCGTGAAGTTGAGCGCAGGACCCACGTCGGGGTAGGTCTTCTTCAGGCGGTCCAGCACCTCCACCATCCGTTCACGCTGCGCTTTCCTGCTCGGCATGCTTCACGTCCTCCCCGCGGGAAGCGGCTGGCGCGGAGACTACCGGGCCGTTCACGCCATGGTAGCCGGGACCGGGAAACCAGGACCGTTCACGCCGCGGTACCGGCCGCGGATCGTTCAACTCGCCGCCGTGCGGCGTTTTCCGGTCTTCTGCCGGATCAGCTCTTCCGCCGCCAGGTGGTTCAGGAGACGGTCCGCCGTCACGCCGCCCTTGCGGACCATGGAAAGCCCGTAGTCCAAGTAGTCCAGTTCGTCCACGTGATGGGCGTCGGGTCCGATGCTGAACCGGGCGCCCCTGGCCATGCCATAGTCGAGATGCCGCCAGTCCAGATCGAGCCGGTGGGGATTCGCGTTGACCTCGATGGCGACGTCGTGGGCGACCGCTTCGTCGACGAGGCGGCCCACGTCCACGGGATAACCGTCCCGGGCCAGCAGCAGGCGGCCCGTGGGGTGTCCCAGAATGGTGGTGTACGGGTTCCTGATCGCCCTGACGATGCGTTCGGTCATGTCCGCTTCGGACATGTTGAACACGGAATGCACGGAGGCCACGACCAGGTCGAAAGTGGCCAGGACTTCATCTGGATAGTCCAGGCTTCCATCGGGCAGGATGTCGGACTCGATGCCTTTGAGGATTCGGAAATCGTCGTACCGGGCGTTCAGGGCATCGATTTCCGCCTGTTGTTCCAATACCCGTTCGATGCTCAGTCCATGGGCATAGGCCGCGGTCCGGCTGTGGTCGCAGACCGCGATGTAGCCGAATCCCCTCGCCCGGGCGCCCTCGGCCATTTCATGGAGGCTGTGCATCCCGTCGCTGTAGGACGTATGGTTGTGGATCACGCCCTGGATATCCGCCCTGACCGGCAGGTCCGGCAGGCGGTTTGCCGCGGCCCTGGCAACCTCTTCGCCGCCTTCCCGCAGTTCCGGCGGAACGAACTGGAGGCCGAGCAGGTCATAGATCACGGGTTCGTCGGGACAAGGTATCACGGCGTGATCGCGTATGACGTGCCGGTCGGTAATGGTGATACCCCGGTCGTCGGCGTGCCGGGCGATACGGGTGCGGTGGTCGTCGCTGCCCGTCCAGTGATACAGCGTAACGGCAAAGGAGTCGTCCGGAACGCAGTGGACGCGTACGGGCAGTCCGGAAGGTCCGGTGACGGTCAGGTCCCGGCCGTCCTCCTCGTGAACCTGGCCGAAACGATGCAGGATGGGCCGGATCCTCTCCCGGTCGGGATGCCCTGCGACGAGGTCTATTTCGCGGATCACTTCCATCCTGCGCCGGACGTCTCCCGCGATCTCCACGCGCCATACGTCCGGGTGGCGCAGCAGGTCGTCCACCAGGGATCTGGCCTCGTTCAACGCGCGGTCCAGGAGGTGGAGCCCGCGGGACCGCTTGATCAGGTCGATGCCCTTCAACACGCGCTCCTGGGTCTTGGCGCCGAATCCGTCCAGCTTGACAAGCCGGTTTTCCCGGCAGGCGTATTCCAGTTCCCCCACGGTGTCTATACCCAGATGGTCGTAAATCGACCGGATCTTCTTCGCGCCGAGCCCCGATATGGTGAGCATCTCCTGGAATCCGACCGGCACGGACTGAACGAGGGTCTGATGATAGCTCGACTGCCCGTCCCGGACGAGTTCGGTTATATGACGCACCATGGACGCGCCCAGGCCGGGCACCTTGCCCAGCCGGTCCTCGTTCACCATGTCTTCCGCGGGTTCGGAAAGGGTTTCCACCCGGCGCGCGGCATTCGCGTAGGCGCGGGTCTTGAAGGTGTTCTCGCCCTGCAGGATCAGGAGCGATCCGATCTGGTTGAGGATCTTGCCGATCTGTTTGTTGGTCATGCCTGGATTCCGTCCTGGCGCGTGCTCGACGCGCTTTCCCGATTCAACCCTGTGGGCGGGAAGTGCGGGCAGTCTGCAAACACGTTTCGATGAACTCCGGTAATCTTTTGACGAACTCCGACCTGGGCACGGCCCGTTCGCAGCCCGCAGCCCGGGCACGCTCGAAGGCTTCGGGCCGCGTATGCCGGCCGTAGGCCATCATCGGCGTATTCTCGCTGGCTCTGCCAGCCCTCAGATGCGAAATCAAATCCACGGCGTCCGTACGCGACAGGTCGAGATCCACGATGATCGCGGCCGGCTTTCTGTCATCTGAATCATCCGGGATCTCGCCCACTTCCGCCGCGAAGAGTGGTTTGCCGCCAAGCTGACGAACGGTCTCCCCTATTTTCGAAGAGAAAAACAGGTCGTCCACCACCACGAGTATGGTATGGTCGGTCATTACGGCTCCAGGGTGGTTCCAAGCTGGCTGACAGCACTTCGGCATTCGAATATAAAGACGGGATTCTACCGGAAACAAGCGTATTGTTCAGCCCTGCGACACATACCACGGATAGAACGGCCCGTATCAGTTCAGGCCGGCCTGGTATTTTCTATATCTAACTATTGACACATATATCATATAACTATATATTTAGTCCTGTCTAAAAATCATGCCGCCTTCTGCCACTGCATGCGGCCGCCGAAATCGTTTACGGAAGTTTCCCATGCCTACGCCAGCCACCGAAGATTATCTGAAGGCCATCTACAAGCTGCAGGAAAACGCGGAAGCCGCGTCGACCAATGCCATTGCGGACCGGATGGGGGTCTCGGCCGCCTCCGTCACCAACATGATGAAAAGACTGTCGGAGACCGGCCTGGTCGAGCACCGGCCCTACCAGGCGATCAGGCTGACCGACGCGGGAAGAAAGATCGCCCTGGAAATCATCCGTCACCACCGGTTGCTGGAGGTGTACATGGCGGAAGCGCTCGGGTTTACGTGGGACCAGGTGGACGCGGAGGCGGAACGGCTCGAGCACGTGATCTCCGAAGAGTTCGAGGACAAGATCGATGCCATGCTGGGATACCCGACGACGGATCCGCACGGATCGCCCATACCGGCAAAGGACGGGTCCATAGCCCGCGCGAACCACGACAGGCTGTCCGACATGGAACCCGGCCGTACCGTGGTCATTCGCAGGGTGACGGACACGGATCCCGCCTTGCTCCGTTACCTGGGGAAACTCGGTCTCCGGCCGGACAGCGTCGTGGGCGTATTGAATAAAGAGCCCTTTGAAGGGCCCATGCTTCTGCGTGTGGGCGGCGAGGAACACCACGTGGGGCACCAGGTCGCCTCCAGTGTCCTGGTTGAATGTGTGGCGGCCGGGCAAAAGGAAAACGACCGGCGGGCAGAATCATGACGGAAATCATCATACTCATTGCCATCGGCGCGCTTTTCCTGCCTCAATATGGCCTGTACTGGCGCCTGCGGCGCAGGCGGTGGCTGCATTTGAGGCAGGCCGTGGACGACGCCCTGGCCCATCTGCACCAGTTCCAGCACGACGGCCGGCAGGCGTCCGTGGAGTCCCTTTCAAACACCCTGGGCATATCGACGAAGCACACCCTGACCCTGGTCGACCGCATGGCGCAACTGGACCTCGTGGTCATGACGGGGCAGGGCATGCGACTCACGGCGGAAGGCCACCGCTGGGCGCTCCAGATCATCCGGGCTCACCGGCTGTTCGAGCGGTATCTCGCCGACGAAACCTCCGTGCCCCGGGAAGAAATCCACGCCCGCGCCCACCAGCTGGAACACACGGTGACCGAAGCGCAGGTCGATAAGATGGACGCCGATATGGGACATCCCACCTTCGATCCCCAGGGAGATCCGATCCCGAACGCCGCCGGCGACATGAAGGAGATCGAAAGCCAGAAACTCGTCGACTGGCCGGATGGCAAACCGGCGCAGATCGTGCATATCGAGGACGAACCCCCGGAAGTGTATGCCCAGATCATCGCGGAGGACCTCCATCCCGGCATGACCATCACGATCATGGACATGTCGCCCGTACGGGTCGTCATCGGCACACCGGACGCCGAACACGTACTGGCCCCGGTGGTCGCGGCGAACATTTCCGTGCGGGAGGCGCCCACTGACCGCATCGAACCGGCGGACGTCCCGCTCACGACGCTGAAACACGGCGAAGCGGGCCGCGTAGTCGGACTGTCACCGGCCTGCCAGGGCCTGACCCGGCGGAGATTCCTCGACCTGGGTCTGACGCCCGGAGCGCGCATCGAGCGGGTCATGCAGAGCGCCTTCAGCGATCCCACGGCCTACCGGGTCCGGAATACCCTGATCGCCCTCCGCCGCGAACAGTCCGATATGGTCCGGATCGAACGGGCCACGGGGACCGAAGGGTCCGAACGGGCTGGACCGCCCGCGCTGAGCGCACAGGCCGACGGGATCGAACGGACCGGACCGCCTGCACAGCACGAACAGAACGAAAGGGAGATCGGAGCATGAGTACGGAATCCGCGCCGCCGGGACCACCGGGACCGAACGGTCCGCCTGCGTCGACCGGATCGCCTGCAACGTCTGCACCGAACGCGCCGCCGGGACATGACTGCGCATCCTGTGCATTGCAGGAAAACCTGGTCCAGATGGGGATCACGCTGGACCGGTGGGACTATGTCATCGCCCTGGCGGGTAACCCGAACGTGGGAAAGAGCACGGTATTCAACGCCTTGACCGGTTTGAAGCAGCATACGGGGAACTGGCCGGGCAAGACGGTGATTCGGGCCGAGGGCGGCTTCGAGTTTAATGGCAGAAGGTACAAGATGATCGATCTGCCCGGCACGTATTCCCTCCTTTCGGCCTCCATAGACGAGGAGATCGCCCGGGACTTCATCCTCTTCGGACGTCCGGACTGCACGATGATCGTCGTCGACGCCACCATGCTCGAGCGCAATCTCAACCTGGCGCTCCAGGTGCTGGAGATAACGGACAGGGCGGTGGTCTGCCTGAACCTGATGGACGAGGCCGAACACAAGGGCATCTCGGTGGATCACCGCGCGCTGTCGCGCGAACTGGGCGTGCCGGTCGTACCGGTAACGGCAAGGAAGAAGGAAGGGCTCGGCCTCCTGATGCGCACGGTCGCCGACGTGATCCAGGGGACGATCCGCAACGCGCCCCGGCGCATTACAGGCAACGGGGACCTCGACCGGACAGTGGATACGATTACGGGCATGCTGCGCGAATCTTACCCGGACCTGCCGAACCCCCGCTGGATCGCCTTTCGGCTCCTCGACGGGGACTACCGGGTGCGCCAGGCCCTGGAGCTGGGAGATTTCAGCCGGATGGGCGCCCAGGCGGAACAACAGACACTGGAATGAGGGACATGAGCGACACCACGACTAAACCCCGTACCGGGGAGGACATTCTCGGCCGGGTAGAAGAAATGCAACGGGGGCTGGAAGGGTCGTACCGGGACGAGATCGTCGAAGCCATCTACCAGGATGCCGAGGCCATCACCCGGAAGGTGGTCCGCACCGACGAAGAGACTTCCTATCCCTGGGACCAGAAGCTGGACCGCATCGTAACCTCGAAGGTCTGGGGGCTTCCCTTCATGGCCCTGCTTCTGGGTATCGTCTTCTGGGTCACGATTTCGGGGGCGAACGTGCCCTCCGCCATGCTGGCCGAAGGCCTTTTCTGGCTGGGCGCGCGGGGAGTCGAGTTATTCAATGCCCTGGGCATGCCCTGGTGGGTCACGGGATTCATCTGGCACGGCGTCTATCGGGGACTGGCCTGGGTGGTCTCCGTCATGCTTCCGCCCATGGCGATCTTCTTCCCCATATTCACCATTCTGGAAGACCTGGGGTACCTGCCCCGCGTGGCCTTCAACGTCGACGCGCTGTTCAAGAAGGCCGGCGCCCACGGCAAGCAGGCGCTCACCATGAGCATGGGGCTGGGCTGCAACGCGGCGGGCGTCGTGGCCTGCCGGGTCATCGATTCGCCCCGGGAGCGGCTGATCGCCATCCTCACCAACAACTTCATGCCCTGCAACGGCAGGTGGCCCACGCTGATCATACTCGCGACCCTGTTCGTGGCGGCAGCCTTCCCGCCCGCCTTCGCGGCCATGGCCGCGGCCGGCTCCCTGGTCCTCATCGTCCTGATCGGCGCCGCGACGACCCTGCTGGTATCGGCCATACTGTCCCGGTCCTTCCTGCGCGGCGAGGCCAGCAGCTTCACGCTGGAACTCCCGCCCTACCGCCGTCCCAGCATCCTGCGCGTGCTGTACACCTCACTCATAGACCGGACGATCTTCGTATTGTGGCGCGCGGTGGTCATGGCCGTGCCGGCGGGCGGGGTGATCTGGCTGCTGAGCAACATCTACGCCGGGGGACAGAGCCTGACGGTATGGGTCTCGCAGTGGCTGGAGCCCGTGGGGCGCGCCATTGGCCTCGACGGCGTCATCCTGCTGGCCTACGTCATCGCCATCCCCGCCAACGAAATCGTGGTCCCGACCATCATCATGGCCTACACGGGCGCGGGCATGATGATCGAACTGGACACGATGGAGGAACTGCGGCATCTCCTGGTGGACCAGCAGGGATGGACCCTCCTCACCGCCGTCTGCCTGATGCTCTTTTCCCTGCTGCACAACCCGTGTTCCACGACCATGTGGACGGTATACCGGGAGACCAGGAGCGTCAAATGGACCGTAGTCAGCGGTCTCATGCCCCTGGTCATCGCCTTCATCCTGCTCTTCATCGTCGCCCAGACCGTCTACTGGATCATGGGCCTGGCGGGATGGTGACGCATTACCGCCTGGGCAGCAGGTAGCCCCTTTCTTTCAACACCTCGACGATGCGGGAAACGGAACGATCGACCGGGTCGGTCTCCGATGAAACGGCCACCGCCGGATCGCGGGGTTTTTCGTAGGGGTAATCAACCCCGGCGAGGTTGCGTAGCAGGCCCCGGTCGGATTTCTCATAACATCCCGTAGTATCGTGCTTCCGGCACCAGGCCAGCGACGCGTCGACGAAGACCTCCACGTACCGGCCGGTTCCGATCCGTTCGGCCACCTGGTGGCGGCCGTCCTCGCTCGGCGAGATGAACGAGGCGATGACGATGAGACCCGCGTCGTTCATCACGGCCGCGCATTCGGCCACGCGACGCAGGTTCTCCGCCTGGTCCGCCGCCGAGAAGCCCAGGTCGCGGCTCAGCCCGCTGCGGACGACCGAACTGTCCAGCACCACCACGGAGTACCCCTCTTCATATAACGCGTTTTCCAGGGCATACGTGACGGAAGACTTCCCGGAGCCCACCAGGCCCGTGATCCAGATCGTGCACGGCTTCTGTCCATACCGCGCAATGCGCCGGTCCGGTTGCACCAGGCTGGACTGCTTCGATGTCGAGGCATGCGGTTCGGACTCGGCATCCAGGTCCATGGGCACGCGGTCTTCCGGCAGGCGATCGATGATCATGCCCGCGGCCACGGTATTGTTGGTCAGGTAATCCACCAGGATGAAGCTCCCGGTCAGCCGGTTGTTCTGATACGCGTCGTGAAAGAGGGGGCGGTTCGAGGTCAGGGCCACCCGGCCGATTTCGTTGAGCGCGAGCCGGGACGCGCCGACTTTGTGCAGGGTGTCGACGTCGATCCGGTAGTCGACGTGGTCGATGCTCACGCGGGCGGTCTGCGTGGTCTGCTTGATCAGGTAATGGCGGCCCGGGGCCATGGGTGCCTCGTCCATCCAGACCATCATGGCCTCGAACCTGCGCTCCACGTGGGGCAGGTTCTTCGGATGGACGATCATGTCGCCGCGGCTCACATCCACCTCGTCCTCGAGCTGAAGAGAAACGGACATGGGCGGATAGGCCTCGTCCAGGTCGCCGTCGAAACTGGAAACGGATTTCACCCGCGTCCGGTTCTGTCCGGGCAGGATCAGCACTTCGTCGCCAGGCCGTACGATTCCGGACAGGACCGTCCCCGCGTAGTACCGCGCGTCCTGGCCGGGGCGAATGACGTACTGGACGGGAAAGCGCAGGTCGACCAGGTTGCGGTCGGTCAGGAACTGCACGTCCTCCAGGATATCCAGCACGGTCTGGCCGTGGTACCACGGCATGCGGCCGCTCTTCTCCACCACGTTGTCGCCCAGGAGGGCGCTGACGGGAACGAGGCGGATGTCGCTCACGTTCAGCTTGGCGGCGTAGTCCAGGAACTCGCGGCGGATTTCATCGAAGATCCGCTCGCTGAATTCCACCATGTCCATCTTGTTCACGGCCACCACGAGATGCTGGATGCCGAGGAGAGACGTGATGAAGGCGTGGCGGCGGGTCTGCGTCAGCACGCCATTGCGCGCGTCTACCAGCACGATGGCCAGGTTGGCGCCGGACGCGCCGGTCGCCATGTTCCGAGTGTACTGTTCGTGGCCCGGCGTGTCGGCGATGATGAATTTGCGCCTGGGGGTCGAGAAATACCGGTAGGCCACGTCGATGGTGATGCCCTGCTCCCTTTCGGCCTTGAGGCCGTCCAGCAACAGGGCCAGGTCCGGGGCTTCGTCCTTGTGTGCCAGTTGCTTAAGCGAGGCGAGGTGGTCCTCGTAGATGTTCTTGGAGTCGGCCAGCAGCCGGCCGATGAGCGTGGATTTGCCGTCGTCCACGCTGCCCGCCGTGCTGAAGCGCAGCAGTTCCTTTTCTTCGTTCTGGGTCAGAAAGGTCTGAATGTCGGTCATTTCGGGTCGGTGAGGTGTTGGATCGATGCTAGAAATAGCCTTCCCGCTTCTTGATTTCCATCGATCCTTCCTGGTCGTGATCGATGATGCGGGTGGACCGCTCGGAGATGCGTTCCACCATCATTTCCTCGATGATTTCTTCGACGGAAGTGGCGGTGGACCGCACGGCGCCGGTACATGGAGAGCAGCCCAGCGTGCGGAAACGGCAGACCATCGAACGGGGGGTTTCGCCGGGCAGGATGCGGGCCTGGCCCTCCACCGGAATCAGTTGTTCCCCGCGGACCACGACCTGGCGCTCCCGGGCGAAGTAAAGGGGCACGACCGGGATGTGTTCCCGGTGTATATACATCCAGATGTCCAGTTCGGTCCAGTTGGAGAGGGGAAAGACCCGGATGGATTCCTCCTGGCCGATACGGCAGTTGTACAGGTTCCACAGTTCCGGCCGCTGGTTCTTCGGATCCCACTGGCCGAACCGGTCCCGGAAGGAGAAGAACCGTTCCTTGGCCCGCGATTTCTCCTCCTCGCGGCGGGCGCCGCCCAGCGCGGCGTCGAAGCGCCCGGACTTGAGCCCGTCGAGCAGGGCCTGGGTCTTGAGCAGGCCGCAACAGCGCTGCGTGCCCAGGTCGTAAGGGTTGGCGCCGTCGGAGATGGCGTCCTCGTTGCGGTAGACGATCAGGTCCGCGTCGTATTCCCCGGCCATGCGCGCCCTGAAGTCGTACATCTCCTCGAACTTGTATCCCGTATCCACGTGCATGAGCGGGAAGGGGAGCTTCTGCGGATAGAAGGCCTTGCGCGCGAGGTGCAGCATGACCGAGGAATCCTTGCCGACCGAATAGAGCATCACCGGCCGTTCGAATTCAGCGACGACTTCGCGCATGACGTGGATGCTCTCGGCTTCGAGCTGCATCAAATGTGAAATGGAATACTGGGGCATGGGAGATTTAATGTCCGGCTTTATCAGGGGCGGGCTTAGAACCTATAAGTGAGTTTCACTCCTGCTTCCTGACATTGCCTGGTCTTGAGTCAACGGTCTTAAGTCAACGCGAATTCCTGGACGAAAACGTCGTTATATATAAGGCTCGATATGGTTCAATGCAACCGCCACGGATTCCTCCACGGTCAGACGCGAGGTGTCGATCGCCAGCTCGGGTCTTTCAGGTTCCTCATAGGGATGGTCTATACCGGTAAATCCCTCGATTTCCCCGCGCCTCGATCTGGCGTACAGCCCCTTGACGTCCCGTGCCTCGCAGACCTCCAGCGGTGCGGATACATGCACTTCGAAAAACCGGCCGCAGCGTTGCCTCGCTTCGTCCCTGGCTTCCCTGTAAGGCGAAATGAGGGACACGATCGTACAGATACCGTTCCGTTCGAGGACCGATGCCAGATAACCCACCCGGGCGATATGGGCCATGCGCCCCGCTTTGTCAAAGCCCGTGTCGGGGAAAACGGCCCGGATTTCATCGCCGTCGAGGCGTTCCACCTTGATTTTTCTGTTCCTCAACGCATCGAAGACCCGGTCCGCAATGGTGCTTTTTCCCGATCCGGACAACCCGGTGAACCAGAGGACGAAGGGCCTGTGCGCCTCGCGCGGTATATCCACAGTGCCAGTCTCGTGCATGCTCGTTTCTTACCGTACTCGGTGCGGTCCGTCATATGGCGCATACCATATTATGGATCGACGAAGGAATTGCAACTGATATATGCGCGAATACGGGCCTCGGCGCGTCAGTATGGATACGGGCCTCGGCGCGTCAGCATGGAATCAATGGAAACGGACGGTTCACGGCCATGATCCATACGTTAATTCGCTTGACTGCTTACCGGGATTTCCCGACTTTCCCGATGATGGACGCCGCATTTGCGTTACATGCGTACGAAGACACACTTACCTTGCCATGCAGGGGGCTTTTGTGAGAGCAGTCTGTGCCTTGCTCGCAACCGCAACGATCGTATCAGGTTGTGCTTCGGCGCCAGAACTGCGGCATCCTTCCCTCGAAACCCCTGTCCCCCCCGGGTGGACCGGCGCCCCGTCGGACGGTGGCCGGATCGGTGCGCACTGGTGGACGGATTTCAGCGACGCCCGGCTGGATACGCTCATCGACGAAGCCCTCTCCCGCAACTTCGAACTGAAATCCGCGACAGGCCGCATGCACGCGGCACAGGCCCAGGCCCGGATCGTGGGCGCTCCCCTGCTGCCCCAGGTCAGCCTGGACTTCAATCGATCGCGCACGCGTCGGAATTTCATCGGATTTCCTATTCCCGGCGGAAACGGCGGCGTGTTGAAGACCACGTCGACGAACTACGGCGTATCGACCAACATAAACTGGGAGATCGACCTCTGGGGCCGTCTCGGTGATGACAAGGCCGCCGCGCTGGCCGATCTCCAGGGATCACAGGCCGACCTGCACGGGGCCCGGTCATCCGTCGCCGGACAGACCGCCAAGGCGTGGTTCGCGGCCATCGAGGCCCAGCGCCAGCTCGAGCTGGCCCGGGCGACAAGAGACAATTTCAAGGTGGTGAACGAACGGATCGGGAACCGGTACGCGCGCGGGCTCAGACCCGCCCTCGACCTGCGCCTTTCGCTCTCCAACGTGGCCGCGGCAGAGGCCGTGGTCCTTCAGCGGATGCAGGCCTTCGACAGCGTCGTCCGCCAGTTGGAGATCCTGCTCGGGAGGTATCCGTCGGCCGAACTGGCCATAGCCTCAGACCTTCCTCCCGTACCTGAATCCATACCGGCGGGACTGCCCGCGGATCTTATCGCGCGGCGGCCGGACCTGATGCTGGCCGAGCGGCGGCTCGCGGCGGCCGGCGCCCGTATAGGGGTAGCGAAAAAAGCGCGGTATCCGGCCATTCGCCTGACCGGTTCCGGCGGGACGTCTTCGGCCGCGTTGACCGATCTGCTCGATGGCGATTTCATCGTCTGGAGCCTCGCGTCCAGCCTGCTGCAGCCCCTGTTCCAGGGCGGACGTCTCCGCGCGGGCGTCGACCTTGCCGAGGCCAACCGCGACCAGGTGGTCGCGAATTTCGCGGGCCAGGCTCTTCGGGCCTACGGAGAGGTGGAAACCGCCCTTGTGGCGGACGGGCTCCTCAAACAACGGGAAGCCGCCCTGCTGGAAGCGGCGACTCAGGCTACAGCCGCCCGCGAACTGGCGGAATCGCGATACAACAGCGGACTGAGCGACGTGATCACCATGCTGGACGCCCAGCGGCGCGCCTTCGAGTCCCAAGGGCAGTACCTGGCCGTTAGGAGACAACGCCTGGAGGCCCGGGTTGACCTCTACCTGGCACTGGGCGGCGGATTTGAACGAAGGGGAACGGAAACCGGAGATACAGGAGATTTCGTAGATTTTGGAGAAAGACAGGAGTAGTGGATGAACAAGTGGCTTAGAATATCCCTTCCGCTGGCCATTGTCGCGGGTTCCGTACTGATCATGGTCTTCCTGGTCCGCAGCCGGCCCGTGGTGGAAAGCAGGGCACCGGCCGTCCCGCCCCCTTTGGTTCGTACGGCCGTCGCAACGCTGGACACGGTCCGGCTTACGGTGCGGTCCCAGGGCGCGGTAATGCCGAGGACCGAGAGCGCGCTCTCTGCAGAGACGGACGGCCAGATCGTCTTCGTATCTCCTTCCTTCGTACCCGGCGGGTTCTTCGAGAGAGACGAGCTGCTGGTGCGCCTCGACCCGCGCGACGCGGAACTGGCGGTCACGCGGGCCGCCGCCGATACGGCCCGGTTCGCCACCGCGCTGCAGATCGAGCAGGAGGAAGCCCGTCTCGCCCAGGACGAATGGCAACGGCTGGGATCGGGCGCACCCATGCCGCTTGTCCTGAGAGAGCCTCAACTGGCCCAGGCCCGGGCCAACCTGGATGCGTCCGTCGCGGCGCTCCAGCAGGCGAAGCTCAACCTGGAACGCACGGAGATCCGCGCGCCTTATGCCGGCAGGGTGAGGAAGAAGAACGTGGACGTGGGCCAGTTCCTCCGGCGCGGTGAGGCGCTGGCGACCATCTACGCCATCAACTATGCCGAGATACGGCTGCCCATACCCGACGAAGAACTGGCGTTTTTCGACACGCCCATGCAGTTCCGCGGCGAGACGTCCCGCGCCGCGGGTCCGCCGGTGGTGATCAGCGCCGAATTCGCCGGCCGCCTGCACCGGTGGGACGGCAGCGTGGTCCGCATGGAGGGCGAGATCGACCCCATGAGCCGGATGGTCTACGCGGTAGCCAGAGTCCAGGACCCATACGGCCGGGGCGCGAATCCCGACCGGCCGCCCCTGGGCATCGGCATGTTCGTCGAGGCCGAGATCCTGGGCAAGCGCTATCCCGATGTGGCGGTATTGCCGCGGACGGCCTTGCATGGCGAGAACCGGATCGCCGTCGTCGATGACGAAAACCGGCTCCGGTTTCGACCGGTCGAGATCCTCCGCATAGCATCCGACCAGGTTTACATCCGAAGTGGAATCGAGACGGGCGAACGCGTCTGCCTGTCCGCCCTCGAAACCCAGGTGGACGGCATGGAAGTGCGCATGCTCGAATCGAATTCGTCCGGAGCCGTCGTACAGGAAGAGGAAGGCACGGGCAGATGAATTACGTACTGGCCTGGTTCGCACGGAACAACGTGGCGGCCAACCTGCTCATGATGACGATCATCGTGGGCGGACTGCTGATGATATCACGGCTGAAGGTCGAGATCTTCCCCGAGTTCGAGACCGATATCGTCATCATCACGGTCCCCTACCTGGGCGCGGCGCCGGCCGAAGTGGAAGAAGCGGTCTGCGTCCGGGTGGAAGAAGCCATTCAGGACCTGGACGGCATAAAGAAACTGAGCTCCACCGCGTCGGAGGGGGTCGGCAGGATCCAGGTCGAGGTGGACCCCGACGCCGACGCCCGCACGCTGCTCCATGACCTGAAGTCTCGCGTGGACGCCATCGACACCTTCCCCGAGGAAACAGAAAAACCGGTGATCCGGGAGATCATATTCCGGCGCCAGGTCATTGACGTCGCCGTGGCCGGGAGGCTGGACGAATCGTCCATGAAGCGGCTGGCCGAAGAGATCCGGGAAGACCTGCTGGCCATGCCGGAGATCAGCCATGTGAACCTGGCGAGCGTCCGGCCGTACGAGATATCGATCGAGGTTTCCGAAGCCGCGCTCCGGCGCTATGGACTGACGTTCTCCGAGGTCGTCAGCGCCGTGCGGAATTCCTCCCTCGACCTGCCCGGGGGCTCGGTGAAGACTCCGGGCGGAGAGATCCTGCTCCGATCGAAGGGGCAGGCCCTGGTCGGATCCGAATTCGACCAGATCGTGCTGCGGTCCCGCTCCGATGGTACGCGGCTTCTCCTCAGCCACGTGGCCCGGGTCGTCGACGGATTCGCGGAAACGGACGTCTTCTCACGGTTCGACGGTAAACCGGCCGCCCTGGTGAAGGTCTTCCGCGTGGGCAACGAGAACATCCTCGACGTCTCCGGCGCCGTGCATCGGTACGTGGCCGCCAGGCAGGCGGAGTTGCCGGATGGCGTCGAACTGATCACCTGGCAGGACCAGTCCCGGCTCCTCGAAAGCCGGCTCGACCTGATGATCAACAACGGACAACTGGGTTTCATGCTTGTATTCCTCTGCCTTGCCCTGTTCCTGCGCATCCGGCTGGCGTTCTGGGTCGCCCTGGGCATCGTCATCTGCTTTTTAGGTACTTTCTGGATGATGCCGCTGTTAGGCGCTTCCATCAACATGCTCTCGCTTTTCGCCTTCATCATGGTGCTCGGTATCGTGGTGGACGACGCCATTATCGCCGGGGAGAACATCTATGCGCACCAGGAAAGGGGGACGGAACCCGCGACGGCCGCGCGAATGGGCGTCCAGGAGATCGCCAAGCCCATAACCTTCGCGGTCCTGACGACGATCGTCGCCTTTATGCCCATGTTCTTCGTGGAGGGGCTCATGGGGAAATTCTTCGAGATTTTCCCCATCGTGATCATTCTCATGCTGCTCTTCTCCCTGATCGAGTCCCTGCTCATTCTGCCCACCCACCTGCGCCACGGTCAGCCGCAGAAGAAGGAAAGTCCTTTGCCCCGTACGTTCCTGCTGATCAGGCCATTCTACCTCGTGCTCTTCTACGCCGACAAGTGGCTGTACGAACTGCAGGACAACGTTGCCCGGCATCTCCGGCGATTCGTGGAGGGCGTCTATGTTCCCCTGTTGAAGAATGCCCTCTCCTGGCGGTACCTCACCCTGTCCATCGGCGTCGGCGCGATCATCCTCACCACCGGGCTCGTGGCCGGCGGCATCCTCCGCTTCGTGTTTTTTCCGACCGTGGAGAACGAATTCGTCTCGGCGCACCTTACCCTGGCCGAGGGTACGCCCGCCGAAATCACCGACCGGTATATCGCGCTGATCGAGGAAAGCGCTGTACTGCTGCAGAGACAGGTTGGCGACGAAATCGCCCGCGATGACCCCGGGAGCGATACCGAAGTCATACGGAACATCATGGCGGCCATCGGCGAACAGCCGAACGCCGCCCGGGCACAGCAGAACGCGGGGGGCATAATCGGGTCCGCCCGGTCCTCGCACATCGGTGAAGTCGTGCTGGGACTGTCCCCGTCGGAAACCCGGAACATCAGCGGCGAGGAAATCGTGAACCGCTGGCGGGAGCTCATCGGTCCGATTCCCGACGTCGTGGAACTCTCGTTTACCTCCTCCCTGTTCAACGCGGGCGAGGCGATCAACATCGAACTGTCCAGCGCCGATCCCGAGGCGCTGCTGCTGGCGACCGCCGAGTTGAAAGGCACGGTGGCGAATTACGACGGCGTCATGGACGTCGCGGACGATTTCAGGCCGGGCAAGCAGGAAATCAGGCTGAACGTAACGCCCGAAGGCGAGGCCCTCGGCATCACCATGGCAGGGCTCTCGCGTCAGGTCCGGCAGGCCTTCTTCGGTCAGGAAGCCCAGAGGATCCAGCGGGGCCGGGACGACGTCCGCGTGATGGTGCGTTATCCCGAATCGGACAGGCGTTCCCTGGGCGACATGGAAAACATGCGCATTCGCACGCCGGCCGGCATCGAAGTGCCCTTCTCGCTCGCGGCGCAGGCGGAGATGGGAAGGGGTTATTCCAACATACGGCGGACGGACCGGAGGCGCGTCATCACCGTCACCGCCGACGTGAACGACGCCGTCGCCAGTTCCAATGACATTCTGAACGACCTCACGTCGTCCTACCTGCCGTCGCTGATGGCCAGGTACCCCGGCCTGACCTACACGCTGGAGGGACAGCAGCGCAACCAGCAGGAGTCTATCGAAAGCCTGAGCTTCGGATTCCTGGTCGCCCTGCTCGTGATCTACGGACTGCTGGCCATCCCCTTCAAGTCCTACGTGCAGCCCATGATCATCATGAGCGTCATACCCTTCGGCATTGTGGGGGCGGTCCTGGGTCATCTGATCATGGGATTCGCAATTTCGCTGCTTTCCCTATTCGGCATCGTCGCGCTGTCCGGCGTCGTAGTGAACAACAGCCTAGTGCTGGTGGACTTCATCAACCGCGGACGTGAACGCGCGGGGCCCGACGCGGACCTGCACGAGATCATCCGGAACGCGGGGGTCGCCCGGTTCCGGCCCGTGCTGCTTACCTCGCTCACGACCTTTGCCGGGCTTATTCCGATCCTGATGGAGAGAAGCCTCCAGGCGCAGTTCCTCATCCCCATGGCCATATCCCTCGGATTCGGCGTATTGTTCGCGACCGCCATCACGCTGATCCTGGTCCCCATCTGCTACTATATCCTGGAAGATGGACTCGCCGTCCTGTCAGGCGTCCGCAACCGACTGAGCGGACGGGTCCTGGAGCCGGGCGAAGCGGCCGAATCGCCGGCTTCCTGACCGCGGGCCCCAGGCCGCGCGGCCCATACAAACTCCTTGCCCGCACCCGCGTATTCCCCCATCTTTCCAACAGGTGCGGTATATCCTGAAAGCACGCTGGATCGGACGATCCAGGCTGGGGGAAACCGCGACGGGCCAGCGGACAGGAGGCTTCCTTGCCTTTTCACGCCGATCTGCATCTCCACTCCCACTACTCCCGGGCGACCAGCAAGAACCTGAACCTGGAGCACCTGTACAAGTGGGCCCAGTTGAAGGGCATCCGGGTGGTGGGTACCGGGGACTTTGTCCATCCGGGCTGGATGGATGAACTGGAGGAGAAACTGCAACCGGCCGAGGAAGGGCTGTTCCGGCTGAAACCCGAACACGAGAACGCGATGCGGGACCAGGTGCCGGCCGCCTGCCGGGCGCCGGTCCGCTTCATGCTGACGGTCGAGATTTCGAACATCTACAAGCGGCTCGGCCGCGTCCGGAAGGTGCACAACATCATCCTGGCGCCGGGATTCGAAGCCGCCAAAACAATTCAGGCCCGGCTGGGCGCCATCGGCAACATCCGGTCGGACGGACGGCCCATCCTGGGCCTGGACTCCCGGGACCTTCTGGAGATCACCCTCGAAACCGACCCGATGGCCTGCCTCATACCGGCACACGTCTGGACTCCCTGGTTTTCGGCCCTGGGATCCAGGGGAGGCTTCGACCTCATATCGGATTGCTACGGGGACCTCACGGAGCATATCTTCGCCGTCGAAACCGGGCTCTCCTCGGATCCACTGATGAACTGGCGGCTGGAACAACTCGATCCCTACGCGCTTGTCTCGAACTCCGACGCTCATTCACCCGGAAAGCTCGGCCGGGAGACCACCCTGTTCGACACTTCCTGCAGCTATCCCGCGATCTACAGCGCCCTCTCCGACCCGGAAGAAGACGGGCTTACGGGGACGGTGGAGTTCTATCCCGAAGAAGGCAAATACCACTATGACGGACATCGGAAATGCCGGAGAAGGATGCATCCGAGGGAGACCATCGCCGAAAAGGGGATATGCCCCGACTGCGGCAAGCCGGTTACTGTAGGCGTCATGGCCCGCGTGGAAGAGCTCGCGGACCGGGAAGAGGGTAAGAGGCCTCCCCGCGCGCGCCATTTCTTCAGCGTAATACCCCTGCCCGAGATCATCGGCGAGGCGAAGCAGGTGGGGCCCGGTACCAAAACGGTGGATACGATTTACCAGGCCATGGTCTCGCGTCTCGGCAGCGAACTCGGCATTCTCCTGGAAATACCCGAAGACGACATCGCGCAGGTGGCCGGGCCATTGATCGCCGAAGGCATTCGACGCATGCGGTTCGGAGAGGTGGATATCCTCCCGGGCTATGACGGGGACTACGGAGTGATCAAGTTGTTTAACCCGGCGGACCGCCTGGGCGGCGACAGGCAGATCGCCCTGCTGGACGAACTGCCCGTGGAGCCGAAAACGCCGTTGCGAAAGGAACCGGTGCGGGACGATGCATCGGAGATGGAAGAAGAGGCGCCGATTCGCGCCAACGGAACGGTCGAAGTCACAGCACCCCCGCCGTTCGTACCGGAGATGCCGGAATCCGTGGACCAGGCTGTCGTGGATGCTTCGCCGGAGCCCCATGAGTCCGCACCTTCCGTGACCGTGGCCGAAGCGCCTGAACCGCGCGAAGACGCGTCATTGATGGACATACCCTTGAACGAAGATCAAAGAAAGGCCGTACGTCACCGCGAGGGCCATCTTCTGATCGTGGCCGGACCCGGTACTGGAAAGACCCACACCCTGACCCACCGGATGGCCTGCCTGGCGCGGCAGGACACCACGCCCGACCGGATGCTGGCCGTGACCTTCACCAACAAGGCCGCCGGAGAGTTGAAGTCGCGACTGGGAGACTTGCTCGACAGTGAGGCGCGGCATGCCATGGTCGGCACGTTCCACGGCATCTGCCTTGCCCTGATGCGCCAGTGGTCCCGCCACGTGAGCATCCCGTTCAGCTTGAGTGTGGCAACGCCCGACGACCAGGACCGGGTGGCCCGCGCACAGTGGCCGCTGGATAATACCACGCAACGGAGGAGGAGGCTGGAGGAGGTCGCCAGATGGAAGGCGTCGGGACGAACCGGTGAGATACCGGAAGCGGTTTCAGCCTACACGCGCCTTCTGCGCAGACATGGGCTGCTGGATTTCGACGATGTCATCCTGGAGACCACGAAGCTGCTGCACTCGGACGAGCGGTTCAGGCAGAGCGTACACGAGCGGTTCCGCTACGTTTTCGTGGACGAGTACCAGGACATCAACCCGGCCCAGCACGCCTTGCTGAAGATCCTCGTGGAAGGCGGCGCCCGGATTACGGCCATCGGCGACCCCAACCAGGCCATTTATGGTTTTCGCGGAGCGGACACCCGTTACTTTCACTCCTTCGAGGACGATTTTCCCGGTGCGAAGGTACAGTACCTGAAGGAGAACTACCGGTCGGCGGCTTCTCTGCTCGACGCCTCGTCGCAGGTCATGGGCGCTTCCGACGTTACCGCTGCGCCGCCGCTGGTCGCCGCGCTCTATGTCCAGGGACACCTGGTCATTCGGGAGACCCGGTCCGACAAGGCCGAAGCCGAGTACGTCGTGCACCAGATCGAACGAATGGTGGGTGGAACCAGCCATTTCTCCCAGGATTCGGGGCGGTTGGAAGACGGGGCGGATCCGGGCGAGGAACGTTCCTTCGGGGACATTGCCGTCCTTTACCGGATGAACAGTCAGCATACCGCCGTGGTGGAAGCCCTTGATCGCAGCGGTATACCATACCAGGTCGCAGGAGATACGTCCCTCATCAACAGGCCGGGCGTGCAGGAAATGGTTACCCTGCTGCAACTCGGCGATGGCCGGACCGTGACCACCGGTTCGGCGCTCCGGTGCCTGTCGTCGACGATCGACGGGCTGGGAGACCGGACCGTGGAACTCATCGAAGACCTGTGGAAACAACGCACGCAGATCACGATCGACCACGTGGGGGAGCTGATGGATCACCCGCGCCTGCTCATGAAGCGATCCAGGATCGGCGTGGAAGCCCTGATGAGTGACCTGAAGACGATGAATTCCGACCTGGAGAAACGCACCGCGGCCGACATCTTGAAGAACCTGGCGCGCACATCCATCTGGGACAAACTGAAGTGGCGCTATCCCAGGGCGGATGAAAGCCTGCGCGAGTTGACCCGGTACGCCCGAATCGAGACGGAATTGCCGGTACTGCTGGACAGGCTGCTGCTCAGCCAGGAATACGACGCCTACGGCCAGGCGTCGGAGCACGTGAATCTCATGACCCTGCACGCGGCCAAGGGGCTGGAATTCCCGGTCGTCTTCGTCGTGGGCTGTGAGGACGGCCTGGTGCCCTTGCAACACGACGGCATGGAGTCCGACCTGGACGAAGAACGCCGTCTGTTTTACGTGGCCATGACCCGGGCAAAGGAACGGCTTTACCTGGTCCGATCCAAAAAGCGCATGCTGTTCGGCGAGACGCGCTCGACCCGGCCATCACCCTTCCTGACAGATATCGAAGAACAGTTGAAACAGTACGACGATCCCCGTGGAACGCAAAATCCGGACCGGCGCCGGCGGAAAAAGAAAAAACCGAAACCGTCGAACCAACTGGGCCTGTTCGGATAGAACCGGTCTCCCGAGAGAAACCGGGCGGACCCGTTCATCAAGAAAGGAGACACCATGTTCAATAAAAAGCACACCCTGCCGATCGCGTTCATCGCGGGCCTGCTCGCGTTTACCGTGTACACCGTGGCCAGGTCCGGCGGCGAACCGGCGCCTCAATCCGGCGAGGCCGCGCAGGCCGGGCAATACGCGGTGGCGACCTTCGCCGGTGGCTGTTTCTGGTGCATGGAGCCGCCCTATGACGAACTGGACGGTGTCATTTCCACCATCGTGGGATACACCGGCGGGCATCTGCGCAATCCGACCTACGGAGAGGTGACCGCGGGCAATACCGGGCACACGGAAGCCATGGAAGTTCGCTACGATCCCTCGAAGATAACCTACCAGGAACTGCTGGACGTCTTCTGGGTAAACATCGATCCCACGGTGGACGACCGCCAGTTCTGCGACAGGGGCAGCCAGTACCGCGCGGGGATATTCTATCATGACGCCGAACAGAAAGCGCTGGCCGAGGCGTCGAAGCAGAAAGTGATCGATTCCGGACGTTTTGATCGCGTGGTGACCGAGGTGACCCCGGCGTCGACCTTTTACGAGGCGGAAGATTACCACCAGGACTACTACAAGAAAAACCCTTTGAGATACAAGTTCTACCGGTACAATTGTGGTAGGGACAGGCGTCTTGAGGAACTCTGGGGCAATTGACCGTACCTTCATCGCAATCGAAAACTCACAGGAGCATGGGCATGGCTGAACTGGAGGATCTGGTCAAAACCACCCTGGGCGAGCTCAGGGAGGTGGCCAAAGCGCAGTCCGTTGTCGGCGACCCCGTCGAAATGGGAGATACGAAGGTCATCCCCCTGGTCAAACTGGGTTTTGGCTTCGGCGGCGGCGGGACGTCGGGCAAAGACGGATCACGGAGCGGCAGTGGAGGAGGAGGCGGTGTTCAACCGGTCGCCGTGCTGGTCGTCAGGGATGGAGAAGTCCGGCTGGAGCGGATGTCGGGACAGTCGGGCGTATCCTCGGCCACACATACCGTGGTCGACCTGCTGAAGTCCGTGCTGGACAGATTCACAAAGCCGGGCGAACGTAAAGAAAGCTAAGCCGTGCTCCCGACCTTCGAACCCTATCTTCTCATACCTGTCGCCGTTCTGCTCTCGGTGCTGTTGCTCCTCGCAATTCCCGTGACGATCTCCTTCTCGGTCGTTCGCCGGGAGGCGTTATCGGGCAGGATCACGATCGGGTGGTTGTTCGGACTGCTCCAATTCACTCCTTCTAAACCCGGAAGCACAGCTCGTACCCCAAAAAAGCGCAGGCCGGCCGCCGATCGGGCTCAACCGGATGATTCCCCGGGGAAAACGCCGTCCGCGGCGCCGCGGACGGCGGCGAAACGTTTCATGGCGTTGCTGAAGAGTAAGGGATTCATGCGGGGCGTGCTGAAGTGCACGCGTGGCATGGCGACGCGCGTGCGGTTCGTATCTCTGCGTATCGCCGGGCGGTTCGGGCTCGGGAATCCCTATGACACGGGCCGCCTCTGGGGCTATATCTGCGCATTCACCGGGTTTCTTCATGGCGCCGACCGCGTCCGGCTGCTTGTCGAACCCGAATTTGACGAAGCCATATTGGAGTTCGATGGAGAAGGCGAGCTTCGCGTCGTTCCCGTCACCCTGTTCTGGCCTGCCGCGCGGTTCGTTCTTTCTCCCGCCACGCTTCGCGCGGCCTGGACGGCGGCGAGGCGCCGGTAATCCGAGGACCATCCACAGATTTCAGGAGCATACATGTCATCCCCCCTTCGCAGCACCCAGTGGTTCGGCCCCAAAGACAAAGTGGGATTCATCCACCGAAGCTGGATGAAGAACCAGGGGCTTCCGGATCACGTCTTCGACGGCCGGCCCGTCATCGGCATCTGCAACACCTGGTCGGAACTGACGCCATGCAACGCCCATTTCCGCATCATCGCGGAACGGGTCCGACGCGGCGTATACGAAGCGGGCGGGTTCCCGGTGGAATTCCCCGTCATGTCCCTGGGCGAGCCCCTTATGCGGCCCACGACCATGCTGTTCCGCAACCTGGTCAGCATGGACGTGGAGGAGACCATCCGGGCAAATCCCCTCGACGGGGTCATATTGCTCGTCGGTTGCGACAAGACCACCCCGGCCCTGCTCATGGGCGCGGCAAGCTGCGATCTGCCCACCCTGGCGATTTCAGGCGGCCCCATGCTCAACGGCCGGTTCAGAGGCAGGAATATCGGTTCCGGCACGGACGTCTACAAGTTCAGCGACGAGGTGCGCGCCGGGACGATGAGCGAAGAGGAGTTCCTTGAAGCGGAATCCTGCATGAACCGGTCCACCGGCCACTGCATGACCATGGGTACGGCCTCGACCATGGCCAGTGTCGTGGAAGCGCTGGGCCTGGGCATGCCCGGCAACGCCGCCATACCCGCGGCCGATGCCCGGCGGATGAAGCTGGCTCACGAGGCGGGCCGCCGCGTGGTGGAGATGGTCCGCGAGGACCTGCGCATGTCCAGGGTCGTCACGCGCAAGGCCCTCGAGAACGCCATCCGGGTGGTCGGGGCCATCGGCGGTTCCACCAACTCGGTCGTGCACCTGCTGGCCATCGCGGGCCGCCTCGGCGTCGACCTCTCCCTGGAGGACTGGGACCGCCTGGGCTGCGACATCCCGTGCATCGTGAACCTGATGCCGTCGGGCCAGTACCTGATGGAAGATTTCTATTACGCGGGCGGGTTGCCCGCCGTGATACGGGAACTGGGCGGCCTGATCCATCGCGACGCCCTGACCGTGAACGGCAGGACCATCGGTGAAAACACGGCCGACGCGCCTTGCCACGACCGGGATGTGATCCGTACCCTGGACGCCCCGCTGACCCCGACCGGCGGACTCGCCGTGCTCAAGGGCAATCTGTGTCCGGGCGGCGCCATCATCAAGCCCTCGGCGGCATCGCGTGAACTGATGCGGCACCGCGGCCGCGCCGTGGTTTTCGAAAACATCGAAGACCTCCATGACCGCATCGACGATCCGGACCTGGACGTGGACGCGGACAGCGTCCTGGTGCTGAAGAACTGCGGGCCCAAGGGCTATCCGGGCATGGCCGAAGTGGGAAACATGCCTCTGCCGTCGAAACTGCTCCAGCAGGGCGTCACGGACATGGTCCGCATCTCCGACGCGCGCATGAGCGGCACGGCCTACGGCACGGTCGTGCTCCACACGGCGCCTGAGGCCGCGGCGGGCGGCACGCTGGCCCTCGTGCAGGACGGCGACATGATCGAACTTGACGTCGGCGAGCGGTGCCTCGAACTCGATGTGCCCGGGGATGAGCTGGCCCGTAGACGAGCCCGCTGGACGCCGCCCGAACCGGCGACCGACCGGGGATACTGCCGGCTGTACGTGGACCACGTGCTCCAGGCCGACCGGGGCGTGGACTTCGATTTTCTGGTCGGCGGCAGCGGCGCGCCGGTCGCGAGGGATTCACACTAGCCTGCCGGGAGGCTGTAATGCTTAAGGTGCCGGACGACGCCTCTTCATGCTTCGCGGAGAACGGCTTTATTATGGCCGAAGCCGTGTTCACGCCAGAAGAAATGGCGGCGTGCAAGACCATCGCGAAAGATCTCGTGGAAAACACGTCGGGGCCGTCGGGCGTGCAGGTCTGGATGTGCGACACCATCCCGACCCTCTTCGAATCGATCTCGTGCGACCCGCGGATGGCGGCCATCCTGCGGCCTTTGATCGGTCCCCGCATCGAGTTCCTCAGCGCGAAGCCCGTCTTCAAGTCCTCCCGCATCCACTTCGCCTCGCCCTGGCACCAGGACCAGGCGTACTGGGGCGGCGCGACCAAGTACTCCGCCTGGATCGCCCTCGAAGACGCGACGCCGGAAAACGGCTGCCTGCGGGTCATCCCCGGCTCCCATCGCCGGACGCGGGACCATGCGTCCGTGCGGGACGCCAGGGGGTTCACCAACCGCGTTTCAGACGAGGAGCTCAAGGGCGAGCGGATGGTGGACGTGGAAATGAAATGCGGAGACGTGCTGGTGTTTCACGACAGGCTGCTGCACAGTTCCCATGCGAACCGGTCCGGCCGGGACCGCTGGTCCTTCATTCCCACGTACAGAAACGCGGATGTGCCTGATACTTCGACGGTCTGGGCCAAATCGAAACGCATCGGCGATGTAGTTTGACGTCGAGACGCATTGGCGACACAGCCTGACGACGACGCGGTTTGACGACGCAGTCTGACGACGACACGGTTTCACCATGATCAAGGAGAAGAGATGAAAATCGCCCTGCAGGAAGGCCTGCTCCCCGGGAGCACACTCGATGAAAAACTGGACTTCGCCGAATCCCTGAACGTGGAAGGACTCGAAATATCCGGGCGGGGTCCGGCACGGCGGATCGAGGAGCTGGAATCCGCGTTGCGGAATCGCACCATACGGCTGGTCTCGCTGTGCGGCCAGGGCACCTTCGATTTTCTGGATCCCGATACAGACAAGCGGAATCACAGCATCGCCGAGGCGAAAGAGAACCTGGAGGTATGCGGACATTTCAAGGCCGTCGGCCTGATCCTGCCCCCCATATTCGGACCGCCGCGCATCCCGGATCTCACGCCGCTGGCCGACGCCATCACCCTGGAAATGCAGTTGCTGACGGAGATTGTCCGGGACCTGGCCGAATGCGCCGCGGAGCAGAACACGAAGGTCTTGCTGGAGCCGTTGAACCGCTACGAGGAACACCTGCTGAAGCAGCAGGAACGGGGTATCGAAATCATCAGGGGGGCCGGCGACCCGCCGTCCGCCAGCCTGCTGTGCGACTTCTTCCACATGCATATCGAGGAGACGGACACGCCCGCCACGCTGCGACGAGCCGGACGCCGGTACGTCGGTCACGTGCACATGGCCGACAACACCCGCCAGGAGCCGGGCTCCGGGGACATCGACTGGAAAGCGGGGCTGTCCGCCCTCCGGGACATCGGATTCGACGGATACCTGGCCTATGAATGCGGCATTACAGGAGACAGCGAAGCGGAAAGGCGGGATACCCTGGAGCGTTCCGTGAAGTTCATCCAAGGTGTAATCGGGGATTTGTCCTGACCGGGGTGGACCAGGCGGGCTGGATTAACAGTGCCGTTGACGGCGCGCGAACTTCCGGTCCACGAACTTCCGGCCGATGTACCCGTCACGGCAGGATGATGTCCCGGTTCTCGAAACGCAGCCTCATCAGGAATTCGGGACCGAGGGTCTTCCAGATACGCGTGACAGAAGCCCGTGCCTCGACATGGAGGGGGTCCAGGGAGATCGCCTCCACGTAGGCGTCGTGGGCCTCTTCCAGTTTATTCAGCTTCTCCAGGGTACGGCCCAGATCGAAGTAGCTTTCTACGGCCCATAACCGGTCTTTGTCCCGGGAGATCGCCTCCCGGAATTCGTTTACCGCCGCTTCGTACTGCCCGGCGGAGGCGTACAGACGGGCGGCCATCAGCCAGGAGGGCACGTAGTCCGCATCCCGTATCCTGGCCATGTGCACGTATCGAATGGCCTCCTTCACATCGCCCCGTTCAAAAAAGAGGCGGCTCATTCCCACGTAGGCCGGCGCGTAACGGTCATCGAGCTGCATCGTACTGCGCAACGCCGCTTCCGCCTGGTCGAGCGCGCCTGATTCCAGCAGACCAAGCGCCTTCGCATACTCGGCCTCAGGGGTATTGAGCGAATCCGAAAACTGCATGGTATTCGCACCGCACCGCGCGAACACCAGCACCATGATGACCAGGACCAGGCAAACCGCCGACCGGCGCACGGAAACCTCCCTCATAAGAAAACGCCCCGCGGATAGACAAACCGCAGGGCTGCCAGGCGGGAAACGGGGCTCGAACCCGCGACCCTCAGCTTGGGAAGCTGATGCTCTGCCAACTGAGCTATTCCCGCGGGATACGCAGAAGCCTTAGATGGCCGCTGCCTACCATATTCTACCCTGGCACCCCGCACCGTGTCAAGCGAAATCCGGCACGGTCCGTACCCCGGGTTTCCGGTCCGTCAAGGCAGTTCCAGGTCAGGCCAAGTCGGTCCGGGCCATGTCAGGACAAGTCAGCCCAGGCCAGGCAGGACCATCCATTCACAGGTTACGTTTCAAGCGATTTCTCTTCGTCGAATCTTTCCAGCGCGAGCTGGATCAACCGGTCGATCAGATCGCCGTAGGAGACTCCGGCGACCTCCCAGAGCTTGGGAAACATGCTGATCCGGGTGAATCCGGGGATGGTATTGAGTTCGTTTACCAGGACTTCACCGTCATCCTTAAGGAAAAAATCGACGCGGGACATGCCCTCGCAGGCCAGGACCCTGTGGGCTTCCACGGCTGTCGCGCGGATCCGCTCCGTCAATTCGGGCGGCAACGCAGCCGGAATCTCCAACTCCGCGCCGTGCTCGTCGATGTACTTCGCCTCGTAGGAGTAGAATTCGTGGGCGGGCCGGACTTCACCGAGGCCGGACGCCTCGGGCCGGGCGTTCCCCAGCACCGCGCATTCGATTTCGCGACCGCTCACGTATTCCTCGACCAGGATCTTCCGGTCATATCGAAAAGCCTCCCGGACCCCCGCTTCGAATTCCCCGGCATCGTGGGCCTTGGTGATGCCGACGGATGAACCCAGGTTGGCGGGCTTAATGAAGCAGGGCATGCCCAGGCGACCGCGGACGGCATTGAAATCGACCTTGTCCCTGTCGGAGGATATGTACGTCATGAAATCGGGCGTGGCGATGCCGGCCTCCCGCAACAGACGCTTCATCACGTCCTTGTCCATGGATACCGCCGAACCCAGGACGCCGGAGCCCACGTAAGGCAGATTGGCCAGCTTCAGGAGGCCCTGAACCGTGCCGTCCTCGCCGAAGGGTCCATGGAGAACGGGAAATATGACGTCGATGTTTCCGGCCGGCCGGTGTGTGGTCCGGGTCGCCATCTGGTCGACGGGCGCGCCGGGTGCGAGGGTCACGGTTTCGCTGAGGCGGTTCAGGGCGATCAGCTTGGGATCGTGGGCGTCGAGCAGGAATTCCGCCGAGTCGCCCAGGTGCCACTGTCCGGTACGGTCGATGCCGATCAGGACGACCTCGTACCGGTTCCGGTCGATGGCGTCGACAATGTTCCGGGCCGACTGAAGCGAGACCTGGTGTTCCGCCGATCGGCCTCCGCACAGGACCCCTACCCTGATTTTCTTCATGATGCCGTCTCTTTCGGTTTGCGCACCGGCCTGAAGGCCGGCTACATGAGGTACGCGCAGACACTGTCCGCGAGGGCCAGCCCCTTTCGAGTCAGGCAAATCCGTGATCCGCGCTCCGCCAGCAGCCCTTCCTCGGCCAGGGTATGGATTGCCGGGTCCCGTTTGCCCATGGCGTCGTCCCCGAATCGGTCTCGAAAGACCCCGGTATCCATACCCTCGACGGATCGCAGGCGCAACAGGATATACTCGTGTATACGTTCGTCCACCGTGAGCGTTTCATCCATATCAATGGCCTCTCCCCGCGCATCCATGGCCGACAGGTAATCGGCGAGGCCCCGTGTGTTGGCCAGCCTCCGTCCGGCCACGTGCGAGTGGGCCGACGGTCCCAGCCCCAGATAGTCGCCGCCGTTCCAGGAAGAAACATTATGCCTGCATGCGAAGCCGGGCTTCGACAGGTTGGAAACCTCGTAGTGCCGGTACCCCGCGGTAGAGAGCCGGTCAAGAGCCTGATAATAGCAGGCCACGTGACGCGCTTCGTCCGGCAGGCCCAACAGACCCTCCTTCTCCATCCGGTCGAACTCGGTGCCCGGTTCGACCGTCAGTCCATACACCGACACGTGCTCCGGATCGAGGGAAACCGCGCGCTCCAGCGTATCCGCCCAGTCCAGCGCCGCCTGACCGGGCACACCGAACATCAGGTCGAGATTGACGTTTTCGAAACCGGCTTCTCTCGCGAGCACGATCGCCCGTACGGCCTGGTCCGCCGTATGGCGACGCCCGAGCCGCCGCAGGATTTCATCGGAAAAGGACTGAACGCCGATGCTGAGCCGGTTGACGCCCAGGGCGCGAAGCCGTCGCAGTTTGGAAGTCCTGACCGTTTCCGGATTCGCTTCAACCGTGATTTCGGCGTCAGGGTCGACGCGGAAGGAATCATGGATCATTCTGAAGACGCGGTCCAGCTGACGATCCGTAAGGCAGGTGGGGGTGCCTCCGCCCAGGAAGACCGTGTCGACGACGGTGTCCGGCCAGGGAGGTTCGCGGCCACGACGCTCGGCCTCCGCTTCCAGGGCCGCCAGCAACCGGCCCACCCGGCCGTCTCTAAGCAGCTCAAAGGAGAAATCGCAATAAGGGCAGGCGTGGGTACAGAAGGGGATGTGAATGTATAGACCGGCCATCGTGTTTGCGTCCCGATCTACATGACGATTCTGCCGATGCGGTTCCAGCGAACCCGCCACGGAACGTGGGCGATGTTGTAACCCAGCACGTAGGCCAGCGAGGCGACGCTCTCCAGGGGCCTGGATGATTGCCACACCAGTTCGGGGTCGTTCCGGTGCCGTTCCCAGGACCAGTAGATGACGAAGGCGTTGCCCACAACGTCCTTCGTGTCTACGAATCCCCAGTACCTGCTGTCCGAGCTGTAGTCCCGGTTGTCCCCCATGACGAACAGGGTGCCCGCCGGAACGATCTTGGGTCCCCAGTTGTCCCGCGTACTTCGGGGGGCCGCCCTTACCGTGGGATCGTCAAACTTGACGTGCGGGGGATTCTCCACCAGCACGTCGTCCACGTATACGCGCTTGTCCCGGATCTCCACCTTCTGTCCGGCGACGGCGATACATCGCTTGATAAACATCTGTGCCGGGTTCCGGGGATAGGGAAACACCAGGATATCGCCGGGTTCCGGATCGCGCCAGGCGGGCATACGTATATCCGTGAAAGGAATGCCGGGGCCGTAAATGAACTTGTTGACCAGCAGGAAATCACCCACCTGGAGAGTGGCTTCCATGGATTCCGACGGAATGCGAAAAGCCTGAACGACCTCCGCCCGGATTACAATAAAGAGCAACACGGTGAACAGCACGATTTCCGCGTACTCTCGAAGCAGGGACTTGTTTTTTGCCAAGGATGGATATCCTCTGAAGTGCTGGACTGTCCGGCATGAAACCGGTCTCTGGCGCCTATCCTCCGACGGCCGCGCCCTCGCCCCGGATATCGAGCACCGCCAGAAAGGCTTCCTGCGGCAATTCGACGTTCCCGACCTGCTTCATGCGCCGTTTGCCTTCCTTCTGCCTTTCCAGGAGCTTCCGCTTCCGGGTGATGTCGCCTCCGTAACACTTGGCCGTGACGTTCTTGCGCAGGGGACGGATCGATTCCCGCGCGATGACCCTGCCGCCGATGGCGGCCTGGACGGCGACCTCGAACATTTGCCGCGGTATGATCTTGCGCAGCCGCTGGCATAACTCGCGGCCCCACTCGTAGGCCTTGTCCTTGTGGATGATGATCGAAAGGGCGTCCACCAGGTCGCCGTTGAGGAGCAGGTTCAGCCTGACCAGGGGCGATGCGCGGTATTCCAGGAAGTCGTAGTCGAAAGAGGCATACCCGCGGCTGATCGACTTCAACCGGTCGTAGAAATCGAATACGATCTCCGACAGCGGCAGTTCATACTGCAGGGCGACCCGGGTCGGGTCGAGGTATTCCATGGCCTTGTAAACGCCTCGCCGGTCCCGGGTCAGCTTCATGATATTGCCGATATAGTCGTGCGGCACCACGATCTGGGCCTGGATGAATGGTTCTTCCACACTATCGATGAGCGAGGCGTCGGGCATGTCGGCGGGATTGTCCACCATGAGGACCTCGCCCGCGGTGGTCGTGATCCGGTACTCCACGCTGGGCATGGTGGCCAGGATCGTAAGTCCGTATTCCCGCTCGAGGCGCTCCTGTACGACCTCCATGTGCAGGAGTCCCAGGAAACCGCAGCGAAAACCGAATCCAAGCGCGATGGAAGTTTCGGGTTCGTACACCAGGGCCGCGTCGTTCAACTGGTATTTTTCCAGGGCTTCTTTGAGCGGTTCGTAGTCTTCCGACATTGCCGGGTAGAGTCCGCTGAACACCATGGACTTAGCCTCCCGGTAACCGGGAAGGGGTGCGTCGCAGGGACGGGAGGCGTCGGTAATCGTGTCCCCCACGCTGGCGTCGGCCACGTTTCGGATATTCCCGATCAAATAGCCTACTTCCCCTGCCGTGAGCGCGTCCACCGGCGCCTTGTCAAAACGCAGGATACCGGTCTCCGCCACCTCGAATCGCTTGCCGTTGGAACACATCATGATGTCCATGCCCGGCCTGATTTCACCGCTCATGACGCGCACGTAGGGCACCGCGCCGCGGTATTGATCGAAAATCGAATCGAAGACGAGGGCCCGCAGCGGACTGTCGTCGGGCTCCGGGGACGGGATGCGGTCGAGGATGGCCCGCAGCACCTGTTCGACCCCGATTCCGTCTCGGGCGCTGGTCAATATGACGTCATCGGGCTCGATGCCCAGGAGGTCCACGATCTGTCCGGTAACGACGTCGACCCGGGCGTTGGGCAGATCGATCTTGTTGATGACGGGGATAATGGTCAGATCGTTCTCAAGAGCCAGGTACAGATTACTGATCGTTTGCGCCTCGATGCCCTGCACCGCGTCGACGATCAGAAGCGCGCCCTCGCAGGCCGCGAGGCTGCGGGATACCTCGTAGGAGAAATCGACGTGCCCCGGGGTGTCGATCAGGTTGAGGGAGTAAGCCTGTCCGTCCGGACATTCGTAGGACATGCGGATCGCGTGGGCCTTGATCGTGATGCCCCGTTCCCTCTCCAGGTCCAGGTTGTCCAGCATCTGGGCACGCATCTTCAGTGGAGATATGGTGCCGGTCATCTCCAGCAGCCGATCCGCCAGCGTCGACTTGCCGTGGTCGATATGGGCGATTATGGAGAAGTTTCGAATATGTTCCGTGGACATGGAATCCCCGCGTGGTCATCCGGAAGGCCGGAAAACCGTTTCAATGCAAGTCGCATGTAACGGGGTGAAATAAAACGATGAACGCGCGAAAAGTCAACAAGTATGCGGGTTGTCGAGGACCCGTTTCAAAGGCGGGGATCTTCGTGTTTCCCGGCTCAGAGGCCGCGGCGATCCGGTACAGGCGTGTCGGAAATCTAATACCGCCTGCCGGCCTGTATATCCGGGTTTCCGACGCCCAGCGTCTCGGCCGTGCGCACCAGCACGTAACCGACTGCCAGCGTAGTGACCACCAGCAGCAGGGAGCCCCAGTCGAGAGAGGTGGATATCGGCTCGGGCAGGCTTTCCGCCACCGCGGCGACCTGTGTCTGGACGTAAGCCTGGAGGTCGCCGATCACAGTCGCCACCGGTCCGATTACAGCCTGTACGGGCAGGAAATTCCCCACGAGTTCGGCAAATACCTCGCGGTACAGCCAGATCAGCGCCGCGGCCACCAGCGTTGCGGCAAAGGCCACGCGGGGAAAGACCACGGACGGCGCGAACCGCGGCGACGGCTCAGGCGCGGGAAGGCTGGCCATCACGTTGGCCAGGAAAGCGTCGGAGGGTTCCGCCGGAGGGGTCGTCTCCACCGTCTCGATCAGGGCGTCGAGCACGGCCATCTCCGCCCTGCAGCGTTCGCACCCGGTCAGATGGGTATCGACCAGACGGCGCTCGTCCGGGGCAAGCGTCCGGTCGACGGCTTCATACATCAGTCGTTGTGTGGATTCGCAGTTCATAATCATTCGACTCCGGGACCCCGTGCCCGTATCAACTCAGCGAATCAGGCTCCATGGACCGGCTGACCAGGTTTCTCAACGCGGCGCGGGCGCGGAAAAGCCGGGCCTTGACGGTGCCTATCGGCAGTTCCAGCGCTTCCGAGATCTCGTCATAGGACAGGCTTTGGATATGATACATCGAAATCACCGCGCTGTAAATAGGCGGAAGCGCCGACACCAGATTTCTCACCTGTTCCCTGTATTCAGCCTGCTCGAACCTTTCCGCGGGATTCGCCGACGTATCCGGAATCTGCATCGGCAATCCATCGTCGTCATCTTCCGGCTCCGAAAGGGAAGAGGTAGACAGGTCCCGCCGGGAACGCCGGGCCGAACTCAGGCTTACATTCACGGCAATCCGATAAAGCCACGTGGCAAACCGGGCATCTCCGCGGAACCTGTCAAGACTCCGGAAAGCCCGGACGAATACGTCCTGCGCCGCCTCTTCGGCGTCTTCCCGGTTTCCAACGATCCTGAGAGTCAGGTTGAACACGGAAACCCGGTGCCGGTCAACGAGTTGGGCGAATGCCGGCCTGTCACCCTTCCGGGCCCTTGCGACGAGTTCTTCATCGCTCAAATCCATGGGTCGCCTCATCCTGCCACAAGCGAGTCTCAGCCGCTTACAGGGCCGTTTCGCCGGACAGATTCGACCCCTTGAAGAAGCCCGGTCGGTCCCCTTCTCATTAATAAGACTACCGGGAATCTACAAATGTTTCAATATATGAGTATACTTTTCCCGCGACAATACCTGTAAATTTCCGTGGGCAATACCTGTAAATCGGATTAATTTTCAGTTTCCGAAACAAAACGGCGAAATTTTGTGTCGAAATCTTGAGCGGTAATGCCAGACAGCCGATGCGAATGAAAAAGCGGGATCCATTTGGAGGCAGGTTATGGATAGCTGGAAAGCCTGGGCGGTTTTTTTCCTGAGCGTATGCGTCATGGTTGTGGTCCTCGCCGATCAGGATTACGAGGGAGCAGCCATTTTGACGATTGCCGTTTCCTTCGGACTGGGCATCGTCTGCGCGTTCCTGGGGTATCTGAAAAGGGGCAGGGAAATCAGGCACCACGAACGTCTGGCGATGATCGAGAAAGGGATCTACTTCAAAGCCAGACAGCACGAGTCCGGCGTGCCTTCTCTTATCGTGGTGCTCCTGGTGGGCATCGGACTGGCCACGGTCATCGCCAGCGACGTGGAATTCTTCGGCTTCGTGCTGCTGTTCGTAGGCATCGGACTGATTGTGCGCTCCCGGCTGCTGCACAACAGGAACCAGGAATCTACCAGCCTTCAGCAGGCTCAACCAGGGACCGATTCCGGACCCGATCCCGGCGGTCCTGATCCCGGTGGTCCCGATCCCGGCGGTCCCAATCCCGGCGCCCCCGATCCCGGGCCCGATCCCGGGCCCGATTCCGGCGCCGAAGAACAGACGACGACAGGGAAAGACGGAGGGTAAGGGATCCGTGCCTAAGAGAGTCCTCTACAGATCCTCTTCCAACAGGATGATAAGCGGCATATGCGGCGGCCTGGCCGAATACTTCGACGTGGATTCCTCCGTAATCCGGATCGCCCTCGTCGCCTTCACGGTCATTACCCTGCCCGCTTTCGGCCCTTTCGTCTTCCTGGCGTACCTGGTGTGCGTTTTCATCATACCCCGGAATCCGGACCCGACGCCTGTGAATTCGGCCGATGTGCCGGCGGCTTCCGGGAAATCGGACCAAGCTGAACAGGCGGGCGGTGCGGAACAGGCCGGCCAGGTGATCAGACAAATCCAGGGCTACCCGAACACACCCCGGAACAACAACACGGTCTGGGGCATCCTGCTGATCCTGCTGGCCGTGATCGTGCTGACTTATTCATACACTCCGGACTTCGGGCGATTCTCCTTCATCCTTCCGCTGGTTCCCATCCTGGCGATCGCCGCCGCGGTCTTCATCCTGTTTGTTTACAAAGGGCAGATCATGGAGTTCTTCAGACACCGACGACTGTACAGGCTGAATGAAGGCAAGAAGATCTTCGGCGTGTGCAACGGTCTCGCGGATGCATTCGACCTGGACCCGACCCTGGTGCGCATCGGGTTCTTCATCGCCTTTCTGTTTTCCGTGGGAACGGTAACCCTGCTCTATCTCTTCATGGCTTTCGTCATGCCCGTGGGCCGTCCCGAAAGTCCCGTTGAGAACGCGTGATGCGTGATGACTGTCGTTGATGGTCCGCACGCCCCTCCGGCTTTAGTCCAAGTCCCCCGAATGGGCTTGACAACCGGTACTCAGACGCCTAGAATATACCGCGATCAGTCAGCTTCCGGGACCGGTCGCTTTTTACATTCCATATCGGCGACATGGGTATGAGAAGAAAGCACAATCTGCGTCTGGCCCGCACCATTCAGTGGATCAGCGGCGGGCTTGCCATCATCGTTATCTACCCTGTATTCCGCCTGATCTATCCCTGCTGGCGCAGGATAAGAGGAACCGGCAAACTCCGGGAAGCGGGCGTCCCGCGCTCATCCGCTTCGGCCCATTTATCTGAAGCACGCTACACCCCATCCGGAAAATCCATTCCCCAGGACAAGTAGACCGCGGTGAAACTGATTGTTACCAACGACGACGGCATCGAGGCGCAGGGCCTGGCGACGCTCGCCGGCCTGGCGTCGCACTGGGGCGACGTGGTCGTGGTCGCGCCGGCGGAATTGCAGTCCGGCGCCAGCCACCAGTTGACCAACAACAGACCTATTCGCGTGGACGAACTCTCCGGCGGCCGGTTCAGGGTATGGGGTACGCCGGCCGACTGCGCGCGCCTGGCGCTCAACCGCCTGGCGACCGATGGAGACTGGGTGCTGTCCGGCATCAACCACGGGGGCAATCTCGGGGTGGACGTCTACGAATCCGGCACCGTGGCCGCCGCCAGGGAGGCCGCTATCCACGGATGCAAGGCCATGGCGCTGTCCCACTACACGGCGGATGGCCGGGAGATCGACTGGCCGCTGGCCGCGGAACGGCTGCGACCGGTCCTGGAACGGCTGCTGCGCGAGGACCTGGATGCCGGTTTTTTCTTCAATGTCAACCTGCCCCACCCGGAACACGACGAAACCCGACTGGAAACGAAAACCGTCCCGGTGGATCCCAGTCCCTTCAGAATTACGTTCACCCCCACCGGGAACGGGTATCGACACACCGGGATCTACCATGATCGACACCGAAAACCCGGCAGCGATATCGATCAATGTTTCAGCGGACACATCTCCCTGTCGAAGGTAAGTGTCTGACCGGTGACGACGCAACACCTTGACATGCGACGCTGCCGGAGTGACATGCGTCACTGCCATTGCCGGCAGACTGTAACCGGTTTAACCGGTTGACAAGCATCATGCCCGTCATCACCATAATCGGCCGTGGCCACTCCGGTACGCGGGCCATGTCGCACACGCTCTATACGAGCGGCGTGTTCATGGGCCGGACGATCAATCCATCGGGCGACAAGGTGCCGCCCGGCGACCTGTACGACGCCTGCCGCGTCTTCGCGAAGTACGTCGATTGGACGGGCGGGTCGTCCTGGGATTTCTCACGGGTGCTGGAAATGGACATCGACCCGGAATTCGTGGAGAAGGTGGAAACCTACCTGGCCGATGTGCTGGAAAACCGGAACCCGAACCGCGGTTGGAAACTGCCGGAAACGACGCTCATCTATCCCTGGATCGTCCGCTTGTTTCCCGACATCCGGTATATTCACTGGGTCCGGGATCCCCGGGACGGCATCCTCGCCGACCACAAGACAGACGACCTCGGGAAATTCGGGATCGAATATCCCGCAACAGAGGATATACGGAGACAGCGGGCCATTTCCTGGCTGTACCAGTACAGGCTCATGAAGGCGACGCCAAAACCCGACAACGTGCTGTCCGTCCGATTCGAAGACTTCGTGTTGAACCAGGCGGAAACACTGCGACGCCTTGAAGCATTTCTTGGAATACCCCTGAGCAGAATCGTCGTTCGGCCCGAGGCGGTCGGGCGTTGGCGGAAAGTGGAAGGCGATCTTCAACTGGACCTGCTGGGGGAAGCGCTGGCGGAACTGGGATATGAAACCTGATCCTGGCGCCCGCCTGAAGGTATCTACCCTTCCCGCCGCACCATTTCCCTCAACTTGTCCACGCACCGGTCGATCTCGTCCGTCGTGACGTAGTAGTGGGTGGAGATGCGCAGGCCCTGGTGACCGTCCCGGTCATGGTCGTCGACGTGGAGAAACGATTCGGCTTCCATGGGACCGCGCCACCGCGCCGCGTTGATCCCCTCGAATTCGAAGATGGTGGAACCGGGCGAAGAGATGTCGTGGGCCCGGCTGGTGAGCAGCCTCAACCGGGGGACGTCCAGCAAGGCTTGCCGCAGGTAATCCGACAGCATGCGTAGGCGTTTCTCTATATTGCCTATTCCGATGCGGTTCAGGAAATCGAGGGCGGTGCCGAGTGCCGCGCGCACGGGAAGATCGTAGGTCCCCTGGGTTTCGAAACGGCGGGCATCGTCCCCGGGATCGTCCGCGGTTGCGTACAGGGAAGTGAAGGACGGCTGCATGGCGCGGTTGACGTAGAGAAAACCCGTACCGGCCGGACCGAGGAACCACTTGTGCAGGCTGTTGGTGTACAGGTCGCATTCGATCCCGGCCACGTCGACGTCCAGCATCCCCACCGCCTGGGCGCCGTCGATGGCGGATATCAGCCCCCGCTTACTGGCCAACGCGCTCAGCCGCTTCACGGGATACAGGTATCCGCCGCGGGTGACGTGGCAGAAGAAGAGGACTTTGGTGCGTTCTTCGATCGCCGCGGATATCCGCTCGACGACATCGTCTTCACTGACGAGCGGGCTGGGGATGTAGACTTCCTTGATCTCGATCCCGTCCCGTTCCGCTCTGACTCGCCAGGGCCGCACCGCGCTGGGATGCTCCTGGGTCGTCATCAGTATCTGGTCGCCTGACGACAGATCCAGTCCGTTGATGATGTGATAGAGCCCCTCCGTCGCGTTCCGCGCCAGGGCGATCTCTCCGGACTGCACTCCGAGGAAGGCCGCCAGAGACGGCCTGAGTTCGTCCTCTATATAGTCGTGAAAGACCCTCTTGGCCCTGGAAGGGTTCTCCGACATCAGGCGAAAACCGTCGGCGACGGCGTCGCCAACCGGTTTGGGCGGCATGCCGATCGCGGCGTTGTTGAGATAGGCGTGTCCCTTTTCGAGCATGAAGTGGGATCGGACCTGGGACCAGTACGCATGATCGCAGGGGTCTATCTGCCGGGACTGGGGCGCGGTGATGGAAGTAAGCATGTGTGGTCTCGATTTCCTGGTCCGGGGTTGGCGTGCCTGACAAGCGCCAGGGTTCCCGTGACGGAGATGGGTATCTGGTTGACTCTGGGTCAGATCCCTTCGAAATGGTCCCGGAAGAGCCATCCGTTCTTGCCATCCGGCAGCCTGATTCTCATCCAGCCCCCGCGGCGTTCGACCAGTTGGACCCTGGCGCCCTCGTGCAGCGTGAATACCGGATCGGAACCCTCGTCCGGGCTCGTCCTGACCGCGGCTGTCGGGCTCAGGACGATCCCCTCCTCGTTTGTCACGCTGTCGTAGATCTTGATCCCCGTAAACCCGATGGCGGCCAAAGAAACCAGGCAGGCGGCAAAAAGCGCGTAACCTGCCAGGGTACGCATGTTTGTCCGTCTGGCAAGCAGGTAGCATACCAGCGCCAAAGAAGCGATGAACGCGGTGGTCGTGGAGGCGATCGTGGCTTCGTTCACCGTCACGCCGTCCAGCGCCTGCCTGCCGAACCAAGGCACGTCGCCCGTGATCTGGTCTGCCGTCCTTTCGTTCGCCAGGTCTAGATTGGTGTGCAGGTCCCCGTCCCGGGGCATCAGGCGGGAAGCTCTTTCGTAGGCCAGGATGGCCCGGCCGATCCGGTCCTGCTTGTAATACGCGTTGCCCAGGTTGTAGTACACGTGCCCGTTACGTACGCCACGCTCGATAATGCGTTCGTAGGTCCGGCTCGCTTCCGCGTATTTCCCTTCTTCGTATAACTGGTTGCCCTGGCGGTACAACTCCCGGGTCTGCCTGTCTGCCGGGTCGCCGGCGCAACCGGCAGACAGAAACCCGATGGCCGTTACGACGAGAATCAGCCGTAAGGCTGCGCGACGGCCACGGGCTTCCGGGTCGCCCTTCGGTATCGAAGCGGGCCCGGCAATGCGTTCTGCGCGCTGGATGCGTGTAGCGGTGGTAGTCAACGTTCTTTCGTAATCTGCGGTTCGATGGATTCGATTGCCTTAAGGGCTTTGCCCAGTACGTCTTCCGTGTGTTCCGCAGTGAGCGTCGTCGGGGCGAACCGGGCCATGTCACAGGCTTCCAGGCAGTCTTTGACCAGCCCCACCGTAACGTCATCAACGCCCCGTTCCCCAAGGAGTTCGACGACGCGGGGCGAAGTCAGGCCGGCGGCCGGCTGGTTGCATTTGTCGGCGACGTAACCGTAAATCGCGTTTGAAATACCGGTAAATGCCTGGTCAAAAGCACCCTGTTTCAGCTTCTGTCTTGACTGGTGCAATTCGCTCCGGGCGTCGCTATCCGCCCGTCGCCGCCGGGCGTATCCCACGTCGTCTCTCAAACGGCGGGCATGGGACCTGTAAAACACCGTGGCCAGAATCGCCGCAACGGGCAGGATATGCAACAGCAGATACCAGGCCGAACGGAACAGGACCTCGCCCTGGTCGCCGAGAAAAACCGTTTCGGGCTTGATGTACTGTATGTCCTGCCTTAGCTGCCGGACGACAGTCTTCCGCGGCATGCCGGCCACGGCGGTCTGCTCCCCGCTTGCCGGCAGGACCTTAATCGTAATGGAATCGGTCGTCGATACCCCGTAGGCATCGGTGTCGGGATTGAAATAGGGATAGGAAAGGGACGCAATGGTATGGTCGCCTGGAATCGTGGGTATCAGTACATGTTCCCAGGTCTTCGTCCCCGACATGCGCTGTCCGCCCGACTCATATTTTGCATTGGTTCCCGACTGGTATTCCTTGAAATAGTCCAGCGGCGGCAGGACGGGGTCTTCCACGGTCTTCAGATTGCCTTCGCCGGACAGCACGATCGTCAGTGTGACGGGCTGGTTGACTTCGGTCGTGTCCAGGTCTACCGTTGCTTTTAATGAGAAATCACCCACCGCGTTGCTGAAACCGGGCGGACGTCCCTCGCCCGGCAGGGGAAGGACCGTGATGGACTGCGCTTCGGACGCCACCCTGATCTGGCGCGTAGTCGAAAACGTGTCAAAGGGATCGTTCAGGAAACGATCGAAGAGGCTTCGGCGCGACCGTTCGCCCTGTACGTCACAGATCATGGACAGGGGTTCGATTTTCAGTTCGCCCGTCACGGTGGGGAACAAAGCGATCTGCCGAAGTTTCGCCACCGCGTACCGCCTCCCGCCAATGATCTCCTCCATGAAATCCAGGTGATGTGCCGCGAAAAGCTCCTCCAGCCAGAAACCCGTATACGTAGGGACGTCATCGTACCGGGCATTGGTCAGTCCCAGGCGCGTGTATAACGTATAGTTCACCGTGACCTGTTCTCCCAGGTAGACCCGGGTTTTGTCCACGGTGTTCAGAATGTATACCGCGTCGCCGAGATCGGGTCGCTCTTCAGCGCCCTGTGACTGACCCGCAGACGTGGCCGGGGGGGCGCCCGGTGGCGCTATGCGGGATCCGCCCGGTGACGCGGCGCCTGTGGCGCCCGGTGCGACTTCGATCGTTATGGGGGACGTTTCATGGGTGACGCCGTCGTAAGTCACCTTGGACGCGTCGATGACGAAGGAACCCGTATCCCTGGGTTTCAACTGGTAGATGAAACGGACGGTCCCGGAAGACGAGAGTTTGCCGTTGGTCAGGCTGAAGCTGGTGGAAGAAGAAGACGTACTGCCAATGATGACGAATCCCCGCATGGCCGGCAATACGGGCTCCGCTACATCGCCGAGGCCGGAACCCGATACGGTAATGGTCAGAATGAGCGTCTCGTCTGTCGTCAACCGGGTGCGGTTCACCTCGGCCGTAACGGAGATCTCCTGCGCCGATACGGTCAGCGAGCCTGCGAGTAACAAGACGCCGAGGAATCTGTACATCCACCGTCTCCCGCGCTCAGTCCAGGAAACCCTGGGTTCGTAACAGTTCCGCGTTCATGATGGCGGTACCCGCCGCTCCACGGATCGTGTTGTGGGAGAGTACCACGAATTTCATGTCGAGCACCGGACAGGGCCGGATACGCCCTACCGTCACCGCCATGCCACTCTCCGCGTCACGGTCGATTCTCGGTTGCGGCCGATCCGGTTCGTCTCGCACGACTATCGGGCGCCTGGGCGCGAAGGGCAGGCCGAGTTCCTGGGGCATCGCGGTGTAGTTTCGGAGCGCTTCGGCGAGCCCTTCCTCGTCCGTCTTCGTGTCAAGCTCCACGGAAACGCATTCCGTGTGGCCGTCCTGGACGTGGACCCGGTTGCACTGGGCGCTGACGACGGTCTGCGCGTTCCTGATCCGGTTATCCTGAAACGTGCCCAGCAGCTTCAGGGTCTCCCGTTCCATCTTGTCTTCTTCTTCGTTGATGAAGGGAAGTACGTTGTCCAGGATTTCGAGGGAGGGAACGCCGGGGTAACCGGCGCCGGACAGGGCCTGCATGGTGGTGACCGCCACCTTGCGGACTCCGAAACGGTCCGCAATCGGTTTCAGTGCCATCGTCAGGCCGATGGTGGAGCAATTGGGATTGGTCGCAATGAACCCGCGATCGTATCCGCGCCGTTTCCGCTGGTAGTCTATGATCCCGCAATGGTCCGCGTTGACCTCGGGCACGAGCAGCGGCACGTCATCGTCCATGCGGTGGTTCTTCGAATTGCTGACGACGGCGTAATCGGCCGCCGCGAAAGCCGCCTCTATCGGTCCGGCCACCGAGGAATCCAGCCCGGAAAACACGAGATCACAGTCCAGTCCCGGTTCGCAGCGCGATACCTGGAGGTCCTGCAAAGCGCCGGGAATCGGCGTGTCCAGACGCCAGGTAACGGCCTCCCTATAGGGTTTTCCCGCCGAACGTTCCGATGCTGCCAGGGCGGTCACGCGGAACCACGGATGGTCATGGAGTAACTGGACAAAGCGCTGCCCCACGGCTCCGGTAGCGCCCAGGACGCCCACTTTCAACTCACTCGTCGACAACTGATTCTCCCTGATTAGTAGTGTTCACCTCTGATTCCCGCCATCGATCGCCGGAATGCGCTCTCGCCGCCATCAATCGCCGGAACGCGCTCTCGCCGCCTTGATCAGGTCACCGAACAGCCCGCCCGCCGTCACTTCCGGTCCCGCGCCCGGTCCACGCACGACCAGGGGATTGTCATGGTATCTCTTCGTCGTGCAAACGACGATGTTGTCCGGGCCCGTCAGACTCCCCACCGGACTCTCCCGGTCCACGCTCTCGAGCCCGACCCGGCAGGTCCCCCCGCCCACGGTGGCGACGTATCGAAGCACCTGGCCCTGTTGCCGGCCGGTTTCAACCCGCTCCGCGTAGTCCGCGTCCTCCCCGGGCAGCGTTTCCATGAACGCATCGACGGAAGGGGCGTCCAGCAGCGCCGCGGACACCATGCCCTTGACATCCAGGTCTTCGAGTTCGAGACGATATCCGATCTCCCGGGCGAGGATCAGCGCCTTCCGCGCCACGTCCATGCCGTTCAGATCGTCCCGCGGATCGGGTTCCGTAAATCCGAGTTCCTTCGCTTCACGCACGATATCCGAGAGGATCCGCCCATCGTCCAGCTGAGAACAGATATAGCCCAGGGTGCCGCTCAGGCATCCGACGATCTCGATCACTTCGTCCCCGGTGTCCACCAGTTCACTTATCGTGCTGACGACGGGCAGGCCGGCTCCCGCGGTCGTCTCGTACCAGTATCGCATCCGGCCGGTCCGGCCCAGCCGCCGGATCTCGTCGTAGGCGCCGCCGTGATCGGTTATGGGCTTCTTGTTGGCCGTCACGACCGGAATACCCCTGCGCAGGCAGGCCAGGTGCACTTCCGTCATCTCGGCGGAGGTCGTATCGATCACACACAGATTCCGCGGTGGATCGTTCAGCAGGCGCTCGATCATGGCCGCCGAGCCGGGATAATCCTCCCCCGTGCCCGGATCTTCAAGCATCCGGTCCAGGCCACCGGGAGACCGCAGGAACGCGTTGAGACCCGAGGGATCATAGACCAGTCTGCGCCGACCGCAGATACCCACGTATCGGAAGCACTGGCCGCTGGTTTCGGCGAGGCCCGCGGACCTTTCCGCCACCTGCCTGATCAAGGCGCCGCCGATGTTGCCTTTTCCGAACTGAAACAGGTTAATGGTGCTCAATTTCCAGGCTCCCTCCCAGTTCAAAGGACGTGTGCACGAGCTGAACGGTTCTCTGCAGGTCGTTTCGGTCGACGATAAACGATATGTTCAGCTCCGACGATCCCTGGGCGATGGCGATGATGTTTATCTTGTGTTCACCGAGTATGCCGAAAGTGCGGGCGGCGATGCCGGGCGTCCCCTTCATGCCGCCGCCCACCACGGCCACCACGGCCAGGCCGGGTTGGACCGAGATCTCCTCCAGGCTGCCTTCGGCGACTTCATGGCGGAATTCTTTTTTCAGCGCCTGAACGGTCCCGGCGCCGTCTTTCTCGTCGATCAGCAAACATATGTCGTGTTCCGACGAAGCCTGGGTAATCATGATGACCTGGGTCTTGCGCTCCGCCGTGGTCTTGAACAGGCGGGCGTGGGTGTCCGGCGTTATGCTCAACATGGTGCCTTCGACCATGATCAGGCACAACCGGTCGATACTCGTCACCGCCTTCACCCCCTGGGGCGCCGCACGGGTGCGCGACGAAATCACCGTCCCATCGACGTCGGGCCTGAAGGTATTCCGGATACGGATGGGGATCTCCTGCTTCACCGCGGGCAGCATGGTCATGGGATGGAGCACCTTGGCGCCGAAATAGGACATTTCCGCGGCTTCCAGATAGGATATCTCATCGAGTACGCGGGCATCCGAAACGATTCTCGGGTCGGCCGTCATGGCGCCGTCCACGTCCGTCCATATCCATATTTCCTCTGCCTTCAACGCGCCGGCGACCAGGGAAGCGGTGTAGTCCGAAGCGCCCCGGCCCAGGGTCGTGGTGACGCCTTCGTCCGTCGAACCGATGAACCCTGTGATGACCGGGATGCGGCCGCCGGATACCATGGCGGGCAGCCCTTCCGAAAGGAGCCGTTCCGTTTCCGCGAAGTTCACCTCCGCGTCGGTATGGCGTTCGTTGGTTTTAACGTATTCGCGCGCGTCGACTGAGGTGGACGGCAGTCCTGCCGACCTTAGCGCGGCGGAGACGACGATCACGGACAGCCGTTCCCCGAAGGAGCTCACCAGGTCGACCGAGCGGGGCGACAGTTCTCTGAGCAGTGTAATGCCGTGCAGGATCCCCGATAGTTCGCCGATCAACCTGCCGCACTCATCCAGGGCCCGTTGCCGTTCATCGCCATCTGCCAACGTGCGCACCGTCTCCTCGTGGCGTCTAAGCAGGGCTTCGAGCGCGGCGTCCTGCTCCCTCCCCTCACTGGCTTCCTCCGCCATGGACCGCAACGAATCGGTCACTTTGCTCATGGCCGAGAGCACGACCAGCAATTGGCGCTCCCGATAGGACCCGACGATTTCGACGACCCGACGTATCGCCTCTACGCTGCCCACGGAAGTGCCGCCGAATTTCATGACGATCATAGATGGTACCTTTTCGAATCTTCCGTCAGCTTACCAGTCTTTTTCCGGGTTGACCTGCGTGGCCTTCTGCCTGCGGAGCCGTTTCTGTATATCCTGTTCATCCCGGTTCAGGGCATTCAACAGCCGCTCCGCCTCCTCCCTGCTCAGTTCGCCTTCCCGCGGAGGCTGCTGTTCCCTGTCTTGTTCTTCGTCCTGATTTGGCGGCTGGTCCTCTGGCGGATCGTCCGTTTCCTCGTTCTCCTGCTGTTCCGGGTTGTCCTGACCATTCCGGCCGTCCTGCCGATTCTGCTTTTCCTGAAGCTGCCGGGAGACGAATTCCAGGTTGTACTTCATGTCGACATCGTCCGATTTGATCCGCAGGCCCTCCTTGTAGGCCTCGATGGCTTCTTCCAGGCGACCCATGCGATAGAGGCCGTTCCCCATGTTGTACCAGGCCTGTCCATTGAGCGGCGGATCGCCGTCCAGGGCGTTCGTGAAAGACTGCACGGCCGTGGGATACTGTTCCTTGCGGTACAACGCGTTCCCCCGGTTGTAGTGCAGGGCGGGGTTTTCGCCGTCCTCCGCCAGCGCTTCGTCATAGGCCCTGAGGGCCTCGTCGAATTTCGCCTGGTGATACAACTCGTTGGCGCGCGTGTTCTTCGCGGCCGGCTGCCAGCCCAGAAAGAGTATGATGACCAGTATCGCGCCCATGATTCAGCCTTCCCGTTCCTGCGATTCGACGAGCATCCTGCGCTCCCGGATCAGGGTATTCGCCACCAGGAGCAGCAGTCCGAAAAACAATATATACTGGTATCGCTCCACGTACTGTGTAAATTCTCGGCTTTCGTACTCGGCCCGCTCCAGCGACGCGAGGGTATCGTATACCAGGTCCATCTCCTCTCCGCCCGGCGAGGCAAGGTAGAATGCGCCGCCGGTCGACTCGGCAATGTGCCGCAGTGTGGACTCGTCCAGCCGGCTCATGACCACCTCCCCGGAACGATCCCGCATGTGCCCTTCCACCTGGCCGTCCTCGCCCTTCACCGGTATGGGAACCCCCAGGGGCGTACCGATGCCCACGACGTATACGCGAACGCCCTGGGCGGCCAGCTCCGATGCGGCGGCGACCGGATCGTCCTGGTGATCTTCGCCATCGGTGATCAGCACCACGGCCTCGTGTCCCTTCTGATTCTGCTGAAAAGAACGGCCCGCGATTCGCAGGGCTTCGGCTATGGCCGTTCCCTGCGTTCCCACCGTCTGGGTATCGATTCCGTCGAGAAAGAGTTCCACGATACTGTAGTCGGCAGTCAGGGGGCACTGGAGAAAGGCCGATCCGGCGAATACCACCAGGCCGATCCGGTCGTTCTGCAGTTTTCTCACCAGGGAGCGGACGGCGTATTTGGCGCGAATAAGCCGGTTGGGCCTTACGTCCTCGGCCAGCATACTGTTGGAGACATCAAGCGCAACCATCACCGAGAAACCGGTCTGGCTCACCGTTTCGGACCGGGTACCGAATTGCGGCCGGGCGAGGGCCAGCGTAAAGCAGGCCAGCGTCACAAGCGCCAGGACCGCCTTGACGGACTGCCTGCCCACGGCGGTGGAGCGCGACAATCTGCCCACCAGTTCCGGTTCTCCCAACCGCCTGAGCGCTTCGCGCCTGCGTCTGAACTGTACGGCGAAGAACAGCATAAGCAGGGGCGCGATCGCCAGCAGATAGAGGAATTCAGGTTGTGCAAACTGCATAATCGCTCCGTGGCCGGCACGCGTCGATACCGGACCGGAAGTGCTAGGGCAGCCTTCTGAGGCGGGTGTGCGACAACAGGATTTCAGCCAGCACGAGGAACATGGCCGGCAACAGGAAATAACCGAACAGTTCCGTGTACCTCGAATAGGCGATGACCTTCATTTCCGTGCGCTCTAGTGCATCGATACGTTGATAGATATGGGACAGCATCTCGGCATCCGTCGCCTTGAAATAGAACCCGCCGGTGATGCTCGCGACCCCCCGCAGCGTCTCCTCGTCGATCTCCGTGAGGGCGAGGCTGCCGTCCCGGTTGCGCGCATAGGTACGGCCGAGAACGGGATCGTCGACGGGAATGGGCGCGCCGCCTTCTTTTCCGATTCCGATCGAGTAGATCTTGATCCCGAGGGCCTTGGCCGCTTTAGCCGCGGTGATCGGATCGATGGCGCCCGTGTTGTTTACCCCGTCGGTCAACAGGATGACTACCTTGCTTTCGGCGCTGCTCTGCCGGAGCCGGTTCACGGAATTGGCGATACCCATACCGATGGCCGTGCCGTCTTCAGTCAACCCGATCTCCACCTGGTCGAGCAGGCTGAGCAGCACGTCGTAATCCAGGGTCAGGGGACACTGCGTGAAGCTGCGCCCCGCGAAGACCACCATGCCGATACGGTCGTTTCTGCGTTCCATGATGAAATCGGAAATGACGGTCTTGGCGACATAAAGCCGGTTTCTGGGCTTGTAATCCTCCGCTCCCATGCTGCCGGAAACATCGAGCGCCAGCACGATGTCGATGCCTTCCGTCAGTACTTCCGCGCCCTCGGTACCCGTCTGGGGCCGGGCAAGAGCCAGAATCGCCAGCCCGATGGCGGCGGCGCGCAGGGCGAAGGGAACGTGGCGGTACTTGAGGACGGACGCGGGTTTCAGCCGGTTCACGACGGAGACATCGGAAAACTGCAACCCGCCGCGCCGTCCCTTCGCCTGGCGTCGATACCACCACAGGAGCGCCGGGAGGGCCGCGAGCAGAACGAGGATTATGGGCGTGGAAAAGAACATGGGCAGATCAGTCCTTTACAGGCGCCTGTACGGAAGCCGCACCGCCGTCCGAAGCATCGCCGCCGACGGGCGCACCGCCGTCAGCCGGTTCGTCCGGCGCGGCGGCTTCCGGTATTTCCGGCGGGCGCGTAAACTCGACGATCTCTCTTCCTTCCTGCAAGGAAAGAGCCTGTCGATGGGGTTCCGGCGTATGCCTTGCGAATTTCACCATGTCGCATTCCTCGAACAGCACCCGGACAGCCCGTGTTTCTTCGCTGCCGAGATCGAGCGCGTTCAACGCCGCCATCAGTTCGGAAGTCGTGTATTCCATGGCGGCTATCCGATAGCGGGCGGACAGGTACCGGCGCAGGATTTCCGACAGCGCGGAGTAATGGGCATGCACGCGCCCCCGGGTCAGCCACTCCTTGAGCGCCAGCCGATCGAGTTCCTCCAGGGCGATCTCCTCGGGAGGGCGTTCGATCACAGGGGCCGAGCCGCTCGCATCGTCCCGGTTCCGCCGGCGCCTGATATACAGAATGACCGCCGCCGCGACGGCGAGCAATACCAATCCGCCGATCACCCACACATACCATGGCACCTCGTCGGGGATCTCCGCCGGACCCTTCAGATCGCGTATGTCCTCCGCTCCATCGTCAATTACGCTGACGACGGTAACCGGAATGGCATCCGATACGGCGGTAAGTTCTGTACCATCCGGGAGAACACACTTAAGCGAAAGGGGCGGTATGGAATGTTCACCCGTCCGGTACAGGGTGAGTACGTAGCGGAGGGAATCGACGTTCGTGCCGCCGGGCCCGGACAGGGGTCCCTCATGCTCGAAGGATACCAGGTCGAAACCTTCCGGGGGACGACCGGATTCAGGCCACTCGATCGCGGCGTTGCCGGGGCTCTTCACGGTGATCCGGTACAGGAAGGGATCACCCACGGTGATCCGGTCGCGATCCACCGATGCCGCGATCGAAAACGCGTCGTCTTCTTCCTGCGGTACGGGGACGGCCTCGGTGCCGGCCGGATTCGTTAAGACAGCCACCAGGATGGTGGCGAGTAGACGGGAACACCTCACCGCATGCCGCCTCATGTCACGATTTCGGTGTCAGGGCGACCATATCGTTGATTCGGGCCACAAACCCGGCCCTGGCCAGGGACACGACGGGGCTGTTTCGTTGCTTGACGTAGACCAGATTCTCGTCCCCGGGATACGATTTGCCCACCAGGAGCGATACGCGTTCTTCCGGCACATCGTCCCGGCCGCCGATCTGCAGCGTAAGCTCCATGGCCGGCCTGTCCAGTCCGTAGGAGGCCAGGTCCGCTTCGGGATCCGCCGTTACGAAGGCCTGCGAATACAGTGAATCCAGTTCGCTGAACGCCCGGCCGACCGAAATCGCGTCGGCGTCGCCCGTTGAAGGCTCTTCCATTTTCCACACGACTCTTTGCTTCTGGTCACGGCGTACCCGCACACGTTCGTCCGGCGTGACCACCTCGAACATGTGTACCTGGTAGCCCTTGAACCGCAGAATCTTGTTGTCGCGCAGCTCAAGTGCACCGGCCGGCAGACGCTGCAGGCTGGATGCGTCCACCGCGTAGATCCACTCCTCCTCCGGGTCCATCACGTATCGGTACTTCCCGTCGTCGGAGGCCGAACCGACCAGGATTTCCTGGGGCCGCGGCCGGTCGTCAATCGTAAGCGACAGGCCGGCGACCGGGTTCTCGAAGCCGTGGGACGCCCTGTTCGCAGACGTCGCCGGGATGTGCTCCCGCACGCGGGCTATCTCCAGGCTGTCCAGCATGGCCGTGATGAACCGGTCGTTGGCTCTCAACGCGTAAGGAGACGTCATCCGCCAATCCTCGAAGGAGCGCTTGACCAGGGATACTCTCTCGTCTCCCAGGTCCATCGAAAACGCAGGGACCCGGTAGGACTGAAAATCGAAAGCCGTGATCCGCCTGTAGAAGTCGGGTTCCCGGTCCAACTGGCTCAGGATCGTCGTCGAAACTGCGTACACGTTGCGTCTTTCGCTCGTCATGGCATAGACGAGACCCATTTCTTCATTACCCAGCGAAAGCGTATGCAGGATACTTCCGTCGCTGGATTTAACGGTCGCCGTCATCACCGGATTCGCCAAACCATATTCTTCAAGCGATGACGGGGCTTCGTCGATGAATGAAATGGCCGAGGCCTCAATAATCGTGCTTACCGCGTTGGTCACTTCATCACGCTCCGCCGGCAATCGATAGGGCGCTTCCACGCGCCAAGTCCCGTAAGGGTCCAGCTTGATGACGACCCTGCGGTCTCCCTTTTCAAGGACGACTTCTTCCACCTCGTCCCGTTCGACACGCATCAGGTCGCGGTCCCGCAGCGCATCGGTCGTCCTGCGCAGATTCCCATTGATCTGCCCGGAAACAAGGAACACCCGCCGTGTGCCCTTTTCCACGGCATAATGGGCCGCGCCCGTAGGGTTCACGTCTCCCAGCAGCAACACCATGGGCTTGTCGAGACCCAGGATCATCTCGACGGACGCTGATGGAAACTCAAGGCCGTACTCCGACAGGGCTTCCGCCGAATCGGCCACGGTACGAGCGGGGGACAGTGTGGTAAACTCCCGCAGCAATGTGCCCACGACGTTCGGGTCCGCCGCGTACCTGACCGGATCGGTTATCTCCCAACCTTTCATCGGCACCTTTTCCAACGTTGTGGCCGCACCGTCCACGGTCACCCTGATCTCGACGACCTCCTCCGCGTCGATCTCGAACACGCGCTCGGCTTCCACGACCTGTTCTTCTTCGTGCACGAAAAGGAAGTAACAGGACGCCAGCAATCCCAGAATGACGGCCAGGATGATCGTGTAACGGCCACCGCTCACGACACTTCGCCTCCTATTTCCTTCTCCACCACACCATGACGCCCGCGATCAGGATGCCGATGGGCGAAAGGATGCCGGTGAGGATAAAGATATCCCGCATCTGGCTCAACGAAATCTGAACCAGCCTGGTGTCGCTGGACTTGGGCCGGATCGCGAGCAGATCCTCCTCCTGGGCAAGCCAGTTGAAGATATTCAGGGCCAGGTCTCCGTTGCCGGGCAACATGATATAGGCGTTGGAGGCAAAGGACGAGTTGCCGACGACCACGATACGCGTCTTCAACTCGTGCTCTTCCGGCCGCATCGCCATCTCCTGGGGCGTCAGCGTGGCCATGTCCCGGCGCGGCAGGGCCCGCGGGACGGCCGTTATGGCGACGGCAATGGAAACCGGTCCGGGCTCGTCTGCCGCCGGGTCCAGTTCGGGTGCGTACTCCATGGCTTCTTCCGGCGTGCCCGGCAGAATGGTTTCCGCCCAGCTGCGAGTGCTGGTCATGGCGATGGTCTGTATTTCAACGGTGTCGTCGGATGCCGATGCCGGCTCTATGGACCGCACCAGCGGAAAGAAACTCACCGTATTGCCAAGGGCCCGCGTGATGGGATGGGCCGGGTACTGCATGACGGCCGGCATGTATTCGTTCATGCCCGGCAGGCGCCCCACGGCACTCTCGTCAATCACCACGTTGTCGCCGATCTCCACCTTCCAGCGCGCAAGCAGCGCCGACAGGTCGGCACTTTCCCCGGGATAGTCGGGATTGAGGAGGAACAGGGCGCGGCCGCCGCGGTCGAGGTAGTTGCGAATGGCCTCCTGTTCGTTGCCTACCAGGTTGGTCCTGGGACCGGCCACCACGAGGACGTCGCAGTCCGACGGCACTTCCACTTCGCTGAGCAACGAAAAGCTCCTGACCACGTAGCTCTGGTTCTCGAGCAACTGCAGTATCCGGTTGTAACCGGCCTGGTCGGTCAGGTTGACGTTGTGCTCACCGTGGCCTTCCAGGAAGTATATGGTCTTCTGGCCTTCGCGCGTGACCTTGACCAGTGCGTTGGTCACGCTTTCTTCGAGGTAACGGTTGACGTGCTCGGTCTTGCCCTCGCTTTCGAACACGACCGTTCCGTAGGCGGAGATGTTGTACTGTCGCGCTATGCTGGGCTCGAGATCGGGATCTATGAATTCGTAAGTGATGTGATCGGAGTGGTGCTGGAATTGATTCAGCATGTCGTCGAGCTGACGCTGAATCGTGGCGTCAGATCCGCTGGATCGAAGGAATCCCACGATGTGAACGTCCTGGTCCAGTTCATCCAACACGCTGATGGAAAGGTCCGCAAGACTGAACCGCTGGTTGGACGTCAAATCGAACCGCTGGGTGTAACGCGAACCGATCAGGTTCACGAACGCCAGGATACCGATCACCAGTAGCACCATGACGGCTGTATTGGCGCCGTATCTCGTCGTACGCCGTCCGAGCAGACTCCACACCCTGTCCCATTCGAAGACCAGCCATGCCGACCCGAGGGCCAGGCCGGCCAGCAGGACGATCATTGCCGTACGCTGAGTCGTCGCATCCGAGGCATAGAGATACCCGCTGACCAGAATCAGGATAAGGCCCAGATAACCGGTGGACGAAACAAGACTTTTCATGTACGGGTTTCTCTCTTTTGTCTTATGCCCATTATCTAAAATCGAAAAGCACGGGCTTGCCGTCTGGCGGGCGCAAGCGGTTCAACCCCGCCAGCGCGTCGATTCCACCGACCGGACCGTGATGAACAGGCCCAGGAAAATGAAACTCAGGAAAAACAGGCAGTCCGTAGAGTCGACGACGCCCTTCTCGAACGTGTTGTAGTGTCTCAGCACGGACAGGTATCCGACGACCTCGCCCAAAGTGCCGGTCATCGATTCCGCCGCCACGTCCAGCATCCACAGTATGAGCGCGGCGCCGAAGCAGATGACGGCGGCCACGATCTGGTTTTCCGTGAGCGACGAGGCGAACAACCCGATGGTTATCACGCCGCCCCCGAGGAGCAGAAGACCCAGGTAGCCGGCCCATATGGGACCCCAGTCCGGGTCGCCGTACACCTGGAGCACCAGCGGATAGATCATCGTCAGCCCGATCATGGCCGTGTACAGGGTAAAGGCCGCCAGGAACTTGCCCAGGATCACGTGCCAGTCCCGGACCGGCGAGGTCAGCAGCAGCTCGATCGTGCCGGATTTCTTTTCCTCGGAAAAGACCCGCATGGTGAGCATGGGCATGAGCGTCAGTACGGCCACGAAACTCATGGTATTGAACAACGGCCGCATGATCATCTCGTTGATATTGATCCGCTCCATCATCGTCGGATACTGCGCGGCCTGCATGAAATACTGGGTGTAGTACTGTAATTGCGTGAAGAACATGAAGCTTACGATAAAAATAAACACGGTCGAAAGGGCGTAGAAAATGGGTGAGATGAAATAAGCCCTCAGTTCCCGGCTCCATATGGCCAGTAATCCCTGCATCGTCAGGCGACCTCCTCTTCCTGGGTCGTCAATTCCAGGAATATCTCCTCCAGGCTCATGCCAACGGTGGTGAGCTCCACGAGATCCCAACTGTTCTCGACCACTGACGAAGCTACCGAGGGCCGAAGGTCCTGCCCGGGCTCAACATCGATATCATACTGCCAGAGACCATCGCCAAGAGAAGACCGGGTCTTCACGTCGACGATACCTTCCTTCTTCTTCAACAGGCCCATCACTTCCTTCACCGGACCCCGGATCTGCGCCGAAATGGACTGCGAACCCCGCAGCCGCGCGTCCAGGTTGGCCGGCGTGTCCCCGGCCACGATGCGGCCCTGGTCGATGATCACCACCCGCTCGCAGGTCTTGCTTACCTCCGGCAGGATATGGCTGCTGAGAATGATGGTGTGGTCCCCGGCCAGGCTCTTGATGACCTCCCGGACCTCGTTGATCTGCTTGGGGTCCAGGCCATTGGTCGGCTCGTCCAGGATCAGCACCTCGGGATCGTGTATCAGCGCCTGCGCCAATCCCACCCGCTGCCGAAAACCCTTGGAGCAATGACCGACGATCCGGTTTTCGACCTCCTCCAGGGCAGTCAACTCGATCACGCGGCTGACGGCCTTTTTACGCTCGCGGGAAGGAATGTCCTTGATCCGGGCGATGAAATCCAGGTAGGGACGGACCCGCATATCCAGGTAAAGGGGCACGTTCTCCGGCAGGTAGCCCACCCTGCGCCGCACGTCCAGGGACTGGCTGAAGGTGTCGAACCCCGCCACGCGGGCGGTGCCGGCCGTCGCGGGCATGAAGCACGTCAGCACACGCATGGTGGTGGTCTTTCCCGCCGCGTTCGGTCCGAGGAATCCGAGTATCTCGCCCTTTTCCACCTCGAAACTCACGTCCCGGACCGCGGTGAAGTTACCGTACTTTTTTGTCAGGTCTTTTACTTCTATCACATCAGGCTCCCAAGGCCTCGTGCTGCAAGCTTGGCGCGAATCGGACAGCGATTTTCAAAGTAACCTAATTTATCGCACAAAGTGATCAAAAGCAAGCCTTTGTTGCCATCCGAAGCAAGCCTTTGTTGCCATCCGATCCTTTCGTCGTCCGGCTGAACGGTCGCGTTTCACCGGGCGAATTTTCGTTCGCGCAGCTTGAAGAACTGCAGCAGCGGATCGATATAGGGCTGGTCCGTACGGACGTGTATGGCGTCCACCCCGGTAACCCTGAACTGCTGGTCCCGGTCGTTTCGAATGGCCTCGTTGTATTCCGCGTATTGCCTGCGCCATTCGGCGTCGCCGGTGTCGACGAGCACCTCTTCTCCCGACTCCGCGTCTTCCAGTTCGATCAGGCCGACGCCGGGCAGGTCGAGTTCCCTCGGGTCCGTGACCGTCACGGCGACCACGTCGTGACGCTTGCTGGCCACCCTCAGCGGCTTGACGTAGTCCGAGTCGAGGAAATCCGAAATGATGAAGACGATGCACCTGCGCGTCAACAGCCGGTTCAGGTATTCCAGCGCCTGCGCGAGGTCCGTGCCGGTGTGCTCGGGCCGGGTATAAAGCACTTCCCGTATCACCCGAAGAATGTGGGTTCGTCCTTTCTTCGGCGGGATGAACTTCTCGATCTGGTCCGTGAACATGAGCAGGCCGACGCGGTCGTTGTTCTGGATCGCCGCGAAGGCGAGGAGCGCGCAGATTTCGGCGGCGATCTCACCCTTCATCTGGTTCACCGTGCCAAAGGATTTCGACGCGCTCGCGTCCGCCATGAGTATGACCGTCAGTTCCCTTTCCTCGATGAAGCGCTTGATGTAGGGTCGGCCCAGGCGGGCCGTGACGTTCCAGTCGATCGACCGGATCTCGTCGCCCGGCTCGTACTCCCGCACCTCGGCGAATTCCATGCCGCGGCCCTTGAAGACGCTGTGGTACTCGCCGCTGAACACGTCGTTCACGAGATGCTTGGTCCGGATCTCGATCTGCCGGATTTTCTGGATGATCTGCCTGGGTATCAAGGGATCTCTACACAGTCGAAGACGCGCTTCAGGATCTGTTCCGAGGTCATGTCCTCCGCCTCCGCCTCGTAGGTGACGATGACGCGGTGCCGCAGCACGTCCATGCCGATCGACTTCACGTCCTCGGGCGTCACGTAGCCCCGGCGCCGCAGGAAGGCGTGGGCGCGCGCGGCCGTCGCGAGGTAGATCGTCGCGCGGGGCGAGGCGCCGTATTCGACCAGGTCGCGGACGTCGGCGAGTTCGCCGTAATCCTCCGGTTTTCGGGTCGCAAAGACCAGGTCCACGATGTACTGCTTGATCTTCTCGTCCATGTAGACCTGATTGATGATCGATTTCGCCCGGACGATACCCTCCAGCGCCACGACCTGTTCCACTTCCGCCGGTTCGCCGGTCGTCATTCGGTTCAGGATTTCCAGCTCTTCTTCCTTGCGTGGATAGGTCGTGATCAACTTGAGCATGAAGCGGTCGACCTGGGCCTCCGGCAGCGGGTAGGTCCCTTCCTGTTCGATGGGATTCTGCGTGGCGAGGACCAGAAAGGGGTCCTCCAGGGGGAATGTCTCGTCGCCGATGGTGACCTGGTGCTCCTGCATGGCTTCCAGGAGGGCGCTCTGCACCTTCGCGGGCGCACGGTTGATTTCGTCCGCCAGGATGAGGTGGGCGAATATCGGGCCCTTCTTGGCGATGAACTCGCCGCTGCCCGTCTCGTAGATCATGGTGCCCGTGAGATCGGCGGGGAGCAGGTCCGGCGTGAACTGGATGCGCTGGAACCGCGCCGATACCGTCGAGGCCAGAGTGCGCACGGCCAGGGTCTTGGCCAGACCCGGCACGCCTTCGAGCAGGATGTGCCCGTTGGTCAGCAGGCCGATGAGGAGACGCTCGACCATGTACTGCTGACCGACGATCACTTTTCCGATTTCCGAGACCAGCCGGTCGACGAAGACGCTTTGCTCATAGATCCGGTCGTGGATGGCCTTGATGTCGTCCGGTGATTTCGCGTTATCTGTGGTCATGTTGGCCCTTCAGTTGGACGCGCCCGTGCCGGAGGACGAATCGACCTTCGAAGAGGCGTCGGATTTCGACTCGTTCCCCGATCCGGACGCGCCGGAAGATCCGGCGCCGTCGGACTTGGCGCCGTCGGACTTGGCTGACGAGGAATCCTTGTCGGCCCTTTCGGCTTTCTTATAGCTGTCGCTTCGGTAGTCCGTGGTGTAGAAACCGTCGCCCTTGAACAGGAAGCCCGCCCCGCCGCTGATGAGGCGTTGCACCGCGCCGCCGCATTCCGGGCACGTCGACAATGGTTCGGCCGTGATCGACTGGAACTCGGAGAACTCGTGGCTGCATTCGTTGCAACGGTACTGGTAGGTAGGCATGTGTTCCTTCCTAACAAAACCGGCGCCGACTGCAAAAGCCGACGCCGGTCCTGACACATCTGATCTGCCGGCAGGGACTTACATCATGCCGCCCATGCCGCCCATGCCGCCACCGCCGTAGCCGCCCGGAGCGGGTGGTGGCTCTTTCTCGGGAATGTCCGTCACCAGGGTCTCGGTGGTCAGCAACAGAGACGCGATGCTGGAAGCGTTCTGCAACGCGATGCGGGTCACCTTCGCCGGATCGATCACGCCGGCCGACATGAGGTCCTCGTAGTCGCCCGTATTGGCGTTATAGCCCACCGAACCTTCCTTCTGCTTCACGTGTTCGATGATGACCGAACCTTCTGCGCCGGCATTGGCCGCGATATGGCGCAGGGGCTCCTCCAGGGCGCGTCGCACGATGCCCACGCCCGTAGCCTCGTCGCCATTGACCTGCAGGCCGTCGAGCGCGCCGGATCCACGCAGGTACACGACGCCGCCGCCGGGTACGATGCCTTCCTCGACCGCGGCACGGGTCGCGTGGAGCGCGTCTTCCACGCGGGCCTTCTTCTCCTTCATCTCCGTTTCGGTCGCCGCGCCGACATTGATCACGGCCACGCCGCCCGCCAGCTTGGCCAGGCGTTCCTGCAGCTTCTCGCGGTCGTAATCGGAGGTCGTCTCATCGATCTGGCGACGGATCTGGGCGATGCGTCCTTCGATCTCGGACTGGGAACC
>JAJEHX010000001.1 GCA_022823465.1 Candidatus Latescibacterota bacterium
TGTGAGTTGGCAGAGCAGCGACGATACGGTGGCAACGGTGAGTCCTCAGGGTCTGGTGACGGCGGTGGGTAACGGTGTAGCGCGTATCACGGCCAGCTCTGGTAACGCATTGTCCGGCATCTCCGTGACGGTGCAGCAGTCAGCAGGCAGTGTAGTCATCGCGCCGATGGAAGCGACGCTGATGTCACTTGGCGCGACGGTTCAGTTGACCGCCACGGTCTTGGACGAGAACGACCAGCCGGTGGCGGACGCCGTGGTGAGTTGGCAGAGCAGTGACGAGTCGGTGGCTACGGTGAGCGCGCAGGGTCTGGTAACAGCAGTTTCGAACGGAGTCACGCGAATCTGGGCTGCGTCCGGCAGTGCGATGTCCAGTATCGCAGTAGCGGTTCAGTTACCAGTACCCAGTCCGGACCGGGACGTGCTGGTAGCATTGTACAATGCCATGGACGGGCCGAATTGGACCGTCAACTCGAACTGGCTGACCCAAAGGCATGTTGACGAATGGCATGGCGTTAACACCGACGAGGAAGGACGCGTGACGGCGCTTAACCTGGGTGGCAACAGTCTCAAAGGGGCATTGCCCGCCCAGTTGGCTCAATTGAGTTATCTCGAGGGGCTGTCCCTCGAAGGCAATCAACTGAAAGGCCCCATCCCACCGGAACTGGGTGCGCTTGACAACTTGAAATTACTGTATCTCTTCGACAATCAGTTGACGGGCTCCATCCCGCATGAACTCGGCAAGCTGGTCAACCTGATCCATCTGTGTCTTAACGGAAACGGCCTTACAGGTTCTATACCTTCGGAACTGAGTAGATTAAAGAGTCTCAGATGGCTGCATCTGCACGACAACTTCAATCTCTCAGGTAGTCTACCTACCACACTGGTCGAGCTTGATCTTGACGCCCTGTTACTGCAAGGAACGCGGGTATGTTTGCCGAACGATCCCGGTTTAAGAAACTGGTTGCGCGGAATCGCCGATGCCCGGATTGCCGAATGCGAAGGATTCGACCTGGATCGAATTGTCCTTGAAGCACTTTACAATGCAACGGATGGTCCGAATTGGTCACTTAACACAAACTGGCTGAGCGACGCTCCTCTTGATGATTGGTACGGAGTCGAAACCGATAACAGCGGGCGGGTAGTCCGCCTCTATCTTAGAGGTAACAATCTGTCCGGTACGATCCCTCCGGAAATTGGGCAACTGGTAAACCTGACCGTGTTGGATCTCAGCGCCAATGTGCTTTCGGGTAGTATCCCTGTGGAAATCGGCAACCTCACCGATTTAAAGACCCTGGCCCTCAGCGAAAACAAGCTAACTGGCACGATACCGTCTGAGTTGGGCAAGCTGCCAACCCTTGGCGAATTGAATCTCCACAACAATGTGCTTTCGGGTAGTATCCCAGTGGAAGCCGGTAGGTTTTCCAATTTGAAGATCCTGAATCTCGATAAGAACCGCTTATTTGGCGCCATTCCCCCCGAACTGGGCAGTTTGACCAACCTGATAGACCTACGACTCAATTCCAACCGCCTATCTGGCGCCATCCCTTCCGAACTGGGCAGTTTGACCAACCTGAATTCTCTGCATCTTGGCTTTAATCAGTTAACCGGCAGCATCCCAGCCGAACTCGCAGAACTGAACAACCTGCGAAGCCTGTCGTTAATATACAACCAACTGACGGGTGTTATCCCCCCCGAACTCGGGCGGTTAATCAACCTTAGAGACCTTTCTCTAAGATACAATCAGTTAACCGGCAGTATCCCCGTCGAGCTCGGTCAACTTAAAAACTTGGAAGGGTTGGATTTAGTAGCCAACCGGTTATCGGGTGGCATTCCACCCGAACTAGGACGGCTGACCAATTTGGATAACTTGTTTCTTGGACAGAATCCGCTCCTTTCAGGTCCCTTGCCGATCGAGATGACCGCGTTGAATAAGATTCGAATCCTTAATCTATTCCGAACCCAACTCTGCGTTCCCGATAATCCCGCGTTCCAGGAGTGGGTAAGTGGATTAGGAGAACATGAATGGGAATTCGTGTATTTCCATATCTGCAACCCGGACCGTGATGCGCTGACTGCGTTATATCATTCGACGCAGGGAGATAACTGGCATGGCGCCGGCGAATGGTTGAGCGGAAGGTCCCCCAATACGTGGTTTGGCGTAACAACCAATGCCTCGGGGCGGGTAGAAGGGCTTGATCTGGAAAACAACAACCTGAATGGGACTTTGCCTGCGGAACTGGGCAGCATGATAGATCTGCGCAGGTTGATTCTTGCCGGTAACCCGTTGTTGGCTGGATCCGTTCCCGGGGAAGTTGTCAATCTGTCACTTGAGACGCTGAAGTTGGAAGGCACGGGTTTGTGTGTACCGGTAGATGACGGATTTCAGTCCTGGCTGGCGGGTATCATGCAGAGGAGTGGTGTCGTAAACTGCGAAGGCAATTTGGATGACCGCAGCATTTTAACTGGTTGGTTCAATGCCACAAATGGACCGAATTGGGTGGATAACACCAACTGGTTAAGCGAACTGCCTCTTGATCAATGGTTCGGGGTGACGACAGGGTCCGAAGGTCGAGTGACCAAACTGGAACTGGATAGCAATGGCATCACCGGACCGCTTCTCCCCGAACTGGGCCAGTTGTCCGGGCTTACCGAGTTAAGTCTTATGGAAAATGACTTAATTGGCAGCATCCCTTCTGAACTGGGCCAGTTGTCCGAGCTTAGGAGTCTTGAACTCACTGGGAACAAACTAACTGGCAGCATCCCTTCTGAACTGGGCCGGTTGTCCGAGCTTAGGAGTCTTGAACTCACTAGGAATGGACTAACAGGCAGCATACCTCCCGAACTGGGCCAACTGGCAAACCTCGTCAGGCTCGATCTCTACATCAATCGATTGTCTGGCGATATACCCCCCGAATTGGGAAAACTTGCAAACCTGGAAAGACTAAGACTTCTCGAGAACGAATTGTCGGGGAATATACCGGTAGAACTAGCACAACTGGCTAAAGTCTGGCAGTTCGATTTAGGCAGGAATAAACTAACGGGCAACATCCCCCCCGAAATTGGCCAGATGACCAATCTGACAATTCTATCTCTTGAGATAAACGAATTTACGGGCAGTATCCCTCCTGAACTGGGGAAACTGCCACTGGAGTTATTAAGACTTGACCATAACAAACTAACGGGCAGTATCCCTCCTGAACTGGAACAGTTGACGAAACTCAATACTCTCAATCTATCGAGTAACGAACTAACTGGTAGTATTCCACCCGGATTAGGGCAGTTCGTCGACTTGCGTCAGCTAGTTTTGAATGGAAACAGTCTGACAGGCAGTATCCCTCCCGAACTGGGACGACTGATCAGGTTAGAAGCTTTGGAAATCGAATCTAACCGTTTGACTGGAACCATTCCCGGTGAACTTGGCGAACTCACAAATCTGAAATCGCTCATACTATCTGGCAATCCAGGTCTAACCGGCCCTATACCGGCATCTCTGACCCGCCTCGACCTGGAAACGCTGAAGTTGGAAAGAACGCAGATATGTATGCCATCGGATGCGGAGATACGACAGTGGTTTCAGGGAATAGAATCGCGAAGTGCGATCACCGTATGCCATGCTCCGATGAATGTGGAAGCATACTTGACACAGGCGGTGCAGTCGTTCAAACGGCCGGTGCCACTGGTGGAAGGCAAACCCGCCTTGCTTCGGGTGTTCTTCTCCGCGGAGGAAGCAGTTTTGAACCGACCCGCTGTACGGGCTGTCTTCTACCATGATGGCGTCAAGACAGATTCTGTTTTCATTCCGGCCGGCGCGTTCAAGATCCCTGTTGAGATCAACGAAGGTTCCCTGGATGAATCGGCCAATGCGTTGGTGCCAGCCGAGGAGATCAGGCCGGGATTGGAAATGGTCATTGAGATTGATCCTGATGGTATGGTCGATCGCGAATCGGGCATATCCGACCGAGTACCCGAATCGGGTAGCATGGAAGTCGACGTACGATCGGTACCTCAATTGAATCTGACTGTAGTTCCTTTGCTCTGGAGGGAGAATCCTGATTATTCTGTAGTTGATCGAACCAGCGGATTAACGGAAGAAGACGACTTGTTTCGATTCACGCGCGACGTACTGCCGGTGGGCAGGTTTTCCCTTTCCGTCCGCGAGCCTTTATGGACTTCGGTGGATCCGACTTTTTCTTCTACATTGAGATTGTTGAGGGAAATCAGTGCGATTCGTGTAATGGACGGTAAAGGCGGACACTACATGGGCGTTATCAGGGGCGGTGGAGCAGCTGGTCGAGCTGTTTTCGTATCATCACTCCATGATGTAGTCATAGCTCATGAACTCGGTCACCTTATGAGCTTGAGTCATGCCCCGTGCGGTAGTCCTCAGGGGTTAGATCCGGATTATCCCTATGCGGATGGCAGTATTGGCGCATGGGGATACAATCCGGAGAGAAACGTGTTGATTGATCCTTACACTCCCGATCTTATGGGATATTGCCAGGGACGGGAAGGGATCAGCGATTATCATTTCAATAAAGCTATCGAATTCCGGATAAACGAAGAGGAGGACGTTCTACGCATCCAGGCTTCGTCTTCTACACAGGAAAGGACCCTGATAGTCTGGGGTGGACTGAACGAGAACGGAGAGCTCGTCCTCGAGCCGGCATTCGTGGTGGACGCCGCCCCATCTCTGCCTCATAGAAGCGGGCCATATTGGCTCGTAGGAGAAGATACAGAAGGACGCCCGCTATTTAAGCTGGATTTCGCCATCGATGAGATTTCACATAGCGATGGAGGTGGGGTCTTTGCCTTCACGGTTCCCGTACAGCAGGCGTGGTCAGGCAGGCTGGCGCGCATCACACTTTCCGGCCCCGAGGGATATGCGGAGATGACCAGGGACAGCGGCCGGTCCGCCGCCCTCCTGTTGGATCAGTCTACAGGTGAAGTGAGAGGTATCCTGAGGGATTGGCCGGAGCAGGGGACATCCGCGGTATCAGCGCGGCGCGCGCTGGCGGAACCGGATCTGGATGTTATTATTAGCCCGGGGATTCCCTATCCATCGGATTGGTAGTTACGGCCGGTTATCAGGAATTCGATTCAGCCCGTCCGGGCAAGAAAATACCCCACACAGGCGAGCATAAGTATTTTTAGGAGAACCTGTTCGGAACAGTGGTTGTCCCCCCGGGCAGTTCTGACGTCCTCCAATCTGGTGAGGCATGCCATCGATACCCGGAGCAGGATTCCCTATGGTATAGCAAAGGTTCTTTTAAAATGACTTTGCTGGAAACCTGTGTGAGGTAACGACCATTATACCCGATTGGGGACGGGCGTGCAAGTGTTTTTGATTTGCCATGGGATTGACGTCAGGTTTTGCGCTTCTTCTTCTTTGCCGCGGGGAAGAGGACGTTGTTCAGGATCAGCCGGTAACCCGGGGAGTTCTTGTGGAGGGCGAGATTGGTCGGCGGGTCGCCCACAAGGTGTTCCTCGTCCTCGGGATCATGTCCTCCGTAGAAGGTGAAAGTCCCCCTCCCGTAGTTGCCGTGGATGTACTTGACGTGGTCGGTCCCGGCCTCCTCGGCGAGGACGACCACGGTGCGCTTGAGCACGTCGCGGTGGAAGGAAGTGGACAGGCCGTAGAAGCCGGCGATGTAGTTCACGTGGCTCTGCGTGAGCATGGTGGGGACCGGGTCGTACTTGGCGGAGAAATCAAAGAGGGTGAAGGGCCCGGTCGGCACCTTGCCGGCGTTGACCTGGTTCACGTCGATGTCGGAAAAGGAACCGATGAGCGGGTTCAGCTGCAGCGTGAAGTTCTCGAAGGCGAAAGTCTGGCCGAAGTCCAACTTGGACTGTGCGTCGGGATCGATGGGGGTGTGATCGTACTCCGGCGCCACGATGTCCGTGCGGGCCGAAGCCAGGGCGATCTCCAGGGTCTCTGTCGCCGCGCACATGGCAAAGAGGAAGCCGCCGTTCCCCACGTAGGACCTGATGCCCTGCGCCACGGCTTTCTTGGCCTCTGCGACCGTCGGATACCCGAGGGTCCTTGCCAGCGTTTCGTCCGTGGCCTGCTGCTGCTGGTACCAGGGCGTGCGGTGATAGCTGTAGAACTTGCTGTACTGGCCGGTGAAGTCCTCGTGGTGCAGGTGCAGCCAGTCGTATTCCTTCAATGCTCCGGTCAGCACCTCTTCGTCGAAAATGGTCTCGTAGGGCACCTCGGCGTACTCCAGCGCCATGGTCACCGCATCGTCCCAGGGACGCTTGTCGGGCCGGGTGTACACGGCGATCCCGGGCGCTTTCTCCAACAGCACCCGGTCCATGTTGTTTTCCTCGACATGGGCGTAGATCCGGACCAGTTCCGCGCCGTCGATCACTTTGAAGCTCACGCCCCTCAGGTAGCAGGCCCGCACCCGGTCCGCCGCGGGGTCCATGATGAAGGACCCGCCGCGGTAGTTCAGCAGCCATTCGACCGTGTGTCCCTGCTCCAGGGCCTGGAAGGCGATTCCGTAGGCCTTGAGGTGGTCCTGCTGCTCCAGGTCCATGAAGATCAGCATCTTCTGGGCGCTGGCGGCAGGCGCCGAAAGGAGGAACAGAAACGTGACGATGGGGAGGATGAATCGACGCATGCGCTTTTCTTGTTAACTCCCTTTCGGAGGTCGTCCTTTCGGCGTCGTTCGTGTCGCAGGCAACTTCAGGAAACTGAAGAGAGAATATACCGCAATTACAGCCCCGAAGCAAAGTGGAACGGGTATGACGCGACGTGTTACGCGATTGCTGACTCCTGGTGCGTTGACTTGATCAAACGAGCGGCAACGACCAGTTCTTCCATTTTCGCTCCCGGGAAGCGCCCAAGGACAGGTAGAATGCCTCGGCGGCGGTGTTTCCAGCCATGACCGTCCAGATCAGTTCACCCGCCCCGATGGTCCTGGCATGCGAGATCACTGCCTTCATCAACGCCTTTCCCGTTCCCATTTGTCGCGCAGCCTCTGTCACATACAGTTCCTTGAGCACGAGCTTTGGCCGAAGGGTGTACGTCCAAAGAATCGGATAAGTGACGGCCATACCGACAAGATCATCGTCCTGTTCGGCGACAAACGCAGTGAACAAACGGCTTTCGCCAAAACCGTGGTGTTGTATGCTCTCCCGCGTCACGGCGAAGTCTTGGATATAGTCCTCGAACCGCGCAAGCTCCCGCATGAGTTCGAGCAATCTGTCGACGTCCCGTGGCTCGGCCGGTCTGATGTGCATCAGAGTCACCGTTCTTCCGGTTCGGGTTGCCGTGCAGGTCCATGCAAGTCCGCCATGTTGTCCACGTACTTGTGCCCGCTTCCGGTGTTGAAGAGTACCACCCGGTCAGACCGTTCGATGCGGCCCAGGACGAGCATTTTTCGCAGGCCCGCCAGCACGGCGCCGCCTTCGGGCGCGGCGAAAATACCCTCGAAGGCACCGATTTCCCGGACGCCCCGGACCATGTCGCCGTCGGGCACGGCCACCGCCTCCCCGCCGCTCTCCCGGATGGCGGCCAGCATCAGCTTGTCTCCCACCGCGAAGGGCACCCGCAGTCCGCTGGCGAGCGTGCGGGCGTTCTCCCATTCGGGCGCGTCGGGCCAGTTCTGTTCCCAGGCCCGGACGATGGGCTGGCACCCGGTGGCCTGCACCGCGACCATGCGGGGCCGTTCCGGTCCGATCCAACCGAGCGCTTCCATTTCGGCGAAGGCCTTCCACATGCCGATCAGTCCGGTCCCGCCGCCCGCGGGATACAGGATCGCGTCGGGCAATACCCACCCGCACTGTTCCGCGAGTTCGTACCCCATGGTCTTCTTGCCCTCGACCCGGTAGGGTTCCTTCAGGGTGGACACGTCGAACCAGCCTTCCGCGTCCTTCCGGGCAGCCACGATCTTCCCGCAGTCCGTGATGAGTCCGTCCACGAGCTCCACCGCGGCGCCATGGGCCCGGCACTCGACGATGAAGGGCAGGGGGGTGTCCCGGGGCATGAACACGTGCACGGGGATACCGGCCCTGGCGCCGTAGGCCGAAAGCGCGCCCGCCGCGTTGCCGGCGGAGGGGATGGCCAGGGATTCCGCACCCAGTTCAAGGGCGCGGGACACGGCCATGGCCAGGCCCCGGGCCTTGAAGGACCCGGTGGGATTGAGGGATTCATCCTTTATATACAGGCCGTCCATGCCCAGCCGTTCGCCCAGGCGCCGGGCGTGGACCAGGGACGTGCCGCCCTCGCTCAGCGTAACGATGGCCGATCTGTCACGCACCGGGAGCATCTCGCGGTAGCGCCAGAGCGTGGGCTCACGCATCGCCAGGGCTTCCGGGGTAAGGGCCTTGCCTGCCTCTTCCGTATCGTACCGGGCAAGAAGCGGCCGGCCGCAGTCGGGACACAGGTTCCGCAACTGGTCTGCCGACATTCGCCGGGCGCAGTCGCTGCATTCCAGGTCGATGAGAAAATTCATGATCGTTACCTTTGCCAGGGTTCCCGTCGCGTGGGGCCGTTCCGCGCTCTCTGCTGTCCTCGCGGAGCACACTCAGCACACTCAGTACACGCAGCACGCGGCTCTTCCGTGCATATTTTGTCTAGTGCAGCTTTCACAGGTCGAAGAACAGCCCGATGCCCCCGTAGTCATCCTGCTGGTGATGGAACTGGCCGTGTTCGCTGCGTCCGCCGTGGTATACGAGTGCCAGGCGAAGGCCGCGCGAACCTTCATTGTGAAACATCAGTCCGGCGTGCGCCGTGCGATTGACCGTGAGGTCTCCGTCCCGAAAGACCCGCACATCGCAGGCAAGATAGACCCGGGTCGCCCCGCCCGTAAGGGGACTGGAGATCAGTTCCGTCCCAGCCTGGACCCGCCACCGCCGCACGCTCGGGATGGCGTGATTCGACCACCGAAGGCTGCCGTAGGCCCGCGCGCTTGCGAGCATACCACCTCGACGTGTTTCCCGCTCGTAGGCCCCGTACAGCGTGAAGTACTCCCGGCTGTAGGCGAAGGCCCGTTGCGGGCCGTCGTATCCATCGGCCAGATGGGCGCTCACGTGGGCATATTCGAAACGGCCCGTGAGCCGGCCGCTGCCCAGGTCCGCGTGCATCCCGATCAGGTAGTCGGCGGTCTCGAGAGGAAAGGTCGTACCGGACCAGCGCAACTTCGAGAAGACGCCCGCGTGGATCCCGGTACGGAACCGCAGCCTGTCCCCTTCGTCCCGGGTGTATTCGGCGGCTTCCCAGGAACCGCCGATATCCCCGTTCAAACGGTCGTCCAGATTGGTGGTCACGGCAAGCCGAGTCCCGGTCGGGTCGGCCAGCAACGGGCGGAACAGCGGTCGTTGTGGGGCGGCGAAGCGCCAGGTCCCGGCCGCTGCGTCGAGCGCCGTGAAGAGCGCCGGGACGGCCACCAGGGAAAGGAGGCAGGCGTGAACCAGCGTGCGTAAAAGGCGCTTTTTCTTTGCCGGGCCGCTCAGGTCCATGTGATACCCGTTACAGGATTGGACGACCCATGGAATTCGTTCCGATTGGGGTTGTTTCGGGAAATCATAGTAGGAGGCGCGTTCAAGTGGTTCAGTTGGGGAATCAGGTTTAAACCAGGATCAGGACAGGGCCGAAAACTTGACCCGACGGGCTGCGTATATACATCGTATCTACTCTCGGCCAGTGCCTATCGATGATAGGAAGGACTGCGTTCATGTGTCAAGGCCCGAATGGCCGTTTGAAGTCCGGCGCACAAGGGTTTTCGCGCGAAGAGCCCGGCGGAATGTGCTTGACAGAAACGTTGCTCGTCGATTAGTTTGCGGAATCTTGTCCAAACACAAATAAAGGAGTCAGCTGAAGTGTCGGATAATTTGAACAGCTTCGGAGCCCGTGCCGAATTGAACGTGGGCGGAAGCGCCTGTACTTACTATTCGCTTACGAAGGCCGCGGCAGGCGGCGCGGGTGACGTTTCCCGCCTGCCCTTTTCCCTCAAGATCATGCTAGAGAACCTGTTGCGCCACGAAGACGGAGTGACGGTCTCCGCCGAAGACGTGGCAGCCGTAGTGGAGAGCGGTGCGGGCGGACCCACCGAACGGGAGATCTCCTTCCGGCCCGCGCGGGTGCTGATGCAGGACTTGACGGGCGTGCCGGCCGTCGTAGACCTGGCGGCCATGCGGGACGCCATCCGAAAACTGGGAGGCGGGGCCGACCGCATCAACCCCCTGCAGGACGTGGACCTGGTCATCGACCACTCCGTGCAGGTGGACGAGTTCGGTTCCCGGCGGGCTTTCGCGGCCAACGTGGACCGCGAGTTCGGTCGCAACCAGGAGCGGTATCTCTTCCTGAAATGGGGGCAGCAGGCCTTCGACAACTTCCGCGTCGTCCCGCCCGGTACGGGCATCGTGCACCAGGTCAACCTGGAATACCTGGCCAAGGTGGTCTTCGCCCGCGGACAAGATGGAGAACGGGTCGCCTATCCCGACACCCTGGTGGGCACGGATTCCCATACGACCATGATCAACGGGCTCGGCGTCGTCGGATGGGGCGTCGGCGGCATCGAGGCGGAAGCGGCGATGCTCGGCCAGCCCGTATCCATGCTCATCCCGTCCGTGGTGGGGTTCAAGATGACGGGAGCGCTGCCGGCCGGGGCGACGGCGACGGACCTGGTCCTGACGGTTACCCAGATGCTCCGGGCCCACGGCGTTGTCGGCAAGTTCGTCGAATTTTACGGTCCGGGACTGGACAGCCTGACCCTGCCCGACCGGGCCACGATAGCCAACATGGCGCCCGAATACGGCGCCACCGTGGGGTTCTTCCCCGTGGACGGCGAGACGCTGTCTTACATGGAACTCACCGGCCGCGATTCCGATGAGATCGCCCTGGTCGAAGCCTACACGAAGGCACAGGGTCTCTTCCGCACGAGCGACACGCCCGATCCGGTTTTCTCGGATGCCCTGGAACTCGATCTCGGTACCGTCGAACCCAGCATGGCGGGCCCGCGCAGGCCCCAGGACCGTGTATCGCTGTCCAGCGTGAAGCCGTCGTTCCGGAAGGAACTGGCCACCATGCTGGCCGACGAAAACCCGGGCCTGTCCGACGCGACCGTCGACCAGTGGGTGGACGGCAACGGACACGCGCCCAGCGAAGTGGGCACGCTGACGAAGAAGACGGCCGTCGAAATGGACGGATCTTCCTTCGACCTGGGACACGGTTCGGTGGTAATCGCCGCGATCACCAGTTGCACGAATACGTCCAACCCTGCTGTATTGGCGGCCGCCGGCGTCCTGGCGAAGAAGGCGGTGGAACGCGGCCTGTCCACACAGCCGTGGGTGAAGACCAGCCTCGCGCCGGGCTCCCAGGTCGTGACCCGGTACCTGGAAGACATGGGCCTGCTTCCCTATCTGGAGCAACTCCGGTTCCACGTTGTGGGCTACGGCTGCACGACGTGCATCGGCAACAGCGGTCCAGTGCCCGCCCCCATTGGCGACGCGGTGCGGGAATCCGACCTGGTGGCAGCCGCCGTACTGAGCGGAAACCGGAATTTCGAAGGCCGCGTGAATCCCATCGTCAAGGCCAACTATCTGGCCTCACCGCCGCTGGTGGTGGCTTATGCCCTGGCCGGCCGCATGGACGTGGACCTGTACAACGAGCCTATTGGTACGGACCGGGACGGCCGCGGCGTCTTCCTGCGGGAGATCTGGCCGACGCCGGATGAAGTCCGGAAAGCCGTACGAACCTCGGTGCGCCGGGAGATGTTCCAGTCCATCTACGCCGACGTCTTCACGGGGGACGATCGCTGGGCGGAACTGGCGGCGACGAGCGACAAGTCCTACGCCTGGGACGAAGCTTCCACCTACGTCAAGCTTCCACCCTATTTCGACGGCATGCCGCCTGAGCCCGACGGAATCACGGACATACGCGGCGCCCGCGCGCTGGCGGTTCTGGGCGATTCCGTCACGACGGACCATATCTCGCCGGCGGGTTCGATTCCGGTCGACAGCCCTGCGGGACGGTATCTGGTCGAGCACGGAGTCGCACCCGCGGAATTCAATTCTTACGGTGCGCGGCGGGGGAACCACGAGGTCCTGATTCGAGGCACCTTCGCCAATATCCGGCTCCGCAACCGCATGGCGCCAGGCACCGAAGGCGGCTGGACCCGCCTGACGCCTGACGCCGAACCGGTCGCCATCTACGACGCCGCCATGGAATATCGGGCCTCCGGCACCCCCTTGGTCGTGATCGCCGGCAAGGAGTACGGCACGGGATCTTCACGGGACTGGGCCGCCAAGGGGCCTAATCTCCTCGGCGTCCGGGCCGTGATCGTCGAAAGCTACGAACGCATCCACCGCAGCAACCTCATCGGCATGGGCATCCTGCCCCTCCAGTTCGAAGAGGGCGAGAGCGCCGAATCCCACGGCCTGACGGGCTTCGAGACCTTCGACATTGAGGGTATCGAGGGCGGTATCAAGCCCAGGCAGCGCGTCCGTGTCCGCGTGACATCAGACGACGGCGCCACGAAGACGCTGGACACCGTCGTACGCATCGACACGCCGGTTGAGGTGGAGTACTACCGCCACGGCGGCATCCTGCAGTTCGTGCTGCGCGGCCTGCTGAAGTCTGGAGAATAGCGCAGCGCTTAGATCACCGTGGATCACCCCGCGAACGTGCAAGAGGCGACAACGGCGTGCGCCGCGCAAAAGCTTAGATAACGAACCGGTCAAAGCCGGAATCGATAAAGGGAAATCGGCCCGGACGCGCGGGACGGTTTCCCGAAACTTTTGGGGGCAATGACCATCATGGGAATCAGGGTCGGCATCAACGGCTTCGGCCGTATCGGGCGAATGGTCTTCCGTGCCATGACGGAGCGGGACGGATTCGACGTGGTCGCCATCAACGATCTCACCGATAGCGCCACGCTCGCGCACCTGCTTAAGTACGACTCCGTGCATGGACGGTACGGTCACCCGGTCGAAGCCATGAACGGCGGCCTGGCGGTGAACGGGAGCAAGATCGAGATCGTATCCGAGCGTGATCCCGCGGACCTGCCCTGGGGCGAGCGAGGCGTCGACCTCGTGGTCGAGTCCACCGGGATCTTTACCGACGGGGAACAGGCCTCGGCCCATCTTACGGCCGGCGCGAAGAAAGTGCTGATCTCCGCCCCCGCGACCAACGTGGACGCCACCATAGTGATGGGGGTGAACGACGGAATTCTGACCGGTGCGCACCGGGTCGTCTCCAACGCGTCCTGTACCACCAACTGCCTCGCCCCCATGGCGTCCGTGCTCCACGAGCACTTCGGCGTCGTCCGCGGCTCCATGACCACGGTGCACGCCTATACCAGCGACCAGAGCATCATAGACTTCGCCCACAAGGACCGCCGGCGGGCCCGTTCGGCCGCCGTGTCCATGATCCCCACGAGCACCGGCGCGGCCAAGGCCATTGGCGAGGTGATCCCCGCGCTTAACGGTCGGCTCAACGGCATGGCCATTCGTGTGCCCGTCCCCGACGGCTCCCTCACCGATTTCGTAGCCCAGGTCGAGCGCGTCCCCACGGCAGACGAAGTCAACGAAGCTTTCGCCGCCGCCGCCTCGGGTCCCCTGAACGGCATCCTCGAATACTGCGAAGACCCCATCGTCTCCGTCGATATCGTGCACAACCCCGCATCGTGCATCTTCGATTCCGAGCTGACCATGATCATCGACGACAATCTCGTCAAGATCTGCGGCTGGTACGACAACGAATGGGGTTATTCCAACCGCTGCGTCGACCTCCTGGAGCGCCTGGCGGGGGTGTGAGTGGCCCGAGTCCTACGCTTCGCTCGGCCGGATCAAGCGGTAACCAACTCCGCGCACGTTTGAGATGTAGGACGGATCGGCCGCGTTGTCGCCGAGCTTTCGCCGCAGGCGCTTGACGATGGCGCGCACGAGCCTCGCGTCGCCCAGGCCCCGCCTGCCCCAGATCTCGCGCAGGAGGGCGTCATAGGTGGCGACCCGTCCCATGCGGAGCGAGAGCACGCGCAGCACATCGTACTCGGTCGCCGTCAGCGCCACGGACCGACCGCCGAGCGTGACCTCGCGGCGGTCGTAGTCGATGACCAGGTCGCCAAGCACGAAACGTTCGGGATTAGCCCGCCGTCGCAGGATCGCCCCGATTCGCGCCGTAAGCTCGGTCGGCGAGAACGGCTTGACGATGTAATCCTCGGCGCCGGCCTCCAGGGCCCGTGCGATCGTCTCGTCGCGGCCGTAACCCGATATGAAGATGACCGGCAGTGTGGCAAGCTCGGGGACAGTCTGCATAAGCTCGATTCCGTCCGTGTCGGGCAGCACGAGGTCGAGCAGGACCAGTTTGGGCTTTTCTGTTTCGATTATGTGCGAAAGTTCGTTGTGTTCAGCCGTGACCAGCACGGAGTAGCCCGCATCGGCGAGGGTGTCGCGTACGTACCGAAGCGCTTGAGGGTCGTCGTCCACAACGAGAATGGGCGTCAGCTGGCGTCCGCCGGCAGGCGGTCCGGACGGGCGTTGGGCATCCCCGGCCGCGGCGTCTTCACCGGCCACTTCCGCAACGGGAATCGTGAAGGTGAAGCACGTTCCCTGGCCCAGTCCCGCGCTCTCGGCCCGGATACGCCCACCGTGCGCCTCGACCAGCCCCTTGCAGATGGATAGACCCAACCCTCCGGTCTTACCCGATTCTTTTTCGGTGCGGACGTATTTTTGAAACAGCCTTCCGAGAAGCTCAGGTTCAATACCACGTCCTTCGTCGGATACCGCGATTGCGACATGCACCCCGTCGCGTTTCGCCGAGATACGGATGGGAGCGGTTTCCGGCGAATGGTGGGCTGCGTTGGCCAGGAGGTTGTACACCACCTGTACGAGACGCTGTCTGTCGGCCAGAACTCTGGGCAGGTTGGACGGCAGATCGATCTGGATGGTGTGTCTGCTGCCGCCGGAGAGAAAAGTGTTGCGTGCCCGGTCCACCAGGACGCCGACGTCCGAGGGCTCCGGATGGACCGACAGCGTGCCGGCGTCGATGTGTCCCGCATCGAGCAGGTCGCTTATCAGGCTGTCCATGAGGTTGGCCTGCTCGTTGATAATATGGAAAAACTGCCGGATTTCCGCGGGATCCAGCGCCCTGGAGGCGTCCAGCACCGTCGCCGCCGAACCTTTGATGGAGGTCAGTGGCGCGCGCAGTTCATGGCTCACCATACCGAGGAACTCGGCCCTTGTCCGTTCCAGATCCAGGACCGGCGCCATATCCTGCATGGTGACCACCAGCGACGCGACCGAGCCGTCTTCGCCGCGGATAGGGGTGGCGTTGACGAGTAACGTTATGCTGCGGCCGTCGGGTACGGAAAGCACGACCTCCTCGGCCCGAACCGTCTCGGCGCCGCCGAGCACCTGTACCAGCGAGCACTTGTCCAGCATGATTTCGCGTCCGTCGGCGAAGCGGCAGGTCACCGCCTCTGGCGTGGCCTCCAGTGGCCGGCCCGGCATGCGCAGACTTTCCAGTATCCGCTTCGCCTCCCGGTTCAGCGACGCCGGATCGCCGGTGCCTGCGTCGAGTACGACGACGCCAATCGGGGAGGTCTCGACCAGTGCCTCCAGGTCGGCCCTCGCGCGTTGCTCGATACGGTGCGCACGCGCGTTGACGATCGCTGTCGCCGCCGGCAAGGCAAACTGCACAAGGACCTCCTCGTCGTCGTCCGTGAACTCCTCCCCATTCTCCTTCCCGACCAGATAGAAGTTGCCGACGTGCACGTCGCGGTTTCGCATTGGCGTGCCTTGGAAGGTCCCGACAGGCAGCCGGTCGGTGGAAAAGCCAAGCATGCGCACGTATTCGGACAGGTCCGCGAGCCTCATTGGTCCCTGTTGATCCCGGAAGTGCTCAAAGAGACGCAGCCCGTCGGACCACTCCGTCAGGCGGCGGTGTTCGAGCTCGGTGAGGCCGGAAGTGACGAAATCCTGGGGAGCGCCCGCTTCGTCAATGGTGACGATGGCGCCATAGCGCGCCCCGGTGAGGGCCCTGGCGCTCTCCGCAATCTCATTGAGCGCGGTCTCCAGGTCCAGGCTCGCGCTGATGCGAAGGCTCGCTGTACTAAGCGCGGAGTTGCGCGCACGCAGTACCTCAATCTCGCGTCTCGGGTCATCGTATACACTCAATTCTCCATCCTCCTACAATACGCACACGTGTGCATATTGCTCAATTCATCCGCAAAGACAGACGACAGACCGACCGCTCGGCGGATTAGATTCATTCCGGGCCGTCCGCGAAGAACCCGGCTACCCAGATGTCTCGCTGGACGGCGCGAAATCGCGCAGTTATCTTCTTATATTGTTTTTGTATACGTTTTTAGCACACAAATCTTGATATTTCCTCAATCCTGTTGTTTTTCTGTATTCGGAACCTCTGCCTGAATCAACCTGCCAACCTGCCAGGCCAGCGGACAACACTGCCCATGGTAAATGTCCCGGCGGCCTGCGTCTCAGGTTGAACCGCCACGCACCGGACACCATGACAGCGTCCGGCAACCGTACAGCGCCGGATTTCGCGTCATTTAACGGCTTGTGATCCGGTGTGCCCGGTTGTAAAATGGTATGTTGGCCGGCAACATCGCCCGGGGTTGAGTACCATGCGTATAAAACTGTTTATCTGCCTTATTGTCTTTCTGGCGCCGTACCAATCCTCAAGCGCACGGCCGGAGAGTCCGCAAGCGGCGATCACTAAGCAAAGGGGCACGGAGCAATCGCCTGTGCGCCAGGAGGCCGCTGGCGCGGCACCGAGTGCGCTGGTCGCTGAGCGCGCGCCTCGTGCGCCCGCCCGCCAGGAGGCCGCCGCTCGCCAGAACGGCAGCCCACGCCTGCTCGTCGTAGACTACGCCATGGCTTATGCGGAAGAGAACACCCGGGTGATCCGGGCGTTCTCGGAAGCCGGTTTCGACGTCGATTACCGGCCGTATTATCCGGCCATGGTGGAACGGGACGCCGGTGGCTACGACGTCATCTTGCTGCTGGGCGGCGGCGATCCCGGCATGAGCATCCAGGAAGTGGATCTGGCCATCAACTTCGTTTCGAGGGGGAAAGTGCTTGTTTTGGCGATGCCGGCCGACGGTCCCTACGGTGAACGGCGAAAGGTCAATCCCGGTGTACACGACCGGTACCAGTTCAATGAGGTCCTGGCCCGCCTGAACATCAACCTGCACGCCCTGAACGCCGACCATGAAACCAGTCCCGTCCTGAATCCCGTGGTATACTTCGAACCCGCCGTCGGCCATCCGGTCGCACGGAGCCTGGAAGGGACTGTGGCCGCCCGGGCCGGCACCCGCCTGCTTGTGGGCGCCGGGGCCATGCCGCTGCTCGTGGAGCCGGAAGTGCCTGAGGAGGAACTCGAAGAGGCGCCGCCGCCTGAAGAAGAACCCGAGTACCGTATCGTCCGGCGCACCCTGCGCATCCAGCCCACCGACGCCATCGCCGGGGAAGATGTCGAACTGCTGTTACGCGGAAACCAGGAACTGCGGGCCAGCCTGTACTACCGGAACAGGGAACGCCCCGCGCCGTCGGACTGGAACACAGCGAGGTTCAAGGGCAGAGTTGAAGGCGTTTCAGAAGCGAAAGACACGTTGACCGTACGCATGCCCGGAAACCGATGGGGATCCGATTACGCGTTGGTCGGCGTTCCGGTGAAGGTCATCGCCGCCGCTTTCGCCGACCGGGAGATTAGGGAAGAGATCCGGTCCGAGGCGGATCTCGAGTCCATGCGGGGCGACGAGGAGACCTTCGGCCGCATGGCGGTAGCGGCCGTGGGACGGACCGGCCGGCTGAACAAGGGATTCGTCCTGGCCGTTGACCGCCAGGCACTTACCGGCCTTGACCGGCCCCTGCCGCCTCTCGGCATCGGTCCCGTGGACCCGGGTCTCGAAGGGCTGGAAGGCTTTCTGGAGGGACTCGCGCGGTACGTCCGTACGCTGGCCGATTTCCCCGGGGAATGGTCCCCCGACCACGACTATCCCACGGCCCAGATGCCAGGAAACCGGAAACCGGATATCTCCCTCAACAACATTTCCATTCTGACGGTAGTGCCCGAACGGGTCCGGGTGATCGGCCGCGCGGCGTCCGGTCTCGATGCCGGTACGGTCACCGGCTCGATCGCCAGCCCGGGTGCAAACGCGGGTTCAGGTCCCGAACCGGGTTCGAACACTGGCTCCAGTCCAGGTCGAGGCACCCAAACGGATGCGGGTCTCGCTTCCGGCACGGCGGACGTCGCTCCACTTCGGGGCGTTTGGGATTTCGTCGCCCGCCGGCATGAACATGTAGCCGATCTCGCCGGCATGCTACCGGGCCTCGGGATGGATTTCCTGTGGACCGTGGCCCCGGCCGCCAGTTACACCGGGGGTACCGCGATTACGGGCGACGTGCGTTTCGAATCGTGGGCTTTGCCCATTTTCAACCGCCTGGGCAGTACGCCCACTGCCTGGTACGCTGGTATCAGCGCCCCTCGCGAGCGCGAGATCGCCGGCGCCTACACGGCCGCCCGTGACGCCCGTGGGGACGCCGTGGGGCTGCCCTCGCGACTGGACATGGCCTACCTGAACCGCCATCTCTTCGAACCTGCCCGCGCCATCGCCCGGTACAGCCGCGGCCGGGGGACCCTGCAGGCCATTGTGCACGACTGGGAACCCCATATCGCGCGGCCACTGGAAGCCTATGCCGCGACCGACGCATTCGACGACCTGCATTTCCGGTACTTCATCCGCCATCTCGTCCGAAACGGGCTGTACCACGGCGAAGAATTCAAGTCGCTCATGGGGCTGGACCGGAAAAACCGGTTCGAGTGGCTGCTGAAGTCGGGATACCTCGAGACCTACATCCAACTCCAGGAAACCAACGCCGAACGCCTCGGCACACTGTATCGGAAGTCCATGGACGAGATCAACCCCGGACTGCGCCACGGCGCCTTCGTCCGTTCCCCGCGGCCGAACTGGTTTCACCTGGGCTTCTGGCGCGGCGCCGGCACGCCGGCACGCCCCTTTCTCGTGTTCTCCTACGAACGGCCGCCGCCCTGGTACGCGCAGTTTCTCCGGGGGAAGGGCATATCAGCCCGTGTGATCCCCGTCGGACTGCTGGGGCTGATTGGCGACGCGGATATGGTGGATCTCCTCCAAAAGGCCTCCGATCAGGGCGGCTACGCCCTGGAGCGCGGCATATGGCTCGTCGCCGACCCTGGTGACGAATCGGAGTTGAACACGCCTCCCGGGGGCATGTCGCGGGAAGCGCTGCTGGAGGCGATTCGGAAGGTGGTTGGGGAGTAGGGGCGAAGCGGAGAAGACTAAACTTGAATCTGGGATAAAGAGCGTCTTTTAAAACAACATCAGCAGCCAGCAATGTGGAACGCCCGGTGGTTCGATCACCGGGCGTTTTTGTATTGGGTCGATAAATAAAGATTATGCGCGAGATACTTGAGGTCGCTTAGACTAATCCTTTCAGACCGCGCGGCAGTTGATGGATTCAATTTTAACATTAGGTCGAGTCCCCGTTTTCAAATCGACGCTTACTCTCGGAACTGCGCACTCCGAGATTCGCAAACCGAGTTCCCTGGTACCTGAGCAGAGAATGAGGCCTGTATCGAAGATGAACGGCGGATGGAATCTGATTCGAAAGAGGAAAGGAGGTTAACGGCAAAATAAACAAGACATTCGAAGAATAAACCGCACAAGTCCGACTAAACCAGAAATCGAGGAGTATTGATCATCATGAAAAAACTCATTCTCTCCGTGTTTATGTTCGCCCTGATCGCGGGCGTGGGTGTCACCACCTCGGCCTCCGCGCCGGATGTGGAGTCTCCGAACATCGTGGCGACACCGAATATCGCATACTGTCTGTGGGGTTCCAGTATAGCCCTCAATTCAGGTTATGTTTTCGGTGGCGCAGGTTTCGGAGTAGCAGGTGGCTGGGCGGTAGCCGCCGGATACGGCCTAGCGGCCACCCTGGGCATAGCTTCGGGAGTAGGTGCTGCGTTTCTTGCTGCCGGGGTATAAGTAAGCCGGAGCGAAGGATGAAGGCTCATGCCTTCATCCTTCGCGATATATATAAGGACCGTGCATATCGTGAACGCTGCATCCGTGCGCTTGGCGAACAAGCTTCCTTTCCTGCTGTCTATTTGTTCCGTACTTATCGGAATGGGTATTGGCGCCATGATCCACCTTGGCCCCGAGGAGGACGGAGTAAATCCCGTGCGGTCTTCTCCACTATATGCTAATACCCGACCACTGTTGGAAGATGGAGACGAAATGAGATTCATTTTGAGTACCAATTTACTCGTTTCCTGCAAAATGCTCTTGGGACTCATAACCTGTGGGATGATCAGCATCGTTATGCTGATGTGGACAGGCATGAACATTTCATGGGCTGTGCAATCGGCACTGGAATCCGGTATTCCGTTGAATACCGTAGCGGCTCTGATATTGCCGCATGGCATTATTGAACTGGCGGGATTCTTATTTTTCGGTTCGACAGGCTGCGAGGGGTTGTTACTGGTCTTCCGCAAACTGAAATATGACGAGTGGCAGGTCGATTCGAGCAGGTTAAACCTGAATATCTGCCGTGTACTTGCAGGTTTCTTTTTGATTTCTTTCGCGTCTGTATTGGAGACTTTCGTCACTGGCCTGGTTTCGGCCAAATTCAACTGAACGGGTCGAACATGAAAAGACACATGCGGATCTTTGAAAGGTTCTCATCAATCAGTACGGCCGAGTCTATATGGATGGGCATCGGCGTGTTTGCCACTTACTTGGTTTCGAACGGTCTGGTGTTGTTCTTGGTGTTCAGCGTAATCAATGAGCACCTACCGGATCATCTTTCAGGTTTATTTACGCAGGTGTTCCCTGTTCTGTACATCAGCATGGCAATGGGAGCCACACTAGGGGAGATCGTTACCTTTGTCCTTGGATGGTTATTCACTATTATCGCCGTAGCGCTGCTGAACGGTAAGCGGCAACATCGTGCTCTGTTCGGATGGCTAGGTATTGGATATCTCCCGGTCGCATTGTATTCGGTATTAGCATTTGTATTCATTCTGCTTTATTCCGACCAGATGGTCCCTGCCGGAGTGTCGAACATGTCCACAATCGAACAGCTGCCTGTTGAAATAACGAAGATGCAAAATACCGGATGGTTCCAGTGGATACGATATGGACGATATATTGCATTAGTTCTGGTTGTCATATTCGCGATCGAAGTGGTGCACAGGGTCTGCGTGCTGTGCAGGTACAAGGCAATCGGGGTGTTACTGGTTTATGTCGTCCTTAACGTTTTCATACACGTGATCATTGCATAAGTCTGATAGGATGGGAGTTTTCAGTGTGTGTTTCTACGTTCAGGCCAGACCAGAGAGTCGATCGTGCTGAGGATAAAGCGATCCGGTTGTCATGGCGGGAAAAGCTGGTAGAGGTCGGACTGCACATGGGCCTGGTGATGTCGGGTTTGTTGATTACCGTTGTCGTTTACTTCGGTTTACTGATCATAGCGTATGATGCAGTCGATACGATCGTACCCGGCTTTTGGGTGGATTCATCTCTAAAGTTATTGGCTCTTGCAATTGTATCCGCCTGTATCGGTAATACATGCGCGTTTTGTTGCTTCCCCTATCTGATACGACTGATCTTTCGAGGATATGAACTAAGGGACGTTCGCCTGGACCGCTCGGTGAGGAAACTTGTAACGGCGACAGGAATGAACATCATGGCAGAAAAGCTGTATGCTATAAAAGGAAAAACGGCGAACGCGGTTGTTTCAGGACTGTTTCGCAAATCACGGCACGTATTCTTTACGAACAAGATATTGGAGAAAATGACCGAAGAAGAAATCATCGCAATTTTTGCCCACGAACTGGCTCACGCAAAACACCGGCATATTCCTAAGATGTTGTTCGCTGTCATGCTATGGATATGCGCATTCCAGACCTTCATGTATTTGATAGGCTTTAACCAATACTTCAATGAGATTGCTGAGTCCGTGAAGATGTGGGTTGCCGGGTTGATTACCTATTTACATGTATTGCTGATGATGTTCTTGGTTCTATTCCCCCTATCGAGAAGAAATGAGTATGAAGCGGATGCAACCGCAGCGACTTGGGTCGGCGTTGAGTGTTATAAAAGCGCCCTCCACCGCCTGTACCAGTTGAATGACAAATTAAAGCCACCTCCGGGATATTCGAAAGTACTTCAAACCCATCCCACCCTGCAAAACCGTCTCGACCGCTTATCACGTTTGGACTCGAAATAGGTGCACCACATGCAGTTGGAATGGATATGAAACCAATGAAGTTGGTTCGACTTGTCATAGTGCTGCTGACCCTCAGCGCGCTGACTGACCTACGCTTCGCTTCGTACGGAGCGTTGCCGGACTCCCTTGCGCTGTCCGAATTCGCCAGGATCATAACTGCTTTCTCGGAAGAAGCGGGCCACTTTCCAGGCGACAACTTCGTTACAAATGAAACGTCCTATCTGCACGTAGTTCCGACGGTAATCGAGCTGGGCAAACGTGGAGGTGTCTATATCGGTGTCGGAACCGAACAGAATTTCTCCTACATTGCCGCCACAAGGCCTGAGATCGTTTTTATCGTCGACATCCGTCGCAAGAACCTGCTTCAGCATCTGCTCTACAAAGCCCTGTTTGCCCTGGCCCGGGACCGCACGTCTTTCCTGATGCTGCTGTTCAGCAGACAGAATCTGGAAGGCGGATCGGCTTCGAACGAAGTACCGGAAAATACAGCCTCCGTTACGGAAGTCCTGGATTACATCGAATCGTCAACCTCGGCCGACTCACAGCTTTTCGAGCTGAACTGGAAGCGGCTGAAACGAGAAGTAAGACGATACGGGATCGTAGACCGGGAAGATCTCGAAAGGATGCTTTACATATACCGATCGTTTTACGAAAAGCAACTTTCGATCCGATACGCCGAAACACGACTCGGAAACGGCTTATCATATCCTACGTTCAAGGACCTGATGACCAGCACGACGATAGAAGGAGAATTCGCCGGTTTCCTAAGCACGGATACAAAATTCGAATTCGTTAGAGACCTGCATCTCAGAAATCTGATCATTCCCGTCGTGGGCGACTTCGCGGGCGAGAAGACGTTGAGAGCCATCGCCTCATTCGCTGAAGCTCACGATACGAGTATATCCGTTCTCTATGTGTCGAACGTAGAGTATTTCCTCATAAATCACTTCTACTACATATTCAAATGGTACGTCGCGAATGTCGATGCGCTTCCGATCGATGAACACAGCCTCATGATTCGCTCATACCTTGGCGTGGAATCCCACCCCAAGCGGGTCGGCCGGCATATGTCCACAAGTACGGTACATCACATCAGTACGTTCCTGGAGCGTTTTCGCCAGGGTGCGTATACCCGTTCGAAACCGATCTGGTGGAGGTTCTGGCCCTGGGACAGGCCATTCTGGTCGGGAGGCGGACACAGTTACTACCATCTGGTCATTATGGGAGACCTATGCCCTTGAACGCTACTACAGACATGAGAAGTTATCCCACCCGATGGCTAAGGGTCCTGTACAATCCCAGGAAGGCATATGCAGAGCTTGAAACCGAACATTCTGCCACTGAGTGGATACTGATTCTGATCGTTGTCATGTCGATCGTCCTTTGTGCCGGGATAATAACTTTACCAGTTGCGCTGAACACAGAACGGGAACTGATCGAAACAGAACTCCGGTCGTATTCGAGTCTAAATACAGTTCAGCAATCTGTCATTCTGCGCGAGGCGTCGAAACTCGACCATCGACAACTCGTCGGTCTTCTGATCATGCCGGCCAGCGTCTGCTTTCTGATTGTTGCGTGGTCGGTAGTTGGAAAACACTGCGGCGAGATGATATTCGGCAAGCTTTTGCCGTACGACAGGGTCCTTTCGATTACTGGCTATGCCTCGCTTGTCCTCGTACCCGAAACAGTCGTCAAGACCATACTGGTTTTGCTTTACGGGTCGCTTGATCCTGCCATCCATCCAGGCGTGTTTCTCGATGATACATACCTCGAAACCCTGCCAGGGATATTCCTGTCAGGTGTAGACTTTTTCGGTATCTGGTTTCTTTACCTGCTGGGGCTCGGCCTGGCTCAAACTTTCCGGGGATCATCTACGTTCACCTGGCTCGTGCTGGGACTTGTATGGTGTGCGTGGATTGTCATTCGCAGGACCATGGAGATTATCGGTACTGTTTACGTGTAGAACGAGGGCATCATCGCACTCATGAAAAAAGGGATAGTCATTGCCTGTGTATCGGTCTGTAGCCTCTGTGCCGTATTGCTGTACTTCTTATACGGTTCCACAGATCGGACGGTCTCGTATCGAACTCACCAGGTCCGCCACGGCCCGATCTCCGACGTCCTGACGGAAACAGGCACGATCCAGTACGTCAGGACCGTCATGGTCAAACCTACGGTATCCGGGGAAGTCAGACATCTTCACGCCGATGTCGGGGATCGAATCGCAGAGGGGGAAGTACTTGCCGTGATAGAGCCGGATCCGTCTCAGTCCCTTCAGCTGTCCCGGCAACGCGCCAGGGTTGACGGTGCCCGAATAGATCTTTCAGAGCAGGAAATGACCTTTGAGAGAAAGCGTAAACTGTATGAGGGATCCCTGATTTCGTCTGAGGAATTCGACAGGGCAAGGATTGAGAACACCAGGGCCCATCACAATCTCAATATGGCGGAGCTTGAACTCAGGATATTGGAATTGAAGGTGAATGTCGAGGTGGACTCGAACAAAACCCATGGTGCCGTAAGGGTCCTGTCCCCGTTGACCGGTATCGTCATTGCTCGCATGGTGGAGACGGGTGAGGTCGTTGCGTCGGGTACTTCTTCGTATACCGGCGGTACGGAGATGTTCCGCATTGGCGATCCGGGCAGAATGATTGTCAGATCGGCCATTGGAGAAATAGACGCGGGACGGGTCAGGCCGGGGCAGGAGGTGCGGATTCGTGTCGATGCCTACCCGGATGCAATGTACAGTGGGCGTGTTGAACGGGTGGCGCCGGTCGGAGTGCGAAAACCCGGGAGTACGCTTGTCACGTTCGATACCGAAATCGTGATCTCGAATCCATCGCTGGAGTTACAACAGGGAATGTCCTGTGATATCGACATCGTGGTGGAGAAGAATGACAGTTCGGTGCTGGTTCCCGCTTCTTCAGTCATGGAATTGGATGTTTACAAGGATATGATCACTGAACGGAAGGATCCGGCATTGACTGGACAGGTACCCGGCAAGCGACACATCGTCTATCGATGTAACTCAGTGGAATCTGAAAGGTCCACATGTTCGGCAGCGTATCTGGAATCGTCCCTGGTCGAGATCGGTATTGAATCTGCCGAAAACGTGGAGATCCTGTCCGGTATTGTACCCGGCGTTCACATTGCGCTGGATGCAAGAGCGGTCTTTTCCGCGCTGAATTCAAAACACCGGTAGTCCGCTGATTGCAAAATTGTCGGATCCGAGGGTTATGTCGATAACGCACCATATTCATACGGTGATCACCAATCTCTTTCATTACAGGCTGCGTTCAGTCCTGACGTTACTGGGCATTGCGGTCGGCATAGGCGCCGTAACGGGAATCCTCTCGATTGGCGAAGGGCTTCACGGCATGGTGATGAAGGAATTCGAATCCGTGCGCGGCGGCACCATGGTATGGGTGAGTCCATCAAGATTCGTAAACCGGGAAGGGCGTTGGACCGCGGTATCGGATTACGAACATCTCCTTTGGCAGGATATGCTGGAAATCGGGAGAAGATCGAACGCTGTCCGTCAACTGGTCCCTGCCGCGACATTGAATGCGGATCTCAGATACGCGAAAATGTCCTATGGCGGAATGTTGTACGGCACGACGCCTTTATTTCCGGATATGTACCAATGGTCGGTTTCAACGGGTCGGTTCATTATCGACCGTGACGTCGAACGATGGCGCAAAGTGTGCGTGCTGGGCGATGAGTTGGCCGCTAAACTGTTTGACGATACCACGCCGGTCGGCAAGGAGCTGAAATTGAATGGGCAGAGATTTGCCGTGATCGGTGTCATGCAGCCCAAGACCGTGTTCAATGAGAGCTGGGGGAATAGAGTATTCGTTCCGATTACAACGGTCCAGAAACGGATGCTTGGGCATGAAGGCTTCGATCAATTGTCCATTAAGGTAGCGGATACGAGTATGATGGATAGTGCGGTGGATGACATTGAGGCGGCCTTGAAAGCAAACCATGGCGATGCGGCTGGATTTGACATAGTCAATGGCAAAAACGCCATGGATCAGATAGGCGACGTGATAAGCGCGGTTAAATCGTCGATTGCCGCCGTAGCGGGTATCTCTCTGATGGTGGGTGGAATCGGGATCATGAATATGATGCTGGTCTCCGTTACAGAACGGAGGCGGGAAATAGGGATCAGGAAGTCAGTGGGGGCAAGACATGTCGACATCGTGAAGCAATTTACGCTGGAAGCCATAAGCATCAGTACGTTGGGAGGGCTGCTGGGGTTATCGCTGGGACTGGGTCTTGGTTCGGTTTTCTCCTTTGTCTTGAATCAGGCATGGAATCTCAGTTTCACGAGCGGAACGTCGGTATCCAATATCCTCATATCGCTGGCGATTTCACTGGCAATTGGTCTTTGTGCCGGTATTTATCCCGCTTTGAAGGCGTCGCAGTTGAGCCCGGTGGATGCGATGAACCAGGAGTGAGTCCCGTATGCCCGGCTCGTAATTTTCTTTCCGACACGGACAACCCGCCGAAAGTGCCAACAGAGCACCATTCAAGCGTCCCCAACCCGCTCCAGCCGCTCCTGAAGCGTAGGATGCGTCCCCAGTTTCGCCAGGACCTTCCTCGGCGGTTTAAGTCGATCATTCAGTTGATGCAGCCGGTACAACGCTTGCTTATAGCAGTCAATACCCACCCACCGGGCCGCGGTCGCGTCCGCCTGGTATTCGTGCCGTCTTGAAAGCGGAAACAAGACGAGGAGTACCAGCAGATAGAAGTTCACTGCGGTCAATCCGCCACTCGCCCACATTTGCCAGTACTCGTCGATAGTCTGGAAATAGGCGTTAAGGGCGGTCAGCCGTATGAATACCTGGACCACGCACATCCATAGCAAGACGGCCAGCAACATCCTGGGCATGTGTTTGTGCTTCACGTGCGCCAGTTCGTGGGCGAGGATTGCCGAGATTTCTTCTTCATTCATTCTCTCCAGGAGCTTGTCGGTGAAAAAGATATACTGGGCCTTGCGAAACAGGCCGGACACGGCGGCGTTGGCCGTCCTGCCTTTTATGGCGTATATCTTTTCGGGCTTTATGTCCATCCCGGTCACGGCTATCAAGCGTTTCAAAGCGCGGTCGATCCGCTCGTCCTTCAGCTCGTAGCCGCGGAAAATGAGTCGAATCAGGTAGGGAGCGCAGACGAACGAACAGGCATTGCCGATGGCCGCGCACAGGACGATCAGGACGACGAATGAAATTGAACCCGGCTCTGCAAATCCCGGAGCCAACTCGTCGAAGGCACTGTACATGATAAACAGAGAAGCTATGATTATGATCACCGCGATCAGCATGCCGCACACGATCATTGCCCCCATCAGGCCGGCTTCGACCAGCTTCTCGCGCCAGTTCAGCCGGATCACGTCATCATCGTCCCGCGTCACCGAGTCTGCGCTCGGTTCCTGGTTTCCTTGCGGTACCTGGTTTTCTAATGGATTGCCGTCCGTGGCATCATGCAATTCGAGTACTCCGGTGTTCTGGTCAGACTGAATTCGTCGCGCGAAACCGCATCTGACTCCCTACCTTAGAAGCTCCGAAGTCCAGAACACAAGACGATCGCGAGCGAACCACAGAGATATGACGAGGTTTCGCGATATGTGAATCATCGGTACATAATAAATAGCATTTTACAACGCACAACAAACGTTTGCAAGATCAATAATTGAACATGCATCAGTATCCATGTATATTCTACCCGAATCCCGCCTGCCGAAGCACCCATCCTGCTCTGCCTGAAAAACGGATGCCTGGTCGAACCGATCGATACGGAATACGGGATCGAGCCGTGGTGTGAGGTCACATGAAATGGACTACCGCGAAGGCCATCGTCCTTCTTCCGGCGGCGGCTACCATCTACGTGCCGGGTACGATCCTGTGGGTATTGGCCGACACGCCGGGCGCACTGTCGCCGGCGTTGCCCTCCCAGGTCCGGTTCTGGATCGGGGTCGCGATGGCAGTGGACGGCCTGTTCCTGGCCGCCTGGACCATGGTGCTGTTCGACAGGGTCGGCAAGGGCACGCCGGCGCCATGGTCCCCGCCGGAGAAACTGGTCGTCCTCGGACCCTATCGCCATGTCCGCAATCCCATGAATTCGGGAATGCTGCTCATACTCGGAGCCGAAGCGCTTCTTTTCGGCTCATGGCACCTGGCGGTCTGGGTGTGCGTGTTTTTCGCGGTGTGCGCGGTCTACTTCCCATGCCATGAGGAACCGGGCCTTGAGCGTCGATTCGGAGACGCCTATCGGCAGTACAAGGCAAGCGTGCCGCGTTGGATACCGAGGCTGCGGCCCTGGGACGGGACGTGACCAGTCCCGGCGCCCTGCATCTTGTACGGGGTGCCTGCATCTTGTACAGGGTGACAGGACGGTCGCGGGATGAATGATCCCTTTCGCTCCTTCATACGCGGAAGGCCGTCCTTACGCTATATTCATGGCAGGCCAAGGGATCTGGCTTAGCGGCGTTTTGTATACACAACCGGGCGATTCCGTTTTGATCGAAACAGGACCTTGCGTATCATAAAATGTAACATGGTGCGTTTCCGAGTCTTGCAATTACCCGTTGGACGACAGCCGGAGCATGGATGAAGACCACCGTTGTGCCGTCCTTTCGAGTTATGTCTGGGTTATTGTCCAGGCAACGCAAATGCACTATTCCCTCCCTGAGTATAACTTCCCCGATTCCTTTCCTGCTCGTGTTTCTGGCAGTGACCGCATGCGGCAGCGGCGGTGATCCGCCCGTGGCCACATCCGACTGCGTGGAATGCCACCGGCAGGCCACGCCCGGAATCGTCACGGACTGGGAGCTCAGCACCCACAGCACGAATGGCGTGGACTGCGCTATGTGTCATGGAGGCGGGCACCGCACGGAGGACGACGTCGCCTTGGCCGGGGTCGCCACCCCCGACGTGTGCGCCACGTGCCATCCGATCCAGGTCGAGCAGTTCGCGGGGGGCAAGCACGCGCTCGCATGGGCCAGCATGAACGCCATGCCGACGACCCACTTCCTGCCGATGGCCCTGACGGAGGGGATGAAGGGCTGCGGCGGATGTCACCGCATCGGCCTCAAGACCGAAGAAGAAATCAAGACGATCAAGGCGCAGGACGGGCTGTTCGGCCTGTCGTCCTGCGACGTCTGCCATACCCGCCATCTCTTCTCGGTGAAGGAGGCCATGGAGCCCCAGGCGTGCAGGACGTGCCACATGGGCTTCGACCATCCGCAGTGGGAGATGTACTCGTCCTCCAAGCACGGCGTCAGGCACCTGCTCAAGCAGAACGGCACGCTGCCCGCGCACGCCCAGGCGCCCACGTGCCAGACCTGCCACATGCCACAGGGAGACCACGGCGTGCGGACCGCGTGGGGGTTCCTGGCCGTCCGCCTGCCCATGCCGGAAGACCCGCAGTGGGCGGCGGACCGGGCAACGATACTGCAGGCGCTCGGGGTACTGGATCCGGAAGGTAACCCCACGCCTCGCCTGGAGGTGGTCAAACAGGCCGACGTGGCACGGCTGACCGAGGAAGACTGGCAGCGGGAGCGCGACCGCATGACCGGCATCTGCGAGCAGTGCCACTCGGCCAATCTCGTGCGGGCCGAACTTGAAAAAGGCGACGAGATGATCCGCGAGACAGACCGGCTCCTGGCCGAGGCGATCCGCATCGTCGCCACACTGTACCGGGACGGGATACTGGCCCGACCGGAACACTACACCTACGACTATCCCGATCTGCTGGCGTTCCACGACGCGCCTACGATGATTGAGCAGCGGCTGTTCAGGATGCACCTGGAGCATCGGATGAGGGCGTTCCAGGGGACCTTCCACAACAATCCGGATTACGCGCTGTGGTACGGCTGGAGTGAAATGGTGCAGGACCTGGCCGAAATCCGGGCGCTCGCCCGGGACCTGCGGGAAGACGCCGGTCGGCGCGGCAAGGCGGAGTAATTGGCCGGCGCGGTCGAAGCGGCTGGTGCGGTCGTAGTGATCGGCGCGGTCGAAGCAGTTGGAGCGGCCGAAGTGGCTGGTTCGGTCTGGGACTGGAGCGGTCGAAGTGGCCGGCGCGGACTGGGACAGGAGGCGAACTGAGTGACCGGATACACCGTCAGCCTCATCGTCCTGGCGCTCGCCACGCTCGCCATGATCGCGGTACTCCTGCGGCGGCCGGACATGGCCGCCACGGCCGGAGGCATGGTATTCGCGTTTTTCACTTTCTTCCTGCTGCCGGGCACGGCCCTGCTCGGCGGCGCCGTGCAGCACTACGAGCAGGCCAAGACCACGGAATTCTGCGTCTCCTGCCACGTCAATCAGCCCTACGAAGAGAGTCTCTACATCGATGACGGGCGGTTCCTGCCTGCCGCGCATTTCCAGAACAAGCGGGTCCCGGCGGAGCGCGCCTGCTATGCCTGCCATTCGGACTACACCATGTTCGGGGACGTGGACGATAAGATCCGGGGCGTGCGGCACGTCTGGCACAATGTCTTGGGGACCTGGTCCACGCCCGTCGCGTTGTACAAGCCTTACGAAAACACGGCCTGTCTCGAATGCCACGCGGGTGCGCGTTCGTACGAGGATCATCCGGAGCACCGGCCCTATCTTCGGGAACTCGTCGACGGTTCGAAATCTTGCGTAATGTGCCACAATCTGGTGCACGAGGTGGACAAGCTGGATCGATTCGGGAAATGGGAACCGGAGGTTGGCGAATGAGGGGTCTGCGGGAGTCCGGCCAGGGAGAGGGATTCGCCCGGCGCCTTTTTATCTCGGGCTGGCTGATCGCGGCGGGCCTGGTTGTGATATTGGCGACCCTGTTCTGGAACCATCCGGTCTCGATGACCCTGTTCCTTTGCCTGGGAGCCGTGCTCGTCCTCGCCGGCATGGCGCTTTTCCTGTGGTCCGTCGTCTCCGGCCGCGAGTGATGGCTCCCGCGAAACCTGTATAGATTATCCCTCCGCGCCTGCGATTCCCTCCACGTCGTCGATTCCCTAGGTGCCTGCGGTATCTTCAGTGTCGTCGATTTCCTCGGCGTCCTCAATCGGGTGTAGATCAATCGGCGTGAGCACGCCGTAGAATCCGTATTTCGTGCCTCGCCGATCACCCATTCCCGGCGGAAAGTACGCTTCGATCAGGGCCAGCAGCCTCCGGCTGAATTCGGCCGCCTGTTCTTCTGACAGGCGCGCCCGGTTATGGTTGACGGACGCCTGGTAATTCGGGCCGTACACCCCTTCCGCCGCTTCGCGAAAAGCCTGGTTGAACTGGAAGGCTACGTCCGATGGTATGGCATCTTCCTGTATAGTCTCTTCTTGTATGACCTTTTCCTGCTGATCATCCGATTCGAGATGCTCCCGGACGCGAATCGCGCCTGCCGCCGGCAGACAACGCCGGTCCCCGGGACGCGCACTTTCTTCCAACACGACGACGCCTGTTTGTTCCAGTTTTTGAAGATGGTACAGTACCCGGGCGTCGGTAACGTCCAGGGCCCGTGAAATCTCCGCGACCGACTTCCCCGCGCCAAGGATTTCGAGCATGCGCCAGCGCAGGGGGTCGAGGATTACGTCGGCGCGGCCGTCTTCGATGACGAGGGCCGCGTCCTTCGATAAACCGTTAGGGAAGTTCAGTTCACGCCAGGCAGTCATTCGGACCTCCGCGCTTATGAGTCGTGGCATGGCTCGGGATGAGAAAAGATGTCATATATCTGGAATGCATGCATCGTTGAAGAGAGGATATGTGCTTCTTAATTTAATGGATGAGGCGAACCACGTTGGTTTATATTTGTTTGGGTTCGGCTTAAGTCATACGGCAACACAGAGAATGAGCATACATACACGGAGCGAATGTGGACCGGAATGTAATCCAGTACTACGAGAAGATCGAGAACGAATCCGATCGCCTGGACAGGGGAACCGCCCGGTTAGAAGGCGAAAGGACCAGGGCGTTTCTTCAGGAACACCTCCCCTCGCCGCCGGCCCGTGTCCTCGACGTCGGCGGCGGCCCTGGCGCCTACGCCTTATGGCTGGCCGAGCAGTCCTACGAAGTCCATTTGTTGGACATTGTCCCGCTCCACATCGAGCAGGCAAAGGAACGGGATAAAGACGGATTGCTGAAGAGCGCGGCGGTCGGTGACGCCAGAACCCTGGACTTCGAGACGGGTTCCGTGGACGCGGTCCTTCTTCTGGGACCGCTGTACCACCTTCCGGAGCGGCCTGACCGGATTGAGGCCCTCGAGGAATCCCTTCGCGTGCTGAAACCAGGGGGCGTTCTGGTCTGTGCGGCCATTTCCAGGTTCGCTTCGTTCCTGGACGGCATGAGGAAAGGATACCTGTTCGATCCGGTGTTTTCCAGGATCGTCCTGAAAGACCTGAACGAAGGGCGCCACGAAAATCCGGGAATGGATCCCCGTTATTTCACTACTTCCTGTTTCCACCGGCCTGAAGAACTTGAAGAAGAGATCACAGACGCGGGATTCGACCTGGTGAAGACAATTGGACTGGAAGGCCCGGCCTGGTTTCTGAGTGATTTCGATGACCTGTGGGCGGATGCGTCAAAACGCCAGGAGTTGCTCACCTTCCTGAAGTTGATCGAGACGGAATCCTCGCTCATCGGCGTGAGCGCGCACATCCTCACCGTAGCGAAGGCGCCTTGAAGTACGCTGACCTGCCCTGAAGTGTGCTGATTCACCCGGCAGCCCGCCTGTTTCGAAGAGGCCAGAGCCTTGCGGATTTCAGCGATATCTTTTGATGGCGACATGACCCTGTGGGATTTTCAGCAGGTTATGCGGCATTCATTGAAAAAAGCCCTTGTGGAACTGCGCAGGCTGGTACCTTCACGGCGCGCCCAGAACCTCTCTGTGGAGGAAATGATTACCATTCGCAATCAGGTTGAGGAAGAAGTAAAAGGCGAGGTCTGGAACCACGAGGAAATCAGGCTGCTTGCTTTTGAGCGGACGCTCGAAAGCATAGGGTGTCCGGACCGTGAACTGGCTGCCTACCTGAATAGGTTATACCTCAAACATCGTTTCGAAGACACTGAACTGTATCCCGACGTCGTACCCGCGTTCGACCAACTGGCGCCTCGTTACAAACTGGGCCTGCTGTCCAATGGGAACAGTTACCCCGAGCGGTGCGGGCTGGAGGGACGTTTTGCCTTCGTGATCTTTTCGCAGGATGTGCGCGTTAAGAAGCCTGATCGGAGGATTTTTGAGATCACCGCGCAGAAAGCAGGTTGTCCGATGGACGAGCTTCTGCACGTGGGGGATTCCCTTAAGAACGACGTAATGGGAGCGCAAGAGGCCGGAGCGAAAACAGTCTGGCTGAATCGTGATGGCTTGGCAAACGACACCGGGATCAGAGCCGACCATGAGATCGGCACGTTGGCCGAGTTGCCAGAAGTAGTGAGGACAGTCGCAAACAAAGCCAGGAAGAATCTATAAGATGCTGCAAGAGGGTGATTCCGTCCAGGGTAGTATCAATCCTGTTGTGCGGATTGGAGAAACCATACGCAGACCGGTCCATAGGTGGACTCCAGCCGTCCATTCCTTGCTGCGCTACCTGGAGGAGATTGGTTTTTCCGGCGTCCCTCGTGTTCTTGGAATCGACGACCTGGGAAGAGAGATACTTTCGTTCATTCCCGGGGAGGTGGCTTGGCGACCTTGGCCGGAGGTGATGCTTGAGGAAAACGGGCTCGTGGAAATAGCGCACTTCTTGCGTCGATACCACCACGCAGTGCGAGATTTCGAGCCTCCACCGGATGTGGAATGGTATGCTCCCCACGTAACGTGGCAACCAGGAATGTCCATCCGACACGGGGATCTTGGACCCTGGAATACTGTCTGGAAAGGTCGAGTTTTAGAGGGAGTGATCGACTGGGACTTTGCTGAACCAGGCGATCCTCTCAGCAACGTTAGCCAATTTGCCTGGTACGCAGTGCCTCTACGAGGTGACGACCATTGGAAAAGAGTTGGATTTACCGAAAAACCCGATCTCAGGACCAGATTGTTGGTACTCTCTGACACTTATGGTACGGACTCCACTGCAATTCTGGACGCCTTATGCGATCTGCAACTGGAAGAGTATCGCAGAATCGAGACGCTTGGCGGACAGGGACTCCATCCATGGTCCGTTTTCTACCAGCGCGGGGATCTTGCAGAACTCGCAGAGGAGAACTCGTGGCTGCGGGAGAATTACGATTCGCTTGCCGCGTAGACGTGGACTACGCGTCTTCCAACACGTTACTTGCTGAAAATGCCAGCCATCCCGAGAAAACCCATCCATACGGTCGGGGACGCGGAACTGCTTAATATGTCCCTGCCCCACAAAATAGGTTGAGAAGGATTCTACAGCACTTTTTCGAGATTGTCGAGTTTCGGTCCATGAAGGTACAATCTGCAGACAGCGGGTTGTTCGGCATGGACGGACTATGGGCAATTCTGATGAAGCCGCTCAGATGTGCCAACAAGTAACCGATCTACCCATTCTGGACAAAATCGCCTTTTCTTGCGAAAACCATCAACGACAGGGACGAGTCCATTCATGCACGGAATGCAATTTAGCTTTGAATGCCAAATCGTCTTGTAAGCTATCCATTTTGGATGATCAACATGCGGGACAAACAGGATTTGATCCGAATCGAGTCTCTTGACCCTAAGCACTATGATGGGATTCTCAAAATCGTAGAGAATCTCCCCGAATGGTTTGACGAGTCCGCCCGAAGCAAGTCCGTCCCTGTTGATATTCGACATCAGATGGGTTTTGTGGCCGTTGCATCCAACAAGATCGTTGGCTTTGTTACCCTGTACGTGGCAGAGGGACGACTTCACATCGGCTGGCTCGCCGTCGAACGGGAGTCTCAGCGGCAGGGTCTAGGCAGCAGACTGCTGGATGCCGCGGAGGCGAAAGCCCGGGAGATGGGTATAGATGAACTCGCGACTTATACGCTGGGAGAAAACGTTGCGTATTCCCCATACGAGGTGACGAGGAGTTTCTACTGGAATCGCGGATTCCGAGTGTATAAACGATCCAGGACGGACAACCCTGGTTGCCCGGAAGAAATCTGGATTTCGAAACATGTCAGGGAGTGAGAGACCTTCCTCAGGTTATGCATCGGAGGAGCCCGTGGCAGAGTTGTTTTCCATCACGCGTGTGAATCGCCTGCGGCGGGCTGCTGTAAAGGCCGGAAAGATTCCCTATAAAGAGGGCGAATGGGCACTGGAATACCAACCCATCGTTAGTAGATTCGCCTATGATCTGTTGAGTGTCTTCGACACACTTTGGCTCAAGCCAGGATTCGAACTGCAAGCCTCCGTGTACTGGTCGGGCGGAAACGGAAACGGCAGTATCTGGGCGGTTTCGACCGATACCCGGCCCGATGCTTCGGATGAGAATTTCAAGCTTGAAGACAAGTCCATGGATCGTTCACGCGAGTTCGTCCCTCTCATGCAGGCAATAGAAGGTGACGGGAGTCCCTGGTCCTACCTGTCTGCTTCGATCCTGTCTCGCGAGGCCGAGGAATTTGGAGCGTTGTGGCACGGCTGTGTATGGAGCGACCAGGAGATACTCTCCAAACCTCCTCCGCAGGCAGATGGCCAGGATTCTGTTGGCAGGCGGAAGTCGACCGGCGTGGCACCGGTCAGTGAGTGGAGATGGTGCGAAGCTGTTCCTCATACCTGGCAGCCGACCTACGCGGACACTGGAACGAACAGTGAGGTCATTCTGCACATCTACAATCCTGTGGGTGGAGAAAGAATCTACCGGGCTACGGATACCTACTCCGCTGGCAGCTACGTTTGCAAGACCGAAGATTCCATACTGTGCTGGGGTGGTCCAGGTATCATCTACTGACCGATCATGCACTTGATTGGGATAACGCAGACAGTATCCACCGCTAGTTGTCTGGCAACAGCTTTATCTCCGATGTGCGAGAACCTATCGTAGGTGCGCTGATCTGCCATTTAGTGTTCTCATCCATCCTTCAGTTTGGATATGACGTATTGAGATGGTTCAGCACTTGAAGGGTATTGTGTACCGGAGCCAGAATGAACATATTCAATGGCCGATCTGATCAAAGTCCTGAAGTTGCGTTTAGTCTATTTCCATAGGAGCGTACAATGAGCACACTCAAACTCGTAATCAGTATCTGTCTGATGGGTTTCGGATTTCATGGCTGCTCCGCATCCGATACGTCAGATAGTCCGCCACCCGATGCCGAGATGACGGCTTGGGGCTACGAAGCAGAGAACGGGCCGGACGTCTGGGGCCAGTTGGACCCCGGCTACGTTCTTTGTGCGGAGGGAACGCTTCAATCACCCATCGACCTGGCAAATGCCACCTCGGCAGAGCTTCCTGCCATTGTTTTCAACTACCAGCCGTCAATAATGGACGTCCACAATAACGGCCACACGATCGAAGTGGCGCCTGTCGAAGAAAACCGGATAGAGATCGATGGTACGGGGTATGAGCTTTTACAGTTTCATTTTCACGCGCCGAGCGAGCACACGTTGGCCGGCCGGTTATTTGATATGGAGATGCACCTCGTGCACCGGAACGAGGAGGGGACGCTTGCGGTAATCGGGGTTTTGGTCGGGCAGGGCAACGAAAACGCGGCGTTTAATCCCATGTGGGATCAGTTGCCGGCCACGGCGGGCGAAACGAACCGCGTTGAAAATGCCGCTATTGATGCCGGCGATCTGCTACCGGATGACAGAAGCACATTTCGCTATGACGGTTCGTTGACTACGCCCCCCTGTTCAGAAGGTGTCCGGTGGAACGTGCTGACAACGCCCATTGAACTTTCCGAGACGCAGATCGCTGCTTTCAAAGCACTGGTCCATGACAACAACAGACCGGTACAGCCGCTGAATGAGCGTGAACTCCTTGTGGATGTTGCAGACGGCGGCCAGAACAGGTAGAAATGCCAGCCATCCCGCGAAAACCCATCCATACGGTCGGGGACGCGGAACTGCTTAATATGTCCCTGCCCCATAAGATAGACTGGGAATCCTTCTACGCCCGTGGGAAACGGACCCCGCCCTTTCTCCGGAATATCCCGGACGAAAACCTGGTCGAATGGTTTGAACAGGGACGCTTCAAGCCCGGCAATGCCGTTGATCTGGGATGCGGGATAGGCCGTAATGCGATTTATCTGGCGAAAGCGGGATGTCGGGTTGACGCTATCGATTTATCAGAAACCGCAATTGAGAAAGCGCGTTCGCTGGCGAACGAAGCCGGGGTATCCGTTAACTTCATCGTCGGGTCGATCTTCGATGGTCCGCTAACGGAAAACCGATATGACTTTGCCTACGATGGCGGTCTTCTGCATCACCTGCAGCCTCATCGTCGGCCGTACTATCTTGACCTGGTTCGTGGAGCGCTCAAGCCAGATGGCGTGTTTGGGATGACCTGCTTCGACACGTCAGCCGGAGTCCCAAAGGAAGACTGGGAGATTTACGAAGAGGGTAGCATGCCGTCGGGAATCGGTTACTCCGAAGCCAGGTTGAGAAGGATTCTGCAGCACTTTTTCGAGATTATAGAGTTTCGGTCCATGAAGGTACAATCCGAAGACAGCGGGTTATTTGGCATGGAAGGACTATGGGCGATTCTGATGAGCCCCTTGTATTCATGACGCATTTACCAGAACAAACGTGATGGCCGACAGGTTCAAACTGATCGCGGACGTTCATGTTTTCGTTAAGAACGACCGTAACGAGATTCTGCTCCTGAGGCGCGTAAACACCGGATACGAGGATGGAAACTACAGCGTGGTCGCCGGGCATCTAGACGGTCACGAGGAAGTAATAGGGGCGGCTATCCGGGAGGCCAGGGAAGAAGCGGGTATCGAGATTCGTGCCTCGGACATCGAAGTGGTCGGTGTTATGCACAGGAAGGAAAACGATGAAAGGATTTCGTTTTTTCTGACCACGTCCATATGGTATGGAGACATCGTCAACGCGGAGCCGGAAAGGTGTGATGACCTGTCCTGGTTTTCCATACACGATTTGCCTGTCAATACGATTCCCTATGTCAGGCGAGCCATTGGTAACCACCTGAAAGGGGTGTTTTTCGACAGCTTCGGTTGGCGGTAGATCAGAGTCACCCCCGTCCCCCCACCGGAATCCCGTACCGCTGCAGCGTGGTCTCGAGCGTCGGGCGCCCGAGGCGGATCCGGTCGCCGTTCAGCAGGTAGGAGAACAGGTACCCGGCGCCGAGCATGAGGATCCCGATCAGGAAGCAATACATGACCGCCCGGTCGGGATAGACGTCCTTGAGGTACCCCACGTACAGCGGGCCGAAGATCCCCGCGGCGGCCCAGGCCGTCAGCACCGCGCCGTAGATGGTGGACATCTTCTTCGTGCCGAACACGTCGAGGACGAAGGAAGGCATGGTGGCGAACCCCCCGCCGAAGCAGAGCAGCACGTAGCAGACCAGGGCCGAGAAGATCCAGGGGTTGGTCTCGGTCATGAGGATGCCGAAGACCACCATCTGGCTGCCCAGCAATACCCTGAAGACCGTAACCCGCCCGAATCGATCGGAAAGCAGTCCCCAGAACAGGCGCCCCAGGCCGTTGCAGATCGAACTTACCGCAATGAGCGTGGCGCCGTACTCGGCCAGCGTGGTCGGTTCGATGGAGTCATCCGCCAGGCCCCAGATTTCCTGCAGGATTTCCGACTGGAAACTGACGACCGAGATCCCGGCCGCGATGTTGAAGAAGAAGACGATCCACATGAAGACGAACTGCGTGGTGCCCAGGTAGGTGCGGGCGTATTTCGGCTCGTTGGCCTCGTCGGGATCGGCCGTACTGGCCGTTGAACCCGTGGTCGACGGCGGTGGATCGGTCAGCGCCAGGCTGCAGGGAATGAGAATCAGCGCGAAGATGACACCGAGCCAGATGAAGACAGCCGGCAGGGCGCCCGCGGTCCTGACGATGAGGAAGGGCGCCAGTCCCTTGCTGAGCAGAAAAGCCCCCACGCCGAAGCCCATGACGACGATTCCGGTGGCCAGTCCCTTGCGGTCCGGAAACCATTTCGCGACGGTGGCGACAGGGGTCACGTATCCCAGCCCGATGCCCGCTCCTCCGATCACCCCGTAGCCGAGATAGAACAGCGGGATAGAGCCCATCTCCAGCGCCAGGCCCGAGATCAGATACCCGCTCGCGAACATGAAGCTGCCGATCAGCGCGAGTTTACGGGGTCCCATCTTCGGCAGCATGTTCCCGGCCCACGCCGCCGACACGCCCAGCGTAAAGATGGCGATGCTGAAGGCCCAGGCCGTTTCGGTGTGGGTCCAGCCGATCTGGCGTACCAGTATCGTCTGAAAGAAGCTCCAGGCGTACACCGTTCCGAAGCAGATCTGCAGCGCCGTGCAGAAGAGCGCGATGGCGCTTCGGGGAATGCGCATCGCTTATCCTCCCACTAACGGACGTTCTCAGGCGGCGTGCCAGGCGCGCCGGATCCGGGCGGCTGGTCGGAGATATGGCGGAAAAGGCGGGCAAGGTCGCCTACTTCGTCGTCGCGTCCAAGGAGATCGTCGGCCGAGGTTTCCGGCTCCTTGTTGCCCGCTATATTGACGGCGTAGGCGAGCAGTTCCGCCAGGGGTTTCGCGGCGAGATTGACCAGCCAGATCGAAGCCAGTACGCCCACGACGAGGAAAATGCAGATGAGGATGACCTGCTGGCCGATGGCGCGCTGGATCTTGAGAGCGACCTCATCCTGGTCCATGCCGACGTGCACCGTGCCCGCGACACCGGCGAGTATGGGGCTGCCGACCTCCAGAAAATCACCCAGGCCCGGGATGCTTCGCTCCACGGGTTCGATATTCGAATGATCGCTCGCGAGGATCTGCTCGGGTATGCCGGGCACGAAGGTATGGGCGAGATACTCGCCGTTCTCGCTGGTGATATAGATGTACCGGATGCCCTGGATCTCGACGAACTGATCGATCATCGATTGCAGCGTGGCCAGGTTTCGGTTGAGCAGAATGTCGACGCTGGCGTCGGCGACGCTCTTGGCGATGTTCTGGCTGTTGGTCTCGTATTCCGACGTCAATTGTGTATCTACAGTGTATATACACAGGGCAGACGTAGAGAGGACGATGACGCCGAAGAGCAGAAAGATACCGAAACGGGTGCGCTGGAAAAGCTTTTGTATTTTCATGCTAGGATAGCCAACCTTGCCAGTCGTCCAGGGTCACGAAACGACCCTCTTGAACGACGGTGTAGTAGACCGTCTGCAGTCCCTGCCGGCGGTCCGGCCCGAAGGAGACGCGCTCGCCGATTCCCAGGTCGAAGTCCTGGACCGAGAACACCGCTTCCTCCAACCCATCCCGGTCGGGGGTTCCTCCAAGGCGCCGCAGGATCTCGGTCATCAGCTTGGCGTCCAGGAACCCCTCGAGGCTGACGAAGCTCTGGGGAAAGGGGCTGTATGATTCCTGGACAAGCTCATCGGGAACCGCCGGATCGTAACGTTCCATCAGTTCGCGGTACTCGCGAACGGCCGGGATGGAGGTATCCTCGTAGCTCGGCACCACCTGGGAGTTGACAAGATAACGGGAGTAGGTCTCCACGTCCTCCCCCAGGTCGCTGAGCAACTGGAGCATGTTTTCACTGCCAACGAAGGAGAGGTTGGCGATGGGAACCCGAAGGTCCCTGTCGATGGCGTCCCGGGCGAAGGCCGCACAGGCCGCGTACGAACCGATGCAGATGACGGCGTCCGGAGCATTGGCCTTGAGGATTTCCACCTGTTCCCGCATGCTGCCGGTGAATCGCTGGCCCCGGCGGTACGTCGCCTCGCCCGCGAGGCGCTCTCCGTGCCCGTCGAGGGCGGCCCGGACCCCGGCCCAGCCGCTTCTGCCGTAGGCGTCGGCCTGGTAGAACACGGCGATGCGTTTTTTCCCGGCGGCGAGGAAATTGGTAACGAGTCCGGCCGTCTCCTGGCGGTAGGAGGCCCGGAGGTTGAAGGCGAAATCTCCGTAAGGCGGCTCGCGCTGTGGCTGGGCGCCGGTGAAGGGGAAGAAGAGGTAGACCTGCTCGTCCTGGAACTTCTTCAGCAGGGGCAGCACGCGCGTTACCGTCGGCGTGCCCACGTACCCGAAGAGCAGGAAGACGTTGTCCTCGAGCATGAGCTTCATGGTGTTCCGGACACAGGGATCCGGCTGGTAGCCATCGTCGTACAGCTTCAGGGAGATCTTGCGTCCGGCCACGCCCCCGTTGTCGTTGACGTGATTGAAATAGGCCATGGCTCCGCGGTACAACTCGCTGCCCAGTCCCCTGGAGGGGCCCGAAAAGGCGGCCGACATGCCCAGGACGATCTCATCGTCCGTCGCGCCTTCAAAGCCGGTTCCGCTTCCTGTTTCCTGTGCTGAAACCATATTCAGTCCCCCCAATACGGCATCGGCGTCCTTCCGGCCCGCCCAGCCCGCGCAGGAGACCGCCAGGAGTCCCGCGAGGCCGCGGCGCAACATGGTCCTCCGCGTCAACAACGGCGAGGGCGGACCGGGCTTGTCTCCTGATTGACCGTTACCGTCACGCACACCCATGCGTTTCCTCGTCATCTGATGAGCCGTGCAGGTTCCTCAACCTGGAATCTACGGCTGTCTGTCAGCCGCGACCGGGCTGATTTGTTGACTAAATCGGAAATCGCTGTATAAATGTCTGAATATTGAGATATTTTGTTGTAACTACGTAGTATAGTAGATTTATGATTCAAAATGATAAGACCGCCAAAACCTTGTTGCAAGGTATTTTTAAGAACGCAAGACAGGTCGAGACACGGCTGAACCGCCCCGGGACAGGCTACAGACAGGAGATCAGAAGCGATGGATAATCAACTGACAGAACAGCAACTCGCGTTTTTCGATACCTTCGGGTACCTGGGGTTTCCCGGGCTGCTCAACGATCGTATCGACGAGATCATCAACGGCTTCGAAGAAGTGTGGGCGAGACACGGCGGCGGTCACAACGGCCGCCCCCACGACGGTAAGGAACGATCATGCATCGTACAGTTCATCGACCATCATGAACGGCTTTCTTCCCTGCTGGACGACCCACGGATCAGAGGGATCGCGTCCAGTCTGCTGGGCGATGATTTCAATTACATGGGCAGCGACGGCAATTACTACGTCGGAGATACGAGGTGGCATTCGGACGGCTGGCATGCCGAGACCATGCATATCAAAATCGCCTATTACCTGGATCCGCTGACAAGAGACACAGGCTGTATCCGGGTCATTCCAGGCAGCCACAAGATGGGGGACGTCTACGCGGACGGGTTGCAGAAGCAAGTCGGCGAGAGTTCAACTCTGTGGGCCACCGAGGCGCCGGATATCCCCGCCGTGGCGCTGGAGACCAGTCCGGGAGACGTCGTCTGTTTCAACCACAATACCAAGCACGCCTCCTTCGGCGGCGGTATTCGCCGGCGCATGTTCACCATGAACCTGTGCCAGCGTTATCCGGAGCATCGCATCGAGGACCTTCGCGACTACGTCAGCGGCGGGTCCCGGTTCTGGCTGGAGGAAGCGTATGGCAAGGCTATGATCCGCACCGCCTCCCCGGAACGCATGCGCCACCTGGAGCAGGTCATGGCCAACGACGACCATCTGCCGGAATTGAGCCGCCAGGCGAGGGAACGCATGAGCGAGCCATCAAGGGGCTGATCACAACATAGGGGTTACTACCTACGTAGCATCCTTGGATCAGGCCTATAGCTGGCGTATGGTTCCGGAACGCCGTTGTTCGCCAAATCCTCCATAACTTCGCAGAAGTAATCCAACTCGGACAGCGTCGTGTACAGATTCGGCGTGATGCGAACCCACTGCTGGCTATAGTCCTCTCCCATGTAACGGCCCCGGGATGTCCGGATCTGATGCTCATCCCACAGATAGTCTCGCATTCCGGTCGGATCAATCCCTTCAATCCCGACCCCGGCGATACAACAGCTCATTTCTGAGGCGGTCGGCGTGTATACGTTAATCCGGGCGTGCTTGCCGAGGCGCTCCGCCCAGTGGTTTTTCAGATACCGCAGCCGCTCTTCCTTTCGCTTCGGACCGATGGCGTTGTGGAACGCAATGGCCTCGCCAATGGCAAGGTACGGCGCGTAGGATACGGTGCCGACGGATTCGTATTTCCGCATGCTTGTTCTTGCATTGAACCGGCGGCTTGTATATACGCCGTATATCGGCTCGATCTTCTCGATGTGCTCGCGTTTCATGTATAGCAGGCCGGTCCCCTTAGGCGCGCTGAGCCACTTGTGCAGACTCGTACCGTAATAATCGCAATCCAGATCCGAAATGTTGAAATCCAGCTGGCCGACCGCGTGCGCGCCGTCGACGACCACTTCGATGCCGTGCCGGTGCGCCAGGTCGCAGATACGCCGGACCGGGAACACCTGCCCGGTGGTGTAGGTGATGTGTGACAGGAGGATCAGTCGCGTCTTAGGCGTGATGGCGCGCTCGAAGATCCCTTCCAGGTCGTCCATTGACTGCGCGGGGAGGGGCACCGGCGCCTGCACCAGTTTGATCCCTTCCTGCTTAACCCGGTTCTCCAGAGCGCTCACCATGGACGAGTAATCGTGCGTCGTGGTGAGGACTTCATCTCCCGGCCCGAGGGGAACGCCGTACAGGACCGTCTTGAGCGCCTCGGTGGTATTGCGGACGATGGCGATTTCCTCGGGACTGCTCCCGATCAGCCGCGCCAGGGACCGCTTCACCGTGACCACCTGATCTCTGGCCTTCTGGACAAACGAACCGTAGGGCCCCTGTTCCTGTTCCCAGATATAACGCACGACCGCTTCCGTGACCACGCGGGGCTGGGGGCACGTGTAGCCGTTGTCGAGATTGATGAGGGTTCGACTGACCGTAAAAGCCTGCTTAACTTCGCTCCAGAACGCTTCATCCCGTGCGGCCTGCCATGGCGTGAGATCCGAGACGTCGTTTACCGCCGCCTCGATGCCCCGGAACGAATCGGCACCCATTAAGGTCGCCAGGCCCGCGGATATACCCGCGGTTTTGAGGAAACCGCGGCGTTCCATCGTATGCAGGCGCTCGTGTCGGCTTTCTGGTGCTTCATCTTCGGATCGCATGATTCTTCTCCTGTGAAGTTGCCTTCGCATCCCCGTGATCGTCGACCGCCGATAAACCGGCCAATCCACCATCTTCGATGACGTAATACCAAACGACTTCAGGACGCAATAAACTTGATGTCAGGGCGTATCGCCCGTTTCCGGAGGAGACGTCGGATATGGATATTAGTAATATCTTCTTGTTGGACCACTATTTATTATAGAACGAGGTACATTGATCCTTCAATTTCCTTCGCATAGTGGGTTCCTTACGCCGCTGCCCGTATTGGTTTTATGAGCCGGTACGGATGTGCATCCAACTAAGTGGGATACGATACTTGGTGGAGGGGTTGTGGGACTCTTCCGAATACGCTGGTCAAATTGAGGATAAAGGACATCCATGGACCCTCGCATCCGGCAAAGCATGAACGAGTACTACGACGAGCGAGCAGCCGAGTTCGACGAGATCTACACCCTGGGCAAGCCGCCCGGATCGGTGAAGGACCCCGAGCTTTACATGAAAGAAGCACGTGTACTGGCGACCATTGTGAGAGCACATTGCCACGGCGATCTCCTGGACATCCCATGCGGCACGGGCTACTGGCTCGGATTTTACGCCGAAAACTGTTCGGCGATCACGCTCGTGGACCAGTCGGAAAACATGCTGCGGGAAAGCCGCGAAAAAGCGCGCGAGCATGACGTAGAGTCAATCACCAGGTTCTTCAGGGGCGATGCCCTTGAAGTGCAACTGGAAGATCGATCCTTCGATTCCGTACTGATCGGTTTTTTCCTCAGTCATATCACTGATCGGCAGATGGCCCTGTTTTTTCGGAATCTGCGCAACCTGCTAAAGCCGGACGGGCGCGTGCTCATTTTGGATTCCATCTGGTCGCCCTTTCGCAGATCCCGTCCCAAGGAAGGCACTACGAATCGCAGGCTCAATGACGGCAGACAGTATGAGATCTACAAGCGGTACTTTGAAACGGCCGATCTGGACCGGATGTCGAAATCGTATGGAATGGACTTCAGTCTGCTGCATGAAGGAGAACTCTACATCGGCTTTACGGGTAGGGTTCGTGGGTGAGTCAGATGGCACGTGTCCCGGGAAGAAATCGCGGTCCGCTCGCGCCTGAACCGGAACATCTCCACCGGGCCACAGCCGAGTATTACAACCTGCGACAGGTCCATGGGGACATGCCGCACGGGAAACCCCGGGGACCGGCGCCGGACCTGCCCGGTGAACAGGCCAGGATGGTAGGCGAATCTCAACAGGCGATGCGCGGTAGACGCGTACTCGAAATCGCCAGCGGAACAGGGACGGCGACACGGGAGATCGCGGTTACCGCCGCATCCGTCACGGGCGTGGAGATCGCTCCCAACATGCTCAGGATTGCCAGGGAAAGCGACAACCCGGCCAACGTGACTTACCAGGCCGGCGACGCTTTCGATCTCGAAGAACTGGACCTGGGTAAAGGGTTCAATGGCGGATTCGCGGCTGGATTTTTCCACGTCTGTCCTTCGTCGAGATACGACGAGTTCCTGGAAGGATTCCACGCTAGACTCGAGAAGGGCGCCACCGTTTTCATGCGTTCATCCCGGCCGACGAGTCCGGACGCGGTCAGCCGGTTGTTCCGGATCGAAGGTCACGCGGACCAGTACATGACCCGGCAACTGTCCGACGGCTCCGAGTACGTCATGGTCGAGAACGATCCTTCCGAAGAGGAATTCAGGCGGGTATTCGAGCCCAGATCGAAGAACCTCCAGGTGCACATCGGCAATTACTGGTGGTGGCTCCGGTACGAGCTGCCAGGCTAGTCCCATGTTCGCAATCGTAAAACACGATCACGCAGACGAAATCGTCGCCCTGTCCGGCGCTTATCTGGAACGACGGGAGAGCGAGAACAACCTGCCCTACGGTCTTGCGCGCACGCTGGCCACGGACCCTCACTACTTCGGTCCCGAACCCCCGCTGCTTCTGAGCGCGCTGGAGCATGGCGAACCGGTCGGCGTAGCGGTGAGGACGCCGCCGCACAGGATCGTCCTGAGTCGATTCGACACCGCGATCGAAACGGCCGCGGGCCATCTCGTTCATTTCCTTCAGGCGCAAGCCGAGCAGGTTCCGGGCGTCGTGGGTCCGGAGCATGAAGCCCGTTGCTTCGCCGATCGGTGGACATCGAAATACCCGGGAATGACCGCGAAGGTCTCCACGCGGCTGCGTGTCTTCGAGGCGCGCCGCGTCGTCGATGTCCCGATTTCGCCGGGCATATTACGCCATGCCGAACTGGATGATCTCCCATTGATGACGCAGTGGGTCGGGGATTTCGCGGAAACCGCCATAGGGGCGGAATCCGATCCGGCCAAGGCCCGGGCCAACGCGGAGAAGTATACAGCGGAAAGAAAACTCTACATCTGGGACCACAACGGGCCCGTATCGATCGCGAGGGAATCGAGGGCCTTGGAAAATGGTACGGTGATTTCGTTGGTATATACTCCGCCGGAACTGCGAAACAGGGGATATGCGACTTCGTGCGTATATGCGCTTACGAAGAGACTGCTCTCCGGCGGGCATTCGTTCTGCAGCCTTTATACGGACCTCTCGAACCCGACTTCCAACCACATCTATCCAAAAGTAGGGTACGTACCCCTGGGCGATTCGCTTGAATTCGATTTCGTTCCCGAAGACGGCCAAACCGTCTCCTGTTGAGCGCGTCGTTGAGCGCGTCCCGGATTTGTGCTGCCCCTCCGCTTTTCTGCGTTACGTCATCTTCCACTTCGTGTCGGGTATATCGCCGTGCTGGACGCGCCGCTCCAGTATGGGCGTCCCGCGCAACTCCCGGATCAGTTCGATCAACCCATTGATGGCGGCCTCCAGGAACTTCTTTCCCTTTTCTTTCGTCGCTTTCGTGGCATCCCCCATGACCCCGCTGGGTGAAATCGAACTCCAGTAGGGTACCATGCGGGCGTCGGAACCCCCGGGATGTCCGCCGGCCAGGAGATCGGTCTTGAAACTGTCGGGCATCGGACTCCGATTGTCCACGGCCTTGTCCATGTCGACCAGGTCTGGTTTGAGGGCGAGGTAGAGGGACGTCTCGTATTCCCCGCCGTGGGACGTCCCGCCGTAATCCGAATCCCGGAGTTCCGCACCCTTTTCCCTGGCCAGCCGAAGTCCCCAGTGGTTGGCGCTGGCGCACAGGATACGCCCTTCGAAATCGATAACGGTAAGGCGCGCGGCCAGATCGAGGGGCGAGGTGTTGCTTCCGTGGCCGTTGATGATCAGGATGCGCTTGAAACCGTGATAGGCCAGGCTGCAGCATACGTCGCGGACATAGTTGATGAAGGTATCCCACCGGATGGTAATCGTGCCGTGGAAATCCATGTGATGGGGGCTGTAACCGTGGGTCACTGGCGGGGCGAGCACGACCTCTTCCGGTATCCGGGCGGCGGCGCGCCTGCAGATCTCCGTCGCCAGGACCACGTCGACGTCCACGGGCAGGTGCGGTCCATGGTCCTCGTAGGTGGCCACAGGCAGGAGGGCCACCCGGTCCTCGGCGGCCGCGTCTCGTATCTCGTTCCAGATCATCTCCGCATAGTCATACTTGATCGAAGCCATTACGGTCTCCTATTGGTTCATGCTGCTGGTTCAGCGGGTTCATCCCATCTTCCCGACGCGATTCCACTTTTTCCTGAATTCAGATCAGCTCCAGATTTTTCAGTGACTTGCAATAGAGCTCCAATGTCTCCCCGTACTGTGCATGGCGGCCTTCCGTGATGATCTGCTTCCCTGCGATGACGACAGACCTCACCGCCCGCGGCGTGGCTCCGAAGAGGATCGCGTCGGGAGCGTGTCCCGGATCGATGGCCGCGATAGAAGGATCATCGGGATCCAGGGCTATGTGATCCTCCATCCAGCGGTTGTCAAAACCACAGGCCGCATAGCCGATCCGGGTGGCTGCGTCGAGCAGTGACGGCGCTTCCGCCGCGGCATGTCGTATCTTCAAGCGGGAACGTTCATCCAGTTCCACGGCCCTGACCTCCTCGAAGGCATTCTCGCAGGCGTGACTGTCCACGCCCACGCAGAGGCGCGCGCCGGCTTCAAGGAGTTCGGACGCAGGCGGCAACCCGTCGCCGAGGTCCCGTTCCGTGGTGCGGCAAATGCAGACAAACGACCGGTTGTCGCCGAGTGCCGCCACTTCCGCTTCATCCAGGTGCGTGGCATGTACGGCTACGAACCTCGAAGAAAGTACGCCTTCTCCGGAGAGCAGGGCGACAGGTGTTTTACCGTACTCGGCCCTGCATTCCTCCAGCTCGGCCCGTTGTTCGCAGACGTGCATGTGGAAGGGAAGTTCATGCGCTTCGGCGTAGGCCGACAGGACGCGGATACCAGGCAGGGGTACGGCGCGTATGCTGTGGGCGGCCGCGGCCAGGGCCACGTATGGGTCATCCGCGTAGCGCGACCGCAGGGCGTCGAGGTCCTGGAGCACGTGATCGATCGAAGGGTCGAGAAACCGGTCCTGGGCGGGAACGGCGGACTGGCGATAACCGGCCCTGAGATAGGCGGTTCGGATCAGGCAGATGCGCAACCCCACGTCCCGCGCCGCGCGTATTACGGCGTCCGCGAGTTCGGTGCGTTCGGCATAGGGACGGCCCCCGGTACCGTGATGCACGTAGTGGAACTCACCGACGGCCGTGACCCCGGACATCGCAAGTTCGGTATAGGCCAGGCGCGCGATTGCGTACAGATCGTCCGGGTTCAACCTTTCGGCCAGCCGGTACATTTCTTCCCGCCAGCCCCAGAAAGTTCCCGCGCGGCTCGCCCGGCGCTGGGTCCGCCCGCGAAGCGCGCGCTGGAAGGCGTGGGAATGGGCCGAGGCCATCCCGGGCATGACCCAGCGCCGAGCGGCGTATCGAACGGCAGGCGCATCGTTCCCGGTATTCATGGGTCCAATACCTGCCCGTTCTTGATCACGGTATGCACCGGATTGCTCCCGAAGAAATAGGGGATGTGGCGGTAATCGCCCTCGCTCAGAATCAGGATATCGGCCCGCTTGCCGGCTTCTATGGAACCGGTCTCATCTCCCTGGCCGATGGCGCAGGCGCCGTTGATGGTGGAAGCGTGCAGCGCTTCCGCGGGGGTGAATCGCTGGTACCTGCAGGCGATGGCCATGACCGCGGGCATGGACGGGCAGGGCGCCGACCCGGGATTGAGGTCGGTGGCGAGGGCCACGACTGCGCCGGAATCCATCATCGTCCGCGCGTCGGCGTAGTTTGTCAATCCCAGGTTGAAGTTCACGGCAGGCAGCAGGACGGCGATCGTGTCGGACTGTGCCAGAGACGCGATCGCCTCCGGACCTGTCACGTCGAGATGATCCACCGACGCCGCGTCGAGTTCCAGGGCCGTGGCGACGCCGCCGAAATCGTTGAACTGGTCCACGTGCATCTTGGCGCGAAAGCCGGATTCGATACCGGCCTCAAGCACCCGGCGGGACTGGTTGAGATCGAAGGCGTGGTCTTCGCAGAACACGTCGATGTACATGGATACGCCGCGTTCCGCGAACCGGGAGGTCTTATACCAGTCCGCCACTTCAGGCAGGATCTTATCGATTACGCACCGCGTGTACGCCTCGGAATCCCCATCGAACTCGGGTGGGACGGCGTGGGCGCCCAGAAACGTGGGAACGATATCGCAGGGATGGTTCTGATCGAGCCGCTCGATGACTTGAAGCATCTTCAGTTCGTCTGAAACACTCAGGCCATATCCGGTCTTGATCTCCACGGTCGTGGTGCCCAGCGCAAGCATCTCGTCGAGGCGCTTGCACGCCGCCGACTCCAGTTCGCTCATCGATGCCGCTCGCGTGTACCTTACGGTACTGACGATCCCACCGCCGGCCGCCATGATCTCGAGGTAGGAGGCGCCCTTGATCCGCAGCTCGAACTCCGCGGCGCGATCCCCGCCGAAAACCGTGTGGGTATGGGCGTCCACGAAGCCGGGGCACACTGATCTTCCCCGGCAGTCGATTGTGCGTCTGGGTGCAAACCTGCCTTGGAGGTCATCGGTCGTTCCGACCGCCACGATCCGCCCGGCGCTAACCGCTACAGCCCCGTTTTCGATCACAGCGGCCTCCGCCATGGTCGGCCCGCGACGGGGCGCCCCGGACGCGCAGGTCACTACCTGTTCCGCGTTGTGGAGGTATAGATCTACTGTTTCCATGTTTCTTTACTACGGACGATGGCTGATGCCGTCGATTCGAGACATCCCCATTGGTGCTGAACCTGGATCGGGTCGAGGGGACACGGACGTTTGCAATTCCGGCGGGATGACTCAATCCAGCGTGGGGCCGGGCACCTTCACTTTCTCCCCGACCGCGTCTACTATGCTGCACTGCGATACAAGCTTGCGTATGGATTCGATCAGCGGCGCGAGGGGGGCGTCGCGGTCCAGGAAGGGGACGTGCCGGCGAATCATCCGGTACGCCGGTCCGGTACCCCGCCCCATGTCATCCGAAGTGACGCCAGGCTCCCTGCACCTGAAATCGATTGCCTGGGCCGCGGCCATCAATTCTATGGCGACAATGGTCTCCACGTTTTCAAGGACCTGCAGCGTATGATATACCGACGCCGCGCCCATGCTCACGTGATCTTCCGTGTTCGCGCCGCTCGGGATGGAGTCCGCGCTGGCGGGATGGGCCAGCACCTTGTTCTCCGACGCCAGGGCCGCCGCCGTGTACTGGGTGAGCATCAACCCGCTTTCCAGTCCACCATGGTCGGTAAGGAACATGGGCAGCACGTGACCGTTCGAATCGGCATCCACGAGGCGGGCCGTGCGCCGCTCGCTCATGTTGCCCATGTCCACGAGCGACAGCTTCATGCTGTCCATCGCCACGGCGATGGGTTCGCCGTGGAAGTTGCCCGCGCTGATGATCTCCGCGTCGCCGGGATCATCCCCGGCGAAGACGAGGGGATTATCGTTCGCGGCGTTCAGTTCGATATTGATCATCCAGCGGGCGTAGTCGATCGTGTCCCTGACCGCGCCGTGTACCTGGGGCACGCAGCGCAGCGTGTAGGGGTCCTGCACGTTGCCTGGATCGTCGGAACGCAGTAACCGGCTGCCGTGCAGGATGTCCCGCAGGAACGCCGCACAGGCGATCTGCCTGGGATGGGGGCGGATGGCGTGCACGCGGGCGTCGTAGGCTCGGTCGGTACCGAGCAGCGCTTCCAAAGTCATGGCGGCCGCGATATCCGCCGTAAGCGCGAGAACGGTTGCCCGGTGGACCAGCAAGGCGCCGAGACCGGCCATGAGGGTCGTGCCGTTGGTCAGAGCCAGTCCCTCCTTGGCCTTCAGACTGACCGGATGAAGGCCCGCTTCCCGCAGTGCTGTCGCGCCGTCAAGCCGCCGTCCTCGATAGTAGGCCTCCCCTTCTCCAATCAGCACCAGGGACATATGCGCCAGGGTCGCCAGATCGCCACTCGCGCCGAGGGAACCCCGTCCGGGTATGCAGGGATGGACACCCTCGTTGAGCATGTCCACCATCAGCTGCACGACTTCCGGCCGGATGCCCGAGTAGCCCATGGCGAGCGTATTCACCCGGGTGACCAGCATGGCGCGCACGGTCTCCTCATCCAGTTCGGGACCGGCGCCGGCCGCGTGGCTCCGAATAAGGTTCGTCTGCAGTTCGGCGACCTGGCCGGAGGAGATCAGCTTGTCCTTGAACCGGCCGAATCCGGTGGTGATCCCGTAGGCGATCCGGCCTTCCGAGACCAGCCGGTCCACCACTTCCCGGGAACGCGTCATCCCGGGGAGGGCGTCGGGGTGTATGGCTACGGGGCGGCCCTTCGAGACGGCGACCACCTCGTCAATGGTGAGATCGTGACCCGTGAGGGCCAGTGGGTCATGGGAATGGACCATGCCTGCCACCCCCTGCCGGTTTCAGTCCATCATGGGGATCTTGACACCGCGGGTTCTTGCAACGACCGATGCCTCTTCGTAGCCGGCATCCACGTGCCGGGCCACGCCCATCCCGGGATCGTTGGTGAGCACGCGCTCCAGGCGTGCGGCCGCCTCGGGCGTGCCGTCGGCGACAATGACCTGTCCGGCGTGCAGGCTGTATCCGATACCCACGCCGCCGCCATGGTGGTAACTGACCCAGGTGGCTCCGCTGGCCGTGTTGACGAGCGCGTTCAGCACGGGCCAGTCTCCGATGGCGTCCGAACCGTCCTTCATGGCCTCGGTCTCGCGGTTGGGGCTGGCCACGGACCCGCTGTCCAGGTGGTCCCGCCCGATCACGATGGGGGCGCTGACCTCGCCCGAGGCGACCAGTTCATTGAATCTCAGTCCCGCCCTGGCCCGTTCTCCGTATCCCAGCCAGCAGATGCGGGCCGGCAGTCCCTGGAATTCCACATGCCGCCGGGCCATGGTGATCCAGCGGAACAGGTGATCGTCCTCCGGAAACAGTTCGAGGATGGCCTGGTCGGTCCGGTAGATGTCTTCGGGATCTCCAGACAGGGCGACCCAGCGGAAAGGTCCCTTGCCTTCGCAGAACAGGGGGCGGATGTAAGCCGGGACGAATCCGGGATAGTCGAAGGCTTCCTTCAATCCGTTGTCATAGGCGCGCTGGCGCAGGTTGTTGCCGTAGTCGAAAACCACGGCGCCTTTCTTCTGCCATTCGAGCATGGTCTGCACATGCACGGTCATGGATTCGACCGAGCGTTTCTGGTATACGTCCGGATCGCGCTCGCGCAACACGCGCGCGTCTTCCGGAGATAACCCGGAGGGTATGTAACCGTAAAGCGGATCGTGGGCCGCGGTCTGGTCCGTGACCACGTCGGGCACGATATCCCGGGCCAGGAGTTCCGGGAGCACGTCCGCGGCGTTGCCTGTCAGGGCGATCGACCGGGCTTCCCCCGCAGCCAGCGCTTCGTTCACCCAGGTCAGCGCGAGGTCGAGGTGCTCCGCCACGGTATCCACCTGGCGCAGTTCGAGGCGCCTGCGGGCACGCCACGGATCCACCTCCACCAGCAGGCCCACGCCGCCGTTCATGGTGATGGCCAGTGCCTGGGCGCCGCCCATCTCGCCCAGGCCGGCCGTAACCACGAGCTTTCCCGCCAGGCTGCCCCACCCGTGTTTTCGCGCGAGGGCGCCGAAGGTTTCGTAGGTGCCCTGCAGAATGCCCTGCGTACCGATGTAGATCCAGCTGCCGGCCGTCATCTGGCCGTACATGATCAGGCCTTCCCGTTCCCAGGTATCGAAGTTCTCCTGCGTAGCCCAGGCCGGCACCATATTGGAGTTCGCGATGAGGACGCGCGGCGCGTCCTCGTGGGTGCGAAAGACCGCGACGGGCTTACCCGACTGGACCATGAGGGTTTCGTCGGGTTCCAGACTGCGCAAGGTGTTCAGGATGGCTTCAAGCGCCACCCGGTTCCGGGCGGCCTTCCCCCTGCCGCCGTACACGACGAGGTTGTCCGGGTCGAAGGCGACCAGGGGATCCAGGTTGTTCTGGATCATGCGGTAGGCCGCTTCGATGAGCCAGTTTTTGCAGCTCAGCTCGATCCCCGTCGGTGCTCTCACGTTACAGTCCAGTAGGCTGCTTACGCCCTCGATTCCCGATTCTTCCACTTTTCGTAGGTAAAGTCGGGACTGTTTATCATGTCGAAATGGGAACGCTCCCAGGTCCTGATCTCTCCCGCCTTTTTCAACGTGTCTTCCGCTATGTCGAGGGGGATCTTCACCACGCCGTCCACGTCCGCGAGCAACAGGTCGCCGGTCTGAACGAGCAGTTGGCCGGCGACGAGGGGGCGGCCGACGGTCCGCACGTTGAAGGGCCCGTGGCCGGAGACCGTGCCGAGGCCCCAAATGGGCAGTCCCGCCGCCCGAATGCCTTCGAGATCGCGGACGCAGCCTTCGACCACGGCGCCCACCACGCCGAGTTTCCTGTGGATATGCGCCATGCCGTCGCCGAAGAGGGCGGCCCGCCTGGGGCGCGTGTCGACATCCTTCATCACCGCGATCATGGGTCCCGGCGTCTCGTTCAGCGCATCGTAGTAGTCGGACCAGCTCAGGTTGGCCGGTGTGGCGTCCAGCGGTGTGACCTCGGAGGTCACGGCGTACCCGATCACGGCGCCGAACTCGGGCGTCAGATACTGGATCTCCGGTCCGGTGTAATCGTCATTTGAAACGCCCTGTACTTTTTCCACGGCATTGTAAACTGTGGCCGAGTCGAATCCGGCCAGGCCGTTCAATATGGCATCGTCCACGCGGGTCATTCCTGTAACTCCTTTTATTTGAAGGAAAAGCAACTATTCGACGTATAAGAATCGTCGCAAGAGGAAGGGCCGATTAAACGTAGTGGCTCGCAGGCTAAAATCGATATGGGAGGGTCAAAAATCAAGGGAAATACACTACGAGCACACCGATCCAGGTGGCCTGCCTGAGGTGGACGGACCGTCTGGTTTCCATCTCGTACCGTTGGATCGCCGGCCCGACGTAAACCCGTTGACATGGGTCCGAATCTGTGCCATTTTCTCTGTTCGCAGCCATTAACTGGCATAACTGAACAAGTACCGTTTTCAGGAGGTTTTTATGCATCGCATCACCCGTATGCTCGGCGTTCTTGCCCTTTCCATGGCTTTCATGGCCATGGGCGGAACCGCCGACGCCCAGACCACCATGCCTTCGGGCGGCGCCAGTTCGGATCCCGGCCGGGGCATGGCGGAAGTCTCATTGGCCGGCGGCAAAGTGTCCATCGACTACGGCCGTCCGGAGATGAAGGGCAGGGACATGCTCGCCATGGCCCCTGATGGATTCGTCTGGCGTTTCGGCAGCAACAAATCCACCACCTTCACGACGGAAGCCGATCTCATGTTCGGCGACATGACACTGGCAAAAGGCGAATACAGCGCCTGGGTCAAGCACGTGGAAGGCGATTCGTGGTCGCTCATCTTCAACAGCGAAGTAGGGATCTGGGGCGCGCCCGGCGCCAAGCGGGAGAACGACGTGCTGGAGGTTCCGCTGACGTACACGATGGAAGATGACATGGTCGAACGCCTGACGGTGGACCTGAGGGACGAGGATGGCAAGGGATTACTGGTCGTTTCGTGGGGGGCCCACTGCCTCACGACCAGTTTCTCGGCCAAGTAGTTACCGCGGCAATCGCGCAATGCAATCTTCAAAGGGACAGGGGTACATTACGCCTGTCCCTTTTTCTTTACCATTTTTCAGGATTCAGACCGACGCGGATACCCGCATCCCTGATCTGTTGCCACGTGGTATCGTCGATGTTGATCCCATCCCGGCGACGCGCCTCCGCCAGCCGGAACTCCGGTTCGCCCGGCATGAGGATCTCGTCGAAACCGGGGGCGGTCCGGCTGGCTTTTACGTGGCGGATCATCCCTTCGACTTCCTCGTAGTACCAGTCCAGTTCCGTGAAGAACGAAATGTCGTAGACGGTGAAAAGCACCCCGTTGCTTTCCACGATCTGTTCGCCCTGCGCGCATCCCTGCCCACTCAGCGTACCACCCAGGATTTCCACGAGCAGTCCCAGGCTGTACCCTTTGTGAGCGACGATGCCGCCCATGGGCAGGATGGCGCCGTTGGGCGGCGGCCCCTTGATGACCGTGGGATCCGTTGTGGGATTGCCTTCATGATCGATCAGCCAGCCCTCGGGAACCTGCACCCCCTTGTTCGCGGCGACGCGTACCTTCCCCTCCGCGACGACAGACGTCGTCAGGTCCACGAGGACGGGCTCGGCGTCGCGACGGGGAGCCGAAAAGGCGATGGGGTTGGTGCTGATGCGTCCATCGATGCCGCCGAAGGGCGAGATCTGGCGTCCGAAGCGTCCCGCGTTTACGAAGGCCAGCCCGATCAGCCCTTCCCGGGCCGCCATGAGCGGATAGGCGCCCACCCGGCCCACGTGGCTGGTACGCCGGAGCGACACCGTGGCCGTGCCGTGTTTCCGCGCCTTTTCTATGGCCAGCTTCATGGCGAAGGTGCCGCCCACCTGGCCGAGCGCGCCGCCGTTGTCGACCACGGCCGTACAGGGACTTTCCCGGATGATGCGCACGTCGGCCCGGGCCTTGAATCGGCCTTCATCCATGATGGCCCTGACGTATTCCGGGAGACGGATGGCGCCGTGGGAATCATGGCCGAAGAGGTTCGAGTCCACGAGGTGATCCACCACGCTGCGGGCATCCTCCGCCGTGCAGCCTGCCGCCTCCAGTACTTCGCAGCCGATCGTATGCAGTTTCTCGGGGGATATTACTGGCATTGGCTTCCTTTCATATTCTTGCCTGCGCGTTTTGTCCGGTAAGGGCTTTCTGTCAAAAAGTAACCGGCAGTAATCTTCGTTTAAAGGCGCCGAGTAAGATACCGGCCGAATCAACTTCTGAACTTCTCCAGCTTCTTTCTCAGTCCGGGCCGCTCGAGCACCTCCCTGTTGACCACGTAGGGAGGCTCCTCCCCCCTGGAGACGGCCAGGGCCGCCTTCATGCAGTCGTGTCCGATATCGCGAAACAGCTCGTAGGTCCAGCACGAAGCGTGAGGCGCCAGGATGACGTTCGGGAGCGAGAGCAGTGGGTCGTCGGCGTCTGGCGGTTCCTGCTCGAAGACGTCAATGGCCGCGCCTGCGATCCAGCCTTCCTGCAACGCCTGCTCCAGTGCTCTCTGGTCGACGATGGCACCACGCGCCGTGTTGATCAGGAAGGCGTCCGGCCTCATCATGCGCAATTCCCGCGAACCGACCAGGTACCGGGTGTGTTCGTTCAGCGGGCAGTGAATGGAGACGAACGTGCAGCGTTTCAGGAGGGTCTCCAGGTCCACCAGCGTTACCCCAAGCTGCGCGGCCTCCTCCGCGGACACGGCCGGATCGGTGACGAGGATCCCGGACGGTTCGAAAGGCGCGAGCATGCGCACCACCTCGCGGCCGATCATGCCCATGCCGATCAGGCCGACCACGCGCCCCCGGATCTCGCATCCCATGTGATCGAAGCGGATATTCCAGTCGTCATTCCGGACGATGGCGTCCTTGATCGTCACCCGGTGGCAGAGACCGAGCATCAGGGCCATCGTCGCGCTGGCCACGGGTTTCCTGGTGGCCTCCGGAGTGATCGTTATCATGACGTCCGCATCGGTCGCCGCGTCGAGATCGATCATGTCGTAGCCCACACCGGTTCGCGCGATGAGCGCAAGCCGATCGATACCCGTGAGGCTGTCACGCGTATAGGCCTGTCCCATCGATATGACCACGTCGAAGTCCGCGAGTTGATCCGGGGTAACGGGACTCCGGTCCTCGGCCAGGAACGCGTGGGAAACACCTGCCTCGTCCAGCAGGTCGATCCCGAAATCCTTGAACACGACTTCGCCGTCGGAACCCAGCAAATCGGCGACGAGGGCTACGTGGAATTCGTTTTTCATGAAAAAAGTCAGACTATTGCAACAGCTTGATAATCGTAACAATGCCTCTGATTTATGAACAGGGTAGTTGCGTCCCGCGCCGTCCCTCCCCGCCGTTCCGCGCCGACAAAACACCTGCGGTACGTCGGAGCCCGTCCCCGCCGTGTCAGAACAGGATCTGGGACGTGGACTTGGCGATCAGCACCAGGGACACGGCCGCCATGCCGATCAGGCCCAGGCCGCACCCGTATCCGGCCAGGATCACCGGCGCGTAGGCGCGCCATCGTTTTTCTCCGTACCGCCGTCCGAAATAGAACCGGCCGAGCATCGCTCCGATGAACGTGGGCAGCGTGTAGTGTATCCACGCTCCGGTACCCAGTCCGGCTATCAGTCCGTAGAACAGCAGCGGCGGCGCCTTGAGCAGGGTCAGGACCCCGTACAGCGCGGCCGCAAACCCCATGCCCGCGCCGATATACTCCCACCGTATCAGTTGTCCGATCACGTCCGAACCGCCCGGCAGGGTCGACTTGATCCAGATCGTCTCCATGGTCGCCTGCAGCGGCCACATCTTCTCGACGAAGGGATAGGCGGCCGACGGGATGGGCGCCAGTTTCCAGATCAGGGCGTAGAACAGGAAACTGAATACGATGAGCAGTATCAGGCTCAATATATACAGTTTGATCAGGCTTGGGAATCGCGTTCGGGTGAGTTCCAGCTGCCTGAAGGTTGCCACGACGCCGCTGTGATCGAAGAGGGGAACCGGGGCGAACCATATCGCCACCCCCTTGTAGCCCGAGAGATAGAAGGTTCCCTCCCTGGCGTAGGGGAAGGAAGATCCGTAGGGCGATCCCGTGAGTCCGATCATGCGGGCGCCGATGTAGGAGAAGAAGGGCGTCCACAGGAACCCGAATACCACGGAGATCCAGACGGGGAACGCCGGTTCAAGGTAGTATACCAGGAGAATGAAGCACAGGGTCGATAACGCCCAGAGCGCAATGGGAATGGGCAGCCTGAAATCTCCCCTTTCCGGCGGCGGCCTGCGAGGTCCCCGGACGCCGGACGAGCCTTCCGGATCCCTCCTCAACGCGCGTGCGAAGGCGACCAGGCCGATCAGGCCGATGACCAGCGAAGTGCCGATGGAGGAGAAGCTCAGCCAGAAGTCGATGGTGTTGTTGATTGAGGTGGGTATGGTGCTCATACCGGGCGTCCAGCTGTGCAGCAGGCCGAGATGATAGAGGAGCGGATTGGCGATAAAGGTGATGAAGAAGGAACTGATGAAGGTGCCGACCACGATCCAGAACGGCAGGACGAATCCCACCAGGAGCGTGGCCATGTCCGTGCCGATGCCAATGGGCGTGGCGGGCAGGACGTCCCGGAACCGCGGCGTGAAGTCCGCGAAGGGAATGGGGAAGACCTCCACTCCCTTGGTCAGTACCACGCCGGAAACCGTGGGCACGACCACGTAGAGTATGCCCCAGCCCAGGCCGATCATGGCCCCGACCGTGAAGAGGCGCCAGCGCCAGGTCTCCTCTCCTGCGGACGATTCCGCCAGGGCGGTGGCGCCGGCCGCCTGCACGGGCGCCAGGGGAAAGGGCAGGCGCTCTGTATCCGCCGTAATGCGGAAGAGCACGTATCCAAGGGAAAGGGCGTTGACCAGGCCGAGGATGGAAACGAGGACGGCCAGGAGGATCGGTTCCAGCCACTCCATGGAGAAGAGGGTACGGGTAATCAGCGAATCGGAGCCCCGGGGCGGAGAGACCCACTGGGGCAGGAGCTGGGCCAGGCCGTCCGCCTGGGGCGACTGGATCAGGTACTGGAACCAGATCATCTTGGCGAAGGGCGCGCCGTGCACCGACGATCCGGCCGCCATGCCGCTGGCGCCCAGTCCCGTGGCCGCCAGCCCCGCGGCGAGCCAGTAGAGGATGATGGCTTCCTGGGGCTTCAGCTTGATGAACAGCCGCTTGCCGATCTCGATGAACATGATGATGGTGACCCACTCCGCGGCTCCCGCGAAGCTCTTCCCGGTCACCAGTTCCAGGTAGATCGCCCCGGGGAGCATGACCAGCCCGACGAAGAAGGCGGCCCAGATGATCCGTCCACTGAACCCGTCCTCGTAGGGCAGGCTGTCCGGCACGATCTGCCACCGGTCATCCTGTCGGTCGGCGGCAGCCTCCGGTTCCTGCCGTTCCTGTGGTTCACGCCTGTCCGTATCGCTCATACGTCACACTCGGCCCTGATGCGTTTGTAATCACTCATCTCATTCCTGTCGCCTATTCGTCGCGCAAGTCCGCCGTCGCGCAAGTCCAACCGCTCAATCGATCCTGGTATAGTTGCCTGCCTTGTCCCACTCCAGCCGCGTCAGACCGTTCAGGTCCCAGACCACCTCTCCGGCGCGGACGGTCAACAGGCACCTGAGGCGCCGGTCGCCGCGCATGCGGGCATGGCCCGAATCGACGAAACCGAATTCTCCGTATTCCAGTTCGAGCACGGCGACGTCCGCCTCCGCGCCGATGCTCAGGGTGCCCAGTTCGGGGCGCCGGATGACGCGGGCGGGGTTGCGCGTGGAGCGCATCACCACGTCCTCCAGCGTCATGCCCATGTTGAGGCATTTGGACATGGTCGTGTTCATGTTCGCGTTCGGGAGCAGAGCGCTGTACTTGTGAAAGTCGGTGCTGACCGTGTCCGGCAGGAAGCCCTGTTCGACTGCCGGCACGGCAATGCGGAACCAGAAGCTGCCGCCGCCGTGGCCCAGGTCGAACTGGATGCCCTTGTCCCGGGCCTCCCGGACGTAGTCGTTCACCCTGCCGTGCTCGTCCAGCAGGGGGATGTGCTGCGCGTACATGTGCGTGTGGATGTCGCCCGGACTCAGTTTCTTCAGCAGCAGGTCCCGGTAGCTGCGGGCCGGTTTCGGCGCGAAATCGATCATGGCGATGGTGCCGCTCCGGCGGGCCGCCGCGACCGCGCCGTCCACCGCCTCCCAGCCCGGACCGTTGAAATGGGCGGTCTTTGACCCGACTATATGTTCGGGATACCTGCTGATCATGTCCGCGCAGGGCAAAGGATCCATCTCGGAAACGTCCTGTTCCACCGCGCCTTCCATGCCGGCGCCCACGATGTTGACCAGGGCCAGCACGCGGGTAATGGATTCGGCGATGACCGTGTCCTTGAAGTCTTCGAATTTCTTCCAGCCGGCGCCCCCGGTATCGAGCACCGTGGTCACCCCGTTGGGGAGCACGTGGGCATCGGGGAAGACCCATCCCCGGTAACCGCCGTAGGCATGCATGTGGATGTCGATCAGCCCGGGCGTGACGTAATGGCCGTGGACGCGGGCGACCTTCCGCCCGTATTCCGCGGGGATGTCGTGTTCCACTGCCGCAACGAGTCCGCCGTTCACGGCCACGTCCCGGCTTCCGTTGATGCCGTTCTCCGGATCGATGACGTGGCCGCCCTTGATGATCAGGTCGTACATCTCCGCTCCTCTCTCATGAACGCACCGTACACTTCCTCTCCTCACCATCGATTACAGGGGGGTGTGACGATCGAAAGCCTTGATTTCCCGGTACTGTTCCTTAATGGGCTCGGCGATCGTCCGCCACACGAGAAACCGCTTCCTCAATACGGTGAAGAACCGGCGGTTGATCGTCTGCCACTGCGCCCGGTCGCCGCTTCGGCGGCGGATCACGATCAGGATGCGATACAGCCGTTCCTCCGGGACGGGTTCCAGTTGCAGCCGGACTTCCTGGCTGATGGCGAGGTCATAGGGCGCCAGCCAGACGGCGGCCGCCACGTGATACGTATCGAAGGTATCGCCCGGTATCACGTCGAGCATGGCGCCCTCTGTGACGAAGTCCTCCGCCGAACTGTCTTCATGCGTCTTGAATACGTGGGTCAGATAACCCGAAAGAGGCAACGCTTCGGGGACGGTCACCGTGAACGGGAACTCGAATCGCCAGTCGTCTCCAACGGGCGGCGGCGGCGACCAGCGCCTCGTGACGTCCTCCACCGTCATGTCCGCGGCTTTCTTGGCGGGGTAGAGGGTGGACAGGAAGACCACGGCCATGACGACCATCGTGGCATACACGGTCGACAGGGAGGAATAGTTGAGCGACAAGCCTCCCAGAAGGTCCCACTGCGACAGTGCCATGGTGATGATTTGGCCGGAAAGGTAGCCGAACACGGCGCCGAGGGTGGCAAATACGGCTGCTTCGGCGATGAACAGTGCGGCGACGTGGTTCGGCGCCAGGCCGACCGCGCTGTACACGCCGATCTCCCGGAACCGTTCAAACACGGCGCCCATCATCGTGTTCAGCACCAGGAACGCGGCGATCAGCACAGGTATGATCAGGTTGGCCAGGCCCGACACCGAGGTCGCCCCCAGGGAACTGTAGACTTCGACCCCGTCTTCCATGCCCACGAATACGGCCAGAAGGACCCGCGACATGAAGGCCTCGACGGCGCCGCGCAACTGGTCCTCGTCGGCGAACCCCGAAACGGCCACCGAACGCGTGGAACCGTTCAGGTCGAGGGTCTGGCGGTAGGGCAGCACCAGCACGTTGCGGGACGGCAGATGTTCGGAAGCCTGGATTGTCGACATGAACACCTCGATGTCCATCTCGGTAAAGGTGCGGGTCATGGAAAAACTGGCGGGCATGACGCTCTCGTCGTCCATGTCCCGGTATGCGTCGAGCCCGTCGGAATCCAGCAGGCCGATCACGGTATATCGGCCGCCCAGGATCTCCACTTCGGCCAGGCCGACGTCTTCCGTCGTCACATCCAGCCTTTCGGCCAGTTCCGTGGGCAGCAGGCAGACCGCCCTCTCGTCCGGGGCAAACCAGCGGCCGCCCGGCACCAGGTAGCGGTCCAGGCCGGAAATGGCCGGTTCGCCGGAATGCAGTCCCAGGATGGACTGTACCGTGGTGGCGGTTCCCCGGCCCGGCGCGCGCAGGTCGATGTAGGGACTGGTGAGGTCCTCGGGTTCGTACCACGAACGGGGCACCACGTCCGCCTGGCCGCCGAAGGCGTTTTCCACGTAGGGAAGGAAGGAAGTGGGCAGCGAGTGCCACGACAGACTGCGCATGAGGACACCGTTGTACGGCGGGGTGTTCTCGCGGTCCAGCGTGTAGAACTGGATACCGGTCCTGAAGGACGTAAACGACAGTACGGTGAAAGTAAGCAGCGTGAGCGTGACAGCGGTCAGCGCCGTGCGCATCTTCCGCTTGCGCAGGTTGGAAATCCCCAGGGAAATGGCCACGGCCGTGGCGCTCAGCCGGCCGATGTCCGCTTCGTGCAGGCCCGCGGCGGAACGGGTCAGGTTCTTCATCTCCGTGTCGAACCGTGTGACGAGCATGGTGATGATGATCAGCGCCAGGGCCAGGATGATGAAGGCGAGGAAGACCATGTAAGGCGTCAGGCTGAGTTGGAAGGCGGGGTGCACGTTCTGCAGCAGCATGAAGACGGCGGCGAAGATGACGCCCACCGTGACCAGCCGCTTCCGTATGTCCGTGAACCCGAAGAACAGCCTTTCGAGGAAGAAGCAGAAGGGGACCAGCAGCATGAAGTAGAACACGATGCCGTCCACCGTATCGTCCGCGGCGTATCGCACGTCGGGATAGGCCCGCGTCTCGTAGCCCCACGCTTCCCTCGACCGTGCGGCGAACGTGTCGTAACGCCGGTCCTCAAGGGCTGCCCGGGCCGCCCGCAGCGCTTGCGTGCTCTCCTCGTGAAGTTCGGCGGCCCGGGCGTTGGTGACTCCGTGGTCCTCCAGTTTCGTGAGCCGCGCGCCGTTCAGCGACCACAGATCGAGGGCGCTCTGGTAGAAGGGGTAGGGGATCAGCCCCTGTACCGGATCGAAACCACGGCCCTGGGCCAGCGCCATGACGTCGTCGGATATGACTTCCGGCGGATCGTAGAGCCAGGACTCCGGCGTGTTGGTCAGCAGGTACTTGACGCCCAGGGGCCCTGTGCTCATGAACATCTTGACCCGGTCCCCGGGCCTGGCGAAAACCACCGCGGCGTTGGTCATCCAGTTTCCGAAGAAATCCTGGTCTTCCACGAAGGCCGCCCCGTACTTGCGCAGAGGACTGTTGTCGCGGCCCAGCACGGTCAGGTTGTCGAGGGCGACAAAGACGCCCGGGTCCACGATGTCGAAGAGGTTGATCTCCTCGCAGGGGAAGAGCACCTGGATGGTATTGTTCACCTTGGAGGAGTTCGGCACCGCGAGGGGGAAGGTGGCATTGCCCTCTTCACCCAGATCGGGGGCGTACACGACCCTGCCTTCGTCGTCGAGGCCGTAACTGCGCAAATCTATCGGGCCCCTGGTGTCCCTCACCATGGAAAAACGGAAGTGTCCCAGGGAGTCCGCGTGGGTGACCATGTATCCCCGCACGCCGCTGTGGCTCTGGTATCCCGGCTCATAGACCACCAGCGCGTCAGATACCGGGGTATTGGGCTTAAAGAAGTCCACGGTACGGTCGAACTCCAGGACCCGTCCTTCGATGTCGCGGCCCTCGTCCTTGAGGCGTATGGACTCGTCCACGTCGAAGGCCTCGGGGTCCGACAGCATGGCCGGCAGCAGCGTGCCGATCGTCCTGATCTGCCGGACCAGGTTGGGGAAATCGACGTGCTCGATCCGGTCGACGGGGGTATCGATGAGCAGCCTGTTGTCGTTCGCCGTGGCGAAGGTCATGCCGTGCAGTCCGGCGAGGGTGACCATCTCGTGATCGAAGGCCGGACCGGCGGGCATGTAGCTTTCCTGGGACCGGAGGGAAGGGGTCAGCGTATTGAGATAAGGCGTGCGGCTCACTTCTTCATCGTAGACCCCGGCCATTTGTGCGTAATTCAGGTACCGGTCCGCGTAGGGTTCATACAGTTTATTCAGGTTAGAGGCGAAGAAGATGAAATCGCCAAAGCTGAACAGGCCGACCTGGTCCATCCTGCTGGTCAGGTCCAGGCCCAGGAACAGGGCGAAGGGGATTCGGTCCGTTTGGGGTATGCGCTCCAGAAAGAAATCGTCGGTCCGATAGTGGCGGTCCAGGAAGTCGTTGATACCCTGAAGCCCGTGAAAATGGGCGGACGTGGCCAGGAACAGCACGGTGTATCCCGGCGGATGTACCCGAAGCACTTCCATCAACTCCAACATGGCGGCGATACCCCCGGCGCTCTCGGCGCCAGGCGCGAGACCCGGGACGACCGACATGGCGTCGTAGAAGGCGGAAAGCACGACGACGCGGTCCTTCCACTTCTCCGTACCGCCGGTTCCCGGTATGGGTTCGTCCCGGCCAGGTATCCACCCCATGACGTTCCAGGTCTCGGCCCGCTCCCAGGTCATGGTCCCCCTGATCGTCACGTCGACCATACCGGACCGCGCGGCCGCCAGGACCTCCGCCGCATGCTGGTCCGGGACCCAGAACCGCGGGACGTCGGCGGGCACGTCAAGGATCTTGCGCTGGGCCTGGTTGTTGGTCACGGCGCCGGGGCCGCTGTCGTAGAAGAGGACGGCCCGTGCGCCCAGCATACGCGCGTTGAGGTACTGATCGCGGCCGTCGAAATCGACCAGGACGATACTTCCTTCGACCTCTTTCCCGTTGAAGGCCTGGAATTCGCCCCGGCTGCCGTAATGGAGGGGTCCCCTGATCCCGTCGGGAAAGGAATTAAGCCGCACCAGGTTGGGCCAGAACTGGTACACCGGGATTTCGGTTTCCGCGGAATCGTGGATGGAAAGCGTGAAGCCGTGGTCGATCGGCGTAGACACGGTGAAGGTATCGATGGCAACCTCGGACAGGCCCCCGGTGCGGAAGGCGTCCGCCACGTACTCCATGGCCGCGTGGTTCCCGGGGTAGCCGACGACGCGCGACGGGTGTTCGCTCATCGCCCGGACGTGGGCTTCGACGCCCTCCAGGGTGACGATTTCGGAGACTTCCTCCAGGGATACCGGAGCTTCCGCAAGGGGCCGGGGCGTAACGTCATCGGGAAGCGAGACGATTCTCAGGATCACGTGCTCCGTGATCCAGGCCGGACCGGCCACGGCCACGGCGAGGAAGAGCAGGACGCCCACGACAAGAAAGAAGTATCCGAATATCCGCGAATACACGCTAGTCTATCCCGTAGATATGATGCCCCGCGTGGGGAAACCATATGTAATCCACGATCATGGAGATGACCACGCCGGTGGCCACGCCGAAGATCAGGCCCAGAAAGAAGGGCTGCCCCTTTCGGTACAGCTCGATCCCGCCGACCCACATCATGATGCTCTTGATGATCCAGCAGACGAACATGGACGACACGATCGCCCGGGCGGGCCAGGAGTACGAAAGGAAGAAACCGAGGGGGTGCAGCGGCCAGCCGGGTAGCCTGGCCCTCAGGGTCATGAGCAGGAACATGAGCGATCCACCCACCATGAAGAACATCAGCCTCGCCGTATCGGGACCGAAGGGATCCCGCATCTTGGTGAGCGTTTCGTTGTAGGGGATGGTCGATCCGATCCTTCCGAACCACCAGCCGTTGGTAAACTGGCGCGTGCCCTGGTCGAACCCCAGGTAGATCGTCCAGATCAGCGAAATCACCACGCCGATCACCGCGGCGGCCAGGATTGACCAGCCCAGGCCCCGGTGCCAGCGCGTGCCGATCTCGGAGAGCTTGGCCACCTGCATGAAGGCGGGCATGAAGGTCGATTTGATTTCGCTCACGGGCCCGTAAGTCTGGGCCATGGCCGTCATGGTGGACATGGACAGATTGGCCGACCCGACCGAATAGAAAACCAGCACCTGGGCGATCATGGGCGAACGCACATAGGGCAGCCCGGCTTCGGCGATGATGCGGGAGACTCCGATATAGATGACGAATACCCCCACGAGGAGGAACACGGCGATGGGCGCGCTCATGCCCAGTTGGTTCAACCAGACCACCCCGTAGACGAACCCGCCCAGGAAGCCGAAGACCGCAACCCGGTAGGGCAGCATTTCGTCCGAGTCGTCCAGGTCCGATCTGCGGCCCAAGGCCTGGGAGACCACGGCGCGGATATGGAACCTGGCCCGCCAGAGTCCCCAGCCCACGAACATGATGAACGCCCCCATGTTCTGCCAGTCCAGCATGGGATGGATCGAAGTGTAATTGTCTCTTCCCGGGATGTCGTACCCGATCCGTTGGGCGATGCCCACCTGGATGATCCCGATCATGTAGAACACCCAGAATCCGGCCAGTACGTCCAGGTTGACGAAGTAGGAAATGCCGAGGATGGCCGGGCGGAAGTTGATTTCCAGCGGAGGGAACCCCTCCCCGAAGACGATGGGCGGCGCAGACCCGAAATAGGGAAACTGGGGCACGACCGGCGTGAAGTACCCGACAATGTTGTACATCATGACGCAGAAGGGGATGGAAAACCCGATCCAGAACCGTTTCTCCGAAAGAAAGGCCGGCACGCGGCCCGGTGATTCCATGCCCCGGGTCAGGGCGAGGGGGATCTGCATCATGGGAAAGACCAGTTTCTCGTGTTCCACCCACTGGCGCCTCAGAATAACCACGAGACACAGTCCCATGAAGATGATCGGGACGATAAGGGTCAGCCACCAGAACAGGGGAATGCCCCAGACGCTCCAGGGGATGGACTCACCGGGCGGGATGCCGTCGACGAACCAGGTCAGCGCGTTGCCCTGGTTGGTGACGTTCGCCCAGGGCTTCAGGTAGGGGTAGAAGTATTCGGCCCACTGGTTCTCGGGCGTCGCCAGCAGGTTGGGGGCCATGAGTGTGGAGATGAATGGCGCGCCCATGCCGTTGGTCGACAGCCCGGAAGCCGCCATGCCCATGGCCAGGGGAATCACGAACTCATAGGGCGTCAGCGCCCAGTCTTTCTTCCACCGGGCGAGCATCACGTTGAAGAGGATGAGGTAAGCGAAGGCCAGGAAAAGCGCGCCGATATGAAGATGGTCCGCGCCCAGTTGGGACGAGGCCATCGTGTACTGGAAATAGGGGACGATCAGGGATATCAGGACGACGCTCAACAGTCCCAGGAGGATGGATCTCGGCGTAATGATCCGGGTCGCGGTCGTCTGGACAGCGGTGGCGGAAGCACTTTGCTGGACTGAAGCCATGGAATAGGCGGGGAACGGAAAACGCGATGTTTGAGCAATGGTGCAAAATGAGAAAATGGGTCCAGATTATGTAAGGGCGCGCGCCGGATAAGTCAAAGAAAAACAACGGTCTTGGAGGTCCTGCGACTCCACCGGACTGACCGTTTTCGTGGTTGACACATTTCCGGTTTTCGGGGATATTTCCATACCTTGAAGCGCCCGTTTTCAGCAAGGACTTAATCGTGAAGGCCGAGACCAGAGCCGCCGTAGACCGTTGCCTGAACAGGTATGTCGCCTTCATCTGCCGTCATCCGGGAAAGATCCTGCCGGGCGCGCTGCTGACGGCTCTCCTTTCCTTCCATTTCGCTTCCGGGTTGCAGTTGAAAACCGACTTCGTGGAGTTGCTGCCCGAAGGTTACCGCAGTGTAGACGACATCCACCGTCTCACGGAACGCGTCGGCGGCATCGGCAACCTGACCGTCGTCATTGAAACGGAAGACCTGGCCTCCGCCCAGCGGTTCGCCGACGACCTGGCCGAACGGATAAGCACCGATCTGCCGGAAGGATACGTCCGCTACATCGAGTACCGGGTAGATGACGAGAAGCGGTTCTACGAAGACCACAAGTACCTGTACGCGGACCTGGAGGACCTGGAGGAGATTCAAAGCCGCCTCAGCCGGCAGATTCTGAAGAAGAAACTGGAGCAGAACCCCCTGTTCGTTTCCGAGGAAGACCTCGGCCTGGAAGTCGAAGACGAACCGTTCACCGTGAGCGACCTGGAGGAGAAGTACGGTAAAATAGCGTCAGAGAAGCTGGACAAGTGGATAGACGGCTATTTCACGGGGAGCGACGAGCAGGGACAATTCCTTGTCATGGTCCTGAAACCATTTGGATCTTCCACCGGCGTATCCTTCTCGCGGGACCTGTGCGAGCGTGTTCTGGCTATTGTGGACGGGCTCGACCCCACCACCTATCACCCCTCGCTGAAGGTCGGTCTCACCGGCAAGTACCGCCTGATCCTGGACCAGTACTCCTCTGTTCAGCGGGAGATCTTCTCGTCCGCCGCTTTTACGCTGACCCTGGTCGCCCTGGCCATCTTTATCTACTTCCGGACCATCGTCCCCGTCATCAACATTACACTGGTCGTGGTGATCGGCATCCTCTGGACGTTCTGCATCACATACTTCCACATCGGCTATCTCAACATGCAGACCGCCTTCCTGGGCGCCATCATCGTGGGAAACGGGATCAACTACGGCCTGATTCTGATGGCCAGGTACAAGGAAGAAAGGCTGCGGGGGGCAAACGCCCGGGACGGCGTTCAGATCGCCTTCCGCAATACCCTGGCGGCGACGGTCACCTCGGCGGCGTCTACCGGGCTCGCCTACGGAACGCTTATGATCACCGATTTCCGGGGCTTCAACCACTTCGGGTTCATCGGCGGTCTGGGGATGCTGCTGTGCTGGCTATCGACCTTCTCCGTGTTGCCCGCACTGCTGATGTTGTGGGACCGTATCGAATTCGGACGGAAGACTTGGATCCGGAAGGCCTCGCGGGGCAGTGGCATGACCCGCCTCGCCAACGTGGTACAAAGGACGCCGCGCGCCGTGGTAGGCACGAGCATTTCCCTGATCCTGCTGTCCGCCGCCCTGCTGGTGTGGTGGCTTCCGAATTCCTTCGAATACGATTTCTCGAAACTGCGGAACGAACCCCGGGGCGACACCTACGAACGCATCCTGAACCACCGCGTCAACGCCCTGTTCGGCATATCGCAATCGCCGGCTGTCATCCTGGCGGACCGCCTGGACCAGGTGCCGGACATTCGGAGGGCCGTACTCGATAAGAAAGAAGCGGAAAAGGAAGTCCCGAACCCGACTATAGACCGCGTGCGGACCATTTTCGACCTGCTTCCGGAGGACCAGGAGGACAAGATCGACGTCCTCTGGGACATCGAGTACATGCTAGACACGAATCCGCCCGATGAGCTCGGCATCCCGCCCGACCAGCTCGCCCGGATCAATGAATTTCGCGACAATCTGAGCCTGGAAGAGATCACCGTGGACGACCTGCCCCAGGCACTCACGCGGCCCTTCGAGGAGCGGGACGGTACAGTGGGCAGACTGGTCTACGTCTACCCGCGTTCGGACGCCGGGCTCTGGAACGGCAGGAACCTGATCCGGTTCGCGGAGGTTGTGCGTTCCAATCCCCTGCCGAACGACGAAGTCATCTACTCATCCGGAGAGGCCGTGGTATTCGCCGACATGCTGAAGGCCGTGGACCGCGACGGCCCCATCGCCACGGTCGCCTGCTTCGTCGGCGTGATCGCGCTCCTCCTGCTGGCCTTCCGCAGCATCCACGCGTCGGTAGTGATCCTGGCCTCCCTGCTGGGCGGCATGCTGGTCATGGGCGGAGTCATCGTCGCCTTCGACATCAAGGTCAACTTCTTCAATTTCATCGTCATACCCACTACGCTGGGAATCGGCGTGGACTACAGCGTGAACCTGTACCAACGCTACCGCCTTGACGGACACGGTTCCATCCATAATATGGTTAAACACACGGGCGCGGCCCTGATCATGTGTTCGTCCACGACGCTGATCGGGTATACCTCGCTCATGCTGACTTCCAACCGGGGCCTGCATTCCTTCGGAATCATGGCCAACGTGGGGGAAATCGCCACGCTGACGACAGCCCTGATCGCGCTGCCCGCCTATCTGCTCATCATGGAAAAGCGGATGGGAAACAAGACGACGGGACCGCGTGAACCGGTCCACGCCGCGTGATAACGCCTTCGCAGTCGTACCGTCAGGGAATGGTCGAACAAGGCCGGTCATATGAATCCTCATGCAGTGGATTACCGCCAGGTGTTGCCTGCACCCCTGCTGCATACCTATCTCGACGACTTTGAGTCGTTGCAGTCCTTCTACGCCCACGATCCCCGCGATCCGGATATCTGGCCGCGCATGATCGAGACTGTAAGGTCCCGAACGAGTCCCCCGCCGCGTACGGCGCTCTCCCGGATACTCGAGGAGCAGAACACCCGGTACGGCGCGGACGACACAGTCCTCGACAACGCCCGGTCCCTCGCCGGGGACGATACCTACGTCGTTTCCACCGGACAGCAGACCGGACTGTTCACCGGTCCGCTCTATACCATCTACAAGGCCATAACGGCTGTAAAACTGGCGAAACAGGTGTCGGAGGAAACCGGCGTACGGGCCGTGCCCGTATTCTGGATGGCCGCCGACGACCATGACTTCGCCGAGATCAACCATGTCCACGTCTGCCGGACGGACGGGGACGCCCTCCGCTTCGAATTGGGCCCCGACGATCCCAATGACCGCCGGTCCGCTAGCGACCGTCTGCTCGGCCCCGGGACCGGGCCGCTGCTCAAGCAGTTCGCGGACGCCCTGCCCGATTCGGAGTACAGCCCGTCGGCGATCGACGCCCTGCGGCGGCACTGTACCGCCGACACCTCGTTCTCCGATGCCTTTGCCCGGCTCATGACCCTGCTTTTCAAGGGACAGGGCCTGGTCCTCGTCGACCCCACCGATCCGGCGCTGAAACCCCTGATGAGCCCCGTGTTCGAACGGGAGATCCGCGATCCGCTCGCGTCCACGCGCTCGGTCCTGGCGGCTTCGGGCAAACTGGCCGGAGCCGGGTTCGATCCCCAGGTAACCCGGTCCCCCGACGCGGTGAACCTGTTTCTCTACCAGGACGGACAGCGCAACGCCCTGCGCTACGAGAACGGACGGTTCAGCAGCCGGGACGACAGCCTGTCCTTTACGGACCGGGACCTGCTTCGACTGCTCGAGGAAGCTCCCGGGCGATTCACCCATAACGTCGTGACCCGGTCCCTGGTGCAGGACAGCCTGTTTCCGACGCTGACCTATATCGGCGGTCCCGCGGAAATCGCCTACTACGGCCAGCTCGGCGGCGTCTACCGCCAGTTCGGCCTGCCCTTCCCCGTGGTCTATCCCCGGGCTTCCCATACGCTGGTGGGCGCCAGGACCGTCCGGGTCCTGGAGAAGCACGGCCTCACGATCTCCCATTTCGTCCAGGGGATCGAATCCGTGATCGACCAGAAGCTGCGGGAAGAAATGCCGGTACCTGTCACCGAAGGCCTTCGGGCGGTCCGCGGAGACGTGGAAGCCCACTACAGAAACCTGAAGGGACACGTAACGGCCATCGATCCCGGGTTGAACCGGATCGTCGAAGCCTCGGAAAGAAAGACCAATTTCGCCCTGGGCAAGCTGGAAGAAAAGACCCTCCGCGCCCTGAAGAAATCGGATGGGGTCATGCGCGGCCAGATCATGCGGGCGGACCGCCTGGTGTACCCCAACGGGCAGCTCCAGGAACGGGTGGCCAACATCTGGCAGTTCGTCGCCCTCCACGGCTTCGATGTCATGAAGACCCTCTTCGACGCCACGGACGAAACCGACTTCAGACACAGGATCACGCCGCTATGAAACTAGACGTTCTGGCCGTATCCCCTCATCCAGACGACGTGGAACTGCACTGCGGTGGTCTGATGATCCGTTTCGCCGACCTGGGCTACGCAACGGGCATCGTCGATATGAGCAGGGGTGAAAAGGGAACCCGTGGCACGACCGAGGATCGGAAACGGGAAGCGGCGGCGGCGGCGGAGGTCCTCGGGCTGTCCGAAAGGCTGAATCTCGGACTGCCGGATGCGCGCATCGGCGCCTGCGAGACGCACCGCGATGCGCTCCTGGACGCCATACGCCGATTCCAGCCGGAATTGCTGCTCGTTCCCCACGAGGCGGTCCGCCATCCCGATCACGGGGCGACTACCCGGCTGGCGAAAGACGCCGCCTTCCTGGCCGGCCTGGAGAAGATCGAAACGGATCGCCCGGCCTTCCGGCCCCGGCAACTGGTCTTCTACCTCACCCACCACGCCTTCCGGGACCCGAGGCCCTCATTCATCGTCGACATCAGTTCGACGTACAGCCGCAAGGTCGGGGCCATCAAGGCCCACCGGTCTCAGTTCCACGACGCGGACTCCACCGAGCCGGAAACCTATATCAGCCGTCCGGAGTTCCTGGAAGAGGTCGAAGCCCAGAACCGTTACTACGGCTCGCTGATCGGCGCGCGGTACGGGGAGCCTTTCGTCGTTCGGGAGTACCTCTCTATCGACGATCCTCTGGCCCATTTTGCGGGGGACAAATGAACATCGGCATCACCTGCTATCCTACCTACGGAGGAAGCGGCGCCATTGCCGCCGAACTGGGACAGGCCCTGGCCCGGAAGGGTCACATGATCCATTTCGTGAGCTATTCGATCCCCTTCCGCCTGCAGGAATACAGCCAGAACATCTCCTTCCACAACGTGGAGGTGATGCCCTATCCGCTGTTCAAGTATCCGCCCTACACCCTCGCGCTCGCGGCGAAAATGGCCGACGTGGCCTCCGAAGCGGAACTGGACATCCTGCACGTGCACTACGCCGTCCCCCACGCCACCTGCGCCTTCCTGGCCAGGCACATGCTGCGCGACCGGGACATCAAGGTCATCACGACGCTGCACGGGACCGATATCACTCTGGTGGGCAGCGACAAGTCCTTCTACCGGATCACTCGGTTCAGCATCGAGGAAAGCCAGGGGGTCACGGCCGTCTCCGAGTCCCTCAAGAACGATACGCTGTCCCTTTTCGATGTCGACAAGGACATCCGGGTGATCCCCAATTTCGTCGACGTCAACCGGTTCCGCCGGGGCGACGGCCACTGCGACATCAGCAAATTCGTGGACGATGACGAGAAGGTCATCACCCACGTCTCGAATTTCCGGCCGGTCAAGCGCATCGGAGATATCATCCGCATGTACGCCGAGGTACGGCGCAGGGTCAAGTGCAAGCTGCTGCTGGTGGGGGAAGGTCCGGAGCGCATTCCCATGCAGGAGTTGGCCCGGGAACTGGGCCTGCAGGATGGCGTGGTCTTCATGGGAGAACAGGAGGGGGTGGACCGCATACTCTCCTGTTCCGACCTGTACCTGCTGCCAAGCGAACAGGAGAGCTTCGGCCTTTCGGCCCTGGAGGCGATGAGCTGCGGCGTCCCCGTGATAGGCGCCAACGCCGGCGGCCTGCCGGAACTGGTACGCCACGGGGAAACGGGATACATTACCGGAGTGGGCGACATCCGGCAGATGGCCTTGCACGCCACGGACCTGCTGTCCGACGACGCGTTCCGCCAGGCCATCGGGCAGCAGGCCCGTCAGCGGGTGCTGGACAACTTCGCGGAAGAGGCCGTCGTTCCGCAGTACGAATCATATTACGAAGAGGTGTTGCGGGGTTAGCAACTGCGCTAAGGATGGCCGACTACAGCGGGAGTATTCTACGTCAACAGTATCCGCGAAACCCCGCAAAACCCACGGCGCCGATCGGTTCGTTCAGGATGCGCGGTTACGCCTCAGGCCTATTCCGACTTCGCCTCCAGCGACGCGTAACTCACGCCTTCGCCGCTGTCGTAACTCACCGGCAGGCCCACTTCCTCCCAACCCGGATTGACCACCTGGCCGAAGGGTGTCATCTCTCCGCTGAACCCGCACCGCATATTGACCACGGTCCGGTATCCCATCGACTGCAGCAGTTGGGCCGCATGGTCGGACCGCTGTCCGGTCCGGCAGCCCAGTACCAGCTTCGAATCCTCCGGATAGTTTGCTTTCATAACCCGGACGAAATCGGGATTGGGCGTCATCTGCCCGGTCTGCTCGTCCGCGTGCAGAAGGGGGATGTTCACCGCGGGCGCGGGATGTCCCTGCTCGAATTCGGGCACGGAACGGACGTCGATGTATGCGTAACCCTCGGATTCGACCAGCCTGGCTGCCTCGTCGGGCATGACCTGCTCCACGCTCATTATGCGAACTCCTTTCGCTGGCTCACTTTTTTCCGTATCGATCCGCAAACTTAAAAGTCGCGGTGCTGCAGTTCTTCTTTCGTCGCCGCTGCCGCCGCTTTCTCTTGCAGACGGAGAAGTCACTTTAACAGACAGAGAAGCCGTCTACCACGTCTCCACGATGTGGCCGGAAGCCGGAAACCAGATCACATCGACGCAATAGGAAAGCGCCACGCCCAGCACGTAACCCACCAGCATGCCGATGAAGAAGGGCTGCGCCTCGCGGTAGAGCCTCGTGCCCCCCAGCTTCAGGATCACGGCCTTGACGAGCCAGACGAGGAAGATCGACGTGGCGATCATCCCGATGCCCCAGGTCTTGGCGACGGCCCAGCCGATGGGATGCAGCGGCCACCAGTGGAAATTGTGGTGGGCCAGGATCAGCAGCCAGGCGACGAAGGCGCCGATCCCGAGACCGGCATACTCGCCGCCGGTCAACTGGGTCTGGTTGTTGATCCACGTCGCCAGGGTCACGTATCCGTTTTTCGCGTTGCCGAAGGCGTCTTTGAACCCATCCGCGCCCGTGGTGTCGTAACCCAGGAAGATGGTGTAGACGACCGATATGACCGCGGCTATTACGAGCGCCGAGACGATGACGGGGAATATGCCGCGCCGGGCGCCGCCGACTTCGTCTCCCATCTTGTTGACATGGGCCATGGCGCACATGCCCAGCGTACGCCAGTTCCTCGAGAAGGTCTGCGACAGGGTCAGGATGGTAAGGTCCGCCCGATGCAGGTTCGCCGATCCGAAGGAGAAAACGGTGAATTCGTGGGCGTTGTAGGGCAGGTCCAGGTTGATCAGTCCGGCTTCCGCCACCACGCGGGTGACGCCGAGAAACAGCAGCATGCACGTGGCCAGCAGCGTGGCCGCCGCGGCGAGGGACATCCCCATGCTGACCAGGAAGAAGAACATGTAGATTACGCCAACAACCACGCCCGCCAGAGCGGTCCGGTACGAGAAGAACTCGCCTGAATCGTCGATGTCCTGTCCCCGTCCGATGGCCTTCCTCACCACGTCGTACAGGTGTCGCCGGGCCATCCAGAGGCCGAACAGGGTGTACATGAAGAAGCCGCCCAGGTGCTGTGCCGTAACGATCTCGGCCGTTTTCGGTATGCCGAACCGGCTCATGATGCCGATCTGGATCGTGGCCAGCAGGAAGAACACCCAGATGCTGAACAGGATATTCAGGTTCGTGAAGAAGCCTATGCCGATGAATGCGAAATTGATCTTGAACTGAATCGCCGGAAAGGATTCGGCCAGGGTGATCGGTATGCGGTAGTCGCCACCCAGCCTGATCGGCGGCACGACGTCCCAATACGAGACGATATTCCATAGAATGACGAAGAGGGGGATGGAGAAACCGTACCAGAATACCCTGGACCGGGCGATCCGGGGAAGCACGGAGCCGCTTTCGTCATCCTCGACGAGCAGCAGGGGCACGCGGGCCAGCGGGAAGGTCAACCGCTCCCTTTCGATCCACTGCTTGCGCAGGATCACCATGAGCGATGCGCTGGCGAAGAAGAGGGCCAGGAAGAAGGTGCCCCACCAGCTCATGGGGATGACCCAGTCCCGCCAGGGGATGACGCCCGTAGAAGGCAGGCCCTCGTAGAACCAGTGCACGGCCCGTCGTTCGTCGGAGACGATCAGCCAGGTCGGCAGGTACTCGAAGAACAACTCGACGTATCTGTTTTCGGAATTGGCGTAGTAGTGGGGGATGGAGGGCACGGCGACCCAGTAGGTGGTGAAGGCCCACCCCGGAATGGCAGAGGCCGTAAACACGATGAAGAAGATGATGATCAGTTCCGGCGCGGTGAAAATCCGCGTTGGCGCGAAACGCTTCAACAGGCCGTTTATGACGAAAACGACCAGCATGAAGGGGAAGAGCGCCGCCATGGGCATGTGGGTTATGGAGAGGTAGGAGGAGTGGGCTTCGAAGGCGGAATGCACCACCCACCACGCCATGAGCGCGGAGAGTCCAAGGCCCAGACCCACCGCCCGGAGCGTCATGCCCGACGCCAGGCCCCCATGCCGGGCGGGAGCGCCCGGTCCGGTAGGATGGGAATCCGGCTTTCCGGACGGCGCGGAAGACCGCTGGCGTACGCTCATGGGACTAGTCGCTTTAGGGAATGGAAATAACTGGATCTGCCGGTCGATCGCCGATCGACCACCGGTCTATAACCGGCCGTTCACCGATTATTCACCGGCCGTTCACCGGCCGTTCCGGGATGCGCACAATGTATCTCCGGGAAGGGGTCCGATCAAGGACTAAAACCGCGGCCCGCAGGCGGCCGTTTCCCTTGACACCGGTCCCTGCGCACCGTACAATGGACGAGGTTTTTCAACCCTTGTTTTCTCGCTCAGAGGACAGTCTTCATGCAGTATCTGCTCACCGGCGGATATGGTTGCATCGGTTCGTGGATCGTGAAGAACCTGATCGATGACGGGCACGACGTCGCGATCTACGACCTCGTGGAACACACCGCACGCATGGCGTTGATCATGGACGAGGAACAGATCGCCCGGGTCCGGTTCATCGAGGGTGACATCGCCGACGGCCCCCGCTTCATCCGGGTGGTCGGAGAAACCGGTGCGTCCCGTATCATTCACCTGGCCGGACTGCAGGTCCCCGTTTGCCGGACCGACCCCATCAAGGGCGCCACGGTGAACGTGATCGGCACCCTCAACGTCTTCGAAGCGGCGAAAACCCATGACGATATCGTCCAGCGTATAGTCTACGCGAGTTCCGCGGCCGTCTACGGCATGGAAGACGACTACGACTCCGGACCCGTCGACAACGACGCGGTGCTGAAGCCCGTCACCCACTACGGCGTCTTCAAGCAGTGCAACGAAGCAAACGCCCGGGTATACTTTCTCGATCACGGCATTTCCAGCATAGGCCTGCGTCCATGGACCGTGTACGGACCGGGCCGGGACTTCGGCTTGACCTCCGATCCCACTAAAGCGGTCAAGGCCGCCCTGTTGAACCGGCCGTACGTGATCGGGTACGGCGGGCGGAACAACATGCAGTACGTGAACGACACCGCCCGTACGTTCATCCGCTGCGCCGAGGCGGAAACCACCGGCGCCGGGGCCTACAGCATCCGGGGAGACGTCGTGACCATCGACGAGGTGATCGCGTCCATCGAGCGCGTCGTGCCGGGTTCGGAGGGACTCATCTCCCACCTGGACATGAATCTTCCCATCGCGCCGGACCTCGACGACCGCGCCATCCAGGAAGACGTGGGCGAAATCCCCTACACGCCGCTGGACGACGGGATCAGGGAGACCTGGGACGTGTTCCGCCGGCACCAGGAGGCCGGCACGCTGAGCACGGATGACCTGCAGGGTTGAAGGCACGGTTGCCCGCGGGATTTCGCTCATGGGAACTCCGATCTGCCGGATCCCTGGCGACCGAAGGCCGGTCTATCGAGTCCCGGTTTGACGAACCGCTCGGAATCTATCAAGGGCACATTCGCCATGACGCTGGAACGACAGATACAGGCCATGGAGACTGACGGCTGGTGCGTGCTGGACAACATCATTCCGGCGGACAGGCTGGACGAAATACGCAGCCGGGTCATCGCCTCTACGAATCGGCACCGGAATCCCGACGCGCCGGCGAACATCGGCCACGTGAGCGGCTTTCTCAAATACGACCAGTCGCTGGCGCCCTATCTTGCGGACCACCGGATCGTCGCCTTGGTCGGCGCCTTGCTCGGCCACCATTTCCGCATCTCCTTCACCACGGCCACCATAAATGAGCCAGGGAACGAACGCGGAGGATGGCACGCGGACTGGCCCTTCAATCAGCGGAACGCGGGACATGTGCCCGCGCCTTACCCCGACGCGGTCATGCACCTCACGACCATCTGGATGCTTTCATCCTTCACCGGCGAAAACGGGGGCACCCTCATCGTACCGGAAAGCCATCGCGCGTCAAACAATCCTACCGGAGAGAACGGCGTACCACCCGAAAAACCCTATCCAACCGAACTGAACGTAACCGGCGAGGCGGGGAGCGTCCTAGTCATGGACAGCCGGCTCTGGCATTCGACGGCCGCCAACACCTCCCGGGATCCACGCGTGGCCGTCGTCGTGCGCTATGCGCCGTGGTGGCTGAACCTGAACGTCCTGATGCCAGGTTCGGAAGACCGAAGGATCCTGGTGGACGAGACCGGCGGAACGGAAAACCTGGTTCCCACCCTTCCTAAGGACGTCTACGACGGCTTGCCCGGCGCGCTGAAGCCCCTCGTGCGTCACTGGGTGGAGTAGGGCTTCCGTATACCTAAAAACCTCCGATCGATTTCTATGGCATGCCCAAGGTCACATTACATCTTCGGAACAGTGTTGACCTGAATCAGACTTGCCTTGGTCGGTTGTGCCTGCCTGGAAGAATCAAATATCCGGATTCACATCCCGTGGTACCACGAAACATTTACCCCGTCTCATTAGTCTAACGTTTAAGAATCGCACTATACATTTCCAATTCTGCAAATCCTGTTCTGCAATCCTGATTGGAGGAGGTTATGAGCCGGATTGGTTTCGTCGCGGTGTTATACGCGGTCTGGATATCAAGCGCGTGCAGCACCCAGGAGATCGGATTTGAGCGCGATGGGCAGGACCATACCGTTGAGCGCGACGGGAGGGACTATATCGAAGATGATCGGCAAAGATTCGAGGTGAACCCTGGTGGTATATTGACGGTCGATGCCGAATTGGGGGCAATTCGTATCAGAAGTTCGAACAATGATGAAGTAGATGTCCTGGTGAGAAAACGATTACGGACAACCGATGCCGACGAAGCTCGTAAAGCCTTCCGAAATGTCGAAATCGTTTTCAATCAGACGGATACCGGGGTACGAATCGAGGTCGAACAAATAGACGACAATGCGTCGCGAGGGTTCTGGCAGGACAGAGTGTTTAGATGGTTCCGGCAGGGCAGTATTCGCCAGGACGGAGTCCGCGTGGAAATCGACGTTATGGTTCCCCTGGAATTCAACTTGGACCTCATTACTGTCATTGATGATATCCAGACAGGGAAAATCGTAGGGAGCGTGACGGTCAAGACCCTTACCGGGGATATTTCTACCGGATCCACCGAAGGCGTCTTAAGCACAAGAACGAACAGTGGGAACATCGAGACTGGTCGTACAGTAGGCGATTTGCACGCCAAGTCCCTGACCGGGAACATCAAGATCGGCTCCGTGGATGGCGACGCGACGATCCGTACGAACTCTGGAGATATCCAAATCGGTTATGTGCAAGGGAAACTGAAATCCACGACTCTGAGCGGCAACGTCAGAAGAAAGTACCATGCACGGTAACGTCGTTGCCAGTAAGGCAGGAGGAATTGTTGCGGTCTGTTCGACGCGTAATGGCCGTCTTGGCAAAGTAAACGAAGCCTGCCCCCAATGCATCGGGAGTCCAGGCAGAGGAAGCAATGAATTAACAAATCTATTGGCGTTAGTTTGGCGTGCGCCGTCGTAACAGGCCTTTGCAGCGCACAGGAGGTTACACTCATGGCGGAAGACCGGGAACACATGGAGCGCATAGAAGAACAGTTCAGCGTTGAGCCGGGAGGTACGCTGAAAATCGATGCCGACCTGGGCGGCATACGCATCGAGACCTGGGACGAGCACAAAGTGGACGTGCTCGTGGAGAAGTGGATCGCGGGCTATTCGGAAGCAAAGGCCCGCCGGGAACTAGAAGACGTGGAAGTGGAGGTTTCGCAACACGCGAACGATGTACGGATCGAGGTCAACAAGCCCGGATGGTTCAAGAGGAACAGGGTCAGGGTGAAAATGACCGTGCGTGTGCCCGGCTCCTTTAACCTGGATCTAAAGACCGCCGGGGGAGACATCGAAGTGGCCGATTTGCAAGGCAACGTAAAGGCCGGGACCGCCGGAGGCGATATAGAAATAGGTATTATCACGGAAGGTGACGTCAAAGCCAGCACCGCTGGCGGGGATATCCAGGTACGAGGCGGCGGCAGGGAAACGGCGTTGTCGACGACGGGCGGTAACATCACGGTCGATCGCGCGGAGGGAGGTGTGACGGCCAGGACGACGGGTGGCAACATCGAGATCGGTGATATCGGTGGAGACGTCGACACGAAGTCGACGGGCGGCAACATCGGGATCGGAAGAGTCCAGGGGAGTGTTACCGCGAAGACGACGGGTGGGAACGTAGAAATCGGGCCTATCCTCGGCAATGTCGACGCGAAGACGGTTGGCGGAAACATCGAGATCGATGACGTGCAGGGTACGGTGAACACCAATGCGGTGGGTGGACGCGTTACGGTCGGCGTCCAGTAAAGCCGCGCATCGCGGTCAATCAGCCGCGGTCCTGCGAAGACGCAGTCGAGTGAAGACGCAACCTTTAAGTCACCACGGAAGTCTCAATCACATAACCGGCAGATGTCTTCGATACACAACCGTGGGAGCTCAAATAACATGAAGTCGATATGGGTCACAGTGGTTGCGTGTGTGTGTATTTCTCCAGTTCTTGTTTCCGGTGCGCAGGCAACCGGGATTATAAAGGACGGGCAGGGCGGACCGGGATACACGGAAACCATTGAAGAGACGCTTGCCGCGGACCCGGGCGGCAAACTGAGCATTGATGCCGACCTCGGATCCGTCCGGATCGAGACCTCGACGAGCAACACCGTGGAGGTCCTCGTGGAAAAGCGTCTGAAGGAGGGCACGGAAGACCAGGCTCGTCGCGCCTTCGAAGACGTGGACGTGAAAATCGAACGGCAGGACGGCGGCGTACGCATCCGGGTCGACAAGAAACGATGGATCAAGCGCAACAGGGTATCCGTGATGATGAAAGTGCGGGTCCCGGAATCGTTTGATCTTAAAATCGACACGATGGGCGGAAGTATCGATATCGAGGATCTGGCCGGCGAAATCCTGGCTGAGACCGCGGGCGGCAATGTCACGGTCGGTAACACGAAGGGTGACGTGACCGCCAGGACCCTGGGCGGAAGCGTCCGTGTCGGACACGCCGATGGCGACGTCGAGGCCAGGACGATGGGCGGCAATATCGACATAGGCGACGTGAAGGGCGACGTGCAGGCCAAGACCCTGGGCGGAAGCGTCCGCGTCGGACACGCCGAGGGCGATGTCGAGGCCAGGACGATGGGCGGCAACATCAAAATAGACAGCGCGGTGGGCGACGTGTCGACCTGGACCCTGGGTGGAAAGGTCAGGATCGGTTCCACGTAGCGCGAAGTCGACAGGAGCTTTGATTCATTTGATTCAGGAGGTAAGGAGAAAAACATGAAATCGATATGGACCCTCGCAACTGCCGGTTTGTTCATGGCCTCGGCATATGCATGCCAAGCACAGGAGATCACATTTATGCGGGACGGACTGAACTTAAAAGAACGAACCCATCAGAATTACACGGTGGATGGCGCCGGCACGTTGACTGTAGACGCCGACTTCGGTTCGATCCGGATCGAAAGCTGGCCGAACGATGAAGTGGACGTCGAGGTGGAAAAACGCAGGACGGGAGTCAGCGAAGACAGTGCCCGCGAAGCCTTCGACGACGTTGCCGTGGATCTTTCACAACGGGAGAACGACGTCGACGTCCGGATCGACCGGAAAAGCCGTTTCGGTTCGGACAGGGTATCGGTGGATATACGGGTCAGGGTACCGGAATCGTACAGCCTGGACCTCAAGACCTCGGGCGGTGATATCGATATCGGGGACTTGAAGGGTGACGTGCTTGCCCGCACATCGGGCGGCGATATCAACGTCGGTAATGTAGCGGAAGCGCTGCTCCGGGTGCACACGTCAGGAGGCGATGTGACCGTCAAGGGGGGCGGCAGGGATACGAAGGTGTCCACCTCCGGTGGGGATATCGAGATCCGGGACGCCCGGGGCGCGGTAGATGCAAACACCTCGGGCGGTGATATCACGATCGGCGGAACGACAGGCGAAGTGACGGCGAAGACCTCGGGCGGCGATATCGAAATCGAGCACGCCAGCGGAAGCACAGAGGCGATTACATCGGGTGGTGACATAAGGATAGGCCGCACCACGGGGCCCGTGACGGCGAAGACCTCGGGTGGCGATATCACGATCGAGCGTACCAATGGCGAGGTGGATGTTCATACCTCTGGCGGCGATGTCACCATCGACAGCGCTGAAGGAAGCCTGAAGGCGGGCACCTCTGGCGGCGATATCACAATCAGCAATGCGACGGGCGGCGGTGTAACGGCGAGAACGTCGGGTGGCGATATCGAAGCCCGTTTGACGACGACCGTAAGCGCACTGGAAGAAGACTGGTCACTGCAATCGTCCGGTGGGGAACTGACCATCCGCATTCCCGAGAATCTGCCGGCCACGCTTGAAGCGGAAATCCATCTCGAGCGGTCCTGGTCCGGACGCGACCAGGAATACCAGATCGACTCGGATTTCGACCTGGACGAACGGGAAGACAGCGGGCGGAACCGGAGGACGATCAGGGCCACCGGCGATATCAACGGGGGCGGTAATCTCATCAGGCTCGAAACCCGTGGCGGCGACATTCAGATTCGTAAGGTGGCTTCCTGAGCCCTTGCCGGATGCAGCAATTCGGATCAGGCCGCGCCCAGATACCCGGCGAGTTGCGTGGGCATGATGTTGCCGCCGCTGAGCAGCGTCACGACCTTCTTTCCTTCCAGCGAAACGATGCCGTTCAACAGGGCGGCGACGCCCACCGCGCCCCCCGGTTCGACCACAAGCTTTGTCGTGCCGATCAGGTACTTTACCGCGTCTATAGCCTGCTTGTCTGAAACCAGCACCATCTCGTCCACGTAGGCCATGACGTGTTCGAAGGTGAGGTCGCCCGGGCGGGGCGCCACGAGCGAGTCGCAGACCGTATTCGGTTCCGGCACCTCGCAGATTTCCTTCTTCAGAAAAGACTGGTACACGGCCTGAGATCCCTCGGGTTGGACTCCGATCACCTTGACGGCGGGATTCAGCGTTTTCACGGCCGTGGCGATCCCGCCGATCAGGCCGCCGCTGCTCACGGGAACGATCACCGCTTCCAGGTCCGGCGCCTGCGCCATGATTTCAGCGCCGATACTGCCGTGGCCCCGTATGACGTTCTCGTCCTCCCACGTATTGATCGCGGTGATCCCGCGCTCCCTGCCCAACCGGTCCAGCATGTCCCACCGGGCCTGGTTGTGGTTCTCGCACAGCACCGCCTCTGCGCCGTAGTCCTTCGTGCGCTGGACCTTGTACGGCGAGGTCTTTTCCATCATCACGATGGCGGTCGGAATACCAAGAAGCGTACCCATGTAGGCGAAGGCCGTCGCGAAGTTTCCTGAGGAAGAGATCGCGGCGCCTTTCTTCTTCTGGCCCTCTGAAAGGCGGTTCAGGATGGTATAGGCCGCGCGCGTCTTGTAAGATCCGGTCACCTGGAGGTTCTCCGCCTTCAGCCAGACGTCCGCGCCGGTATGGTCGGAAATCGCGCCCGACCCCAGGACGGGCGTATACACGATCTCCGGCGGCAGTTCCGCTCTCGCCTGTTCGATTTCTTCGAATGTGATCAGCATGGCTTTCCGGTCTGATCTCAACAAACTTGATGGTGATATTGTGGACTGATCATCGTTTGCGGACTGGTGATCCGCCTGTTTCCCTCTTCACAATCTGTTCTTCGCAGACACGGCGTCAAGCGATTTCAACTTCAATAGCGCGCAGGATTTCCGACCCCGGGTTGTCAAAGAAAAAACGGCTATTCTGGACAACCCGGCCATGAATGCCTATATTCCGCCCGCCGTGAAATCGAAGCGTATCACTTGAAGGATTAGCTAGGCTTGATTGTAAATTATAAGATGGACGAGATCGTAAACATCAGTTGGATTTCAATGCGTCACCCGATGTTGGAGGATTAAATGTCTTTTCGCGCGTCCGCCCGGATACCTGGCGGTTTGATTTCCTTTTTAGCCGGTATTCTTCTGTTCTTTGGTACTGCCCAGGCCCAGTCCCGGCAAAACGAGGCCGCGCTGGAAACAGGCATGCCGAAAACGCTGGCTGCGATCTCGGAAGAAACCGAACGGACCTCGGACCCGCGACCTTTCAGCGTTCCCCTTCCCGTCTCGAACACGCCCTTCGATTACCGTAATCTCGATCCTGCCGATTATATGCTGGAGGCTAACCGGGTGACTTCTGCAATCAAGGTGGACGGCCATCTGGATGAGATCGAATGGCAGCAGGCGGATGTCGCCGGCGATTTTTTCCAGCTCGAGCCGGTAGAGGGCGCCCCGGCAACTCATCCAACCGAAGTCCGGGTGCTTTATGACGACAAGAACCTTTACATAGGATTTGTCTGTTTCGATCCCAATCCGGAGCATATCATGGCCCCGGACATGCAACGGGACACCCGGATGAGTTTCTCCAACGACATGGTAACGGTCGTTATCGCATCCCTCGACCATTACCGCGAAGCCTTCGAATTCCAGACCAATCCCAACGGCGCCCGGGCCGACTCCTTCGTCAGTTCCGAAGGCAATACCTCGGACCGTGACTGGAACGGGTTGTGGAACGCGGCGAGCCAGGTATACGATTACGGTTGGTCGGCCGAATACGTGATCCCCTTTCACACGCTGCGGTTTCCCCGGCGCCAGAATCAGACTTGGGGCATTAACTTCGGACGTCGTATCCAGCGCAGCAGGGAGGAATCCTACTGGGTTCCCCTGAGCCTCAGGGACGGTGATCAGGCATTGTATCGCTTCGGCAAGGGCGGCCGCCTGACGGCGCTGACTGATATTACGCCGGGCGGCCGTGTACAGGCGACTCCCTTCACCGTGCTTGGCGCCCAGTCCTCCCGGTTTACCGAATCCGCCCCGACGCCCGCCCGCCCGATCGCCGCGACAGACCTCGACAATGGCATGCAGAGGAGTCTGGGCGGCGACCTCAAGGTCAGCGTAACATCCGGGATAACCCTGAATGCCACGGTTAACCCCGATTTCGCCCAGGTGGAAGCGGACGACGAGGTCGTGAACCTATCCCGGTTCGAATTCCAGTTCACCGAAAAGCGTCCGTTCTTCCTGGAGCGCAGCGATATCTTCACCCTTAACCAGCGGCCGCAGCGGCGTGGACCGCAACGCCGCGGCGGCGACCTGACGCCCCAATTGTTCTTCAGCCGGCGCGTCGGACGACAGTTGCCGGATGGACAGTCCGTCCCCATCGACCTCGGCATGCGCCTTACAGGCAAGGTCGGACACACGACGATCGGGTTCCTGAACGTTCAGACCCGGGAGACCGAGTACGAAGACGACGGGGAAAAGAAGACGGAACCGCTGACCAACTGGCAGGCCCTGCGTCTCGCGCGGGACTTCGGGTCACGGTCGAGCGTGGGTATGATGGCTACCTTCAAGGAGCCGAATCCCCGGTTCGACGACCGTATCGGGATGGCCATACCCCGATACGCGGAATCGGACTACAACCGGGTGTTGGGTTTCGACCTGAACCTGGCGTCGCAGAGGACGAATCACCGGGGACAGATAACCTTCGCCAAGAGCTGGACCGATACGTTGAGCACCAGCAACCAGGACTGGACCTTCCGGATTATCGAGCGGTGGCAGAACCGGTGGCTTATGTACGGGATTTCCTACCTGGACATCGGCGAGGACTTCATCGCCCAGTCCGGCCTGGTCCGGGACGAAGGCCTGCAGCGGTTGGGGGGTGGTTTAACGGTCAACAAATTTCTCCGCCGGTTTGGCATTCGGCGGATCAGCGGGGGATTCCGAAGCAATTACGTGACCCGGAAGAACACGGGCTTCTCTGATGCCGATTCCTGGTCCTTCCAGCCCAACATGTTCCTGGAACTGGAACGGGGATTGTGGATTTCCGCGTCATATGACATGAACTTCGATACCCTCAGCAAGACGACGCGTATAGCCGGCGTACATTTTCCCGAAGGATCTTATTCCTTCAACCAGGGCAGCTTTTTCCTCTTTACCGACAGCGGCCGGAAAGTCTCTCTCCGGGGGAGTGTCCGCTACGGTCGGTTTTACGGTGCCGACCTGCTCAGCCTTTCGAGCGAACTGTCCATTAAGCCGAATCCCCGTTTCGCGCTGGAACCAGGCATTACCCGCAGCCAGGTCGACCGGGGCAACCGCCTGGGACTGGAGGACGACGAATACGATCATCGCACGCAACTCATACCGAGTGTCCGGATGAGTTACGCCTTTACGCCGAACCTGTCGTTCTCCTCCTTCATCCAGTTAAACGCGGACCGGCAGCGGGAGATAGATGACTTCCACCTGAACACCGTTACCATGAATCTCCTCCTCGCCTACCGGTCGCCCTTCGGCCACTCCTTCTTCCTGGCCTTCAACCAGTTCCGCGACGACGACCTCGATACCGACGGCACCTTCGGAGTTTACGAACGGACGCCGCTCAGGCTGCGGGATCAGCAGCTCGTCGCCAAGGTATCTTACCTGCTGAATCTGTAGGTTGTTTCCGTACGCGCCGGGGAAACCTGGATGAAGAACTTGCAGAAACCAATAGCCGTGGTGTTCGCGACGACGATCTGCCTGATCCTCGGATCAGTTGCCGAGGTGGCGGCTCAGGATCGGAGGAATTCAGGCTGGTATATTTCCGGTGGACTGGGCGGCAACCTGGTACATGGCCTGGACCAGTCGGGTTCGAATACGGAATCAACGTGCTATCCGACCAGCGCCTGCTACGATTTGGTGTTACGAGCGGATATACCCGGTTACCGGTGGCGTTACGATCCGTCTACCGACCGGGGTATGGGTTTCGATGCTGCCGTCGGGCGGGTGTTCGACCGTACTCGCCTCGAAGTTTCATTCGCACAAAGAAGAAACAACGTCGACCAGGGGCCGCCGCTTGAGATAACTTACCTCGATGGCACGTCCGCGGGAACCAGTTCTTACGTTGGACTGGGCCTGGCGCAGGCTGCCGCCACGAATTTCTTCGAAGACCTGGTTACGCGAACGGTTTCTTTGAACGCCTACTACGATCTGCCCATCGGTCCGCAAAGGATCACGCCCTACGTGGGGGTGGGAACCGGTATCGCCTTCGTCGAACTGACCAGGATCTTCTTTTCGATCGAATACAGCGACCCCTCGGGAGAGGGCACGCTCTACGAACCGCCCCTGTCGTTTTATGACAGCAAGCAGGATACAAGGCTGTCGGATACGGTCTTCGCGGGGCACGTATACGCGGGAGCCGACTACAGTCTGGGCGACCGGACCGCCGTCGGCCTGAAGATGACCTACTCCAGGGTGGACGACGTCGAACACACCGGCACCTACGAGTATCATCCCTATTTCGAGACGGACCCTTCCTTCACGAACAAAAATACGTTCAGCGCCATGAACCACTGGTCCGTGACGCTGAACTTGCGTTTTATGTTCGGTAAATGACGCGAGATATCGTAGTCTGATCCGCGCGCGGTGATTCTACCGTGTACGCTTTCTCGCGCGCCCCCAAACGCACGCTGAACCGCAATGGATTCATGATCCTCGAACCGCTCAATGCCGCGTTGAAAAAGTCGGATGGCCGAAAACTCGCGCTGGTGGGCATCCCCCACGACGCCAACTCTACTTTCTTACGCGGTCCGGCCGAAGCCCCTCCGTTGATCCGCGAACAGCTCTTCTCCGATGCCTTCAACATGTGGACGGAGACGGGCGTCGATCTCGGCGGGGACGTTTTTTTCGATGCGGGCGACCTGGACCTGGGCGAGGTCCTCGATGCCTGGACCGCAATCCAGGACGCGGTCGAAGCGGTGCTCAATCATGGGCTCCCTCCCATCTGCCTCGGCGGTGATCACGCCGTCACCTATCCGGTCGTGAAGGGATTCCGACGCAGGTACGACAGGCTCAGCATCCTTCATTTCGACGCCCACCCGGACCTCTACGACAATTTCGATAACAACCCTCGCTCGCATGCGTCTCCCTTCGCGCGGATCATGGAAAACCACCTGGCGGACCGGCTCGTCCAGGTGGGTATCCGCACGGCGACGGGCCATCAGCGGGAGCAGGCGGAACGGTTCGGAGTCGAGATGATCGAGATGCGGGAGTTGAGCGGGGCCCTGCGTTTGGTATTCGACACGCCCGTCTACGTTTCGGTGGACGTCGACGGACTGGATCCCGCGTACGCGCCAGGCGTATCGCATCCTGAACCCGGAGGGCTTTCCCCGCGGCAGGTGATCGACACGATACAGCATTTGAACGGCAGAATCGTCGGGGCGGACGTCGTCGAGGTCAATCCCCGAAGGGATTTCAACAACCTGACCGCCGTTGTCGCGGCAAAGATCGTGAAGGAAATCGCCGGAAAGATGCTGCTGCGGGCATAGGCGCCCGCAAATAAAAACACGTTCAGCGCCACGAACCACCTGTCCGCGACACTGAACGTGCATTTCCTGCCCGGCGACTGACGCGACACCCACTTCAAGGCGCCCACGTCACCGACTTCAAGGCACCTGTGTCAGTATTTGCTCCAACCCCACCTAGCCTGTGGACCCGACGAAAACACTGTGCGCGCCGCGGTCCTTGCCGGCATCCTGCGTATGCTGGTACGACCGGTGCTCGGACGGTTTCCCGAGCGAGGTAAGGGCGAGCATCTTCTCCGCGGTCTTCGTCGCCACGTAGGGCCGTCGGATGTCCGTCGGGTTCGCCTGGATGTGCTGCTTCCAGGCGCCCAGGTCCGTCTTCGCCTGGATCAGTCCCTTGATCATCCCCATGTCGTTCAGCATGGCCACGTCGTCCGCCGGGCCGAGGATGATGGCGCCGGTGATCGTGGAGCCGTCCCAGATCAGCTTGCGATAGACCGGGCGGTTGGCGTTGACGACCTCGGTGACGTCGCCGTCGCCGGACCAGTTGCCGAAACTGGCGCACTGCAGCCCGCACACGTCCAGGATATTGATCAGCAGGCTGCCGGGGTATTCCACGTCCTGGCCGGCCATGTTCGCGCCGGCGATCCGGCCGTGGTCGACCGCGGTGGGCTGAATGGCGTGCACTGCCTGTCCGCCGGTGGACAGGTCCGGCCCCTCGGCCACGTCACCCGCGGCGTATACGTTGGCCGCGCTGGTCTGGCATCGGTTGTTGACCAGGACGCCCTGGTTGGTCTCGATGCCCGATCCTTCCAGAAAGCCGATATTGGCCTTGATCCCCGTGGCCACGATGACCACGTCCGCCCGGGTGGACGCTCCATCGGAAAGCTGCAGGGTCTTTACGCCGTCGTGGCCGTGATCGATGGCCTGCACGCTCACGCCGGTGTGGACTTCGACACCCTGAGACTCGAGCCAGGAACTCACCAGGGAGGCGCCCTGGGCGTCGAGCATGCGGGGCAGCACCTGTCCTTCGAGCTCGATCACCTTCAGGCGCGCGCCGCGCTTGTGCATCGCGTTGAGAATGATGAAACCGATGAAACCGGCCCCGATGAAGGCCACCTCGGCGTCGCTTCCGAGGGCGTCCACGGTCTTTTCCGCGTCTGCCACGGTCCAGAGATTATGGACCCCGTCGCCGTCCGCGCCCGGTATGTTCAGCTGCTGGGCGGACGAGCCCGTGGCGATCAGCAGGTTGTCGAAGGGCACCATGGAACCGTCGCTGAGCGTGACCATGTTCGCGTAGGGGTTCACTTCGGTGACGCTTGCCCCGAAGCGGGTCTTCACCCCCAGCCTGGCGAAATAGTCGTCGTCTCCGGTATTTACCTGTTCGACCGGGATGTTCCCCGAAATGTAGTAGGGCAGGGCCATGCGGGAATAGGCCGGCTCATCGGAGATCAGGGTAATGGACGCGTCCGCGTCGTAACCGCGGATCGTTTCGATGGCGTTCATCCCGCCCGGTCCGCCGCCTATAATCACGTGTTCTGTAGCCATAATCCGCTCCTTCAGAGGAAAGTACCGTAAAACGAAGTACAGGTCATCCGTGGTTTGGTTCGGTTATCATCCTTGGCTTTGGTTCAGCTCATCCTTTGCGATCTATTCGTTTATGTGTGGTTACGCGAGTCCCAGTTCCATAAGTTTTTCCGTGGTGGGCCGTCCGTCCGCCGTCCAGCCGCGGGCCGCGTAGTAGTCCGGCAACATGGCGTCGAGATCGACGGTCACTCCCGCGGAAGGTCCTTCTTTATGGGCTTCTTCCATCAGTCTCTTCGGCAGCGTGTCATCGGCCGCGGTGAGACCGGCCTTCAGATTCCACAGCCGCTCGATGTTCCAAATCCGCTCGCCGATGTGCACGAAGTCGTCCATGGTATAGTCCACGCCGGTGGCCGCGGACAGCACGGGGATCAAATCGTCCAGGGGCGCGCCCGCCGTGGTGAACATGCAGATGCCCGTGGCGTCGTGGGCCGTGGTCCGGTTCTGCTCCTCGGCCACCCATACCGACTTGCCCTCGGTGGCGTGGGGATCGTGCTCGCCGGAGGTCTCGATGCCGGGCGTCCAGGCCCTCAGGTGACAGGCGCCGCGGTTGCAGGTGGCGTAGGCCACGCCCATGCCCTGGAATCCGCGGGGATCATAGGCGGGGAACTCCTGCCCCTTGACGCCCATGAAGTATTCCGGATGCTCGAACTTCTCGGTCATGCGCTTAGAGCCTTCGGCCAGCTCGTCGCCGAAGCCTTCCCGGAATCCCGTCGCCTCCGTCATGGCGACCAGCGCCTTGCCGTCGCCGAACCTGAGCGCCATGCCGGTCTGCTCATCGCTCAGCAGGCCCCGCTCGTACATTTCCATGGCCGCGGCCAGCGTGGCCCCCATGGAGATGGGATCCATGCCCAGGTCGTTGCACAGGTAGTTGGCCATGACGATGGCGTCCATGTCGTCCACGCCGCAGTCGGCCCCCAGCGACCAGAGGTTCTCGTATTCCGGCCCTTCCCCGGCGACCTTCCAGTTGCGGGGATGCATGTTGACCATGTACTGGTCGGCGTTGGGAGACACCTGGGTCACGCGGCCGCAGGCGATGTTGCAGGCGAAGCACGCCTTGTTGGCGATCAGCCAGTTCTCCTTGATGCTATCGCCGTTGATCGCCTCGGTGCCCTCGAACTGGCCGGCCGTGAAATTCCGCGTGGGCAGACCGCCGAAGGTGTTGACCAGGTCGACCGTGGGCGCCGTGCCCAGTTCCGTGAGGCCCTGCCTGCCGGGACTTTCCGCCAAGTGCTCGTGATAGGACCAGATGGCGGACATGTAATCCACGGGCCTGGCAACCCGAACCCCCTGGTTGCCGCGTACGGCGATGGCCTTGAGGTTCTTGGAACCCATGACCGCCCCGACGCCGGAACGCCCCGCTGCCCGGTGCTTGTCGTTGACGATGCACGCGAACCGCACCAGGTTCTCGCCCGCGGGCCCGATGCCTGCCACCCGGAGCCCGGGCATGCCGGTTTCGTCGCGGATGGCGTCCTCGGTTTCCGAGACCACCTTGCCCCATACGCCGGAGGCGTCGCGGATCTCGACGCGGTCATCGTCGACCAGCAAGTAGCAGGGACGGTCCGCCCGGCCTTCCACGATTACCATGTCGTACCCGGCGAACTTCAGTTCCGGACCCCAGTGGCCGCCCGAATTGGACGTTGTGATGGCGCCCGTGAGCGGACCCTTGGTCACCACCATGTAGCGGGATCCGCAGGAAGCGTTGGTGCCCGTCAGCGGCCCGGTGGCCATGATCAGCTTGTTGTCGGGACCGAGGGCGTCGGCCGAGGGGTCCATCTCCTCGTAGAGGTACCGGGCGGCCAGACCGCGGCCGCCGATATATTCCTCGGCCCAGTCCAGCCTCAGAGGCTCTTTGGTCGCCTTGCCCCGCGACAGGTCCACCCGCAGGATATGGCCGGCCCACCCGTGTGTCATGAAGAAACTCCGTTCCTCGGCTCGAGGCGGGCGATGGGGGGACGCGCCCAGGCTCACCCTGGCTGGCGCCCCGCTTCTCGCCCTGGCTCAAGAGCCGGATCGGGCGCTACGCCAGTCCCAGCGACGCCAGTTTCTCCTGTGTGGGTTCGCCTTCCGCGTTCCAGCCGCGGAGTTCGTAGTATTCCGGCAGCATCTCGCCGAGCCGGTTCACTTCGCCCTTGGTCGGACCGTCGGGGATCGGATCTTCCAGCAGCCGCTTGGGCAGCGTGTCGTCCTTGCCCGTGAAGCCCGCCCGCTGGTTCCACATGCGCTCGATGTTCCAGACGCGCTCCCCGACTTCCAGCAGATCGGGCACCGAGTAGGAAATGCCGGTCACCGCCTCGAGTTGGGGCTGTATTTCGTCCAGGCCCACGCCGAAGGTGAGGAACAGGCAGAGGCCCGACGCGTCCACGGTGCAGGTGGCGTCCTGGAAGATCTTGGTGATCTCCGCCTTGCCTTCCGTCACGGCCGGATCCATCTTTTCCGGGATCCCCAGGATCTCGGGGGCGACCGTGTAGCTCTTCAGGTGGCAGGCGCCGCGGTTCGAGGTCGCGTAGCCCAGGCCCATGCCCTGGATCGCGCGTGCGTCGTAGGCCGGGAACTCCTGGCCGCGCACGCCCATGAAGAATTCGGGATGGTTGAACTTGGCGGTCATGCGCTTCGAGCCTTCGGCCAGTTCATCGCCGAAGCCCTCGCGGTAAGCGGTCTGCTCCGTCATGGCGACCAGTGCGTCGCCGCTTCCGAATTCCAGCGGAATGCCGGTTTGCGAATCATTGACGGCGCCAGTCTGGTACAACTCCATGGCCGCGGCCAGGGTCGCGCCGAAGGAGATCGGGTCCATGCCGAGTTCGTTGCACAGGGCGTTCGCCTTGATGAGCGCGTCCAGGTCGTTGATGCCGCAGTCGGCGCCCATGGCCCAGGCGTTCTCGTATTCCGGTCCCTCGACCGCGATCTTCCAGTTGTGCGGACGGGTGGTCACGGTGAACTTGTCCTGCGCCTCGCCCGGCAACTGCGACACCCTTCCGCAGGCTATCGTACAGCCGAAGCAGGCCTTGTTGGCCACCAGCCGCGTATCGGCCAGGGTCTCCCCGCTGATGTTGTCCGCCCCTTCGAGCTGGGAGACCTGGTGGTTGTTGGTCGGCAGCGCGCCGCTCTCGTTGATGATGTTGACCAGCACCGCGGTGCCGTAGGCGGCCAGACCCTCACCCGTAACCGGGTGCTCGACCAGCTTGTTCTTCATCTCCCACATGGCCGACATGAACTTCTGCGGGTCGGCGATGGATACGCCCCCGGTGCCGCGTACGGCAATGGCCTTGAGGTTCTTCGAACCCATGACCGCGCCGACGCCGGATCGTCCGGCGGCCCGGTGCCGGTCATTGACTATGGCGGCGAAGCGCACGAGGTTCTCGCCCGCCGGACCGATACAGGTGACGACCGTGTCGTGCTGTCCCGACTCTTCCCGGACGATGTCGTCCGTCTCCCAGACCGTCTTGCCCCACAGGTGCTCGGCGGAGCAGATGCGGACGTCGCCGTCGCTGATGGAGATGTAGGACGGAACCGGCGCCCGGCCTTCAACGATCAGCATGTCATAGCCGGCGCATTTCAGTTCCGGTCCCCAGTGGCCGCCCGAGTTGGACGTGGTGATGGCGTTCGTCAACGCCCCCTTGGTGACCACCATGTAGCGGGAACTCGTCGAAGCGTTCGTGCCGGTCATGGGACCGGTCGCGAAGATCATCTTGTTGTCCGGGCCCAGCGCGTCCGACGCCGGGTCCATTTCTTCATAGAGGTACTTGGCCGCGAGGCCGCGCCCGCCAACGAACGACTTGGCCCAGTCCATGTTGAGGGGCTCTTTGGAGATCCGACCGGTGGTCAGATCGACGCGTAGAATCGTGCCTGTCCATCCGCCGTTACTCATGCCGCGTTCCCTCCCTCAATGGATTGCAGATAGGAAGCATTGACCTTTTCGGCCCAGCCGCCCAGCCAGTCGGCCGACTCGCTCTCGGTGTACTCGATCGCGCCGGTGGGACAGGCGACCGCGCAGGCGGGGTTGCCGTCGCACAGGTCGCACTTGAAGGCCTTCTGCGTGTCGGGATTGTAGAACACCGTGCCGAAGGGACAGGCGATGGTGCACAACCCGCATCCCACGCAATTGGCGTCGCCCACGACCTTGGCGCCGGTATCCGAGTCGATGCTGATGGCGTTCACGGGGCAGGCCGTCATGCACCAGGCTTCGTCGCACTGGAAACAGGTGTACGGCGCGTAACTGGCCTGCTCATCGAAAATGTTGACGCGGATCAGCGACCGGGATGGTTGAAACATGCCGGTCTGCACCCAGGAGCATGCCAGTTCGCACTGCATGCATCCGGTGCATTTCTCGGGTATTATCTGTAGAGATTTAGCCATGCCGACTCCCTTCTGTAACGGTAAGCTGGGTTTGCAGGCGTTTCTTCCTGCAGTGCCGGAAAACAATAACGATAGCCTGCTTGACGGGCTTTCACCGTGAGGTTTTCAGCCCGTCATCGCGAAGCGATAGCGATGTGGTTCGTAAGGCGATTACCAAGAAACTGCTAGGGGTTACCAATCAGTATAATGGCATGAAAAAGGATTGGCAACAGCAAATCTTTCGATAGTCCAATTTACGCGAGGCTCCCGGCTGGCTTTCCTCAGGCTCCCGGCAACCGGTACGGCACGCTCTTTCCTATCGCCTCGTCGATCGTCTCCGGTGACAGCAGGACCGTCGTGGAAACTTCCAGCGCGCCCGCCGCGGCCACGTTCAGGGCGATCGCGGTGGCGGTCGCCTCGTCGGGAACCTCGGCGATGAGAATGAGATCGTCGTCCCCCATGGCGTAGTAGAATCCATCCAGGCTCCCGCCCATACCTTCGATCGTCTGCGTAAGGGCCGCGCGCCTTCCGGTTCCACCTTCCCTGAGCAGGCCCTGCAGGCCCGACTGCGTGTACCTGGTACGGAACATGTATTTCGCCATGGTGCTTCCTCCCAGCAAGCGGTGTTTGGTCCGTGCCGCGCCGCCACAAGGCGCGGTCTCCGGTTAATGACACATTGGTGTAAATTTAACAAGGCATGGCAGCACCCGACTGTCAAGCGGATTTTTACTCTCGCGAGCACCCGAAAGCCTGTGAGACTTGAGGGAACATACAGGGGCGCATACACGCATTTGACCAGGGTCCCCACTTGGCCTGTCTACTTGCATTACCTTGGCCCGCATGGCTATATTTACGTTATCGACTTGACTGGTTTGACTGGTGATCAACGGGTAGTCCACAAGGGAGGATCCCATGGAAACCAGTGGAAAACCGGGCCGGCCTCCCGATCCGGCCAGGCCACCTGCCATGAACGTCAAGGCTTCTCTCCGGACCACGGAAAAGCACGAGGCCAATCGCCGGTCCTGGAATAACATCGCCGGTTGGTGGGCCGAAATGCGCGAGCGGGACGGGTTGTGGCGCCGATGCCCGTTGGAACCCGATCTGGGGTTCGCGGGCGGCGCCTTCGAGTTGATCGGCTCCTTTGCCGGCGACGTGGAAGGAAAGAAAGTCGCCGTCGTCGGCAGCGGGGACAACTATGCCGTCTTCGCCCTGGCGGGGATGAAGGCCCAGGTCACTTCCATCGACATTTCCGAGCGCCAACTGGAAACCGCTTCGGCACGGGCGAACCAGCTGGGACTGAAGATCGATTTCGTACAGGCCGACGCGACGGATCTGGAGCCGCTTGCAGAAGGAACGTTCGACCTGGTCTGCTCGACCAATGGATTCTTCGTCTGGATCGCGGACCTTCTCGGGGTTTACAGGGAAATCTTCCGCATATTGAGACCGGGTGGATACTACGTCTTCTACGATGTGCACCCGTTCCAGCGGCCCTGGAAAGACGGGAAACGGGCGGTCGAAGTCGGCAAGTCTTACTGGCAAACCGGACCCTATCGCGACAAAAAAGACGGAACGTTCGAATTCAACTGGACGCTCGGCGACATCCTGAACCCGGCGTCCGATGCGGGGCTTGTCCTTCGGCGCATCCTGGAACGCCCGGCCGGGGATGAGAATTTCTGGGAGGGATCCTCACTTCTTCCGTGTAACGACCACCGGCTTCCGGACTGGAAGGAGAATCCCCTGGCCGCCCTGCCGGTCTGGCTCTCGGCGGCTTTGCAGCGGCCGGGATAACGCGGGGAGGTCCTTCAGGACGACATGACTGAGTTCGATTCGAAAATCCGGGATCGACGATGGGCGTGAACACAGTCGCGGATTACCGTGGCGTACCAATCGGCCGCAGGGTCCACGTCACCGGCAATAGTTGTTCCGGGAAAACCACCCTGGGGGCCGGACTCGCGGCCGTCCTCGACGTCCCCTTCGTAGAACTGGACGCCCTCAACTGGCAGCCCGGCTGGGTCAGCCTGGCCGAAACGGATCCCGCGGAACTGGAACGCCGCGTCGCCGATGCGACGGCCGGGGAAGGCTGGGTCGTCTCCGGTTCCTACATGTCCTTCTCCCGGCGGATCTTCTGGCCGCGCGTGGAAACGGTCGTATGGCTGGATCCGCCGATGCTTAGACTCCTCTGGCGCGTGCTGGCACGGTCATGGCGGCGCTGGCGGTCGAAAGAGTTGCTCTGGGGGACCAATTACGAGCGATTCTGGCCCAATCTGAAGGTGTGGAACCGGGAAGACTCGCTGATCTGGTGGATCGTCACCCAGCACCGAAAGAAGCGCCGGCGTCTGGAGGCCTGCATGCAGGATCTCCAATGGCGGCACATCGCTTTTCTGCGACTTGGATCCAACGCGGAAATAGAAGCGTTTTCGCGCGCCGTGAAAGGAACCGGTACTTGAAAAGTGACTTTATTTGTGGTCGCTTATATCAGGCTAATTCAAAATTAAATATTGATTTAGCATAAAATCGTAAGTAGATTGAAGATCATGATTGAACGAGATCTCTCCGCGGAGCTGAAGCATTCGGCATGCCAGTTTCCTTCGATTACACTTACCGGGCCCCGGCAGAGTGGCAAAACCACGTTATGCCGGTCACTGTTTCCCCGGCATGCCTACACAACCCTCGAAGCAACGGACGTACGCTCTTTCGCAAGGGACGATCCCCGGGGATTCCTGGCTCAGTTCGCCGGAGGCGCCATCATCGACGAGGTACAGCGCGTCCCTGACCTGCTGTCCTATTTGCAGGGCGTTATCGACGACGAACCTGTGCCCGGCCGCTGGATCCTCACGGGTTCGCAAAACCTGTCTTTGCTTGAATCGGTCAGCCAGTCGCTTGCCGGCAGGACGGCTGTACATCATTTGCTTCCGTTGAGCCGCGGCGAGGTCGTACGTTTTGAACGTTTCCCTGCCACGCTCGAAGAGTCGCTGCTCGCCGGGACATACCCGCGTGTCTTCGATCGTGGCCTGGAACCTGCGGACTGGTTCAGGTCCTATGTCGCCACGTATCTTGAGCGCGACGTGCGCTCCATCAACAACGTAGGCGACCTGACGACGTTTCAACGGTTCGTGGAGTTATGCGCGGGGAGAACGGCGCAACTGGTCAACTACTCGTCACTGGCCAACGACTGCGGCGTATCGCAGCCAACGGCCAAAGCCTGGCTCAGCATACTCGAGACCAGTTTTCTCGTTTTCCGCCTGCCGGCGTTTCACGCGAATATCCGCAAGCGACTCGTGAAGATGCCGAAACTGCACTTTTACGACACGGGTCTTGTCTGCTGGCTGCTGGGCATTCGCGCGCCCGGACAACTGCGAAACCATCCCCTGCGCGGCGCGATCTTCGAAACCTGGGTTGCATCGGAAATTACGAAACACCGGACCAACCAGGGCAGCCTCCGGGGGCTTAGCTTCTATCGCGACCGCAATGGCGCCGAAATCGATCTCATCATCGAACAACTCTCCCGTCGAACACTCGTCGAGGCAAAGTCGGCCGAAACGATATCATCGAATCTGTTCGCCGGAGCGCAAAGGGTCCAAAGGCATCTCGCCCGATCGGAACGCCCGGATTCCGTAGTCGTTGTCTACGGCGGCGACCAACTCCAACAACGCACCTCGGGGTGGCTGGTACCCTGGCACGGACTTCACGAGGCGGATTTCTGGAAAGAGGGGCATTGAAATGCATCGATACGGGCTATTGGGGTCGAAACAGGTTGCCTTCTGCATCGTGCGTCTCGCCGTTTGTGTTGCATTCATACCCGTTGCCGCCCTGCCCGTCGTCTCCGTACCTGCGGTTACCGCGCAGGAAGACACCGAGGACAATACCATGTTCTGGTCTACGACACTGAAGATGATCCGCGCGAAGTTCCCTGGGGTCGTCCAGCTATCCACAGACAGCCTGCAGACCTGGCTCGACGAATCGGCGATGGCGGAGCGTCCGCTGCTCCTCGACGTGCGGGAAAAGGAAGAATACGAGGTCAGCCACTTGAAAGGCGCCGTTCCCGCCTTGACCGAAAAGGAGGCGCTGCAGGCGCTGGAAGGCGTTCCGCAGGAGACGCCCGTCGTGCTCTACTGTTCCGTGGGCTACCGGTCGTCGGAAATGGCCGGGTTCCTGCAGAAGAGAGGGTTCAAGAAGGTCTACAACCTGGAAGGATCGATCTTCGCCTGGGCCAACGAGGGCCGGCCCGTCTTCCGCGGAGACGAGCGCGTCCACAAAGTCCATCCCTACGACCGCGTGTGGGGCAAGTTGCTCAAGAAGGTGCTCCGGGCCAGGTAGTGTGCGGATTCGAAGTGCCCTGCCGGTCCGCGCCATCTCACGATTCGACGTTATCTCACGATTCGACGTTGTCTCACGATTCGGCAGTTTTCTTCCGACCCACCAGCAACAGATTGGCAGGCATTTTCTCTAACGGCGTACCGCCCTCCCAGTCCTGGTTCCCGTCACCATACTCCTCCAGGGCCACGAGTTCGCATCCCCCTTCAAGCAGCGCGCGGGTCATGTCCGAAACCGTCCAGTGGAATTCATAGCTCGGGAGCGGTTCGGTACCGTCGGGCAGTTCCTCGGACCGGTCATAGGTAAAGGGACCGTGATCGAAGTAATGGAATGCCTGCTTCAGCGGTACTGAATCGTGTTTCCACAGCCTGCGGAATGGATGGTACTCGTTGACCATGAAGAGACCGCCGGGTCTGAGAATCCGAATGCCCTCCCCGTAGTAGCGCTTCAGGTCGGACACCCATACGGCGACGTGGCCTCCCGTGTACACGATGTCGAATCCGACGTCCGGCGGACCGCTTGGACCGCCTGGACCGCCTGGATCGTCCGGACTTTCCAGACAGCCCAGATCGGTTACATCCGCCTGGAGAAACCGGATCTCGAGACCGAGTTCACCCGCTCTTTCGGCGGCAATGTTCAACTGGGTTTGCGAGATATCCACGGAAGTGACCCGGGCCCCGGCGCCTGCCAGGGCGAAGGCCACCAGGTTGTCTCCGCTGCCCAGCACGCAGACGGACCGGCCGGACACGTCGCCCAGGTATTTCATCTCGACGTCGTCCAGCGCGAGGTGGATGTTGTCCGGGATGCTCCGCCAGTCCACCCTGGCGTCGATCTCCGCCTGCCATCCGGCGGAAGCGGCGTCCCACCCCCTGCGATTCGCCTCGTGCATGGGATGTCGGCTCATGCCTGTTTCCTTTTAGATCCTGCAGTCTCAGGCCCTCCTGGCCGCCCACACCTGCTCGTGACCATGCTGGAACGGGCCGCGCCGGAAGTCTCCGTAGAGTGCTTCGACCTCATATCCGCAGAGTTCCAGGAGGTGCTGCATCTCGAATCGGTGCACATAGCGCAGATACACCGGGGTGGTGGTCTTCGAAAGCACCCGGCCCTCGTCGTCCACTTCTTCGAAGAACCGGTGTTCCTCCAAAGTCTGCTCCAGTGGATCGTACCGGCGCGTACCCGATACCAGGACACGGCGTCCCGTTTCAGGATGGGAGAACGATCCCATGTGGCTCAACGAACGTCCCAACGGCCTCATGTAGGCGGCGATCAACTCGATGCTCGGATCGAATACGTTGAAAACCAGCCGGCCCCGGTCCGTCAGATGTTCGCGGATGCGTGTCAGGGCCCGGCGCTGGTCGTCGGGGGTCATCATGTGCAGGAATGCGCGGTACGGGATGATCGCCAGCGGAAAGCGCCGTTCCAGGCTGAACGTACGCATATCGCCCTCGACAATCTGAATGCGCCGCTGCGTATCGTCCGGCAGTGCCGCGGCCTTGCGACGCGCCACCTCCAGCATCGCCGGCGCCCGGTCCAGTCCGACGATGGACACGCCCGACTCGGCGATCGGGATCATAATCCGGCCGGTCCCGCAAGCGATCTCCAGGACCGGGCCATCCGCCCTGGCGGCTTCCTCCACGTAGAACGCCTCGTCACCGTCGAGTCCCGTCGAGAAACTGTCGTACAGGCCGGCGTCCGTCCTGTCGTATTCCGACACGTCCTTTCCTCCTTGAAAAAAGGCTTTATCTTCGTCCACGCATAGACATGCTCAGGCGTCACTGCAACAGCACACCAGACTGGATGCAGAATTTCCAGGACCCACGTCAGGCGTTTCGATCTCTTCATATATTATATCGGTTGATTTCGCTATTGTCCCAATTTTACTTCAGTTCATGTCCGGATCCCGCAATGTAACAACGCGGCGGTCCAAGTGGCGGGATTTCGACGGCAAAAGCGGGGTTCCGCCTCGTAAGGATCACATTGGCACGCCTGTCTCACCACGATCAAGGATCATCTATGCCTGACCGCTTGCGCATCGTCATACCCGGGGACGACCCACCGCAGATGCAGGGATCGCCCCACCTGGAACGCCTTGAAGCCTACGGAGAAGTTGTCCTCCACGCCGATCGTCCCGAGACGGCGGAAGAGAAACTCAAGCGGGTCCGGGGCGCCGGGGTCATGATCAATTCCAGGGGACTGGTAAAATGGCCCGGGGACGTGCTGCGGGCCCTGCCGGACCTTCGCATGATCGCGACCTGTTCCATCGGCGTCGACAGCTTCGATCTGGAAGCGGCGCGCGATTGCGGCATCATCATCTCCAACCAACCCGGACGGACGGCGCCGGTCGTGGCGGAACACACCTTCGGCCTGATGTTCGCCCTCGCGAAGAGGGCGGCGTACTTCACGGGCGCCATGAAAGCAGGTCAGTGGCCCCGGCTGGACGCCTGGTACCTCAGGGGAAAGACGCTCGGCGTCATCGGGACGGGTCCCATTGGATCGGAGATGGCGAAGTTGGCGGGAAGCGTGGGGATGGACGTGATCGCCTGGACGTACAACCCGTCCGATGAAAGGGCCGGGGAGATCGGGGTGACTTACGTTGAACTGGACGAACTGCTGCGTAGGTCAGACGTCGTATCGCTGCACGTCATGCTGACGGACGACAGCCGTTATATGATAAACAGTGCATCGCTGGCAGGCATGAAGCCGGGCGCGTTGCTGGTCAACTGCGGCCGGGGCGGCCTGGTGGATACGGATGCCTTGGTCGAAGCGCTCAGGTCCGGGCACCTGGGCGGCGCGGCCCTGGATGTATTCGAAACAGAACCGCTACCTGCGGATCATCCTCTGCTCGGCATGGATCAGGTCGTGCTCACGCCCCACTGCGCGGACATGACGCCCGAAGGGGTCGAGCTGCTCAACGAAGGCGCCGTGAACAACGTGATCGCCTTTCTAGAGGGTCGGCCGCAGAACGTGGTGAAATAACTGCGTGGCGCGCTTTGTCCCGGTGGCGCGCATGGTCCCGCTTCAGGCCGGCGCGCGGTGCCGCGCTTCCCGTCCCTTGTCGGGCGTAGGATCCGTGACCAGGCCGTACATCTGCCTGCCTTCATGGTCTTCGGGCAGGTATTCGGTGATCGGCAGGCCTTCGGGGGTCACGAAAAGCAGGCAGTGGCAGTACTTCCAGATCTTCATCTCGTCGCAGGCGCAGACCCATTCGCGGCTGCGTTCCAGTTCGGCCTTCTTGTCGGGATAGAAATTACATGGGCACAGGGGCCGGCCCAGTTCGTCCACGTGGGCGGCGAGGCCCTTGACGACCGAATCCTTCACCTCCGCGTTCGGATGGGGCGAGGTGCCCGTCTTTTCCCAGTACTTGTCACAGTACTTCTCCATGCGCCGCATGCTTTTTTCGGATGGCTGCTGTTCGTTCATGGACCGCCTCTCCACTAAAGATTACAGGTGGGACTCATCGATACTCGCTGATTTCATCAAGTGTTTCTGAAGTCCACGTTTCAGGGGCTTATCTTTATGAACCGGGACGGAAATGTGAACAGACAACCTTCGACAGCCTCGTAGAGGTTGGTCAGCAATTCCTCGAAGGACTCCCCTTGCGTCGCGCATCCGGGGATAGAAGGTACTTCCGCCCAATATCCGCCTTCTTCCTCTTTATGAATCACAACTTTCAGTTTCATGACAACCTTCCTCATCGTTCAAATTACAGTGCCTCATTGGCTTCGACGTAGGAACCGTTCGGCAGCGTTCGACGATATGCTTCGTCGACTGGCAAGACTCGTCCGGTACACTGCGCCCGCGGGGATACTCGTATCCCGGCTCTTACGCAGTAGTCTAAACGAAGACGTTGTCGATGTCAACCCGTCGTCGGCATTTCGAACATCCCGGATGAACGCACGGTGCTTGCGATGATTTCGCTATCCGGTGCGGTTCGTGTCGCTTGTGCGGCGCAGTCGAAATACGCGCCTGGCCGAGTCGTCAGGAAAATAGCAGATCATATGCCGATTTATATTGACTTTGCTTGTGACGCGGTATATCCTCCATGACTGTTGTTGAAAATCCGGTCATTCGTTGAAAAACGCATCAGAAAGAGACAGAACGAGTCCATATGCCGCAGATTTTTTCCCCTGCCGCCAATACGTGGCTCAAGGCGAGCATTGTCGGCGGGGCGCTTCTTCTGGTAACGGTTTTTGGCGTTATTTTCTATCTCGGATCTACCTCCTACGTTACCCGGCAGCACCAGGTAAGGCCCCAGCCCGTTCCCTTCAGTCACCGACACCACGTCAATCAGCTCGGTATCGACTGCCGGTACTGCCACGCGTCGGTCGAAACGAGCGCTTTCGCCGGCCTGCCGCCAACCAAGACGTGCATGAGCTGCCACTCGCAGGTCTGGACCGACGCGCCGATGCTCGAACCGGTGCGCACCAGTTACGCGACCGGCGAGTCCCTCGAATGGACCCGGGTGCACGACCTGCCGGACTACGTGTATTTCAATCATAGTATTCATATAAACAAGGGCATCGGTTGTGAATCCTGTCACGGCGCCGTCAACGAGATGGCCCTTATGTGGCAGGAGGAATCGCTGCAGATGATGTGGTGCCTGGAATGCCACCGCGACCCCGAGTCTTTCATTCGGGAACGGGCGGACGTGTACAAGTTCGAGTCCCAGCCAGATTACTCGCCGCCGGCCGACCAGATGGCCCTCGGCGCGCAGCTTATCCGGGGCTACCGGGTCAACAAGGATCAACTGGAAGACTGTTCCATCTGTCATCGATAGTTGGCACAGCCACGGTATCGGACCATGAATCAGACTTCAGAACGGCAAGTCACGGAAGCGGTGGAAATGACCGGGAATGGGCACGGCGCGCCTGAGTACTGGCGCAGCATGGATCAACTGGCCGAGACCGAGGAATTCCAGTCCTTCATGGAAAAGGAATTCCCGCAGCACGTTGAAGAGGTCAAGGCCAATCCCGTCAGCCGGAGGAAGTTCCTGAAGCTGATGGGCGCCTCGATCGCCCTGGCCGGCGCCACCGCCTGTACCCGCCAGCCGTCCGAGAAGATCATACCCTACGTGCTGCCCCCGGAAGAAATCGTCCCCGGCAAGGCCCTGTACTACGCTTCGGCCTACGTCCACGACGGCGTGGCGAACGGCATCCTGGTGGAGAGCCACATGGGCCGGCCCACCAAGGTCGAAGGCAATCCGGAACACCCGGCCAGCCTGGGATCGACGGACGTCTTCGCCCAGGCTTCCGTCCTGACGATGTACGACCCGGACCGGTCGCAATCGGTAATCAGGCGGGGCCGGATCACCACATACGACGCCTACCTGAACGAACTGAACGAGGCCCTGTCCAACCAGGTGGAGAAACAGGGCGGCGGCGTGCGCATACTGACCGGCACCGTCACTTCTCCATCACTGCACGGGCAACTTGAAGCCCTGCTGGCCCAGTACCCCGGCGCCAGGTGGCACCAGTACGACCCGGTTACCCTGGACAACGCCAGGGAAGGTTCGCGCCTGGCTTTTGGCGAGGTATTGTCCAGCCGCTGTCACGTCGACAAGGCGGACGTGATCCTGTCCCTTGACGGCGACTTCCTGACGAACGGCCCCGGCGCCGTGCGGTATGCCCGGGACTTCGCCTCCCGCCGGGACGGCAACGACCCCGACAACATGAACCGGCTGTACGTCATCGAGAGCACGCCTTCGCTGACCGGCTCGCAAGCCGATCATCTGCTCAACCGCCGCGCGGGCGAGATCGAAGGACTTGCCCGGATGATCGCCGCGGGACTTGGCGTATCCGTGACAACCGGCGACGAGGGAGACGAGGATACGCGGCGCTGGGTATCCGCCGTGGCAGACGATCTCCGCGCGCATGCCGGCGCCAGTCTCGTCGTGACGGGCGATCACCAGCCGCCCGCCGTGCACGCCCTCGTCCACGCCATGAACGTCGCGCTGGGCAACGCGGGCAACACGGTCACCTATACCGATTCCATCGAAGCCTCGCCCGTCAACCAGACCGAATCGATCACGGCGCTGGTCGACGACATGAACAAGGGCGAGGTCGACCTCCTGGTCGTCATCGGAACCAATCCGGTTTACGCCACGCCCGCGGACCTCGATTTCAAGGCGGCTCTGGAACATGTCGGGATGCGCGTGCACGCCGGACTGTACCACGACGAGACGGCGGAACTGTGCCACTGGCACCTTCCCATGGCCCATGATCTGGAAGCCTGGAGCGACGCCCGGTCCTACGACGGCACGATCACCGTCGTCCAGCCGCTCATCGCCCCCCTGTACCGCGGCAGGAGCGCACACGAAGTCGTTGCGGCGCTGTCGGGCAACGCCATGAAGAAGGGATATGACATCGTCCGCGAGCACTGGCAGGCCCAGGCGTATCACGGGACGCAGGCCTTCGAGACCTTCTGGCAGACCGCGGTGCACGACGGGTTCATCGCCGGTTCCGCCCTGGCGCCGAAGGCCGTATCGGTCGGCGGCATCGCCGTGGCCGTGGGCGCGGCATCGGAACGGGAAGCGGGAACGGAGCTCATTTTCAGGGCGGACCCGACCGTGTGGGATGGTTTCTACGCCAACAACGGATGGCTGCAGGAACTGCCCAAGCCGCTGACCAAGCTGACCTGGGACAACGCCGCGCTGATGGGTCCCTCCCTGGCTAAACGGCTGGGCGTCGAAAACACCGACCTGGTCGAACTGGCGTACAACGAACGCACGGTGAACGCCCCCGTATGGATCCTCCCAGGCCACCCGGACAACGCTGTAACAGTACACCTGGGCTACGGCCGGTCCCGCGCGGGCCAACTGGGCACGAGCGCGGGATTCGACGCCTATTCGATCCGTCCGTCCACCAGCCCGGATTTCGGCGGCGGGCTGCAGGTGACCCGGACCGGAGACACCTTCGATATCTACAGCACGCAGGACCACCATGCCATGGAACTGGAGGGCATGGGCAGCATGTCCCGCGACCGCAACCTGATCCGCGTCAGCGACATAGAGACTTTCAAGGATGATCCCCACGTGATCCAGGAAATGTGGGAAGAACCGGATCCGGAACGCAATCTCTATCCGGATGACCACGCCTACGACGGCCCAAATGCCTGGGGCATGGTCATCGACCTGAACAAGTGCAACGGCTGCAACACGTGCACCATCGCCTGCCAGTCGGAAAACAACATCTCGGTCGTCGGCAAGGAGGAAGTGGCCAACGCCCGCGAGATGCACTGGATCCGGATCGACCGCTACTACCGGGGCGATCTCGACACGCCGGAGACCTTCCACCAGCCGGTGCCGTGCATGCAGTGCGAGAACGCGCCCTGCGAACTGGTCTGTCCCGTCGGCGCGACCGTGCACAGCAAGGAAGGCCTGAACGACATGGTCTACAACCGCTGCGTGGGCACGCGCTACTGCTCGAACAACTGTCCCTACAAGGTCCGGCGGTTCAACTTCTACCTGTACGCCGACTTCGAAACACCGAGCCTGCAGCTGGGACGCAATCCGGACGTGACGGTGCGAAGCCGGGGGGTCATGGAGAAATGCACCTACTGCGTACAGCGTATCAACGTCGCCCGGATCGAATCGAAGAAAGAAGACCGCGACATCGCCGACGGCGAGATCCTGACGGCCTGCCAGCAGGCCTGTCCGTCCCAGGCGATCACCTTCGGCAACACGAAGGATGAAAACAGCGAGGTGTCCAGGCTGAAAGCCAGTCCCTTGAACTACGGGATGCTGACGGACCTGCTCACCAAGCCGCGCACGACGTACCTGGGCCGGATCCGCAATCCGAACCCGGTCCTCGAGGCGCAAGGCTGAACCGAGGTTTAAAGAAGGCACGGCAAATCGACGCCGTGAAAGAGGAGTGGCTCCTTGTCGCAGAAAGCCATTGACATAGAACAGGTCGAAACCTACAAGGGCGATGGCTTCGTAGCGCCCGAGTACAACAATACCACCGTCACGGAGAAGATCTCCAACATTGTCCTCCGGTCGCATACGCCATGGGGCCTGTTCCTGGCCGTGGCGGTGTTGCTGCCAGTCGTCGGCATGCTGGGCATCTCCATCACCTGGCTGGTGCTGATCGGAACCGGTATCTGGGGCCTGAACGTGCCGGTCGGCTGGGGTTTCGCCATCATCAACTTCGTGTGGTGGATCGGTATCGGTCACGCCGGGACGCTCATCTCTGCCATTTTGCACCTGATGCGGCAGGACTGGCGCAATTCGATCAACCGGTTCGCGGAAGCCATGACGATCTTCGCCGTGATGTGCGCCGGCATGTTCCCGTTGCTCCACGTGGGACGCCCGTGGCTCGCCTACTGGCTGCTTCCGCTGCCCAACACCATGTCGCTCTGGCCCCAGTGGCGATCTCCGCTGGTCTGGGACGTCTTCGCCGTGTCCACCTACTTCACCGTTTCCCTGATCTTCTGGTACATGGGCATGATCCCCGATCTCGGCACGCTCCGGGACCGGGCGAAACACCCCATTGTCGCGCGGATCTTCGGTGTACTGTCCATGGGCTGGCGCGGCGCGTCCTCCCACTGGGCCCGTTACGAGAAGGCCTATCTGATCCTGGCCGGCCTGTCCACGCCCCTGGTCCTCTCCGTGCACTCCATCGTTTCGCTCGACTTCGCCGTCTCGCTGATACCGGGCTGGCACACCACCGTGTTCCCGCCCTACTTCGTGGCCGGCGCCATCTACGCGGGATTCGCCATGGTGTTGACGCTGACCATACCCGTGCGCAAGTGGTTCAAACTCGAGGGTCTCATCACGACCCGGCACCTGGAGAACATGGGCAAGGTGACCCTGGCGACGGGCTTCATCGTCGTATACGGATACGCCATGGAGATGTTCATCTCGTGGTACAGCGCGAGTCCGTACGAAGGTTTCATGATGTGGAACCGGATGACCGGTCAGTATGGCCACATTTACTGGGCGCTGATCTTCTGCAACGCCGTCAGCATCCAGATTCTCTGGTGGAAGCGGGCCCGCCGCAGCCCGGTCGTGCTGTTCACCGTTTCCCTGATCGTCGGCGTCGGCATGTGGCTGGAACGGTTCGTCATCGTCGTGACGAGCCTGGCCAACGATTACATGCCTTCGTCGTGGGACTATTACGCGGGTACCATATGGGACTGGAGCCTGTACATCGGCACCATCGGTTTCTTCCTGTTCATGATGTGCCTGTTCATCCGTTTCCTGCCCATGATCCCCATGTCCGAGATGAAGATGGTCATCCCGAAGCACCGCAAGAAGGACGCCTGATATGAATCACGGACCCGCCCAACCCGAGCTGCGCGGCCTCATAGCCGAGTTCGAAAACGAGGAAGCCATCGTGGCGGCCACGCAGAAGACCGTGGACGCGGGCTATCACCATATCGAGACCTACACGCCCTATCCGCTCGACGAGCTGCTGGACATACAGCATCTCCACAAGAACAAGGTGGCGCTGGTGATCCTGATCGGCGGACTGACCGGCTGTGCCGTGGGTTTCTTCATGCAGTACTTCGCCTCGGTTATCCACTACCCGATCAACGTGGGCGGCCGCCCGCTCAACAGCTGGCCGGCCTTTATACCCGTCATGTTCGAATGCACGGTCCTGTTCGCCTCCTTTTCCGCGCTGATCGGGATGATGGTCATGAACAAGCTGCCGCGGCCGAACCATCCGCTCTTTGATATCGAACGGTTCCGGTATGCCACGCAGGACCGGTTCTTCCTGTGCATCGAGGCGGAAGACCCGTACTTCGAAAAGGATGCGACACGGCAGTTTCTCGAAGAGCTGAATCCGCACGAGGTGAACGAAGTTGAAGCGTAACCCCATGACCCTCCTTTACGCCGGTTTACTGTGCGTACTGTGTCTTGTCGCCACGGCGGCCTGCCGCCAGGACATGCACGATCAACCGCGCGCCGAGCCCTTCGAGGAAAGCGACTTCTTCGGCGACCGGCGCTCGGTGCGTCCGGCGGTGGAAGGGACCATACCCCGGGGCCATTTGCGGCTGGACGAGCATTTCTACACGGGCAAGATCGACGGCGCGCTGGCCACGACCTTTCCAAACCCGGTGACCATCGAGATGCTGAAGCGGGGTCAGGAACGATACGATATCTACTGCGCGCCCTGTCACAGCAAGGTGGGCGACGGACTCGGCATGATCGTGCAGCGCGGCATGAAGCAGCCGGAGTCCTTTCACAGCCAGCGGCTCCTCGACGTGGAGGTGGGGCATTACTTCGACGTGGTGACCAACGGTTTCGGCAACATGTACAGTTACGAGGAACGCATCAATCCGGCTGACCGGTGGGCCATCGCCGCCTACATCCGGGCGCTGCAGATGAGCCAGGGCGCCAATCTGGCCGAGTTGCCCGAATCGGACCAGCAACGCATACAACAAATCGTAGAAGTGGAAGAATGACAGCAATCTCCAGTACCCTGTTCAATCAGATAGGCAGTATTCAGTCCCGGGCGTTGACCATCGGCGTCATCCTGGTGCTGGGCGGACTGCTCTACGCCTTTGCCATGGACGACATGTCCGGTTTCTACCAGGCCTACCTGGTGGGCTACATGATCTGCGCGGGCATCACTCTGGTGTGCATGGCATTCATCATGCTCCACCACCTCATCGGCGGGCGATGGGGCTTCGTCATCCAGCGCCTGCTCGAAGCCGCCATGAGTACGCTGCCCGTGCTGCTGGTCCTCTTCATACCCATCGTGCTGGGTATGCACGACCTGTACCACTGGACCCACGCGGAAGTGGTGGCCGTCGATCCGATCCTGCAGCACAAGGCATCCTATCTCAACGTGCCCTTCTTCCTCGTACGCACCGCGGGTTATTTCGCCATCTGGATCATCGCCTCGTTTCTGCTGATCAAGTGGTCGAGAGCCCAGGATACGTCGGGAGATCCCAGGCTGCTGGACAAGATGCGCAACGTCTGCGGTCCCGGCGTCGTGATTTTCGCCCTGACCATGACCTTCGCGTCCTTCGACTGGATCATGTCCACCGACCCGCACTGGTTCTCGACGCTCTACGGGGTCATGATGATCGTGAACAGCGGGGGCGCCGCCCTTTCGTTCATCGTCATCATGATGACCTGGCTCCGGAAACACGAGCCCATCTCGGGACTCGCCGACGCGGACCGGTTCCACGACTGGGGCAAGCTGCTCCTGGCCTTTACATTGCTCTGGTTCTACATGATGCTGTCCCAGTTCCTGATCATCTGGGCGGCGAACCTGCCGGAAGAGAACCCCTGGTACGTGCACCGCGTTCACGGCGGCTGGGAAGTCGTGTCCGTCGTCCTGGTCCTCTGCCGGTTCGTGATCGCCTTTTTCCTGCTTCTGTCCATACCGCGGAAGCGGGACCCGAGCCGTCTGGTGCGCGTGGCCTGGTTCATCCTGGCCATGCACCTGGTCGACATCTTCTGGCACGTGGCGCCCAACTTCCATCCCGGTGGATTCGCCGTCAGCGTGCTGGACGTGATCGTACCGATCGGCCTGGGCGGTATCTGGTTCTACTTTGTGCTCAATCGGCTGAAGAGAAACCCGCTGATTCCACAGAAGGATCCGCGATTTGAGGAACTCGTGGAATCGGTTTCCAAATCATCCGTCGCGAAGGCATAGGTGCGGAAATCGCATGAACAACCACAAGAATCATAACGTCGTTGACCAGGAATCAGTCGAGCGGGGACACGAAGTCTTCGAAACCAACGTGCCCCTGGTCATCAAGTTCGGCATCGGCCTGACGGCGCTGGCCATCATATCCATGGTGCTGATGTGGTTGATGTTCGTGGTGATCGAAGATTACAACGCGATGACCTTCGACGCCCCGGCGCCCCTGATCGAAGAGAACGCGCTTCCGCCCGAACCGCGGCTGCAGGTCATCCCCGAAGAAGACCTGATAGCCCTTCAGGAAGCGGAAAACAAAAAGCTGAACAATTACGGTTGGGTGATCCGGACCGCGGAAATCGTACAGATTCCGATCGACCGGGCCATGCACCTGATCGCGACCGACGACCGGTACAAGCTGCCCTCGGCAGAGGGAACCGGGGAAGGACAGTAGGGCCATGTTCGTGAAACATCTGAAATACGCCGCGTATGTCAGTTGCGCCGCCGTCCTGGTTGCGGTCCTACTCGCGCCGCCCGCCGGCGTCACCGGACAGGAAGGCGAAAGCAGCCCGATGATCATGAAGGATATAGGATCCGGTCCCGGCCTGGACGCCAGCGCCACGCCCGAAATACTCAAGCACGTGGGCATCGACCAGCATATCGGCGCGTCCCTGCCCCTGGATCTGGAGTTTTACGATGAGACGGGCACGCCGGTCAAGCTGGGCAGCTACTTCGGAGCAAAGCCGGTCATCCTCACGCTGGTCTACTACGATTGCCCCATGCTGTGCACGGAGGTCCTCAACGGGCTAAACCGGAGCCTGGCCCCGCTGAATTTCAGTATCGGCGAGGAATTCGAGGTCGTGACCGTCAGCTTCGACCCGAGGGAAACTCCGCAGCTCGCGTCGCAGAAGAAGGCGGTATATACACAGCGCTACGGGCGGCCCGGCACACAGGAAGGCTGGCATTTCCTGACGGGCGAGGCGCCGGCCATCGACAAGCTGACGGATACCGTCGGTTTCAACTATGTCTACGACGAGACGGAAGGGCAGTTCGTGCACGGCAGCGCCATCATGATCGTCAGTCCCCAGGGCACGGTTTCCCATTACTTCTTCGGGATCGAATACCCGTCGGAAGACATCCGGCTTGCCATCATCGAGTCCTCGGAAGAAAAACTGGGCACCGTGTTCGACCAGATCATGCTATACTGCTTCAACTACGATCCCGAACAGGGCGTATACGGGGTCGCCATCATGAACGCGATGCGCGTCGCCGGGCTGGTCACGCTGCTGGCCATGGGTTCCTTCATGGTCGTCATGTTCAAGCGGGACCGTCGCAGGAAGCGGGCGAGACGCGAACGCGGAGCAGGTGCGTAAACGGACGAAAGAGACCGGACATAACCGTAAAGTGAGCGTATGAACAACCAATTCCAACTGCATCCCGAGATCGCATCTACCTTTGCCTTCGATGTCGATCTGCTGTATTTTTTCGTAGTGGCCGTCAGCGTTATCTGCATGGCCCTGATCTGCGTCCTGATCTTCGTCTTCGCCATGAAGTACCGGCGGCGCACCGAGGACCAGCAGGCGGAATCCCAGACGCACGGTCACCTGGGACTCGAAATAACGTGGTCCGCCATACCGCTCGTCCTCATGCTGATCATGTTCGCCTGGGGCGTCTGGCTCTTCTTCAGGGTGTACCAGATCCCGGACGGCGCCATGGAATATTACGTGGTCGGCAAGCAGTGGATGTGGCACGTGCAGCATCCCACGGGACAGCGGGAAATCAACGAAATGCACGTACCGATCAACACGCCGGTGAAGCTGACCATGGCGTCCGAGGACGTCATTCACAGTTTCTTCATCCCGGCCTTCCGGGTGAAGAACGACGTGATACCCGGACGCTACACATCGCTGACCTTCGAGGCGACTAAACCCGGAAAGTACCACCTGTTCTGCGCCGAATACTGCGGCACCGAACACTCGATGATGGTCGGAAGCGTATACGCCATGGAACCCGAGGACTATCAGAACTGGCTGGGCGGCGGCGTGGCCGACGAAACGCCCGAGGAGGCCGGCGCGCGGCTCTTCTCGCAACTCAACTGCGATACGTGCCACAGCGACCAGGCCAATGCCCGGGGGCCGTCCCTGAACGGTAAATTCGGAACGGAGGAAGTCCTCGCCAGCGGCGAACGCATCCTGATCGACGAAGCCTATATCCGGGAGTCCATCGTGAATCCCCGGATCCGGCTCGTGGCCGGCTATCCGTCGATCATGCCGACCTACCAGGGTCAGATCACGGAGACCAACATCTTCAATCTGATTTCCTACATCAAGACACTGCCGAGTACGGAGGGGGGCGCCCAATGAGCACGATAGCGCAACAAGGGGCTGCCGAACACCGGATGCCCCGTGACCACTTTCTGAACGCGGCCTACACGGTCAAGTCCTGGCTGCTGACGATGGACCACAAGCGCGTGGGGCTGCTGTACCTCTTCTCGATCACCTTCTTCTTCCTGATCGGGGGTACCTTCGCAAGCCTGATCCGCCTGGAACTGGCGACGCCCGAGGCGGACCTCATGGAAGCGGACCAGTACAACGTGGCCTTTTCCATGCACGGCATCGTCATGATCTTCTTCTTCCTGATCCCGTCGATACCCGCCGTCTTCGGAAATTTCATCATGCCCCTCATGATCGGGGCCAAGGACGTGGCCTTCCCGAAGCTGAACCTGATGAGTTGGTACCTCTTCATCTTCGGCGGGACGTTCGGCGTGCTTACGACCCTGCTCGGGGGCGTGGACACGGGCTGGACCTTCTACACGCCTTTCAGCAGCACCTATTCCAACAGCAACGTGATCCTGGCGGGGATGGCGGCCTTCATCGCCGGCTTTTCCTCCATCCTGACCGGGCTGAACTTCATGGTGACCATCCACAAGATGCGCGCGCCGGGGATTACCTGGTTCAAGATGCCCCTCTTCGTCTGGGGCATGTACGCCACCAGCCTGATCATGGTTCTGGGCACCCCGGTCATCGCCATCACGCTGGCTCTGATGATGGTCGAGCGGGGGCTGCACATCGGCATATTCGACCCGGCCCTCGGCGGCGATCCGGTCCTGTTCCAGCACCTGTTCTGGTTCTACTCCCATCCGGCCGTGTACATCATGATCCTGCCCGGCATGGGCGTCATCTCCGAGGTCATCGCGGCCTTCAGCCGCAAGCGGATCTTCGGATATGATTTCATCGCCATGTCCAGCGTTTCGATCGCCGTCCTGGGCTTCTTCGTCTGGGGCCACCATCTCTTCGTGAGCGGCCAGTCGATCTACGCCGGCATGGTCTTCTCCTTCATTACCATGCTCGTGGCGGTGCCTTCGGCGATCAAGGTGTTCAACTGGATGGCGACCATCTACAAGGGATCGGTGTCCTACGACGCCCCCATGCTCTACGCCCTGGGCTTCATCGGACTCTTTTCCGTGGGCGGTCTCACCGGCGTGTTCCTGGCCATTATGGGGCTGGACATCCACATGCACGACACCTACTTCGTCGTGGCCCACTTCCACTACGTCATGGTGGGCGGCGCGGT
>JAJEHX010000048.1 GCA_022823465.1 Candidatus Latescibacterota bacterium
AGGAGTTGGCTTACTCTATCAAACATCGCCGTCGGGCGGTTCTCCGAGGCAATTGAAGCTATACGAAATGAAGTTCGCGATCTGGATCATATGACCATCGGAGCTGCCTTCAACTATGGAATGGCGCTTTGGGGAGAAAACGGACAGCTTGTTCTTGATCCCTTCAAGCGTGTTGAGGAACTTGAACGCTCCAATCCACTGAACGATCCTACCCCCAACTACCTGCAATGCATGGCTGTCACATACTGGGCTCTGGGAGAGGCGAAAACGGCGCTGGGGTTTGCGAAAAGGGCCATTGAGAAAACGACTGACAGTGGCAGCCATCACCTCAGTTGCTGGCGTTACTTGGAAGTAAGTAGTTCTGAATTCCAAAAAGATACCGCGGAGATTATCGAGTTGATTTTGGGTAGGAAAGCCGTGACTCCTCTTTTTATGGAATCTAACGAACGGGTATGAAAAACGTATGTGAAAACTATCTCTACACGAGTACGAATCCTTTGAAGAAATCCTATCACGCATCGGCTACTTCATCGACAAATTCTACAATCGTAAGAGCTCGCACGCGGCCTTGAACTAGAAGCAACAGGTTGAGACCGTGCAGATGATGACACGGGTTGAACAGTAGCTCAATCGGTTGTCTCGATTGGGGTGCGCTACATTACTACAACAAGATCAACGCATAAGATCTAAATCTTGCCCTCCCGTTCCCACCTGGCGAAGAGTTCCTGTCTGTAGCGTTCCGCCTTTTCCTCGTCCTTCCTGGCCCGGGCCGCGAAGTACACCAGGCCCAGCGCTGCCCGGCGGCGGTCGGACTGGTTGGCGTCCGCCCGGTGTATGATCATGCTGTGATGGGCGAACAGGTCACCCGGCTTGGCGCGCATCGCCACTTCCCGTTCCAGGTCCTCGTCCGAGTAGTCCGACACGCCCTGTGAAAAGCCGAGAACGTTGGACGAGCGATGGGCCCGCATGCCCCGCCTGTGCGACCCCCGCACGTACCGCATGCAGCCGTTTTCCTCGTCGATGTCGTCCAGGGCGATCCAGAGGGTGATCGCCTCGTTGGGCTCCAGCATGAAGTAGAAACCGTCCTGGTGCGGCGGCGTGACCGCGCCTACGCGCGCCGGCTTGTTGAACCACTGGGAACTCTTTGGGACCACGTCGTCTGCCAGCAGGAAACTCGCCAGACTCGTAAACCGGTCGGCTTTGAACAGTTTCTCGAAGTAGGGATCCAGCTCAGTCATGTTCTGCAGTCGCTTTATCGACGCGGGATCGTCCCTGTCCTCGTAAAAGGCCGTCGTATCCGGCGCGACCGGCAGTATATCGTCTATGAAGCGCTGTATGTGCGTGTTGATTTCGGCCGCTTCTCCGGCGGATAGATAACCCTCTATCAGCACGAAGCCGTCTCGGTCGAAGTCTTCCTTGAGGTGGTTTTTGAATTCCATGGAAGGGTACTCCTGTTTACCAGGTGTTCAATTCGGATCAGAAGGTGACCAGCGCGCTCGCTTCGCAGTTGCGCACGCGCTTTCTTAGTTTGCGCTCGTTTTCGTAGTTTCGCACGTGCTTTCGTAGTTATGTCCGCCCTAAAACATAACAGCCAATCCGTTCTCCAGCACGGTATCCAGCCTGCTGACGCCTTCCGGCGGACGGCTGTCGTAGCGCATGACGAAATTCAGGGCCAGCACGAGCGGTCCGGCCAGGTCGATTTCCAGGTTGAGTTCTCCGAGTACGCGGGTGTCGTCGATCGCGTTCCACAGTGGTTGGAAATACACTGTGCACGTAGATACCACCCGGTCGTTGACCGCGATTCGGGATGACAGGTATTGGCTCCACCGGACAACGGTTGACCTGCCGGGATGCGCATCACCCTCCCGCAACTCGCCCAGGCGTTCGTGCTCCAGGAACGCGGAGGCGCCCTTCCATAGCTGGAAAGCACCGGATTCGACCAGGTGGAATCGAAATCCCCCGCCGGCCAGTACACGGGTGTCGAGCTGGTAGGTCGCATCGTAGTTGTACTGGGTAAATGCTTCGAGACTGATCCGCCCAAGAAGGGGGTAATGCTGGCGCAGGTGAATCAACCCCTCATCGGCAAATCGCTCGCCCTGTTCCCAGCCGAAGTCATTTCGGGCCAGAATGAATGTATTCACCTTCGGATGATCAAAATCCAGTCGACCTTCCAGACCTATTTCCTTCAGATCCGTATTTCCCGTATGCATCTCCAGGTTTAAGGCCATGGCGCCGGAGAAACCCGTGGAGCCGGCATCCCGGCGGAGTGCTTCGATGTTGACCTGAGCCGCTGCCTGTCCTGCCGACAGCAACAGAGTCAGGAATACCAGCAGTCTGAAACAGATCAATCAAGGCCTCCTGAAACGTGCGGCGAGTTCGACAAAAGAGATCGAGACAGCCCGAATTCTGTCTCCGGGCGTTTTGCAGATTGAACGCGGGTCAAATCAAAATACTTAATGCTTGCCATACCCATACGCGGCGGCTTTCATTGTCGTAATATATCTCAACGTCTAACGGTAGTGAAACAATATGTGAGCGATAGAAAGGCGAATCATGTCCAGCATACGAGTCGGCTTGATCGGTTACGGCGGCTGGACCCGGCTGGCGTTCGTGCCCGCCCTCCGTCAGCACGAAGGGGTCCGGATCGTGTCCGCCGCGGCGTTCAGCAAGGCCTCACAGGATCGTATCCGCGAGGAACTGGGTCCCGATGTACAGGTCTACGGCGGCTTCGAGGCGTTGCTGGACGGTCCCGAGGTTGATGCCGTCATGATGGCCATACCGGATGCTATCCATGAAGCCGCCATGGATGCGGTTCTTGGCGCTGGCGTCGCCGCCTATTATGAACCGCCGCTCGCCGGCCGTCCCGACGACATACGCAAGATGCTAAAGCGGCTGGTTGCCGCGGACCAGATCACCCACGGCGACCTGGAGATCGGTTTCGCTACCGTCGTGCTTCGTACCGCCGAGCTGGTGCGGCAGGGCGCGGTCGGCGCACCGCAGACAATTCATCTGAAACTGCGGAGCAACTGGGCGGGATTCGGTGGACCGGATCTCTGTCTCGCCCACCATCTGGGGCCGTGGTACGTGGACGGACTGAACAGCATCATAGGCCGTTCGCCCGGCCGCGTGCTCGTCATGGATGGCCACGGGCAGACCGGTCGGCGCCAGTTCCACAGCCTGGCCCAATTCGACTACGGCGGGCTCTGGGGCACGATCCATTTAAACATAGATTCGGTGGACGAGCTGGTGACCACGATTGAGGTGACCGGCGATGAAGGTGATTTGACTGTCGACTATTTTCGCAACACGATAAACCTGCGAAGCAAGTCCGATTCAGAAGGCGATGTAATCCACGTAGAACCGGCGTTGCCGGTAGTGGGCGGATGGCCCGGCGAGGCGGAAAGCGTCGCCGAGTTCCTGGGCGCCGTCGAGAATGGCACGCCAAACCGAACCGACGGCAGGATGGCCGCGCAGCTCTATCTCACGGGGCTGGCCATTGAACGGTCGAAGGACACGGGCGGCTGGGTCGAGATTGAAGGCGTGGCCGGACTCGGCTCGTAGTGGCCTAAATCGACCTGTACCTGTAGTGGCCGAACTCGACTATCAACGTTGAATTGGGAGGCCGGCATGAGGGGAGTAAGAGTCGATCCTGAACGGAGGGAAACGCGGATTCTCAGGCGGCATGTGCCGTTTGCCGGTGCGCGCGTGCTCGACATCGGCTGCGGCGACGGCCGGCTGTCGAACCGGATCAGGGGATGGATTGATTCGATTGTCGGGGTAGACATGGCCGGAGAGGACGTAAGGCGCGCCCATGCCAGGAAGCGGCTGGAGGACGTTGCCCGGTTCGCCGTGGCCGACGCATCCCGTCTGCCCTTTCAGGACCGCAGTTTTGACCTGGCCCTGTTCTCCTGGTCCTTGTGATGAGTGCGACAAGAGGGCATGGGGCATGCCCTTTGCGAAGCCTGTCGCGTAGTGAAGCCTGGGGGCTGTGTCGTCGATATACGTCCGCACTTTCCGGTAAGCGTGGGTAATCGCCGTCACGCACGACAGCAGGTGTACTGCCTGGTGGAAGATGAAGTGACCCAGGTAGCCACACTGGCCCGGGACTATGTCGACTTTCATTTCGCGGACAGGGTGGTGGCGGAAGCGATCAGGAACCGAAGCTTGATCCTGGACCTGCACACCGATTTCGTTTTTCGGCACTATTTCGAACGCCTGGACCTGTTCGACGAGTGCAGGGCAAGGTGGTGGGACAAGGCGCACATTCCCGTGACGGACCGGCGCCTCCTGGAACGGACCATGCTTCGCCATTCCGCGGCGGTTATCCGCGTAGACACTCCGGTTCAACTCCGCGTGTTAACGAAGGTGTAATCGAATAGAAGGGAGATTCAGCCATGGCCAATCCGGGCTCGCTGAAATATCGCATCCGCAACGGCGAAATCGTGAACGGTATTGGGGTATCCATGGAGTCCGGCGAGGAGGAACTGGCGCGGATTCTTCAGCAGGGTAAGATCGATTTCTTCAATGTCGACTGCCAGCATGGCCCCCAGAGCGAGGATCGGATCGTTGCCTTCTGCGCCGCCGCCGAAGCGCTGGGCGTGCCGGTGATCCTGCGCATAAAGCACACCCGGCACACTTACCTGATCGGCAATTACCTGGATCTGGGTCCCGCGGGGATTCTCGTTCCCGAAGTCAAGGAAACGGCTACCGTGCGGGAGGCGGCCCATTTCTTTTACTATCCGCAGTTCGGAGGTAGAAGCTGGGGCGGAAGCGCGCGCCACGGCATCGGGGACCGTTCCGACCGCCTCGAATACGCTGCCTGGTGGAATGACACCGGCGTGTTGTGGCTGCAGCTCGAGTCGGTCGACGCCGTCATCAACTGCCGGCAACTGGCCCTGGACGGCGTGGACGTGCTCACTTTTGGTCCCAATGACCTGATGTTCGACATCGAACGGTACCGCCGGCCGCCCTTCCGGACCGTGGACGACTGCGTCCGGCATGTCGCCCGCGAGATGGAAGGCACGTCAGTCGCCGTCAGCCTGGCGCTCCAGGACCCGTCGGAACGGGACAAGTACATCGACATGGGCCTTACGGTGCTGCAGACGCCCATGGTGGTTTGACGCACATGAGGCATGGCGTGGGTCCAATGCGCCTTTGGACACGCGGCCCCCAGTCCGGATCAGACGAGCCGCGTCCCTGATTGTGACGACGCCAATGCTTGACCATCTTGCCGGTCCATCCAATACATTGCCTGACGAACAGCGAAGGGAATTCAGATGAATCGTCCGCCGGAAGCATATATCCATGTCCAGGAAAGCGACTTGCTGGAGTTTACGACAGACTGTTTCGAAAAAGTGGGTCTATCCAATCACCATGCCTCGATCATCAGCCGTCTGCTGGTGAACTCGGATCTTCGAGGTGTACGAAGCCACGGCGTCCGGGCGGCTTCGGGATATACGCGCGGATTCGCGGAGGGACACTTCAACGCCAGCCCCAACGTGCGGGTTATTGCCGAATCGCCTACTTCTGTGATCGTGGACGGTGACGGCACGCTTGGGTACTGGCCCATGGTGGACGCAACGGAAAAGGCAATCGCCAAAGCCCGCGAAACGGGACTGGGCATGGGATTGGCCCGGCATATCGGGCACTACGGATCGGCAGGCCACTACACCCGCATGTGCATGGAATCCGGGTGCATTGGATACTCGGTACAGGGCTACCGCAACATGGGTGATGCCCGCGGCGAGGATCCGAAGCCGCAGATCGGCTATTTTGGGAATCCACCTCTCTGCTTCGGCATTCCAGCAGGCGAAGAGCCGCCGATTGTGCAGGACGTGGCCACCCGAATCCTGGCCGATTACCAGCATTCGCCCGAATTCGACGATCTCCTGTCCCGCATACCGGCCGCCTTCTTCAAGAGCATTGGATACGGGGCAGTCGCCACGGTCATGGGATGCGCGCTGGCCGGCGCCGCCTTGCCGGAGGCCGATGAAGTGCAGGCTCGGTGGCCCGGGGCGAATCATGGCGGCATGGTATTGGCGGTTCACATTGAAACGGTGATCCCCGAAGGAGATTTCCGGAAGGAAGTCGATCGATTCGTAAAGGATGTAAGGGAAACCTATGAGCCCATGCCGGGATATGAAGAGGCGTTGTTACCGGGTGCGATAGAAGAAGAGCGCATGGCGCTCCACAGGAAGCAGGGGATCCGGTTCGGCGAGATCGAACAGAACACGGTACGGGAAATGGGCGAGCGGGTGGGCGTGCCGCTGCCTTTTTAACGAATGGACAGGTTGTGGTTATAGGGGTTGTTTCGGACAGTTATTCACTCGAATCGATTTCCAGGGAAGAGACAGGAGAAAATCGAGGATTAAAGCACTTGCATCAAGCCGCTCGGCAGAGTTCCGTCCGATCGATTCGGCGGTTGAGCCTCATTCTTTGGGGAAGTGTGTTTTCCTTCATTTGGCTCCCGGCATCGCAAACATAGCGGCGACTTTGCTGGGATTAGCGACTTTTTGGAACCCGTCATTACCGCCGGAACTATTCATCGGCGTATTGTCGAACGTTCTCGTGCTGATTCCCATGCAGCTAGGCTACCTCTACTACCTGGCTAAGAAGCGGCACAACCCGGGTTGGTCGCTTGAAGGCATCGTAGTATACAACCAACCAGTCTCCTGGTCTCGCTATTTCATATGGGTTCCCGCGATCCTGGTGCCAACTGCCATTATCTTTTTAGCGCTGGAGCCGATCACTCATTGGCTTGAAACTTTCGTTGGTATCAGGATCTTGGCGTTGTACCAAATGACAGGAGTTTCGGAGGTCGCAGGGATCGTTTTATTTGCGAACATCGTGCTCACCGGCATCCTCGTTCCCATAACCGAAGAGCTCTATTTCCGTGGGTATCTGCTCCCAAGAATGCCAAGCCAGTTCGGACGCCTGAAGCCTGTCGCACACAGCTTGCTTTTCTCCATATACCATTTTGACGCGCCCTGGATGATTCCGGTCCGCACGCTGGGCATTCTGCCACTCATCTACACAACCATCCACACGCGCAGCGTCCGCCCCGGCATATTCGCGCACTGTCTGGTCAATTTGGCAGACTTCTTCGATTCCATATCGAGACGTATTGGGAGAGGGTGAATGAGCAAGTGAGGATCTTCAAGCGTTTATTGTTTTTTGAATCAAGTGCCAAATAGCGCATAGTCGACTTTGATTCAGAGATTTATCGGAGGGTAATCACGTGCCAAAGTACCGGGCAGGACTTATTGGACTGGGCTGGATGGGTATGCTTTATGATCTCGCGGAACGGACGGGCGTGTGGGACGTGGATGATATCGATCGTCCCACGCCCGAGCTGAATATCCACCGGCGTTTTCTATACCACGAAAATCCCGGAACAGAGGGCCTGCCGTCCACCTACGCCGAGGCGCTGTGGGACCGTCCTGAGATCGGCCTGGTCGCGGCGGCGGATCGGGATGTAAAGCGGCTGCGGGCCTTCAGAGAGCGATACGGTGTCGTCGCCCTCTATGACGATGCCGGGGATATGCTGGCCATCGAGCGGCCGGATATCGTATCCATTGCCACGAACACCAAGCATCGCGCCGACCTGACCTGCCTGGCCGTCCATCACGGAGCGAAAGGCATTTTCACCGAAAAACCCATGGCCCATACGCTCGAAGAAGCGGACCGTATGGTGCGGACCTGCGCGGCCGCGGGCGTCCCATTGAGCTGCGGCGCCATCACCACTACCCACCCATCCTTCGAACGCGCCAGGCAACTGATACGCGATGGCACTATCGGCGATCTGGTATCCATGGAGGCCTATGGTCCTTTTGCACAACACCAGAACTGGTCCTATTTCCTGGACAGTGATCCGGCCTGGGTGATCGGAACGGGCGACCAGCCGCGCCGGGAGTCGGGAAGCGACGAGTTCGCCGGGCAGGGCATGATGGTCACCGAGAGCGGTCTCGTCGTGCATTTCCGCAAGGGCGCGCCCGGTGTGCGCCTTACCGGCAGCAAGGGCGAGATGGCTTTTGATTTTCCGTCCGCCTGGCAGCGATGGGAGACTATGGAAGTGGAAGGTCGGCAGTACCGTGTGGAACTACCCTGGCCGGGGCCCCAGTTCGTGCCCCCCTACGGAGGGGTTTATTCGCTGAATGATGTTATGGACTGCCTGGCAGGGAAGCTGGACGAACCAAAGAACTCGGGCCGCAGGGTGGCCATGGCGCTGGAAGTGGAAATCGCCCTGAAACTCTCCTCGGCGAAGGGCGGCGTACGGGTGGACCTGCCCCTGGAGGATCGATCGTTGGGTCTGAATTACGACTGGTTTCGGTAGGGACTCTGTCTAGCCCGCCGTACCCGGGCCATCGCGCTGCACCCTCCGAATTCCCGACGTCAGCCGCTCCAGGTCCGCATCCGAGTTGAATACGTGGGTCGAGACGCGGGTGCTTTCCGCCGCGAATTCGAGCGGGGAGACCAGGACCTTCTCCTGCTTCTGCAGGCTTTCCGCCAGGGGGCCCGCCTCAAGTCCGGGCACGTGGAAAGTGACGATGCCGGATGAATCTTCATAGGACGGCGGTGTTTCCAGCACCAGTTCCGGTATTTCCTGCAGCGCGGCCTTCATCCGGTCCGTGTATGCCGCTATACCCGCAAAAACATCATCCCATCCCAGTCCGTCCCATATGTCAAGGGCCTTGCCGAATCCCGCCTGGTCGGGTACGCTCCGCGTGGCGAACTCGAAACGCCTGGCCTCGTCATGCAGGTCCATGTTGCCTTCCTGGTCGAAGGACTTCTGAGAATGGGACCCGATCCAGCTCGGCTTGAGCCATTCGATCCGGTCCTTCCGGATGTAAAGTCCTCCTGTACCCTGGGGCGCCATCGTGTACTTGTGACCGCAGAAACTATAGAAGTCGCAGTCCAGGTCCCGGACGTCAATAGGTATGGCTCCGAAGGACTGTGCGCCGTCGTAGAGGACGGGCGTGTCTTTCCCGTGGGCCAGGTCGCAGACTTCCCTCCCCGGCAGGCGCAGGCCGGTACGCCTGGAGACGTGGCTGACGCTGACCAGCCGGGTCCGTTCATCGATCAGACGATCCATCTCTTCGAGCGTTCTGCCGTGGTCGTTATACAACGGGGCGAACCGGAGCTCCACGTCGTGCCGTCCGGTCAGGTTGTACCAGGTCAGCCGGTTTCCCGGATGCTCATGGGTGGTGAGCAGTACGTTGTCGCCCGGTTTCCAGTCGATGCCGTTGGCCACGATATTGATGCCGATCGTGGTGTTCTCCGTCATTACGATCTCGTCCGGCGTGGCGTTGATGGTCCGGGCGACTTTCCCCCTGATTTCCCGCTTCAGTTCCTCGATGCTGTCCGAGACGAAAGGCAGGGCTGGGCCCCGGCTCTGAAATTTCAGCCAGTGGACGACTTCATCGACAATTGGAGTAAGCTTGGGAGAAAATCCGCTGGTCTGAAAATAGGCGTATCCATCCAGGTCGGGCAACATGGATCGTACGTCTGAAGTTAACGACATGGGGCAGGTTTCCTTACAGTTTTGGGTTCGGCAATGGAAGTCGGCACAGGTCCTTTTAGTAGAATCGTGAAATGAGGCGTTTCCGTGTATTCCCAATCGTCGTGAAATGGTATTGCAGCCTTCGGGACCTGTCAATTGATTTGGGCTTGACGCTACTCCCCGGTGGTTTAATTTGCCCAGACCTCATTCCATCGCCATCCACTACGCGCCATCTGAGACATCGGAGCACCTGCCATGTTCAGACTCGAGGGACACCGTATCGGAGACGCATGGTATTACAGCGAGGGCGATACGGTCCACGCCTGGTTTCTCGCCATGCCCCTCGGCCAGAAAACGGGCTGGCGAATCGACCACTGTGTTTCCGGAGACCTGGCGCACTGGGAATACAGGGGAACGGCGCTTGAACCGGGCCCGACCGACGCCTGGGACGGCAAGTCCCTGGCGACCGGAAGCGTCATCCAGCGCGACGGGCGGTACTGGATGTCCTACACCGGCCACAGGCACGAAACCGCCTTCGTCCAGCGCGCGGGCATGGCGGTTTCCGATGACCTGACGAACTGGCTTAAACTCCCCGAAAACCCAACGTCGGTGGCCGATCCCCCCCACTACGAGATCGAGTCGACCGGCCAGCGCCAGCTTACGCACTGGCGGGATCCCTTTCTCTTGGACACCGGCGACCGGGTCCTCCAGTACGTCTGCGCCCGGCGCACCAAGGGGGACGTGGCCACCCGGGGCAGTGTCGGCATCGCCCAGTCGACCGACATGATCCGCTGGGAGACCCTCCCGCCGCCGGAACACGACCGGATGACCGAGGAAATGGAAGTGCCCCAGGTATACTTCATCAAAGGCCGCTGGTATCTTGTCTTCTGTACCCATGACTTCTGGCTGGCGCCGTCGTTCAGGGATAGATTTCCCGGTCATTCATTCCGAAGCACCGATTATGCCATGATAGGCGATTCGCCGCTCGGCCCGTTCCGGATCCATGGCACGGGCGAGATCATGCCGGAAGCGCCGCTTGGGCGATTTTATGCCAGTCAACTGGTCGAATTCCGCGATCAGTGGTACCTGCTGGGTACCGTGGGGCTCGACGCGGAAAGCGGCATTTCGGGCCCGCTGCCGGTCGTCGCGGACGAAACGGGGATTCACGTGACCAGCGGTTGATGCGAGGACAGCGAAAGATGGCATACGACGTTGTCGGACTGGGCTGCGCCTGCCTGGATTTCCTGGGTATCGTGCCCCACCTGCCGGACCAGGACGAGCAGGTCTGGATGAGCGACTCGACCCAGCAGGGCGGCGGGATGGTTTCCACCGCGCTGGTGACGCTTTCCAGGCTGGGGGTGTCCACCGCCTTTGTTGGCAAGATCGGAAGCGATACGGCAGGCCGGGTTGTGAAGGAGGAATTCGATCTGTACGGGGTGGATTCGAAGCATCTGGTCACGGATCCAGTCGCCACATCTCCCGTCAGTATGATCCTCGTCGATGAATCAACCGGCCAGCGCACCATCATGGCCGGCGGGTCGGCCGTCGAACTGCTCCCGTCGGAAGTTCCCGCCGAAATGGTCGCCTCCGCGAAGTACCTCCATCTCGACAACACCAATCGACAGGCAGCGCTGGCTGCCGCGCGGATCGCGCGAGATTCCGGTGTGCCCGTGGTCCTCGACGCGGACACCATGTCCCCGCCGGACGATCTCGAAGACCTGCTGCGCCTGACCGATTACCTGATCGCATCCAAAGTGTTCGCCGATGAGCTGACCGGCTTGGCCGATCCATCGGCGGCCGCGCAGGCCCTTGCCAGTTACGGATCGTCCGTCGCGGTCGTCACCCTGGGCGAAGAAGGCAGTTACACCCTGGCAGGCGGCCGGTCGTTCCACACACCAGCTTTTGCAGTGGACGTCGTCGATACCACGGGGGCAGGCGACGTGTATCACGGCGCCTTTATATTCGGCCTGCTCCGGGACTGGGCGCTGGAGAAGACAGCCGTATTTGCCTCGGCCGTCGCCGCCGTGAGCTGCACGCGGCTCGGCGGGCGGCAGGGCATACCCACCCTCGAAGAGGCGATTTCCTTCCTGCGGGACCGTGACGCGGAACACTTCAACTTTGAGGAAAGTCGCCGGATCGGAACGGATGACCGGGACCGGTCCGTATAACCCCGCCTATGGTTTTCTCAACTCATAAATAATGAAATTCGGCACCCGGTACTCGTCGTCGAACGTGGGATGCTCGGCGAGTTGTGCCGCGGAGGGCGTGGGTTCCTGCAGCCCCTCCAGGACGAAACCGGATTCGAGGAAAGCGGTGATGTAACTGGACAAGGTCCGGTGCATGCTCGTGAAGGCCTTCCCCGTCCAGCTGATCTCTTCGCGGCGCGGTCCTTCCAACGTGTAGTCGTCGACCGCGTAAAAGAGTTTCCGGTTCCCCTGCCGGATCCAGCCGTTGACCTTCGCCATGCGCATCGGATGTATGTTACATACGATGAAACGGCCTCCAGGTTTCAAAACGCGGAAAGCGGACCGAATGGCCTCCTGGTAGTTAAACAGGTCGACCATGACAATGTAGGAAACGGCAAGGTCGAAGCTTTCGTCGTCGACACCGGCCAGGTCGTGGGCGTTGCCGGCCAGGTAGGTTCCCACGCCTTCCGATAGCGCCCGGGCACGCTCCACCAGTCCTTCGGTCAGGTCTATGCCTGTGATCTCGGCGCCGAGACCGGCCAGCAGGCGGCAAAACCGTCCCTCGCCGCAGCCGATGTCCAGTACGCGCCGCCCTTCGACGTCGCCCAGGGCCCCGAGCATCCAGGCGTCAAGGAACCCCGTGCGGACGGCCTGATCCTTCTGAATCCACGTCCCGGTATTTTCGATCCACTGGTCGCGAAGCTGCTTTTCCAGCTCGTGATCGCTTGAGGACTCGGATGAGGGGAGGCCTTCCGCCTGGTGATCGGATGGCATCGAAAGGTCGCCTTTCTTGAGGTCGGCTTTCTTGGGGTCGGCTTACGCCAAGTCGCCGCTGGGACGGAAGACCGGGTATCTCGGTATGTCTGGAGCGTTGCGCCGCGGAGGAAGATGCGTTACGAAAGAACGTCCGTCAACACCTCGATCAGGCGATCGATTTCCCCTGGCGTGTTGTAGAAGTGCGTGGACACCCGGACCAGGTCGTGGGTACGTCTCTGGTCACGGCTTAAGACGATCCCGGCCTTACCCTGAAGAATCCCCCGAAGAAGCGTGGAGTCCCATCCCTCCACGCCGAAGGAGGTAATCCCCGGACTCGACAGCGCATGGTCCGTGGAAGTCCCCAGGCTTACTCCCGGCATTTCCATGAGTTGTGCCTTCAAATAGTCGGACAACATGCGGTCACGGGCGTAGATTGCGTCCATTCCAATGGTATTCAGAAAGTTCAACGCGGTCTTTATCGCGGCCCTGATGGGTCTTTCGTACGTGCCATGGGGACCGATGCGCCAGAGTGCCTGCTCCCGGTCGTCCCACGGACCGTTGCCGTCCGAGGTGGGCCAGAAGGTTTCCTGGAATCCTTCCCGAACGTACAGACACCCGGTGCCTGACGGGGTCAGCGCCCACTTGTGCAGGCTCGTGGCGAAGAGATCGCACCCCATTTCATGGAGATTGACGGGGGTCATTCCGGGCGTCTGGGCGCCGTCCACGGCCGAAACGATACCCTTGTCGCGGGCCAGGTCGCAGAGTTCCCTGACGGGGTAGAGCAGGCCGGGACCCCGGGTGACGTGGCAGAAGAAAACCACTTTCGTCTTTGGCGTAAGTGCTTTCTCGAAAAGGTCCACTACTTCCTGTTTGCTCTCCGGCGGACTGGGAATCTGAACCTGGCTGACCTGTATGCCGAACCGCCGGGCGCGCCGCGTCCATGGCTGGATGCCCGCGATGTGCTCATCCGTGGTCATGAGTATTTCGTCCCCGGGATCCATGCGGATTCCGTTCGCGATGACGCTCAGTCCCTGCGTCGCGTTGCGGGTAAGCACCATTTCCTTCTCGTCCGCCCCCAGAAACCGGGCGGCCGTCTTCCGGCTTTCCTCCACTTCGTCCCAGAGTTGGGACCTCCCTTCGCTGCCGGTTTCCGCAAGATACACGTACCCATCGTAGACCGCCTGCGTGACCGGTTTGGGACACAGCCCGAGGGTCCCGTTATTCAGATATATGGTATCCGGTTTCAAATGAAACTGCGCGCGGACCTTCTCCCAGTAGGCTTCGTCGTCGATCCTGTCGGGCGGGCCGGAAGGAGGTTTTTCGTCTTCCTGCGCGAACGCCGTCGTAGCGTCCCACATCGACGTCGCCGCGACACCGGCGGCCGCCGCGAGGCTCCCCTTGAGAAACTGGCGCCTGCTTCCAGGTTCATCCCGTGCTGTGCCGTTCGATTCCATCCGGTCTAGTGGCGCTTCGTTTGCGTGGTCGGTATCGCGATTCATGCCGTTACTCCAGTGCATCTTTGAAAAGGGATTCGATTTCCTGTTGACTCAGTGGCCGGTTATACAGCCTTACGTCGTCGAGGTCCATGGGTTCTTTATCGAAACCGCTCCCGAATGAAGCAAAGGTCAGCCACATGCGGCCCAGTTCGATGTACCGGTACGGATTCTCGGTAACCTGTTCCACGGCAAGTACACCGTTGAGGTAGATTTTCTGATCCATGAGTCCGTCCGACCGGGTATTCAGCGTCGCCGCCACGAACGTCCACGCGTCCGGTTCGGGCTTCGATTCGGTCATAAGTTCCCATTGCGTCGCCACGTCGTCCACGCGGAACCCGATCTGCCCTTCCTGTATAGACATGGAATAGGGATCCTGTCCCCAGGCGCCGTCGCCATACCAGAGTACCTGGCTGTACTGGCTTTCGGTGTCGAACCCCCTGATCCAGCAGGTAATCGTCAGGTAGTGCAGCAGATCGAGCGATGGATTCTTGACCACCGCCCAGTCCTCGTCGCCGTCAAATCGAAGCGCCCCACCCATTCGGCCCGCTATGGCTTCCGGCTGTCCCATGACGATAGACTTCAATCCGCTTCCCGACACGTCGCGCATTTCGGCGGTCTCCATAGGCCAGTGGGCGACGAGGGCCTCTTCGAGGGACGACTCCGGCGGATCCGGCACCTCGATTCCCGCCAGGGCCGGAGGCTGCCATCCGTTCTCCCGGGTCAGAGCCAGGATGGCCTCCGGAGAGAGCGTTTCCGTGTAGATACGCACGTCGTCGATGGCGCCCTTAAAATAGAAATCCGGTTCGCCCGAACCCTTGCGACCGACGTAAACAGGTTCTTCCGGATGCGGCGGGAAGGGGGCTTCGGCTTGATCGTGCAGTACCCCGTCCATGTACAGGCGGTGCACCTTGCCGTCGTGGGTGACGGCCAGATGCCGCCAGACGGAGGTCCCGACGGGGCGGGTTATGAGCGGGTCGCGTCCGCGGCCCATGATGTGCCACGTGGGCAAAGGCCCGAAGGCGCTGAGTTGAAAGACGCGTCTTCCACCACCGCCGCCGTCGTCCTGCGTAATCACCCCGTTGGTCCAGTATCTGGAGAACGCGCCGTCGTCGTATTTTACCCAGACCGAGAGCGTGAACCCTTCGGCAGACAGCGCCGGCGGCGGCGCGACGCGGATATAGTCGTTCTTGCCGTCGAAGGCAAAGGCCGCGTCCGGCCGCCCGAACCGGTCGTCCGCGGGCACCGCGCCGAATACCTCTCCGTGATGCCCGCCGCCGCTCGTATCCCGAGCGTCTCCGTCGAACAGCAGCTCGAGTACCAGGTTAGAACGGTCAGTCGCCGGCGATTGGGCCGCGGTTGCACCCGGGTGCGTCAGGAGCAGAGAGAGCCCCGCGAACACAAAAATGGCACGGCTGATCATCCGTTACTTCCTTCCAGGCCGGCTCGGCCCGCTTCCAGGCCGACTCGGCCCCCTAAATCTGACACTGTGGACACACTACGGATACACGGACGCGGATGCACCGCGCCTAAAAACGCCGTGCGCGAAGTGCCGGGGAAGTCCCTCTTGTACGATCCATGATCCGCTTGACGGTGTGCGAACTTGAACATATCTTTTTGCTAGATCTCTATGAATAGAACGAGAACGTAAATGCAGTCAGTTCAATAAATTAGCCTGTCGCACAGATCGACCGGCCGGTTCGGGTCCGGAACCGGCACAGCACCGCGAAGCCGACTATTGTAACTACTTCTACAATAGTCAATCTCACAACATTCATTCTAAAGCAACACACCAGGATTCCATTCATGCCCAGCCGCATCAGAATCGACATCAATACCCCCAAGGCGCCGCCGCAGTGGGCCTTGCTGGAGTGCGCGCTCATCCGCTCCATGACGCAGGCCCTCGAACTGTTCTACGACAAGTACTTCGACGAGAAGGGATACCTGGAATGCGTGCCCCGCTGGGGCGCCCTCGACGGTCCGGACGATGCCATCGAGAACCTGGCCCACTGGCCCGTCGTCTACCTGCTCGGCGGCGGAGACCGCATCCTGGACATGTGCAAGACCGCACAGGACGGCCACATCCGCCAATACACGGAGGCGAAGACCGTCGACGTGCCTTTTGCCCGGGACGGGATGTACTACAAGGAATTCCCGGTACACAGCGACTGGGCTCATCACGCCGAGGGCCTGGTGGTGTTCAATATGCTGGGCAACTGCGATCCGGACGACGAGAACCACATCCGCCGGGCGAGAAGGTTCGCCGGTTTCTACATGGACGAGGATCCCGGGGCGAAGAACTACGATCCGGAGCTTCGGCTGATCCGGAGCATGTTCAACGGCAGCCGGGGGCCGATGCTGCGCAAGACCACGGCCCTGGACTGGGTCGGCGACCCCATGGAGGACGGCCGGTTCGATCTGCTGCACGGCCAGCGGGACTATGCGGAAATGTGCGAACGATTCGAGACCTACAACGACGTGGCCGGAGACCATCCGTTGAACTTGATTTGCACGGGCCTGGCATTCAACGCTTACGCGCTCACCGGAGAAGCCAAGTACCGGGACTGGATCATCGAATACGCGGACGCCTGGGTGGAACGCACCTATGCCAACGGGGGCGTGGTCCCGTCGAACGTGGGCCTGGACGGTGTCATCGGCAGCGCCTGCGAGGGAAGGTGGTGGGGCGGCGTATATGGATGGAACCACAAAGTCTACGCCCATCGCCACGGCCGGCTCGACAATTTCACCCTGAACGCCGTGGCCCACGCGATAGACGGATTCGGCAACGCCCTGCTGCTCACCGGCGACCAGAAGTACGTGGACGTCTGGCGTACCGTCCTCGAGTCGGTCAACGCCAACAAGAAGACCGTGGACGGCGTCACCATGTATCCCCACATGCACGGCGACGACGGCTGGTACGATTACGCGCCCGAACCCTATGACCGGGGCGCCGTCGAGGTGTATGACTGGTCCATGAACCCGGGTGACCGCGCTTTGACCGGAGATCATCCCTGGCTGAATTACCTGGACGGGTCGAACCCCGGCTTTCCCGTGGACGCGTTAAGGCAGGATTTCGACGATCTGCGGGGCCAGGTGGAGAAGATCCGCAACGATACGTCGACGCCCGATACGCGGCTGTCGGACAACCCCAATCCCTTCAACCCGGCGCGGATCGAGACCCTCGTGAACCTCATGACCGGTGGCGCCAGGCCGGCCTATGCCCGTCCGGTCCATTGCCGGCTCTGGTATTTCGACCCGCAGCGTGGCCGGCCGGGCATGCCTGAAGACGTGGCGGCGCTGATCGACCGGATCGATCCGGATGGGCTCGACGTGCACCTGGTGAACGTCAACCCGGTCGACGCGAGGGTCGTGACCGTGCAGGGCGGCGCCTACGGGGAGCACCGTGTGAGCACGGTCGAGTACGATGGCCGCCGTGTTTCCGTGGACGACACCGATTTCACGGTGCGTCTGGAGCCGGGTTGCGGCGCGCGACTGACGCTGGGTCTCCAGCGCTACGTCAATCAGCCGACGGCCCGGTTTCCGTGGAGCAGGTAGAGCCAGGAGGATACAGCGTGACCGTAGACCAGGCGAGTCCTGTATTCCGCGCGCGGAGCATATCCAAGGTCTACCGCATGGGCGAGGTGGACGTTACCGCCCTCCGTGGGGTCGATCTGGACCTGTACGCGGGTGAACTGGCCGTCTTCCTGGGGGCATCAGGAAGCGGAAAGTCGACACTGCTCAACATCTTGGGTGGTCTCGACGTGCCCTCGGGCGGCAAGGTCTACTATCGGGAGAGAGAGATAACGGGGGCGGACGAGAGTGAAAGGACGGGTTTCCGTCGGAAGTCCGTGGGTTTCGTCTTCCAGTTCTACAACCTGATCCCGAGCCTCACCGCATTGGAAAATGTGGAACTGGTCACCGAGATCGCCGGGGAACCGATGCCGGCGGAAGAAGCCTTGCGCCTCGTGGGTCTCGAATCTCGTATGCACCATTTCCCGGCCCAGATGTCTGGCGGAGAGCAGCAGCGCGTAGCCATCGCACGGGCCATCGCCAAACGCCCGGAAGTGCTCCTGTGCGATGAGCCTACCGGCGCCCTGGACTACGCGACGGGCAAACGGGTGCTGGAGGTTATCGAGAAGGTCAACAGCACGCTGGGCACCACAACCGCGGTCATAACCCACAACGCGGCAATCGCCGACATGGCCGACCGGGTCATCCGCCTGCGCAGCGGAGAGATCATCGATGTATACGCCAATCCGACGAAGAAACGGCCGGACGAATTGAGCTGGTAGCCTGGATCGGCCGAACGCGCCAGCACTAGGACGTGGCCGAACGAGCCACGACGTACCCAGACGCGCCCTGACGCGCCCACGCTTACCCAGGCGCGCGAGTACGCGCTCACGCCGCCCGAGTCGAACCGTTTCATTCCGCGGAGCGTAACTGCCATGACCATTCTGAACCGCAAGGTGTTCCGTGAACTGGCGCGCATGCGTGGCCAGGTCATCGCCATCACCTTGGTGATGGCCTGCGGGATCATGCTTTACGTCTCGTCGCGCCATACCTATATCTCCCTGCTGAAGTCCCAGGAATCCTACTACGCGACTTACCGTTTCGCCGATGTATTCGCCGGCATGAAACGGGCGCCGGCGTCCACCGCGGAGGAAATCGCCAGGATCCCCGGCGTCTCCAGGGTCCGCACCCGGATCGTGATGGATGTGAACCTGGACGTGCCCGGTCTGGATGAACCCGCCACCGGGCGGCTGGTCTCCATGCCCGAACGACGCAGGCAGGTGCTCAACGATGTGGCAATCCAGAGGGGCCGCTATCCAGCGATCGGCAGGCCGGAGGAGGTCATCATCAGCGAAGCCTTCGCGGTGGCCAATGGCTTGGTGCCGGACGACTGGATAGGAGCGGTCATAAACGGCCGGCAGAAAGCGCTTCGCGTCGTCGGCATCGGCCTGTCGCCCGAGTACGTCTACGAAGTACAGGGCACCGGGTCCATTTTCCCCGACAACCTCCGCTTCGGCGTGATCTGGATGGCCAGGGACGCCCTGGGAGCGGCATTCGACATGGAGGGCGGGTTCAACGACCTGTCCGTCGCCCTGTCGTCGGAGGCGCGCGAGCGGGACGTGATCGACCGGATGGATCTCGTACTCGAGCCCTATGGCAGTACGGGCGCCTATGGCAGGGACGGCCAGATCTCCCATCGGTTTCTGATGGATGAAATCATCGGCTTGAGCGTATCCAGCAATTTCACACCGGCCGTTTTTCTCGGGATCGCGGCGCTCCTGCTGCACATCGTATTCTCCCGCATGGTACGGGCCCAGCGAGATCAGATCGCCATCATGAAGGCTTTCGGATATAATAACCTGACGATCGGGTGGCATTACCTCAAATTCGCCTTCCTGGCGATTTCCGGCGGCACCCTCCTCGGCATCGTGGGCGGCTTCCTGATCGGCAGGCCGCTTACCGCGCTGTACCAGGACTATTACCGATTCCCCGACCTGGTCTACGAGTTGAATTTCGAGGTCATCGCCCTCGCCGCGATCATCAGCGTTTCCGCCGCGTTCCTCGGCACGCTGCACGCGCTGCGGTCGGCCATGTCCCTGCCTCCCGCCGAAGCGATGCGGCCGGATGCTCCCGCCCACTTCAGACCGCTGTCGATGGAACGCCTGGGCGTGCACCAGATGCTCTCTCCCGTCTGGAGAATGATCTTCCGCAACATGGAACGGAAGCCGGTCAAGACGCTGCTTTCCGCCTTCGGCATCGCCATGGCGGTGGCCATCCTGGTCATGGGGCGGTTTACCTTCGATTCGATAGAGTACCTGATCGATTACCAGTTCCGTACCGTCCAGCGCGATGATGCCGCGGTCGTTTTCGCCGGACCGCGTCCCGCAAGGGCCCGGTTCGAACTGTCCCATCTGCCCGGGGTCGTCCGCTCCGAACCCTACCGCGCCGTTCCCGTCAGGCTCCGGTCGGGGCATCGCATGAAGCAGACGGCCATCAACGGCCTTGATCCGGCCGGCGAGTTGAGACAGCTGATCGACCGCGACGGACAGACCCAGTCCATGCCGCCTGAGGGCGTCGTTTTGACCAGGACGCTGGCCGACCTGCTGGCGGTCCGGGAGGGCGACATGGTCGCCGTCGAAGTCCTGGAAGGATCGAGGATGCAGGGCCGGCTGCCGGTATCCCTGCTCGTCGACGAATTGATCGGCATATCCGCCTACATGGACAATCGTGCGCTGAACCGTTTCCTGGGCGAGGGCAGTACGATCTCCGGCGCGTATCTTTCCGTTGATCCGCTCCGAGCGGACGCGTTGTATGCCACGTTGAAAGAAACGCCGGCCGTGGCGGGCGTCGCCGTCCGCGAGGCGGTGATCCGGGGATTTGAGGACTCCATCGCCGAAAGCACGAGCGCCACCACGTTCACGCTGACCGTATTTGCCTGCATTATCGCATGCGGCATGGTGTACAACGGCGCCCGCATCGCCCTGGAAGAACGAAACCGCGAAATGGCAAGCCTGCGCGTGCTCGGCTTCACGGAAAGGGAGATTTCGGTGGTCCTCCTGGGCGAACAGGCCATCGTGACCCTCCTTGCGATACCGATTGGGTTTCTAATCGGATGGGGTTTATGTTATCTTGCGGTGAACGCTACCGCCCAGGAACTCTATAGGATGCCCCTGGTCATCACCGGCAAGACCTACGCGTTCGCCTTCCTGGTCGTTTCAGCGGCGGCCGTGGTGTCCGCGTACGCGGTCCACAGACAACTGCGCCACCTCGATATGATCGGCGTGTTGAAGATTCAGGAATAAGCGAGAGGCCGAAATGAAACTACGACGCAAACACGTTGTGCTCTTTGTAATTCTCGCGGTCGTCCTGGTACTCCTCGTCCGCGCCTTCATGCCTACCCCGATGCTGGTCGATGCGGGCACCGCGGAACTTGGCCCCATGCGCGTGACGATCAGCGAAGAAGGCAGAACCCGGGTAAAGCAGCGCTACCTGATCACGGCGCCGGCGTCCGGGCGGCTCGCCAGGCCGCAGTGGAATGAAGGCGACCGGATCGGCCGAGGTGACGTGCTGGTGCGCATTACGCCCTCGCCCCTGGGGTCCCGCGAGTCCGCGGAGGCCCGGGCCCGGATCGAAACGGCCGAAGCCCTGGTCCGCGAGGCCGAGGCGAATGTCGCCCGCGCGCGCGTCGAGCAGGAAGAAGCGGTCAGCGGACGCGATAGAGCCGAGAAGCTCGCAGCCAGCGGCAGCATCTCCAGGGAGCGGCTGGAGCGCGCCGTGCACGCGGCGACAATCAGCGAACGGTCCCTTGAATCCGCGCTCTTTCGCCACCGCGCCGCAATCTCCAGCCTTGAAGTTGCCCAGGCGGCCCTTCTGGCCCTCCGGGAAGAGCGCGGTGACGCGAAGGCCATTCTCTCCGTCGCCTCACCGGTAGACGGACAGGTGCTGCGCCTCTTCGAAGAAAGCGAGCGAGTCGTCGCCGCGGGTGCGCCTTTGCTGGAAGTGGGAGATCCGGGTGAGATGGAAGTGACGATCGATGTGCTGTCCACCGATGCCATCAGGGTCGACGTGGGACAGGCGGTGTGGATCGAAGAGTGGGGTGGTCCCGAGCCGCTGTCCGGCAGGGTGAGCCGCGTTGAACCGGCCGCGTTCACGCGGGTTTCCGCGCTGGGCGTGGACGAACAGCGGGTGAACGTTATAGTGGACCTCGACGAAACCCCTCCGGAACTGGGAGACGGTTACCGGGTCACTGGACGCATCGTCGTCTGGGAGAAACCGGACGTGCTCAAGGTCTCTTCCAGCGCCCTCTTCAGGGTCGATGAAAACTGGAATGTATTCGTCATTGAAGACGGGGTGGCCAGGACCCGCGGGGTGACCGTCGGACAACAAAACGGTATCGAGGCCGAGATTCTCGAAGGCATCGCGGCGGGGGCTTTGGTCATTCTGCATCCGAACCCACGCATCGCGGACGGAATCGGCGTCGAGCCCAGGGTGAACTGAGGTTGCGGAGAACCTCAGGTGGTGAACTGAGTGCGCGTCGAGCCCCGGTGAACTGCAGGCGCGGATACTGAGGGCGCGGAGAGGATTCCAGACATTGGAAAAACGCACCGGTCTTGTCAAAGCCAACGACGGCGTCCGGCTGAACTACGAAGACACGGGCCGGGGCAAGCCCATCGTCCTGATCCATGGCGGTGGATTGAGCAAGGGCTGGTGGAGCAAACAGATCCCTGTCCTGGGCCGACGCTTCCGGGTCATCGCCGCCGATACCCGCGGCAACGGCCGGTCGGACAAGACGTCGTGGGGCCATCGCACGGCCCGGTACGCCATGGACGTGCGGGAGATCATCGAAACCCTCGGCCTCCACGAAGTCACGCTCGTGGGCTGGTCCATCGGTGCCCGTACGGTCCTCTCCTACATCGAACTCTTCCGGGATTATCGGCTGAAAGGCGTCGTGCTGGTGGACGAAGTGCCCAGTATCGAAGTGCACGATTCCCCGGACGATCCACCGGAACCGGAGACCGGCCCCCCGCCGGCAGACGAGACAGAGCGCAAGCGCCGGCAATTCAGGAGTATGTTCGTCTCCCTCGACGTCTCAGACGAAGAGCTGGACATCCTGCTGGAGGAGAGCAGGGATAACACGCCCGCCCAGGGCGTCACGCTCGGTCCCGACTACCGCGCGCAGGACTGGCGTCCGCTGCTGCCATCCATCGACCTGCCGGTCCTGATCACCACGGGCGGCAAGAGCGGCGCCTTCCCGGGCTGCAAGTACATGTGCGAACACATACCGGGCGCGCGCATGGAGGTCTTCGAACGGAGCGGCCACGTGCTTTTCTATGAAGAGCCCGACCGGTTCAACGCCGTCGTCGCCGAGTTCGTGGACTCGCTACACGCGGATTCGGCCTGAACCGGCGGGATGAGCAACCGGCAATAATCGCCAAAACCCGTTATCTCATTGCTGCCCTTCGCGTTTCGGGTATGTACCGCCATATGAGATACCCCATGGCGAGCATGCCTGTGCCTCCGATGATCGAGCTGAACACGTAGCCCAGCTCGATGTAGACGATTCCCGCCAAAGCACTGCATACACCCATGGCCAGTTGGCCCGTCGCGATACTCAGGCTCATCAGCGAACCACGCTGTTCCGCAGGCACGATTTCTGACAGCAGCGCCTGAAAGGGTCCCATCCGGGCGGATACGAGCACCATGATGGTGAAGAAGAGCGGATAGGCGATCCAGAACTCCGTCATGATAATCGTCGTCAGGGCCATGAGTACAAAGAGCCCGAGACAGGCGCCCACGATCATGGCCTTCCGGCCGATCCGGTCCGACAGGCGGCCCGCCCAGGGTCCCACGATGACACTGGCTATGCCGGAGATCACGAACAGGGACGCCACGTCGCCGCCCGTCACCCCGAAGGTCTCCTTGATCCACACGACCAGGTAGATGACGTAAAAGGCGATCCCCATGAACATCGTGCTGTAGGCGCCGATGGCCGCCGCGGTCGCCGGCGTCGTGAACATGGACGCGTACCGTTTGACGGTCGACCCGATCGAGGTCAGCCGTGCCCGCGCGACGACGGGCTGCCGGGCCAGCGTGCAGACCAGGACGAAGGAAAGCGCCATGGGTATGGAGAAAGACATGAAGGCCGCGGCGAAGTCGAATCGGTCGGCCAGAATCGTGCCACCCGGGATTCCCACGATCTGTCCGAATGCGATGGCGGTCATGACCACGCCGTTGGCCCAGCCCCGTCTTTCGGAAGGGAAGTGATCGCCGATATAGGCCGGCGCCACCCCGCTCAGCACGCCGGCGGCCATCCCGGACACCGCCCGGACCAGCAGGAGCGACAGGTAGTCCGTAACGAAGCTGTGCAGAAACAGGGTCCCGCACATTGCGCCCGTGCCGATCATGAGGATCCGGCGCCTGCCGACCGCATCCGACAGGGGGCCTGTGATCAGGGCGCAGATTCCAAGCGTGACGGCGTAGGCGGAGACCAGGGTGCCCAGGTATTCCGGAGGCACCTCGAACTGCTCCTGTACGATGGGCATCAGCGGCGTCATGATCATCGTCTGGCTGCTCGCGGCAAACATCATGAGCCAGAGAGCCAGAAGGATGCTATAGTCGGCGAAGGTACTTGATCGCATCGGTGCAGATCGGGTTTGCGTAGCGTTTGGTGGCAGGGAAGGGTTGGTTGTACCTTACGTCGGCGGGCCGGTTGCTGGCGCGTCGGTACTTCGTCGAGGACTACCTTCAGCAACGGATACAGGATAGAATCGGTATTTCAGGAAGTCAAGGCAGGAGACGGTAAACCTCAATTGCCAGGGGTTAGATCATTGACCTGTTTCCCACAGACGGCTTATTGTAAATTTGAAGCTACTGCTGTTTTGAACGCTGTCCGTTGTGTTGCAGACCGTACTTTACATAACCTCATGCTTGGTGGGCGGGGCAATGAATGAATCCAGATCTTTCATAGGTAAAACCGTCCTTGTCCGAATAGACCGGCCCTTGGGTTCCAGACATCCTGAGCATGACTTCGTTTATCCGGTGAACTACGGGTTTGTTCCCGGTGTGGAGGGGCTGGATGGCGAAGAGCTGGATGCCTACGTGCTGGGCGTGGACGAACCGGTCGAATGTTACAAAGGCCGATGTATCGCGGTAATTCAGAGATCGGATGACGCGGACGACAAGCTCGTGATCGTGCCGGAGGGCGAGGGTTTCACCGATGAGCAGATCCGCGTCCTCACGGCGTTCCAGGAACAGTTCTTCGAGTCGTCCATAACACGAGACGGTTTAGAATCCCAATGAGCGAGATCTCCGCCAAGCCACCCGTACCATAACCACCAGAAATGGAATATCGGTAATACTGAGGAAGATTATGGGTTTTTGGGTGAAAGCGAAAAGACTGGTTAGGTGGTTTAAGGAATCATATAACGCCAACCCGGTTATGTTCGTTCTCTTTATCGTGGCAGTCTGTACACAGGGGCCCCTTCTGGCTACGATTACTGTCTGGACCGGCCGCTTGGTAGACGCTGCTCCTCCCTACCTAACAGGTAGCATGCCGGTCGATAACATCCTTCAGATAGCAGTGACTATACTCGTCATGGGCCTGGTTCTTATTGGAGGTAGCTACATTAGAACGCTAGCCGAGGGTCGACTGCAAGACAGCCTAATACTCACAATAAAGCGACGGTTACTCCACGCCTCAATCGAAACGGAATACCTGGCGTTTCTTTCTTCGGTCAAACAAGACCAATTGACACGAATCACGAGTGGTTTCAATATGTATCTCACGTTTCTACTACGAGAAACGGTTTCATCATTGGGAAATACCTGGGTTATCATCTCGTATTTAACCGTTATCGGGCTTTCATCAGGTTGGTTTGTGGCTTTAACCGGATTAATCCTTTTCGTGCCGGTCACCATAGTCAATATGAGATTAGCACGAAAGGAGTTTCTGTTCTATCGCCAGACGTCAACCGAAGACCGGCGAGTTCGATATACTGAGGGATTGCTTACAAATACGGAAACGGCAAAGGAGGTAAAGCTATTTGGCCTGGGAAGTTATCTGATGGATAAGTGGGAATCTACTTACCGTGAGGTAAAAAGAGCACGGTCTAGTCTGGAGTTAGTTCAACAAAACTGGAAATCAGGCACCGAGATGCTCGCACTTGCGGTATCCGGCGGACTATTGGTTCTGATCATCAGCCAGGGAGACATCACTCCAGGTGTTTTTCTAGTGGTGTTAACTGCGCTGATCTCAATACACGGAAGCCTGTTTGATATTAGTCAGTCCATATCTCAACTAACTTCCAGTTTAGACAGACTGGATGAGATCGATACGTTTCTCCAAGATATACAGCCTTATCGGATTCCTCCAAAGGTTGGAAGTCAGAGGGGTTCCAAGAATGTATCCCTTCGTCCACTCAGTATCGCGATTGAGGGTTTGTCTTTCTCCTTTGACGGCGGAGATACTTTTGTGCTGGAGGATATCAACCTGGATATTCCGCCAAGCAGCCATGTTGCACTTGTCGGTGAGAACGGTGCCGGTAAGTCCACCCTGATTCACCTGCTTATGGGACTGTATCGGCCTACCAGGGGAAGTGTTTTAATTAACGGGGTTAGACCAAGTGATCTTGGTCCCGAGGAGCGTCATCAGATAATAACCGGTATTTTTCAGACTTTCGGTAGATATCACGGACTGACGTTGAAGGAGAATATCACTATGAGTTCCTTCAATAAATCAGACCTGCATCTACCTTCTTTTCTGGAAGAAACGGACCTGCTTCCAAATATGGACGACAAGTTGGACCTTATCGTGGGTAAAGAGTTCGATGGAGTGGAGTTGTCGGGTGGTCAGTGGCAACGTGTTGCCCTAGCTCGCGCGATGCTGATGAACACGCCTCTCGTCGTGTTGGATGAGCCGACCGCCTCATTAGATCCTTTGGCGGAAGCTGGACTTTTTCAACGGTTTATGGACATACTGAAAGGTAGGACATCAATCGTTGCCACCCATCGCTTAGGGTCCATCAAATCGGTAAACGATATCATCGTATTAAAGGAAGGCCAAGTGGTGGAACGTGGGTCACATACGCAGTTAATGCAAAGTTGTGGCTACTACTGGCAAATGTTCGAAGCCCAAGCTGAATGGTATCGGGATAGCCAAGATGGAAATCAGACGAAGCCAGGATAACAGCGGTTTTGAATTGAGAAAGATATGCTAAGAGATCTCTACAATCGTTCGTATCTGTTGAGAATGCTGGTGATTCTTTTCAGAATCGACGGACTAAGGGGTGTCCCTCTTTTACTGCTTGCTGTTGTTCGCGGCGTAATACCGGCCGTTGATCTGTGGATTATCGCCCGTATTGTTGACGAATTGGTCAATTGGAACGGCGACCTGATTTCTACTCTGGGATTTTGGCTTGTTTTGATGATAGGCCTGCGAATAGTCGGTGAACTCGTGTCCATGTTAATCGCAAACTTGGGAGTGCGAATTCGGGATCGTACAGATATTCATCTCAAACGCGTAGTCTTCGATCATATAGGTAAAGTAGGGTTGATAGAACGTGAATCGTCGGAGTATGCCGATCGCGTGAAGCGAGCTAATGCTGCGACGGATCCAGCTCGTATTACCCAATTGCTGGAAAGTATTCCTCAGACTATATCGGAAATGGCAGGCATGGTTTCCGTGATTGGGTTGTTGTTTTATATCTTCTGGGTTATCCCGCTTTTGAATATCATTGTTTTGACCGTGTGCCTTGTAGGACAAACCAGGGCTGCGAACCTGTTTTTTGCGAGTTTTCGAAGTCAGACGAAGGAAGAGCGCCTTCTTGAGACGTTCGAGCAGACGCTGTTCAGTAAAGATCGAGCCGGAGAAGTCAGATTCTTTGGATTTGGGAGATGGCTTATAGCGAAATGGGAGACGCTGTTTGTTACTTTCTCCAATCAGCGAAGGAATATAACTAACCAGAAGGCACGAACCGGAAGAGTGTCTGAGTGGGCAATAGTATCTTTCCTGCCCACGGTCTCGGCACTAGCTCTTATCGTTCTATCGGAGAATGTTACTATAGGTAACGTCGTATTAGCGCTCCAGTCTACTCAGCATTTGTCTTCGAAGTTCTATTTCCTCGCCTTCCAATTCCAGGCGTTTATTGATACCCGCCAGACACTTAGAGAACTTTTTCTTTTTCTTGATGAGATTCCACATGATAACCGTTTTTCGGAGGTACAGGTAAAGTCCAAGGCTTTGCGAATTGAATGTAACGATGTGAGTTTCACATACCCTAACCAGTCTTTGCCAGCCTTAAAACACGTCAGCCTGGATATTGAATCTGGAGAACATATTGCTATTGTGGGTGAGAACGGTGCGGGAAAATCCACGCTTGTAAAACTGATCATGGGTATGTACACCCCTTCAAACGGTTGGATTAAAGTGACCGACGTCGAAGATGCTGGCGATTTAACGGATGCCTATCGAATGTCCTCTCTCTTTCAGGATTATGTAAAATACCAATACACGCTACGTGAAAACATTGGCTTTGGAGATCTGCCTCACATACATGATTCGCAAAGATTGATGAGGACAGTAGCAAGTGTGGAACTTACAGATGTTGTGAGTGAGGTTGGCTTGGACAGACAGATTGGCAGAGAGTTCGATGGAATAGAGTTTTCAGGGGGCGAATGGCAACGAATTGCTCTGTCTCGGGCTCTTTTCCGGGAAGACTGTGGTTTAATAGTGCTGGATGAACCAACCGCCGCTCTCGATGCATTCAGTGAGGCGAAAATACTCAGAGGATTCCTGCAAATTGATCCTGGTCGAACCTGTCTATTTGTGTCTCACCGTTTGGCTTCAGTTCGCCTGGCAGATAGAATAGTTGTCTTAAAGGATGGACAGGTTGTAGAGACAGGTACACATCGTGATCTTCTGGAATACGATGGAGAGTATAAACGTCTATTTCATTCGCAAGTAACACCATACATGTGATTACCTTGCAGACACTTGAACACCATAGTCCCTTAGTTGGAGAATGAAATGGATAGTTCAAGTGATGCGAGTCTGGGTATTTTTAGATGAGTCCAAAAGGTTTGACATTGGATGACTTACTGTATTCACCAGAGATCTTAACATTAGAAACAACAAAGTAAGATTCTAGATGGTTTTTTTAAGTGTCAACTAAGTGTACGGTAAAATTTGGATATTAAAAGGTTGACCAATAAACCACCCGTACTCTACCACGGCAGTGCCGAAAAACTCGCCCGCTTAGAACCATGACCAGCACGCGGGGTAGGACCGGACGAAGACCAACTGACCGCGGTCTATGCCACCCACCTGCGGAATATCGCCATCGCCTTTTCGCTCCCTATTATTCCGGATGAAAACGACGGGCTCAGTTTCGAAGTAGATCTTGAGGTTGAAAACCCTGAGGATCTGAACGACAGATTTGAGCCTTGCATTGACTTGGAGGTCGGTTCGATCGACCTGAACAGGCCGGGCTACGTGTATGTCCTTCCTTCCCATACCTTCGATCAGGTCGACCCGTGGCAATGGGCTTCCAGTGAACCCGTCAAGCCGGTCGACGTGATCGAGATCGACCCGAATCACTACGCCCACTGGATACGCGACAGGAGGCCGGGCAGGTCCTGAGCAGCGTCGCTCCCAACAAAAAACCCGCATGAACTCATGCGGGTCCGCCATGCTGCATGCCGAAGGAGAGATTCGAACTCTCACGGGCAAAAGCCCACTGCGCCCTGAACACAGCGTGTCTACCAGTTCCACCACTTCGGCATCATATACCATTTGTCACAAAACAGCCTGATTAATATATTCCAATAGACGCTTGTTGTCAAGCAGCGCCTGTGGAGTCAATGGATTGTCCATGCCGATTCGAGGCAGTTATGGCCAGAGCATCAGATCGCCCTATCGCCGAAGCCAACGGGTCCGACCGAATCAAGGTCATCGTGACCAACCGGAAGGCGCGGCACGATTACCATTTCCTGGAGACCTGGGAGGCGGGTATCGTCCTGACGGGCACGGAAGTGAAATCGCTCCGCGCGGGCAAGATCAGCCTGACCGACAGCTACGCCGCCGTCGATAACAGCGAGGTATACCTGTACAACGTCCACGTCTCGCCTTACGAGCAGGGAAGCCACTTCAACCACGAGCCGACCCGCCGGCGCAAGCTGCTCCTGCACCGGTCTGAAATCCGCAAGTTGATCGGCCGGGTCGTGGAGAAGGGTCTCACCCTTATCCCGACGAGGTTCTATTTCAAACGGGGACGCGCCAAGGTGGAGATCGCCCTGGCCAAGGGGAAGAGGGATTACGATCGCAGACGCACCATCATGGAACGTGACGCCCAGAGGGACATGGAACGTACGTTGAAAGGGCGTCCATGACGGAGCGTACGACCGGCACCCCAAACAGGTTGCTCTCTGTAGCCGGCCTGACCTGGGGGCTGTCCTTTATCTGCGCAGTCCTGCTTTACGCCATCGTCAGGTTGTCCTCCGTCACCATCGATGCGTTAAACAATTTCCCCTTCGACTGGTACCACTGGGTGACGCTGGCCGTCGTGGTGGTATTCATGGCGCATTCGGAAGGGTACGAGGGCTTTCAGCGGAACTTCTCTCCCCGCGTGGTCGCCCGGGCCTGGTTCCTCTACCACAACCCCCGACCGGTGCTGATCGCGCTGGCGCCGCTGTTCCTTGCCGGCTACATACATATCCATTCCGGTCGCCGGAGAAACATCCTGTTGCTGACCATCGGGATCGTAGTCCTGATCATCCTGATCGGTTACCTGCCCCAGCCGTGGCGCGGAATCGTCGACGCGGGCGTGGTGGTGGGGCTCACGTGGGGTCTGGTCTCTCTGGCGTTCTACGGCATCAGGGTCCTGGGGTCGCGGCCCTTCGCCTACTCTCCCGAGGTTCCCGGGGAAAGCGAGGTGAATTCATGAAACGGTACATTACGAGACTGCTGGTCGGTTTGATGGCCGTGCTGGCCGTGCTGATCGGGCTGACCAGCGGGTGCGGGCTGGTCGGGGATGGTACCGACGCCGACCGGGACAGTCCCGTCACCTTCGGCGACTACTGGTACCAGGGCAAGGCGGAGATAACGAGCTACAATCTCAAGCAGGCCCGTTACGGCGAACTCCACGACGGAGACGCCGTGCTCATCTTCGTGACGGAGGATTTCTCGGCACAGAAGCAGGTCAAACTGGACCGGCCGGACGAAGCCGGCGATGACGCCGTCAAGGTCCTCAAGTTGAACGCGCTCAGGAACTTCAATACGGGTGTGTATCCGTACACGGTCATGACGTCGGCCTTCAGCCCGGTGGACCGGGACCGTTATCCGAGGACCCTGAAGATCACGACTTCCGTCCAGGAGTGGTGCGGTCACGCCTTCGTGCAGTTGAACCTCCAGGACGATCAATACCGCATTCAGCAGTATTCCTATTTCGAAAGTGAAGGCGATCGCGTTGCGGAACTTGAAGGCGCCATTACCGAGGACGAAATCTGGACGACCATCCGGCTGAATCCGGATGACCTGCCGACCGGCGAAGTCACCATGATACCCGGTACGCTGTATCAGCGGTTCGACCATACGGCCTGGCGGACCGTCAACGCCACTGCCATCCTGATGCCGGATGCGCGAGAGCCCGAAACGATGGTCTACAACCTGGTGTACTACCCGGACCTGAACCGCACCCTGACCATCCGGTTCAGGCGGGACTTCCCCCACGAGATAGAATCCTGGGAGGAGGTCGAATTCGCGTCGGATGGCACGACAGAGGAACGCGTCACCACGGCCGTACGCAACAAGCGCCTGATGCTCGATTACTGGACGAAGAACAGCGTGGTGGACGTGAAACTGCGCGGAGATCTCGGACTGGGTGATTAGGCGTTGCCAGGCGTTGCCAGGCGCTTGCAAGTGTTTCCCGCTAACTTCCAAGTGTTTACGCAAGATTACAAACATTGCGTGCGCTTCCGGGTGCCTGGCGCACACTACTCCCAAGCGCTTCCGCACGGGAACTAAAGGGATCACGCCATGGACGACAATTCGAACTGGCGCGATGACGGGGTGAAGGTCATCCCCGGGAACCAGCTCGACACGAACACCCCGCAGACGCCGGGCATGTCACGGGCCGCGGCGATCACTCACGCGCGGACCGGGGCGAGCAAGCTTTGGGCCGGTACCGTGACGATTCATCCGGACGCGAAGACCGGCGCCCATCATCATGGCGAGCTGGAGAGCGTCATTTACGTGGTGAAAGGCAGGGCGAGGATGCGCTGGGGCGACCGGCTGGAATTCGTGGCGGAGGCGGGACCGGGCGATTTCATCTACGTGCCGCCGTACGTGCCCCACCAGGAGATCAACGCCAGTACCGACGACCCCCTGGAATGCGTGCTGTGCAGAAGCGGTATGGATCCGGTCGTAGTCAACCTGGACATCGAACCGGTGGAGAAGCCGGAGGACGTGTACTGGGTCGACTCGATCCACCCGGATCCGAATGGTTGACGGACTGCTGCCCACAAACCGGCAGGCCGGCACCGCGTTCATCCCGGACGGACGCCGCCGTCCACCTGTTCGCAGCTTTCAGTCTTCCCGGTAGACCGCCTCTCTCAACCCCCTGATATATCCGACGGCATAGAGCCGGCAAAGGGCCGAGTAACCCGGATGGTCGTTGTCCTCGCCGGCCAGGGTAGGCACGTGATCAGGCCGCAGCACGCCCTCGAACCCGATGTCCCGGTACGCCCTCAGGCAGGCCATCATGTCGGTAGGGCCGTCGTCGTGAAAGGTCTCCACGTAGTTCTCCACGTCCCCCCGGACGTCCCTGAAATGGACGAAGAAGAGCTTGCGCTGGGCGCCGAAGTGGCGTATGGCCCCGGGCTGGTCGTCGGTCATGAGCGCGAAGTTGCCCTGGCAGAAGGTGATCCCGTTCATGGGACTCGGCACCAGGTCCAGCAGCTTCTGGAAATTGTCCACCGAACGCATGATCCGGCCAATGCCCCGCAACGGCGAGAGGGGTGGGTCATCAGGATGCATGGCCATTTCCACGCCGTACTGCTCGGCCACGGGCGTCACGCGCTCCAGGAATTCGTGCAGCGTCTCCCACAGCTGGTTTTCGGATACTTCGCCCGCTTCGGTCAGCGGCGCGTTCTTCATCATGGCATGGTCGTAGCCGGTGACGAAGGCGCCGCCCCGGGATGGGACCGTCGAAGAGGTGCGCGTCCAGTTCAGAATCGCCATCCAGTTGTAGCACCATGTCTTGATGCCAACACGCCCCATGCTCTCGACGAAGGTGCAGACGTTGTCCAGTTCCTCTTCCCGGCCCTCCACGCCCAGCTTGATGCGGTGCATCGGGGGCGTGCTTTCGATGACGGCCACGTCGAAGCCGGCGTCGTTGAAATTGTTCTTCATCCGTAGCATGGGCATGTACTCCCAGCCCTTTTCATTGCCGAAGGCCGGCGGCATGCTCGTGACCACGTGATCGACACCGATCTGCTTGACCTGGTCCCAAAGCGTGTTTCGTCCCGTGCTAAGAATTTCAGCGATTTTAATCATGGATTTCCTTCTCCTGTAGGATCCCCCTCTCCTGTAGCCTCCGCGTGCTTAGTTTCAAGTCGGACCTGAGCCGGGCCGCGCACTGCCTGCTCGGCGCGCTTAGATTGAAGTCAGATGCCCGGCGCGCCTCTTCCGGCGCCGCATGCCCTGGGATTCAGGCCCCACCCCGGCTGCGCACCGGATGCTCGAGCGCCCGTTCGTAGAGATCCGTCCAGTCCTTCGAACCGTCGTCGTGTGCGATCTCGAGGTAGACCCCATCGGCGTGGGCGGGCCCGTTGCCCTGGATGAAATACCCATAAGCCCTGTTCATGGGCGCGATATGTATCCGGGTGTCGTCAGGATAGACCACGGTATTGATGATACGCGGTTTGGGCTTGTCGTATAATTCACCCTTTTCCCTCAGCCCCAGCACGGTATCCTCGGGTACCTTCCACCTCTCCACCGCTTCCTCGTCCACCGTTACGCCCAGGCCCGGCTCCTCGGGGACCCGGTGATAGCCGCCTGCGACCTCCACGGGTTTCGTGAGGAGGTGATGGCTGTAGAGGTTGATGCAGGTGATAGCCGGCCAGGTGGCGTGACTCAGCACCGCCCCGAGGTGGGCGGCCCAGGTCGTGGTCAGCCCGTTGCCAACCAACTGAAGCCAGAAGGGCATGTTGACCTCGGCGCTCAACTGGCCCTGGCGCATCACCTCGGATTTCCCGGCGCAGATGACGAACCCGTCGCAGACCTCCTCGCGGACGGCCGTCATGTAGGGCGGCGAGCCGAAGTGCATGGCGATGGGCCGGGGGATGACCTGCCTCAGCTGGCGGTTGCCCAGGATGTCGGTCTGCGGGATGGGGGATTCGAACATGGCCACGTTTTCGTGCTGTGCCAGCTTCTGCATGACGGGCATGGCCGCGGCGGCGTTCTGCATCGTGGCATTGGCGTCGAGATCCAGCTTGAAGGAACCGGGGATGCCCGTTGCGACGGCGTCCACCTGGGCGAAGATGTCCCACCAGGGCCGCTGCTTGATCTTGAAGCTGGTATACCCCAGGGCCACCGCGTCGCGGGCCTCGGCCAGCCAGTCCGCGGGCGACGCGTCGATGGACCACCAGGAGATGGGCGACCAGTCTCGCACCTTGTTCCCAAGCAGTTTGTAGCAGGGCACGCCCAGCGCTTTACCCACCACGTCGAAGAGGGCCATCTGCAGCCCGGCGCCAAGCGTATCGTCATTCATCACGTCGGCCGGGCTCTTCCCGATGACCCGATTCACCGCGTCGTCGGTAACCCGCGCCCAGGTGTAGTGTATGACCGTCTCTCCCCAGCCGGCCAGCCCGGTGTCCGTGGTTACCCGGCACAGTTCCAGGATCGACCAGTTGTAGACTTCCCGCTCGGTAATCCTGGCCTGACGTTCGGTGAATGGCACGTCCACCACGATTCGTTCCACATCGACAACCTTCATGACGCGAATTCCTCCAGTCGCGGCAGGTTCAAATCAACAGACAGGCGATCACAAGCAGGACCATCACGGGCAAAAGTCCCATTCCGACGCTGGCGCCAACCGGCATGAGCAGGCTCTCGGGCGCGGTGATTTCGAGTCCGAACAGCAGGGGAATCGTCCGCGCCGCTTCCTCGTTCATGCCCAGCGAAATGGATACACCGGCGTACAGGCTGCCGAAGAGAGCCACCACCAACAGCACGTGGGCGACATGGGGCAGCCGGCCCCTGGAGAGATCGGCCGGGTCCATGATGTCCTGATAGCGCAGGCCCCATTGCTTTACCCGGTGATAGAGTACGGGCAGCAGCAGGGGTCCCAGAATCGCCGCGGTGACGAAATTGTTGACGGAAATCAAAGGCGCCAGCACGTGGAAGGGCACGAGCCCTAGCGTATCCAGCCCCCAGCCGACCGTCACGCCGCAGGCGATGCTCGCCAGCAGCGTCACGTAGAGGTATCGCACGAGCATGCCGGGGGACCACGCGCCCGGTTCTTTCGTGGTCAGAATGCGCCAGATCCGGTAGGGAATGTAGCCCAGCAGGAAATTGCCGAGCATGCCGAAGTAGCTGCCCAGTCCGTAGGTTCCGCCCATCAGGTCTCCGATGAGGTTGCCGAAGGCCGCGCCCCACGCGCCGGCGGGACCGAACATGAGCGAACAGATGACCGGGAATACGTTCGCCGGCCGGAGCTCGGTGATGCCGGGAATTATGGGCAGGAGTTTAAAGGGAATGAGGACGGCGGCATACATGGCTGCCGTCAGGGCTACCAGGACGACCATCCTGGTATACTTCCACATCGTGATGGCTTCTCGCACGCTGCCCCTTTAGGCGCTCTGTTCCAGGCGGTTGATCTCGTCGCGCAGACGGGCGGCGTCCTCGTACCGTTCTTCATCTATGGCGGCCTGAAGCTTCTGACGCGCCGTCTCGAGCGGGGTGCGTGGCTGACTCTTGAACTCCACCGCTTCCATCAATTCTTCGGCGGCCACCTGCGCCGCGGGAACCTTGCCCTCTTCGGCCGCTTCCGCTTCCAGTTCCTCGATGGACGCCGCGATGTCGTCGTCTCCGTTCTCGTCCTTGTTCCTGGGCATCCGCTTGCCTGCCACGCGCATGACCTCTTCCTCGACGTAGATCGGCGCGTCGGCGCGAAGGGCCAGGGCAATGGCGTCCGTGGGCCTCGAGTCGATGGTCATGGTCTGTCCATTGGCCTTCACGTGAATTTCCGCGATGTAGAACTGCTGCTCGCGCAGTTCGGAGATGAGCACGAACTGTATCTCGGCGTCGAAGTGTTCGAAGACGGACTTGAGCAGATCGTGGGTCATGGGCCGCGGCGGCGATTCTTCGCTGGAATCGATCTGGCTCTTTATTGCGAAGGCTTCCGCGATGCCGATCAAGAGGATCAGGACCTGTTCTTCCTCTTCGTCGGCCAGCCAGAGTACCGGGGTGGCGTGGAGGGGATAGGGAGGCCCGACATCATATACTTTGAGACGAATCATTGTATACAATCTTTCTACCTGACCGGGATCAGCCTGGCGTCTTTATCGCGGGTGGCCACATGAGCGATGACGTAATTACGCCGGCTGAAAGGAGCCGGTCCGCCTGGAGAAACGATCGTCATCGTTGTGGATGTTCGGTATACCGGTATAATAAACCGGTCCCTCAAAACAGGTCAAGACAAAATGAGCGAGGGTCTGTGATTTTCATCTCGAAACCTTTATCTCGAGCCGCCTGTCTCGGGCCGTTATCTTGACGCCGCTTATGATCAGCGCCGTTGATCAAGGAAGACGCCGCGCGCCCGGGTAAAGAAGGCGAGCGCTTCATCTGTACGATAGTCCCGGTAGGTCCAGGGCAGCGGGTTAAAGGCGCCCCGGGCGTATAACAGGGTCAGTTCGGCATAGATCCCGTTCCCCAGATAGATGCGATGGCTGTAGTTCTTGGTGGTCGCCAGGACGAGTTGTCCACCGTTTACGTAACCCGGATCGATGTTCACGCCCCGCCCCGGCAGGCCGTCGGCCCGCGCCACCCCGGCTTCGAGGTCATTGCTCGTCCGCTTTATATCGGCAAGATCCGCCGGGTCCACGAGCGGCCCGAATCCGAGGAACTGCTTGACCAGCCCGGCCCCCATTTCCGGTTCATAGTAGGACGTGAAGGAAAAGTCGAATACCGGACTCGCCAGTTCCGCCTCGCCGTACTGTTCGCCCATGAGATCGCGGCCGCGGTTCAGCATCGCTTCGTCCCGTCCCATGACGGCGCAGACCAGCTTTACTGGCTCGGAAAATCCAGGTTTGCCCATGCCGCGGTTCGCCTCCCATGCCTGTGCTTGTGTCATTGCCCCGAAGCGAGCCTTACTATTCGTCGACTTACCCAGAAACAGCGCGTGGTGGTCGCGCTTGTGCCATTGCCCCGAAGCGTGCCTTGCTGTATATTGACTCGCCCGGCGCCAAATGATCTGCCGGCGTCGCATGTTGGACCGCCAGGAAACAGATACCGGTTCCGGTCGTCCGCGACCACAGCGTCACCGATGAGCATCGCATGTTTGGCCGACAGGAAACAGATACCGGTTCCGGGCGGTCATTGTCAACTGATTACGGCAAACGCACAGGAGTGCAGATGAATCTCGAGCGGTTTTCACTCAAGGGCAAGGTGGCGATCGTAACCGGCGCGGGAACGGGCATAGGCCGGGGGATCGCCACGGCCATGGCCGAATCGGGCGCCCGGGTCGTCCTGGCGGGCCGGACCCGGTCCAGACTCGAAGAGACGGAAGAGACCATCAGGGATTTCGGCGGCGAAGCGCTGGTCGCGGAAGCGGACATCGCGAAAGGCGAAGACCGGGAAGCCCTGGTTACCTCGGTCCTGGACACGTGGAAACAGATCGACATCCTGGTCAACAACGCGGGGGTGAACGTGCGCACGCCGCCGGAGGACTACCGCGAGGAGGACTGGGACCGCGTCGTGAACACCAACCTGAAGGGGACCTTTTTCCTCACCCAACTCGTGGCACGGCACATGATCGAGCGGAAATACGGCAAGATCGTCCACATCGCCTCGCTGGCCACGATCACGGGTATCCCCCATATTCCCGCCTACACCGCAGCCAAGGGAGGCATCGGTTCGCTGACCTATCAGCTGGCGATCGACTGGGCCCGGTACAACATCAACGTGAATTCCATTTGCCCGGGCTACATCCGGACTCCGCTGACCCGGCCCGTCGAAGAAAGCGAGCGCGGAGCCTACATCCTGAACCGCGTGCCGGCCGGCCGCTGGGGCGAACCGGAGGATATCGCGGGCACGGCGGTGTTCCTGGCCTCTCCGGCTTCCGATTTTCTTACGGGACAACTGATCGTCGTGGATGGCGGCTGGATGGCCGGCGGTTAATAACGTTTGCGGTAGCCCAAACCAGAATGACGGGGTCGCCTGCCGATCTCCCCTCAGCCGGCGGCCTCTGCCTGGCTCACCCGGCCCGAACCCGGTCGGGGCACGGTAATGAAACCGGTGGCTACCAGCGTCAGGACGGCGACGACCGCCGCACCGACGAAGACGTGCTGGTAGCCGTACATGACCCATACCAGCCCGCCCAGGGTGGGGATGGACATGGACACCGCGTGGTCTATGGTGACGCCCAGGGACAGGGTCGCCGTGAGATCGTCCTTCCTGGCGACGATTTTGCTGGCGTAGGTGGTCCGCGCGATACTGACGTTGAACAGCACCAGGTCAAGCACGAAGCTGGCGTAGATCAGGTCCACCGCCCATTCTCCCAACCCCATTTCAGCCGCGAAGCCATAGCCGAGACACACCCCGATGAGCAGCACGGCGTCGATCATCAGCACGAGGCGCTCTCCGAACCGATCGATCAGCTTGCCGAGTTGCGGCGCGAAGAACACGCCGATGACGGAGGCCACCAGGTGGAGCGAGGCGATGGTGGATACCGGCTTGTCGAAGATGCTGATCAGCACCCAGGGACCGAAGGTGATGAAGATCTGCTTTCTCGCGCCGAACAGGATGTTCAGCAGGTAGAACAGGGTGTAGCGCTTCCGCATGATGAAGGTGGGACGGTTGCCCGTGTGTCCCTTGATGGGCCGCATGGCCAGGTAGCAGTAGGTGCCCCCGAGGGCGACCAGCGCGGCGAGTGCGAAAACGGGCAGGTAGCCCAGTGAAGTGCCGCCCAGTCCCATCCAGAGCAGGATGGCGCCCACGATGGCGGCGCCGGTCTGGATGCCGCTCAGGCGCCCCAGCATGGTGGCGCCCCGGCCTTCGCGGGCCAGGTGAAGGGCGATGGTCCGCGTCACGGGCATCTGCAGGTGCATGCCGATGCTCCAGATGATCATCGAAGTGAGCATCAGCCCGTACAGGTCGCCGTAGTATCCGAGCCCGATAAAACCTACGGCCATCAGCGCCATGGACAGGGCCGCCATCTTCAGCTCGGACCAGAAGAACAGGATACCGGCAAAGGCGGCCACGAGGAAGCCCGGCAACTCGCGGGGAAACTCGAGTTCGCCCCGGCTCATCGCGTCCATGTGGTAGGTGTCGCTGAGGAAATTGTTGAAGCTGACTTCCGCCAGGCCCATCGAGAGGCCCATGCTGACCGCGCCAAGCACGAAGAGGATGAGTTGACGGTCGGCGGATCTGATCCAGGAAAGCAAGGAGGGCTCCGGTCTAGGGCAGGTCGAACTTCTTCAGTTCGTCCCGTATTTCGGCGGCCCGTTCGAATTCCTCGTTCTCGACGGCCTCCGTCAGTTCCGCCCGCAACTGGTCTTCCTCGGAACGGGGCTGTTGTTTTCGGATCTCCTCGGCCATCTCCCTCAATACTTTCAGCTCCTGGCTTTCCTTTACCAGGTCGTCCCGGTCATAGGACCGATAGAAGGTCTCGATCTCTTCTATGCCCTCTTCGATATGGTGCAAAGCCCTGTCGTTATCGCCCGTACCCGTGGCAATCAGGCTTCTCGCCCGGGTGCGGTGCATGATGACGAAGGGCCGGTACTGTTCGAAGGAAAGGCGGTCGTCGTCGTTTTCGGCGTGGGTCCGTACGATATCCATGATCTGCAGATTGTGCTCGGCGTCCCTGCAGGCCTCGTGATAGGATTCCAGTTCGAACATGCAGATGCGCCGGTAGTAATACTGAAGCGATTCCGACTGCAGGCTCACGCAGTCCTCGTGGGATAGATTGAGCTGCGCGTCCGGCCCCTTGTCCGCCTTTTGTTTCTCCAGTTGGTCCTGGAAATGATCCAGCAGGGAGGTTTTCCCGTGGGGCCTGCTGCCGTCCGGGCGGTCGGACCACTCCATCTGCAGGATACCGAGATCCACGCGCATCTGAATCCTGGTCCGGCCGTCTTCTCCCTTGATTTTGCGCACGATGAGCTTGTCGGGTCCCGTGTAATCCCATTCATCGAGCAGCCTGCCGATGTCTCGATTCATGTGCCTGGCTCCCGTCTGTTGTGAGTGAAGCGCCGGGGGAGGTGAAAACAGGCCTTCATCAGAACGCGCCGGACAGCACACCGCCCAGCGTCAGCAGCCCGATTCCCCAGCAATAGTACGAAAACCTGGACAGATTGCCGGCAATGACGATGCGAAGAAGCAGCCTGAGCGCGACGTAACCGCTTACGGCCGCCATGACCGTGCCCGCGGCTATCGCAGCCCACTGATCGGCGGGAATGCCGCCCGTATCGCCGATCTGGACGGCAACCGCACCCAGGATCGCGAGGACCGCCAATAGAAAAGAGTAACGTGCAGCCAGCCGCCGGTCAAGTCCCAACAACAGGGCGATAGAAATGGTCGTGCCCGACCGGGAAACGCCGGGAATCAGCGCCAGCGCCTGGCCCAGACCGATCAGCAGGGCATCGATCCAGGTTGTGCCGCCGAGGTCCTTCGCGCGCCGGCCGGATCGACCGGGCCGGCCGGAGAACCGGGACAGCCACAGCACCGAACCGGTAACCAGAAACGCGAAGCCGACGTAGATCGGGGCGGCAAACAGGCGCTCCAATTCGTCTTTCCATCCCAGCCCGAAGACCGCCGCCGGAACCGTGCCCACGGCGAGCAGGAGCAGGAGGCGAAGAGACCCGCGGTCCGCCTGGTCCGCGCCCGCCTTTCCCGTTGCCGCGCGGCAGGCGCTCGAGACCAGCAGGGCGATATCGGACCGGAACACGATCAGAACGGCCAGCAGGGTCCCGAGGTGCACCATGACGTCGAAGAGCAACTGGGTTTCATCCGGTCCGCCTGGTCCGCCTGGTCCGAACAGACGCTGGTATACGACGAGATGGCCGGAACTGCTGACCGGCAGGAACTCGGTCACGCCCTGCAGGAATCCGAGGATCAACGCGTGGTGCAGTTGAATGGGTCAAGCTCCCGGGCTTGCCTGGTCAGGAAGACCGACACATGGCCAGCCGTGTCAGGAAGACCGAAACGCGGGCCACCCTTTACGCGGGCTACCTCTTAAGCGGCCACCCCTTGTCAGGAAGGCTGGCGCCTGGGCCGGCGCGAATAACGCCGCCGCGGCCTCCTGCCCTGGGTCCGCCCATTTCCGGTCTCTGTCCGCTTCTGGTCCTTCGGCTGCGCGTTCTCTGGCCTGGAAGGCCTGGAAGTGAAACAGGATTTGACGGACTGCCAGATCAGGATGAGTGGAAGAGTCGGCAATGCGGCGTACGCCAGGACCGGGGCGCGCATCTGCCCCAACCGGAAAACCACGAAAACAGCCAGGCTCGCGATCAGGGCGATCCACCCCATGGCGATGGCCGAAGCGACGCCGTGCAGGTACGCGGCAAGACCGAAGAACAGCAGCGCCGTGACCAGCATCGTGTTGTACGTGGGCAGGAAGAGGTTGAAGCCGCCGATAACCTGGGCCGCGCTGCGCCATTTCAATCCATCCCGGATCAGGGGCAGTCCATCGGCGCGGGCACGACGCCACCTGGACCTCAGGCGGCTGAACGTGGAGCCGACGGGCTTGACGGCTCTCGTGCGGTCGTATACCCATGCCTGGTCGGTATACTGAATGACTACGTCGTGGCGAAGCAGTTTGGTTTGAAACGCCAGCACATTGTCCACCCGGGGCCTTTTTATGCCGTGCTTTTCGACCAGCCGGCGGGAGATGCACAGACCGGTTCGATGAATCCCCCCACCGAGACGGAAATCCAGCGACCAGCTTGTCAGCCAGCCGGGTTTCAGGGTGCTCAGCAAAGCCCGGCTGGCCGTATTCCATGCCCACTTTCTACCCGAAACACAGTAGCCGGATTGGACAGCCAGGGCGCCCTTGGACAGTCTGTCGCTCATCACCGCCAGGTAGTTGGGGGAAATCCTGGATCTGACGTCCAGAATGATGTACGCGTCATACCGGTCTTTGGCGGATAGCCGTTCCAGTACGCCTGTTATCGCATCGTCCCGGTCGCGCCAGCGCTGCTTCCCGGGGCCGTAGACTACGGCGCCCTTGCGGCGCGCTATGGTCGACACCTGATCCGTGCCGCTCACCGGGGCGACGATCACGTCGAACATGCCGCGCGGGTACTTGTTCCTGCGCAGATGCTCCACGGTCCTGCTGATCGAGTTTTCGTCGTTCCCCGCGACGGGCACCACCAGGGCGAAGACGTGCCGGGGATAGATCAGCGGCGTCTTGCTTCGTCCTCGCATCCGGCCGATGAAACTCAACACGAAACCGTAGCCAACGACACATATCCATCCGGCCAAGACGACAGACTCAATCAGAGTCAGGTACATCACGTCTCAACCTCCATGCGTGTGTTGGTAAATCCATAGGAATGTCATCGTTCATGGTATTGCTTCCGATAGTAAGACCTGTAACTGTCCTCGTTACGGATCTCCTGCCACCACGGCTGGTGGTCCACGTACCATTGCACCGTCCCCTTCAGCATCGTGTCGAAGTCGAAGGCGGGACGCCAACCCAGGGACTGTACGCGGCCGCAGTCCAGGGCGTACCGCAGATCGTGCCCGCTGCGGTCCGGAACGAACTCGCGCAGGTTCGCCGGGCGGTCGAGAATTTCGAGGACCCGGTCCGCAAGGTCGCGTCCGCTCACCTCGCAGTTCGTGCCCACGTTGTAGGCGCTCCCCGGTTGGCCGTTCCTGAGCACCCGGTCGATGGCCGAACAGTGATCTTCCACGTACAGGTAGCTGCGAACGGCGCTTCCGTCGCCGTAGACTGGAAGCGGCTTGTACTCCAGCGCGTTCGTGATGAAGAGGGGCAGGACCTTCTCAGGGTACTGATAGGGGCCGACCGTATTCCCGCCCCGCGTGATCAGTACGGGCAGCCCGTAGGTGATGTAATAGGATTGGGCCAGCAGCTCCGCGGCGGCCTTGCTGGCGGCATAGGGGTTGCGGGGCGCGAGGGGGTCGCCTTCTGCCGAAAGGCCCGCGGGAACGTGGCCGTACACTTCGTCCGTAGAAACCTGGAGGAACCGTTTTACCTCCAGGCGCCGCGCGGCTTCGAGCAGAACGTTTACTCCGTTGTAGTTGGTTTCGATAAACGAGGAGGGATCGAGGATAGACCGATCGACATGGGATTCTGCGGCGAAGTTGACGACGGCCTCCACCCCGCGCATTGCCTCGTCGACCTGGCTCCGGTCCCGGATATCCCCTTGAATGAAACGGAGCCGGTCCGAATCTTTGCTGTCGTCGAGATTGGACAGGTTCCCGGCGTAGGTCAGGGCGTCGAGCACGACGACCTGGGTGTCGGGATAGCGGTTCAATGCGTATCGAACGAAGTTACTGCCGATGAACCCGGCTCCACCGGTGACCAGCATGGCATCCATTGAAAGCCTGGCTCCTCAGGGTTTGATCCGGCCGTCGTCCGAATAGCCGCGCTGCTCCCAGTATCCCTTGTGGTTCTTGCGGGTGACCTCGATCCGGGTCAGCCACTTGACCTGCTTGTATCCGTACATGCCGGGCAGTACGAGCCGCACGGGCGATCCGTGCTTGGACCATAACGGCTCGCCGTTCATCTGGAGGGCGAGCATGCTGCTCTCCTTCATCGCCTCGCCGACGGGAACGCTGCTCTCGTACTCGTCCGCCCCGTAGAAAATGACGTCCCGGGCGTCCGGGGCCACGCCCGCCTTCTCCAACAGATCCCGCAGCCGTACGCCGACCCATCCGGCTTTGCCCTGGGCGCCGCCGACGCAACGCAGGATGCTCTTCTGCGTATGCTGGGGCCATTGGTGCAGTTCCTCATATCGCAGGGCGAGTGGAGCCGTTACGGCGCCTTCGATTTCAAGCCGTTCGTTTTCTGTGTCGATTTTAGGTGGAAAGGAGACGATGGCTACGGCGAAAAACCGGCGCAGCGGCGTCAGATCGTCTTCATCTTTCTCAACTGGAACGTAGAGGGGACCAGCCACGGACTGAAGCGTGGGAAGCACGGCTCCACCGATAACGAGTCCGGCCGCGAGGGTTTCAAGGAAATGACGCCGGTCCATGAACGAATCCTGTCGGGGACGTGACGGGTCGAATGTAACCCGGTACAGGTTGGTTGGCTGCTGAACCGGATTCTCGGGATCGGCGCGCCCGCCGTCTTCGCAACTGCAATCCCAGCGCCTGCAAACTTTGCACCCGCTATCGGCGCGCCTGCGATCTCAGCACTGCCCTAAGGTTACCAACGTGAAGCGCACATGTCAAGGCATTTGGGGGTGTGCAGATGGGATGGAAGCGGCGCCGGAGGCGGCATTTCTTATTGGGTTTGATAATTAAGCGGCCAGGGATTAGAATACCCGGGGGGATTGACATCCAGTCGTCGGAACGCGGGCGTATCCCGGAGGCGCGACTCACGATATCCCGCGGGTAGATCCCGGCGAACCAATGTGAACCTGCGTATCTCGCGCGTATCTCGCGGGCGTATACGGCGTATACCGCGAACCCATAGATGGAAGGATCGTGACATGTTGCTCGAAAACAAGACGGTCGTCATAACCGGAGCGGCGATGGGCATCGGACGGGCCGCGGCCCTGTGCTGCGCGGAGGCCGGGGGGCGCACCGTCCTCGCCGATATCGATGAAGCCGGGTTGAAAGAGACCTTTCGCGATATACACGCCGCGGGCGGCGAGGCGTCATACCAGGTGGTGGACGTTTCGGACGCCGGCCAGGTCGAAGCGCTGATGGCCGGGGCGGTCGAAGACTTCGGCCGTATCGACGCACTCGTCAACTGCGCGGGTGTGCTCGAGGGCGCCTGCGTTCCCGTGGACGAACTGGACGAGGCCGTATGGCAGCACGTGATGGACGTCAACCTGAAAGGTTCCTTCCTGACTTGCAAGTACGCGGCTGCGGTGATGAAGGAACAGAAAAAGGGCGTGATCGTCCTGCTTTCGTCCGGGGCCGGCGTCAGGGGAGGCAGTTCATCGGTGGCCTACGGGACCAGCAAGGGCGCCGTGCACGGCCAGGCCGTCGTCCTGGAGAGTCAGCTGGCACCCTTCGGCATACGCGTGCACGCGGTGTGTCCGGGCGGAATCGCCACGCCCATGAAGCTGAGAAACATCGCCCAGGCGGCCGAATCCCGGGGTGAGTCGGTGGAAGAAGCGCTGAAGCAGGCGGCCGAATACCTGGGCGACCCCGAGGGCGTGGGCAGGATCCTCGCCTTTCTCGTATCCGACCATGCCGCTCATCTGCGCCAGACCGTCTTTACCCGCTGAGCATGGGTCTATGCGGACGTGAAGGCGTAGCCCACCTCGTGATGATATGCCTCGCCCGGATTCAGGACGACCGGAGGCCAACCCGGCGTACCCTGGCGATTGACCGCATCGGGGAACACCTGGGTTTCCAGGCAGAAGGCATGGTGCCTGTCGTAGACGGCGCCCCCCTTTCCCGTCAGGGTCGTGGACAGGTAATTCCCCGTGTAGAACTGCACGCCAGGTTGATTGGTCCGTACTTCCATGGAGAGGCCGGACTGCAATGACGCCACGCGTGCGGCCGGCCTCACCCGCCCGTCGGCGTCGCGCAGGACGAAGTTGTGGTCGTATCCGACGGGATCTCCGGATCCTTGCGCACCAGGCGGAGCAATGCCGTCCATCTCCGCGGCGATGGTCCTGGGTTGCGTGAAGTCAAAGGGCGTCCCGGCGACTTCCCTGATCTCGCCCGTGGGGATGAGATGGCTGTCGACGGGTGTGTAGGCGTCGGCAAACAGGGCGACCTCGTGGTCCAGCACCGGGCCGGACTGGTGGCCGTTCAGGTTCCAATAGGAGTGGTTGGTCAGGTTCACCGGGGTGGATTGGTCAGTCCGCGCCTCCATGGAAACCCGCAGTTCGTCCTCTCGTGTCAGGGTATAGGTAACGGTCGCTTCCACGGTACCGGGATATCCCTCCTCCCCATCCGCGCTCGTGTAAGCCAGTACGACGTAGGTTCCCTCGCTGTGCTGGCCGAAGTCCCTTGGTTCCCAGACCTGCTTGTCGAATCCCCCCGGGCCTCCGTGGATGTGATTGGGGCCGGCACTGTCGTTGACCGCCAATTGATAGGTCCTGTCCTTGAGCGTAAACCGTCCTCCGCCGATCCGGTTGGCGCAACGGCCCACGGTGGCGCCGAAGAACGGATGGTCGCCCAGGTATTCGTCGAAGGAATCGAAACCCAGCACGACGTCCACGAGATTCCCGTCGGCGTCCGGGATCTCCAGGGATTGCAGTATCCCACCGTAGTTCGTAACGCGCGCGGCCGCGCCGGTCGTCCCGTTCAGCGTGTACAGGAAAACGGGACGCGAACGGAAAGCGCCCCATACGATCTCTTCCACGGCGCCCATATGCTCACCTCCTTAAGCAAATTACCGACAAACCGAAAATAACCGGCAGCGCAAGTTCCATCAATGGATAGTGCGGGCCTGTACCTCTCTATCGTCTCGAGAGTGAGCTCATCACGCCGACTGTAAGGAATACAGGTCCTGCTTCCCATTCATGCGGATTCCGGTCTGCTTCCAGTGTGTTCCACCGGGCCACATGGTGTTCCCACCGGGGGCACATGGTGTTCCCACCGGGCCACATGGTTCAATAGATGTCCGCGCGTTCCGCACGGAAGAAAGATGCCCCCAACGCACCCGCCATCGGCGGCCAGGGTCCAGTCAGCGAAACCAACTCTTCCCGTTCGTCCGGCCCTGCTTACGGAAGGAGAACTTTCCTGGCGGGAACGCAAGGGCCGAGGACTCGCCGTTTTCGGATGTCCCGATACGTTTTCTCTGCCCGACATCGAGTCCAGGCCGGGCACTGTCGTTCTTGGCGACCCGCATGAAGGACAGGACATTCCGGGAGAGCCCGACCGCCTGGTGCTCAAGCTGTCGTCCCGGTACGCGCCCCACCTGAACAGCCTGGTGAACCTCATCGTGCTTCCGGCGTACAGGCGGTACATCCCCCTGTATCTGTATGCGTCCTGGGATCAATGGGACCTGGAAACCGGCTCGGTCGAAATGCCTGCCAGGGACCGGATCGAGGAGGTGATGGTCCCTCTCCTGAAGGAGCAACTCGGGGCGCTTCTGGCGCACACCTGCGCATTGTTTCCTTCTCCTGACGCGCTGGCCTCTTCGCAGAAACCCTGGTTGACGCCCGTGGAAAGGGCGATGCACGAGGGACTCACCCAGGGTGGCCTATCGCACAGGCTTCATGCCCGTGTGGGACCGCGTTTCGTCGATGCACTCGTCGAGGACACCCATGGAAACGTAGTGGCCGTGGAGATCGACGGCAGGGAGTTTGTCCCCGAAGATCAGATCCGGAGGGACACGGCGCTTATCGAAGCGCATGACGTTCGGGACGTGGTCCGGTTCAGTGGGTGCGAGGTCGTGAACGATCTCGAAGCATGCGTTGAAAGGGTACGTTCGGCCCTGGCCGGCCGAGGACACGGTACCGAACGCCAGATGCCGGAACCGAATCCCGGCCTGGCCGAGGAACAGGCCAGGTGCCTTACGCCCCGCGCCGGCGTGGTGCTTACCCTCGCGCCCGCGGGCTCGGGAAAGACCCGGGTGCTGACGCGGCGTGTCGTGGAAGCCGTCCGCGGCGGCGTCGACCCCGGCCGGATCCTGTGCGTGGTCTTCAACAAGGCGGCGAGCGAGGTGATGTCCGAGCGCATACACGGGGACGCCGGGATTCCTGACGTGCACATCCGTACGCTGCACAGCCTCGGGTACGAGATCTGCAGACAGGCGCCGGACAGTCCGTACGCGGGCCGCGAGGTCGTGACGGAACAATCCCTGCCGGGTGGATTGACGGATCTGTACAGAAGGGCGCTAAAGAATGACTTCGAGCGGTATTTCCAGACTGTCCCCTATCCCTTTCCCGAACATCTCGTCGTTGCGTACGAGGAAGCGGTTTCCCGGTACCGGAGGACATTGATCCCCGTCGACGGCAACGGTACACGCGAGGCGTTCGAGGGCTACGACAGGGACCAGGTCCGCAGGATCTATGTGGAAATGGAGCGCCGCATGTGCGAGAAGAACTTGATGACCTTCGACGAGCAATTGTTCCGCGCCGTGGAAGTCCTGCTCGCCAACCCCCGGGCGCGCTCCGTCTACCAGCACCGCTTTGACGCGGTCCTGGTGGACGAGGTCCAGGACCTCACTCCCGTCCAGTTCCTTATGCTCCGGCTGCTCTCCCTGCCGCTGAACAACCTGTTCGCCGTGGGCGATGACGACCAGATGATAAACACCTTCACCGGTGCGGACCCCGAGAACATCCGCTCGTTTCAGCGGTGGTATCCGGGCGCGGTGATCCGCACCCTGGGTGAGAACTACCGGTGCAGGCCGCAGATCGTAAAGCAGTCCGCCGGCGTCATTTCCAACAACGTGAACCGTTTCGAAAAGCCGATCCGTCCCGTGCAGGTTCAGGCTGGTCCGGGCGGGGACGCCATCCGGATCAACAAATGCCCGTCGCTGGAAGCCGAAACGGAGGCCGTGGTGCGCACGATACGCCGGTGGAGAAAACTGGGGTATGCCTACGGGGACATGGCCGTGCTGGTCCGGGTGCAGTCCATCGCGGCGCCCCTGCAGTCCGCGCTCGGGGAGGCGGACCTGCCCTTCGACTCGATCGATGAAGGGGCGCTGTACCAGTCCCATGCCGGGCGGACCGTCGGCGCCTGGTTCGATGTCGTAGCCCATGGCGAACGGGCCGATCCCGTGTCGCATGCCATCAGCCTGTCCTTCCCGTCCAGGCGACTCTCCAATGAACAACTGCGTGAATCGGCCGCGCTCGGCCACCTTTTCTTCGAGCGTATGGAGGGTCTGCCGGGTGATGTGATCGCCAGAGTGGAGGCGTACCTAAGATGCATTGAGATTCTGCGTGGCGTCTACCAGTCGCCGGAAGCCCTGCCTGTCGACTTTCTCGACGCGTTGCTGAAACACTCGGGCCTTGGCGCCTACTACCGGAGAAGGGACGAGACGAGCAGGCGGCGGATGGCCGCGTCGAATATGGAATCCATCGGCATGATCAGGCTGATGGCCGCCCGGTATCCTGCGACGGATTCATTCGTGGAGTCCTATCTCAAGTCCATGGCTGCCGAAGCGGATGCCGAATCTGATGCCGACAGGGAAGATCTGGAAGGACACGTCCATCCCGGCGCGTCTCAGGCAGCGGCGCCTGGCGACGACAGGCGCGAAGGAGCGACTGCCGATGACGCCGCCCGTGAAGGAGCGGCCGGTGAGGAGATGCAACAGGAAGAAACGACAGGCGACGACAGGCGAAGTGCCGACCGGATCACCGTTACCACGATTCACCGAAGCAAGGGGGACGAATTCAAGGGGGTGATCCTGTTCCACGTGGTCGAGGATATCCTCCCCCATCGCCGCATGTCGGGCTCGGCCGAAGACATCGAAGAAGAGCGGCGCGTCTTTTACGTTGCCCTGACGCGGGCCGAAGAAAGGCTTTGCATAACGACGCAGCGCAAGCAAGCCTCCCGGTTCCTGGCCGAGATGAAGCCTTCGCGAGAAGGAAATGGACTGACGCGCATCCGTGACGGTCTAAAGCGCATCCGTGACAGGCTGACGCGCATCCGTGACATGCTGTCCGCGCGGTCCCTTGCAGATCGGTTCCGCCGTTTTCTACCTTGACCCGCCCGCGGCGTCCACCGGCCAGGATTCGATCCCGTCCGGGGTAAGGACGACGTACGATCGCGCCAGGTTCGCCACGGGGCAGCTGTGTACCGGCACCACGCGGATCTTCGATCCTATGGACAGATCGAATCCATTGCGGCCGACCATGCCGTGCTCTTCCGAGACCTTTTCCACGATCATTTCGCGATTGGAATCCAGGAATCCCGACGCGGGGTAGGCGAGGCCGAAGCCCTGGTTGCCCGTCATACCGTGCACACCCGTATCCGAGGTCAGGGTCTTCGATCCGGCGTCGGTCACGAAGTAGCCTTCGTTTTTGCTGATCACCGTGGCCAGCACGGACAGGGCGACATCGGAAAGCTCAGCTACGCCTACGCGTACGGGGAGCAGGTCGAGAAAGACGTAGTTCCCCGGCCTGATCTCGGTAATGCCTTCGAAACCCTCGGTGGCCAGGACGGCCGGTGTGGCGCCCACGGAGACCTCCGGTACCGGAAGGCCGTCGGCCACCAGGGCGTCGCGCACCGCAACCATGGTGCGGCGCTCCGATTCCGCGACCCCGGAGGCATCCAGCTGTGATTTCGACGCGTACACGTGGCCGGCATGGGACAGGATGCCGCGGAATTCCAGGTCCCGGTGGTCATGGATCATCCCGGCCAGTTGCCCGATGTGCGGATCTTCAGGCAGCAGCCCGCACCGGTGCAGTCCCACGTCGATCTTCAGGAACATCCCGACGGCCAGCCCATGGGCCGCCGCCCGTTCGCCCGCCACCCGTATGCCTTCTTTCGAGTCGGTCACCACGCGCACCTCGGCGCTTCGATCCTTAGTCGCGGACAGCAGCCGGTCCCATTTCGATGAAGATACCACCGGCCGGGCGATGGTTATGGACCTGAATCCTCCCCCGAGGAAGACCAGCGCTTCGTCCACCGTGGCCACGGTGATGCCCGAGGCGCCCAGTTCGATCTGTCGCCGGCCGATCTCCAGAGACTTGTGGGTCTTGGCGTGGGGACGCAGCGCGACGCCGTGTCGATCCGCGAGCCCTTGCATGGCGCGTAGATTGCCCATCAACCTGGTCTCATCCAGCAAAACGGCGGGCGTTTCCACTTCATTGAAAAATGTGTCTGTTTTCATGGTTTGATCCGTCAGAGGTAGGCGAGGTCAGGGAACAGTCTGAATGCTTCTTAGATTATACGCATCAAGTCAACCCTTCGAGGCGGATGGGTGGCCCACGCTTTCCAGGCGTCCGCCCCGTGGTTTTCCAACTTGACACGGGGCCGGAAGGAACGACACATTTTCCCGTGTAACGACCAACACCTGGTATACTCTTGGTATACACTTCACCGCGGAGCCCATGCATGGATGGCCGAAAAGCGGCGGACCTGGCACGGCTCTATGTCGAGCGATCGAACCGCCACGAACTGGATGAAGTCTTTCCCATGTTCGACGCGAACGCAACCTACCGGTCGTCGCAGTTCGGTCTCTTCGAGGGGCTGGAACAGATCCGCGAGATGATGACCGGCTTCTTCACCTCCTTTCCGGACGTGCACTGGACCGTGGATGACTACCGCGCGGATTCCGATGACACGGCCTCCTTCGATTTCACGATGCGGGCCACGAATGCCGAAACGGGGCAGGCCGTGGCGCGCCGGGGACTCGAAACGATCACCTTCACCGATGAAGGAAGGATCCGTCACGTCGAGGTCGAAGTCACGCAGTCGGGCTGAAGGGGCCGCCGCGATAGAGTAGCCGCGCTGAAAGGCCTGACTGAAAGGCCCGCCGCAATCGCCCGGCCGCGCTGAGGAGCCTATTGCAGTCGCCCTTTCGAACTGAAAGGCTCGCCGCAATCACCCAGCCGTGCGGAGGAGCTTATTCCCGACGTCCGACCTTACTGAACAACCAGTTGAATTGATCCATGCATCCTATTCTCCCCGAAATACTTAGCGCGGAAGAACGTATCCGGTCCCATGTCCTTCAAACGCCCCTGATTCACTCCATGCCGCTCTCGGCTATGGCGGGGGCGGATGTCCATCTGAAGATGGAAAGCGAGCAGCATACCAATTCCTTCAAGGCCCGCGGGGCCATGAACAAGGTACTCTCGCTTACCGGCGAGGGACGGTCCCGCGGCGTGGTGACGGCCTCGACGGGAAACCACGCGCAGGGCGTGGCCCGGGCCTGCATGATCGCCGGCTGTCCGGGCACCATCTATCTGCCCCGGCGTGTGGATCCATCCAAGGCGGAAGCGATCGGTCAGTACCCCGTCGACCTCGTCTTCCACGAAGGAAACGCGCTGGAAACGGAATTGCACGCCAAGCACCAGGCCGACGTCCTGGACCGGGTGTGGATATCGCCTTACAACGATCCGCAGATCATCGGCGGCCAAGGCACCATCGGTATCGAACTGTCGCGTCAGTTGCCGTCCATCGACGATGTCTTCGTCACCGTCGGAGGCGGGGGCCTGATCTGTGGGATCGCCGTCTACCTGAAGGAAAAGATGCCCGGCACGCGGATCATCGGCTGCCAGCCCGAACGGTCGGCGGCCATGTACCACTGTGTGCGCGCCGGGCGGATCGTAAGCACCGAGCACCGCGAAACGCTGTCGGATGGTTCGGCGGGCGACGTGGAACCGGGGTCGATCACCTTCCCGATCTGCCGCGACCTGGTGGACGACTACATCCTGGTCTCGGAGGAAGAAATCGGCGAGGCCATCCGGTTCATGGTCGAAACGCATCACAAGATCGTCGAGGGCGCCGCCGGCGTTTCCGTGGCCGCGTTGCTGAAGCGAAAAGACGTATTCCGGGGACGCACCGTGGCCATCGTCATCTGCGGCGCCAACATCGCCGCGTCGACGCTCTCGGCCGTGCTGGCTGGTTGAATCCAACTCTCGGGTGTATTGACTGGTTGACTCCAATAAAAACGCACTGGTAATCATGACAGCCTCTCAATAAACGGAAAGGTACCATGTCCCAATCACGCCCGAACATCCTGTTCATCATGTCCGACGATCACGCGGCGCACGCCATTGGCGCCTATGGCAGCCGGATAAACACGACGCCTCACATCGACCGCATCGCGGCGGAAGGCATGCGGTTCGACAACTGCTTCTGCACCAATTCCATCTGCACGCCCAGCCGGGCGGCCATCCTTACGGGCACGTACAACCATGTAAACGGGGTCACCACTCTGGATACGCACCTGGACGGCCGTCTGCTGAACTATCCAAAGGTGCTGCAGGAGCGCGGGTACCAGACGGCGGTGATAGGCAAGTGGCATCTCGGCCACGGCGGCATCCACGATCCCACGGGCTTCGACTACTGGGACGTGCTCCCCGGTCAGGGTCTGTACCACGATCCCGAGATGATCAGGATGGGGGAACGGACGAAACGAAGCGGGTATGCCACCGATCTCATCACGGACTATTCCCTGGACTGGCTGCGGGACCGCGATCCGGCACGCCCTTTCTGCCTCATGGTGCATCACAAGGCGCCACACCGTTCCTGGGAGCCCGACGACAAGCACGCGGACATGTACGAGGACGAGGACATTCCGGAGCCTGCGACCTTCGACGACGACTACTCGAACCGCGCCCAGGCCGCCGCGGCCGCCCGGATGCGGGTCGAAAGCGATCTAAACGCCGAGGACCTGAAGGTGCCCGTCCCGGAGCACCTGACCCCGGAAGAGGAGAAAAGCTGGAAGTACCAGCGGTATATCAAGGACTACCTGCGGTGCATCGCCTCGATCGATGACAATGTGGGCAGGTTGCTGGACTACATCGATGAGGAAGGAATCGCGGACGACACGATCGTGATCTACACGTCCGACCAGGGGTTCTTTCTCGGCGACCATGGCTGGTACGACAAGCGCTTCATGTACGAAGAGTCCCTGCGCATGCCCTTCCTGATCCGCTACCCGAGAGAAGTGGCCCCGGGAACCGTGAACGGAGACATGATCCTGAACGTCGACTTCCCGGCTACCTTCCTGGACTGCGCCGGCGTTGACGTGCCGCCGTCATTCCAGGGACGTTCGTTCCGGCCCCTGCTGCGTGGCGAGACCCCGGCCGACTGGCAGACGTCCATGTACTACCGGTACTGGATGCACGGCGCCCACCACAACGTCTGCGCCCATTACGGCGTCCGGACCCTGCGGCACAAGCTGATCTACTACTACGGCGACCCACTCGGCCAGGAAGGCGCGGTTGGACCGAATATGGAACCGGAGTGGGAGCTCTTCGATCTGGAAAAGGATCCCTGCGAGTTGAACAGCGTTTATGCGGATCCCGATTACGCGGATGTGGTTGCGGAGTTGAAGGCGGAATTGAGGCGGTTGCAGGAACGCGTGGGCGATAAGCCGTATGACGACAAGCAGAATTCTTGATTCAGTACAATATACTTCTCAAGTACACAGTAATAAAAGGCGAGAGTTTTTGTGCATCGTATACTGATCAAACAGGGAGTGAATAATGTAATTAACCACCACGGAACTGAACTCTTGGTCGAGAAGATACATAACTGCTTGTCACGGCCAAAGGTGCATTAGTTTGTTCTGCACTGATATCGTAATCTTGGAATGATCCTGTCATTTGCAGATAAGGATACCGAGGAACTTTTCGAATCGGAAAGTAACCTTCGCTTTGCCGCTATTTCCCGTGTCGCGCTATGAAAACTGATTCAGCTGAATCAGGCCAATGAGCTCCGAGACCTCGCGACTCCGCCCGGTAACCGCCTTAAATCCCTCGAAGGTCGGCTCACGGGTCTTCATTCTATTCGCATAAACGAACAGTGGCGTATCACTTTCAGGTGGACGAACTCTGGCCCGAAAAAAGTTGCGATAACTGATTACCATTGACAATACCCCTGTAACGTTATAGGATATAACTATGAACGATCCCATAACCCCAGGTGAGATTCTACTTGAGGAGTACCTCAAGCCGATGGGTATTTCACAAAACGCCATGGCACGTGCGATC